>CAIOFV010000056.1 GCA_903857665.1 uncultured Myxococcales bacterium
GCGCCTCGCCGAATTCCGGCGCCAGCCGCTCGACCGTCCGCCACAACTGGTCCCCGTCGCGGTCCAGCGCGATCACCCGGCCCCCCGGCGCCACGCGCCGCAGGAACTCGCCGGCGTGGCCGCCGTACCCCAGCGTGCAGTCGACGACCACCTCGCCGGGCGCGGGCGCCAGCGCCGCCATCACCTCGGCGACCAGGATCGGCACGTGGGTCCCGGCCGGGGTGCCCCCGCGCGACCGCACGTGCTCCTGGATGCCGGGATACGCCACCGGGTTCAGTTCCTTGTACCGCTCGTGGAACGCCCGGGGGTTCTTCCCCTTGTACCGGGGGCGGCGGGAGTGGGGCGTTGCGGGGGCCTCGGGATCCTCGGGATTCATGCGGTCTTCACCTGCGAAGGGGAAAGGCGGTCACGTGGGGATTGTGGCCGCTGAACGCGGCAGGCGTCAAGGCGCAGGCATGGCCTGCGAAGTCCCAGGGCGCTTCGCACAGCCCCGGGGAAACTCAGAACGCGAACTCGACGCCCAGGACCGGCTGGTAGATGACCAGGAAGACGCCGAAGAGGTAGGTCATCGGGAACTGGTTCTCGATCATCAGGCTGACCGATCCGCCGAGCGGGATGGTCAGGCCGAGGGTCGGCATCCACCCGTAGTAGAGGGGGAAGCCGACGAACAGGCTGAAGTCGACGTACAGCCAGTCCGGCACCAGGTAGGGTCGGATCCCGCCCCCGATTTCCACCCCGCCCATCGTTCCCGAGTCCTTGAAATGCCAGACCAGGACGGCGACCTCCCCTCCGGCCGCGAACCACTTGTTCACCCGGTGGCGGTACTGGACGGGGAGCGTGAAGCAAAGCGAATCGGGGGGAAAGGCGCCGCCGCCGCTCCCGTGGAAGAACCCGAAGTCCGCGTGCGCGTAGCCCGCGGCGTACATGCCCAGGCCGATCGACACCTGGTCGTCCTTCGCGGGCCCCGCCCGGACGGACGACGATTCGAGCAGCACCCCGAAAACCGTGACCGCGACGGCGATTGCCACCCATGGCCCGCGCATCGTTCCCCCCTGAGTCGACCCCTCGGCGCATGGTAGATCCGGGGACCCGCAAGATCAACGAACCGGCCGGGACGCGACTCGCCGTCGAACGAAGCCCCCGGGGGCGCGCCCGCCGACCGGACGCCACGCCCTTCCCCTCGCCCCCCATTGCCCCTACAATCAGCGAAGTTTCACGGGGCGCCGCCCGATGGCTCGCATCCTCGTCGTCGAAGACGACCAGTCCCTGCGCGAGGTGCTGTTCCTCTTCCTGAAGAAGCTGGGCCACGACGTCAGCGTCGCGACCACCGGCGAGGAGGGGATCCGCATGCTCGAGGACGAGGAGTTCGACCTCGTCCTCAGCGACCTGAAGCTGGGGCGCAAGTCCGGCCTCGACGTGCTGATCCGCTGCAAGGAGATCGCCCCGCAGATCGAGGTCGTCCTGATGACCGCGTTCTCGACCATCGAGACCGCCATCGAGGCGATGAAGCGCGGCGCGTTCGACTACGTCGGCAAGCCGTTCAAGCTGGACGAGATCAGCGTCACCATCGAGAAGGCGCTGGAGAAGCGCGCCCTGTCCCTGGAAAACATCCGCCTGAAGCGCGAGCTGTCC
>CAIOFV010000057.1 GCA_903857665.1 uncultured Myxococcales bacterium
AGGATGGACCCGTCCACGCACCCGGGACTGCTGCTGGTCGAAGACGACGCGGCCCAGCGGAAGACCCTCGCGGGGTTCCTGCGAAAGAAGGGCTACGCCGTCGTCGAGGCCTCCTCGGCGGCCGAGGCGCGCGACCGGGCCGCCGATGGGGCGGTGGATCTGCTGCTCACGGATCTGCGGCTCGGGGGACCCGACGGGATCGCGCTGCTCGCCGAGCTGCGGCAGACCCACCCGGACCTCCAGGCCATCGTCGTCACCGCCCACGGCACGGTCGAGGAGGCCGTTCGGGCGATGCACGCGGGCGCCTACGATTTCCTGGCGAAGCCGGTGGACCTCGCGCGCCTGGAGGTCCTGGTCGCCAAGGCGCTGGAGAAGGCGGCCCTGTCCCGCGAGAACCGGACGCTGCGCCACGCGGTCGCGTCCGCCGACGCGTTCGCCGAACTGGTCGGCGACAGCCCGGTCATCCGGCAGGTCAAGGAGCTGGCGAGCCGGGTCGCCCCGACCCGCGCCTCGGTGCTGATCCTGGGCGAGTCCGGGACCGGCAAGGAGGTCCTGGCCCGGGCCATCCACAGGCTCTCGGGTCGGCACGCGGGCCCGTTCGTGACCCTGAACTGCGCGGTGCTCAGCGAAACCCTGGTCGAGTCCGAGCTGTTCGGTCACGAACGGGGGGCGTTCACCGGTGCGTCCGCACAGAAGAAGGGGCGGCTCGAGCTGGCCCGGGGAGGGACCCTGTTCCTGGACGAGGTCGGCGACATCCCGCCCGGGGTGCAGGTCAAGCTGCTGAACGTGCTGCAGACCGGACGGTTCGAGCGCGTCGGCGGGACCCAGGAGATCGAGACGGACGCCCGCGTGATCGCGGCGACGCACCGGGATCTGCAGGATCGAATCGAGACCGGCGAGTTCCGCGCCGACCTGTACTACCGGCTGAACGTGGTGACCCTGTCGATGCCCGCACTGCGCGATCGTCAGGGGGACATCCCACGCCTGGTCGAACACTTCCTGGCGAAGCATGCGGACCTGTCCCGGACGGGTTTCGCCGGCGTCTCGCCGGAGGCCATCGAGGCCCTGTCGTCCTTCCCCTTCCCGGGCAACGTCCGGCAGCTCGAGAACCTGGTGGAGCGTGCGCTGGTGCTCGCGACGGGGCCGGTCCTGGGCCGAGGTGACTTCCTCGACACGTCGGCCCGACAGGCGGCGACGACCGAGACAGGAGCCAGGGAAGGGACTCCGGGCGAGGGTCTGGACGATCGCCTTGCACGAATCGAGAAGGACATCCTTGTCCAGGCCCTCGCGAAGCTCGCGGGCAACCAGAGCGCGGTAGCGCGGGAACTGGGGCTCTCCGAGCGGGCGGTCCGCTACAAGATGCAGAAGTACGGCCTGTAGACTCGCGTCCGGACTCGACGAGGACGTCGAACGGATTCGACGAAAACGTCGAGCCGGCCGCCACCCGGGGTCGTGCAATTTCGATGTGACGACAATTTGCCCTGCAAGGTCGGAGTGTTGCGAAATTCACGGTCGCTGGCATGACCCTCGCAATGGAGTCCTTCTGCCGACCCAATGGGGGTTGGCGATTGGAATCCAGGAGGAACGATCATGAAGAAGGTGCTGATGAACGTGGTGGTGCTGGTAGCGCTCGCGAGTCTTCCGGCCCTGGCGCATGCCGAGGACGGCGTTCCGGCGAAGGACGCCGGCGTCGCGGCCCAGGCGGGCAACGGCGGCGGGTCGCAGTTTGTCGACGCGGACGGCGACGGCATCTGCGATCGCAAGGCCGAGAACGGCGGCAAGGGTGCGATGGCCGGCAAGGGGAAGGGACAGGGGAAGGGACAGGGCAAGGGCCAGGGCCAGGGCAAGGGGACCGGCATGGGCGGTGGCAAGATGATGCGCGGCGCCGGGTACGTCGACGCCAACGGCGACGGCGTCTGCGACCACGCCCAGGCCCGGACCGGCAAGGCGAAGTAGGGCATCCGCCCTGCTCGGATCGCCCGGGGGGCCCGCGTCCCCCCGGGCGTCGGTGCAAAGATGAAGTCCGCTTTCGCCATCCTGCTGTTGCTTGCGGTGACGACCCCGCCGGCGTTCGCCCGGGCCCAGGAGAGTCCGAAGAAGGACCCTCCGCCCGCCGCCGTGCCGGCATCGCCGCCGCCGGCCGCGCCAGTCGATTCCACGAAGACCGATGCCGGGAAGTCGTTCGTCGATCGCGACGGCGACGGGATCCAGGACGGACAGGAGTTCCGTTTCCGGCGCGCCTGGCGCGGGACCCGGGGTACCGGGAGCGGGATGAAGGGCACGATGCGCGGCGGACACGGTCCGGGCGGGGCGGGAAAGGGTGGCTGCCAGTGACGTGCTTCATCGGCCACCGACCGGTCGCGTCGCCTCTGCTCGCTCTCGCGGCCGGCTTCCTCCTCGCCGCGGTCGCGGTCTGCCGGGATGCGACCGCCCAGGAATTCGGCGCCACCGCGACCCTCACCAACCGGGTCACCGACAACGTCTACGGAACGCGTTCGAGGGAGTGGGACGACTCGGTCGGAGCGCACCTCAAGCTGGGCGTCGATTTCGCCGACATCTGGACCGCCGAGTACGAAGGAACGGCCGAGATCTTCACCCGCCATTTCGACCTGACCGCCCAGGACCACCTGCTTCGGATGGTCGCGAACCCGACCTGGGGGGAGGACGACAGGAACGATGTCCTGGTGGCGGTGGCGATCGAGACCCTGAGGAACCTGGACACCTACGCCACGCTGAACTTCATCGGGGCGCAGGCGCGGGTCGCAGTGGGTATCGAACCGGCGACGTGGTTCGCCTGGCGCGCCACGGCGGACCTTCGCTACCGGCGCTTCTACGACGACCCGCAGTCCGACTCGCTGGACCTGATGCCGTTCACGGAAGCACGGTTCACGTTCTCCTCCCGGACCACGCTGTCGCC
>CAIOFV010000058.1 GCA_903857665.1 uncultured Myxococcales bacterium
ACGTCCTTCTTCCGCCCGTCACCGGGGGCGAGGGCGGCTACTGGCACGACTTCGACTGGGACAAGGCGCTGCGGCTGGGCGCGAAGGCGGCCGGCATCGAGTACAGCGGCGAGTACGGCTGGGCGAAGACGGCGATGTACTGGCCGCTGTCCCACATGGTCGCCCCGAAGGAGAAGGCGCTTCGCTGCGACGACTGCCACGGGGAGAAGACGCGCATGGATTGGAAGGCGCTGGGGTACGAGGGCGACCCGATGACCACGGGAGGCCGCCGATGAGACGTTCGCTGTCGACCCTGCTGATCCTGGGCGTGCTGGCGCTGCCGTCGTGGGCCTGGGCCCAGGGCGCGCCGAACGTGATGCACCCGGCGTTCCCGCTGCTGGATGCCAACGGGCAACCCGTCCTGGGCACCGCTGCGACGCCTTCGCCGGACAAGACGTGCGGGGCCTGCCACGACGCCCCGTTCATCGACGCCCACAACTCGCACCTCAAGGACGGCCGCAAGGCCACGTGCGTCGAGTGCCACTTCGAGGGCAGCCGGCTGCCGACGGACCCTGCCGCGTTCGACGAGCACGGCCTGCTGAAGCGCGAGTTCATCCGCATCTCGGCGCCGCGCGACCAGAACTGCGCCTTCTGCCACGGCATCGTCCACGCGGGCACCACGCCCGTGTCGATCCCGGATGACTTCGAGGCGCCGGCGCCCGGTCGCACGTACGCCCTGACCCGGGACACGGGCGAGATCCTGTCGCCGCAGGCCGTGTCCGCGTCGTGGCTGAACCTGAAGGACCGGGACGCGCGGTCGTACCCGTGGGACGTCCACGCGCGTCGACTGGTCGGCTGCACCTCGTGCCACTTCGCGGCGAACAACCCGGCCCGGGCCGGCGTCAAGCACACGGTCCTGGACTTCCTGCGCAACGACCCGCGCCGGATCACGGTGTCGCAGTTCCTGCACCGACCCGACCACGACCTGGTCACCGCCTCGTGCCGGTCCTGCCACGATCCGCTGGCGGTCCACTCGTTCCTTCCCTACAAGGAACGCCACCTGGCCGCGCTGGATTGCCGCTCCTGCCACGCCGCGACCCTGTCCGGTCCGGCAGCGCAGGCGGTGGACGCGACGGTGGTCCTGCCGGGGGGCGGACCGCGAGTCGAGTACCGCGGGATGACGCGGGCCGCGGGCGAGGCGCTGAACACGGCCTTCACCGAAGGGTACGCGCCGTTCCTGCTGGCCCGCCCCGACCGGATCGAGGGCACGAAGCTGGCGCCGTTCAACCTGGTCACGCGGTGGTTCTGGGTGTCGGACACCACGGGCGACGAGGTCGCGGCCGCGACGGTGAAGGCGGCGTGGCTGGACGGGGATCGGTACGCGGAGGAAGTCGTGCGAGCGCTGGACACCGACGGCAACGGGCGGCTGGACCCGGCGGAACTCCGGCTGGACACGCCGCCGAAAGTCGCGGCGATCCGTTCCCGGCTGGCGGCGCTGGGTGTGTCGGACCCGCAGATCCGGGCCGCAATCCTGCCGCGTCCCGTCAACCACGGCATCCTCGCCGGCGCGAACGTGCGGCGCGACTGCGCCAACTGCCACGGCAGCTGGTCGGTGCTGGACGCTCCGATCACGCTGTCGTCCTTCACGACTGGCGGGGTCCTTCCGCTGCCCCCGGACGGCCTTGGTGCTCCAGTGACCGGAACCATCCGGGCGACCGACGGCGGCAGCCTGGTGCTTGACCGCAAGCCAGGGTCGTCGTTCTACGTTTTCGGCCACTCGCGCAACGCGCTGGCGGACCTCGCCGGGCTGCTGGCCTTCTCCGCGGTCGTCCTGGGCGTCGCCGTCCACGGCGGGCTTCGGGTCCGTGCGAGCCGGAAGAACGGCAAGCCCCCTCCCGCGGGACCGAAGGTGTACCTGTACTCGACCTACGAGCGGGTCTGGCACTGGCTGATGGCCTTCAGCATCCTGGCGCTGATGGTGACCGGTTTCGAGGTCCACTCCGGCGGGCGCTTCACGCCGCTGGGCCTGCCGGTCGCGGTGAGGGTCCACAATTTCTTCGCGCTGGTGATGGTGTTGAATGCGTTTCTGTCGCTGTTCTACCACCTCGCCAGCAGCGCCATCCGGCAGTTCCTCCCCCCACGCGACAACCTCGTCGGCGAGATGACCGCCCAGGCTCGCTACTACCTGCAGGGCATCTTTGTCGGCCAGCCCCACCCCACCCCGAAGTCGGCCGAGCGGAAGCTGAACCCGCTCCAGCAGGTCACCTACCTGGCCCTGCTGAACGTCCTGTTCCCGTTCCAGGTCGTCACCGGCGTCCTGGTCTGGGGCGCCTCCCGATGGCCGGACTTCGCCACGTCGCTGGGCGGGCTCACGATCATCGCGCCCCTGCACGACCTGGGGTCCTGGCTGTTCCTGACGTTCTTCGTGCTGCACCTGTACCTGACGACCACCGGGCGGACGGTGTTCTCGAACGTCCGCGCGATGATGGACGGCTGGGAGGAACTCGACGCGGCGCCGCACGCCACCGAGGGAGGTCCGAAATGACCCTGAAGGAACCGAGAGCCTACGTGAATCCCTACGTGGGCGGCGCTCTGCTGGGCGTCGTCCTCTTCCTGTCGTTCTACATCACCGGCAACGGGCTGGGCGCGTCGGGGGCCATCGGGCACATGCAGGTCGCAATCCTGGGCCTGTTCGCCCCGGACCACGTCGACCGCGTGGCGTACTTCGCCGAGATGGGCGGCGGCACCCGCAACTCGCTGGACAACGCGGGCGTGTTCATGCTGCTC
>CAIOFV010000059.1 GCA_903857665.1 uncultured Myxococcales bacterium
GTACTTCCTCGACGGCGACGGCGACGGCTACGGCGTGACGGGATCGACGAAGTGCCTGTGCGCCCCGTCGGGCCGGTACACGGCGCTGGTCGGGGGCGACTGCGCGGACGGCGACGCGAGCGTCAACCCGGGCGCGACCGAGGCGTGCAACGGGAAGGACGACAACTGCAACGGCGCCATCGACGAGGAGAACGCCACCGGCTGTTCCACCTACTACTACGACAACGACGGCGACCATTACGGGCTGACCGGCACGTCCAAGTGCCTCTGCTCGGCCAGCGGCAAGTACACGGCGGGCGTGGGGGGCGACTGCAACGACAACGCCTTCGCCGTCAACCCCGGGGTGCTCGAGGCATGCTTCAACGGGATCGACGACAACTGCAACGGCCTGACCGACGAGGCGGGCTGCCAGGGGTGCCTGACGTACTACTATGATTTCGACGGCGACACCTACGGCGTCAACGGCAACACGCAGTGCCTGTCGGCCCCCACCGGCAGGTACGGCGCGACGCGGGGCGGGGACTGCCTGGACACCGACGCGACGGTCAACCCGGGGGCGACCGAGGCGTGCAACGGGAAGGACGACAACTGCAACGGCGCCACCGACGAGGAGGGCGCCAGCGGGTGCACCACGTACTTCCTCGACGGCGACGGCGACGGCTACGGCGTGACGGGATCGACGAAGTGCCTGTGCGCCCCGTCGGGCCGGTACACGGCGCTGGTCGGGGGCGACTGCGCGGACGGCGACGCGACCGTCAACCCGGCCCAGACCGAGTCGTGCAACGGTCGTGACGACAACTGCAACGGCGTCACCGACGAGGAGGGCGCGACCGGCTGCGCCACCTATTACTACGACAACGACGGCGACCATTACGGCGTGACCGGCACGACGAAGTGCCTCTGCGCGGCCGGCGGCAAGTACACGGCGGGCGTGGGGGGCGACTGCAACGACAACGCCTTCGCCGTCAACCCCGGCGTTCTCGAAGCCTGCGCCAACGGGATCGACGACAACTGCAACGGCCTGACCGACGAGCCGGGATGCCTGGGGTGCGTCACGTACTACTACGATTCGGACGGCGACACGTACGGCGCCACCGGCAACACGCTGTGCCTGTCGGCCCCCAGCGGCAAGTACACCGCGACGCGCGGCGGGGACTGCCTGGACACCGACGCCACCGTCAACCCGGGTGCGATCGAGTCGTGCAACGGGAAGGACGACAACTGCAACGGCCTCACCGACGAGGAGGGCGCCAGCGGGTGCGCGACGTGGTTCTACGATTTCGACAACGACACGTGGGGCACGCTGGCCTCGAAGTGCCTGTGCGCAGCGACGGGCCTGTACCGCGCCGCGCGGGCCGGCGACTGCGACGACGGCAGCGACCTCGTCCACCCGGGCGCGGTCGAGGCGTGCAACGGGATCGACGACAACTGCAACGGCGCCACCGACGAGGAGAACGCGACCGGCTGCACCCGCTACTTCACCGACGTGGACAACGACACCTGGGGCGTCGGGACGTCGAAGTGCTTCTGCGCACCGACGGGCAACTACCGCGCGGTGGTCGCCGGCGACTGCAACGACAACGACGCCGCCATCCGGCCGAACGCGACCGAGAACTGCGACAACATCGACAACAACTGCAATGGCAGCACGGACGAAGGCTGCGACGACGACGGCGACCACTGGTGCGACGCGGCCATGATCCGCATCGGCACGCCGCCCGTCTGCCCCCTGGGCGGCGGCGACTGCGACGACACCAACGCGGCGATCAACCCCGGCGCGCTCGAAAGCTGCGACAACATCGACAACAACTGCAACGGCAGCACGGACGAAGGCTGCGACGACGACGGCGACCACTGGTGCGACGCGTCCATGGTCGTGGTGGGCAGGCCGCTCGCCTGCCCGAACGGCGGCGGCGACTGCAACGATGCCAACGCGGCCATCAACCCCGGCGTCGTCGAGATGTGCGACAACATCGACAACAACTGCAACGGCAACACGGACGAGGGCTGCGACGACGACTACGACCACTGGTGCGACGCGTCCATGGTCGTGGTGGGCACGCCGGCCATCTGCGTCAACGGCGGCGGCGACTGCAACGACAACAACCCGGCGATCAACCCGGGCGCGCCCGAGGCCTGCAACGGGGTGGACGACAACTGCAATGGCACGGTGGACGAGGGCGGCGACGCGCTGTGCGCGCAGTACGCCTTCACGACACCGACCTGCCAGGGGGCGGGCGGATGCGGCTGGACGTGCGTGGCGGACCACTTCAACATCGACAACAACATCACCAACGGCTGCGAGTGCCCCGACACCGAGTCGTCCGGAAACACCTGCGCGACCGCGATCAACCTGGGGCAGCTCCCGGACGGGGTGGGCGGCAAGACCCTCACCGTGACCGGGCGCCTGCTCGCCCTCGGGGACGAGGACTGGTACCTGGTCCACGCCGTGGACACCGCCGACAGCGGGACGTTCGCCGTGCCCGGCCACAACCTGTTCAACCTGCGTGCGATGCTCAATCCCGCGGCCCAGGCCAACATCAGGCTGGCAGTCCAGAAGGGCGGCTGCACCGTCATCGACCCGGATGCCTGCAGCGGCGCTCGCGATGCCGGGTGGTCCGTCGCCACCGCGACGGCCCCGGACGGGTCGAACCCCTGGGGCCGGCACGAGAGCCCGTGCGTCACCCAGGGCTCGACCTACGATTGTGCCGCGGGGTCCGACTGCTGCGAGGGCGGCGCGACCTGTACGGACGCGAACAAGAAATCGAACTGGTGCACGTCGAAGGAGGACGACTACTACATCAAGGTCTACCGGGACCCGGCGGCAGCGGCGACGACGTGCGATCAGTTCCTGTACACGTTGACGATCGTCCACGAACCGTGACCCGGACGAAGCGCCGCCGATTCCGGATCGGTGATCAATTCACCCCATTGACGCGATCGGCCGGCCTCCGATACAGTCGCTGACGACCCGGTCCTTCCT
Source organism: uncultured Myxococcales bacterium (assembly GCA_903857665.1). Lineage (GTDB taxonomy): Bacteria > Myxococcota_A > UBA9042 > DTJE01 > DTJE01 > CAIZWN01. The sequence continues at coordinate 2,984 of CAIOFV010000059.1, forward strand.
GACACAGCGTAGTTGCATCTTGAAGATGCCAGAAGGAGTCCATATGCGGACGTTCCTGGGGTTCGCCGTCGTGATGACGCTGACGTTCGCGTGCGTGAAGGTCAGCGAACCGGACTTCCCCGAGGTGGTCATCAACGTCGAGGGGGGCAACAGCAGCGGGACCTGCCTGAAGTGCGACGCGGCGGCCATGAAGGGCCGCGTCTACCGGGTCACTCGCCTGGAAATCGACGAGCCCGACGCGTTCGCCGAGATCCTCAACGTGATGTGGCAGGGCGACGTCAAGAACAACATCCTCAACGTGATCATCGTCATCGACGACGCCGTCGCCGGGACCGGGACCGCGTTCGAAAAGCTGTCGGTAACGCTTGGGCCGGGCTGGCGCGAGCCGAAGATGCCCTACGTGCTGCCGGCCCCCGACGGCCAGGCCACGTCCGACATGGTGACCGACTACTGCCTGCTGGACGGGCTGAGCCTCAACGTGGACCTGGCGCCCTACCACGGCACGCAATGCCAGTTCAAGAGCACCGCACCCACGTCGCTGTACTTCCACTCGGGCCCCCGGGACGCGCCGTTGATCTGCTCCCCGGACAACCAGCCGGCCAACAACATCCCGATCAGCGACATGAGCATCCGCATGTCGTTCAACGACGACTGCACCGCGGTGAAGGACGGCTTCCTGCTGGGCTGCATCACGATGGACGCCGCGGACCGGATCTGCATGTGCATGGGTTCCCCCGGGACGTGCCAGTGGAACAACCAGCCCGGGGCGACCTACGCGCCCGACGCGCTGGACGATTCCTGCCACCTCGCCTGCGGGGACGAGTGGCTGTCGTTCGGCAGCATCATCCGCTCGTTCGGGTTGCAGGCGGGATGCCTGACGCCGGACGGCACGAAGGGGTATTTCGTGCAGGCGTTCTTCGACGCCGCGATGATCCCCGAAACGAAGTTCAACAAGGTGTCCTCGAACGATTGCCAATCGCACTGACGGAGGCGCCATGAAGTCGACCTTCGCCGTGCCGGTTGGCATCGTGCTGGCAACGTTGGTGATCGCGCTGCCCATCCGTGCTTTCGCGGGCGGGTTCGAGGTCGGGGACCAGGGCGCTCGGGCGGCCGGGCGCGCCGGCGCGTTCACGGTGAAGGCCGACGACCCGACGGCCATCGACCTGAACCCTGCCGGCCTCGCGTCGATGCGCGGTACGCAGATCTTCCTGGGGAACCGGTTCATCGTAGGCAACGAAGAGTACCGTCGCGCCCGGACGCTGGACTGGAGCGAGGCGGTCCACGGGGTTCCCCGCTTCCTGACGTTCGCGCCGGTCAAGAACCAGACGCCCAACCAGTACCTGGGGCCGATCATCGCCGTCACCAGCGATTTCGGCCTGAAGGACTGGGGCTTCGGGCTGTCCCTGGACGCGCCGCCCGGGACCATGAGCCAGGACTTCCCGATCGACGGCCCGCAGAAGTACATGCTGGTTTCGCGCACCGTCGAAATCCTGTACTACAACGCCGCCGTAGCCTGGAAATACAAGGACGTCTTCGGCATCGGGGCGACGCTGCAGTGGGTGGACCTGCAGAGCATCAAGTTCAACCTGGTCATCAACGGCAACACCTCGCCGCGCATCGTTGAACCCGATTCCAGCCGGTTCGACATCCTGTCGAAGCTGTCCGGCGCCGACCACCTCAACGCGACGGCGATCCTGGGCGTGTGGTACCACCCGACCCCCGCCCTGCAGTTCGCGGCGTCGGCCCGCCTGGTCCCCGTGCAGTTCCGCGCGAAGTCGCACCTGGCGATCCAGGCGCTCAGCCTCAAGCTGGACAAGGCGCCGCAACTGACCCGCAACGGCAAGCCCGACAACTCGGTGACGTTCTCGTTCGTGCTGCCGCCCAAGCTGCGCGTCGGCGGCCGCTATGTCTTCACCCGGGGCGGCCAGGAACTGGGCGACATCGAACTGGACCTCGGCTACGAGGCGTGGTCGATGGTCGACAACTTCACGCTGGACGGCACCGGCCTGGTGTCCACGGTGCTGGGGCAGAACGTGCCGATCGGGACGATCAAGGTGGCGCGCCACTGGAAGGACACGTACAGCCTGCGGCTGGGCGGGGACTGGAACGTGTACCCGACCCACGTCACGCTGCGTGGCGGCTTCTACTACGAAACCGGGGCGACGCCGGATGCCTACGCGTACATCGACACGCCTCCCGGACCGCGCCTGGGGCCCAGCGTCGGGTTCTCGCTGGACTGGGCCGGGTTCGACCTGTCGGCGTCCTACAGTTACCTGTTCTCGCTGCCGACGGTGGTGACGGAATCGGAATCGCGCTCCTACCAGCAGACGCCCGGCAACCCGTGCAAGGCGCCCTACACCGACACGAACAACTGCAGCCAGTACTACCTGGGAAAGGCCGGGGCGCCCGCGAACGCCGGCGTCTATACCGCCAACTACCACATGATGTCAGTTTCGGTGGGATACAAGTTCTGAGGGACGGCGGGCGATGCCCGGGCCGGACCGTTCGAACCTCACGCCCCGCCCGTCAATGCTTCGGATCGAACGCGTCGGTGGCGTAGCCGGTCAGTTCGGTGTAGCCGACGCCCGTCACGACGGTGCCGCCGCGGGTCCCGGTGACGGTGGTCTGCCCTTCCCAGTAGTTCTGGAACGGGTTGTACATCTCCTGGTCATCGACCGCCGTCACGACGGCGATGTTCCAGTCGCCCGGCGGGATCGTGATGTCCCAGTCCATCGGGTACACGCCGTCCGTATGCGGGCTGGCCCAGGTGCGCCGCGGCGTGATCTGGAAGCTGTCCAGCCCCTCCAGCGGCGTCAGGTTGCCGTCCGGGTCGATGATCGTGCCGGCCTTGCCGACCAGGACGCCCTCCCAGGACGTGAACTGGAACAGCATGATTTCCCACTTGTCCTCGGTCTGGATGCTCCACCAGTCCCAGCCCCGGTACTCGTTGTTGTCGAAGCCGCCCCACTGGTGGTCCATCCAGGCCTGCCCGGTGACCGCGTGCTCGCCGGTCGGCGTGGACAGCGTGCCTTGGGCGGCCAAACGCGTGAACGAGTAGTACCAACTGCTCTTGCCCGTGTTGCCCATCGGGATGATGCCGTCGATGCCATGCCGAACCACGCGCTTCTGCGGGCTGACCGTCAGGTCGAGGGTCCACGGGGTGGCCTTGCCGTCCTTCTCAGTACCTGCGGGAATCTGGCCGATGATGTGGTCGTTGCCGTCGCCGCCTTCCTCGAAGCGGCAGTTGTCGACCTCCAGCACGACCGGGTCCGAGGTCCAGTTCTGCGGATCCAGCGAGATGCTGTCGGTGTGGAAGTGATCCAGCGCGGTCACGTCCGTCACCGCCACGTGGCACATGAACCCGATGCCGTCCATCTGGAACGTCGGCATCAGGTCGTACCGGAAGATCGTGATTTCGAAGCCCCACAGGTGATCGCCGTCCTTCAGGTGGCCCGTGTAGTACCACCACTCCGACTGGTCGGTGTGGGAGGCCGCGTCCCGGGGCAGCACGATCGTGGTATCGACGCACTCGCCGTAGTTGCAGTACGCGTCGGTCCCGCAGTCCTGGCGCTGCGCAAGGCCGTCCACACACGTCACCGCCACGTTGCCCTCGCAGGTCGCCTGGGCGGACGAGCATCCCTGGGGCAGGTCCGCCCCCTGGATCGCGTCGGAATCGGCGCCGACCGTGCCGGCGGGATCGCTGCCGCAGGCGACGATCGCCAGGCCGATCGAAAGGGCCAGAAGGCACGCGGAATGGCGAGCGTTCATGGGGGCGTCTCCTGTCGGGTGAAGCCGGGCGCGGCAATGAGGACCGCACGAATTGTACCCACGACGGTCCGCGTTCGCAACACGCCGGTCAGTCACCCGCACGATTGACTTCCGGGCCGTCCTGCGGCCATAAGACGACTTCCTGCACGGGGAAGGATCATGCGCGCTGCGAGGATTCCCGGGACGCTGGCCGGGGTCCTGGTTCTCGCCTGCGCGGCCAGCCTCAACGCAACCGCCCAGCCCGCGAACGACGCCGATGCGAAGATGTTCCTGGGCCCGGATGCCAGCGCGTTGATCCGGAACCTGCTGGCCCCGCATGCGCAGGGGGTGCCCCTGCCGGGAGGATGGGCCCTCGCCGGGATCGGGATCCAGCCGCGCCAGGCGCTCTGCAGGTTCACGGGCCCGTCGGGAAGCCTGTCCCTTCGACTGCTCCCGCCCCGGATCGGGGCCCGGCAGGCATCGACGAACTTCTCGTTGGAGTTCGAGTCGTCGGAAGGGGTCCCCGATCCGGAATTCGTGGCTGCCCGCGACTACCTGGCCTCGCTGGTGGTCGAGCACGATCGGGGCGCCAGTCCCTGGGTGCTTCCACGGGAATCGCCCGACCCCGGTGCGGGCGGTACCGCCGTCGCGCCCCCCGCCGCCGCATTCGGCTGGATCACGATCTGCCAGGCCTGCATCCTCCTGGGCCTGGGCCTCCTGGCCATCCGTCCCCGGTGGCTCCTGGGGCGGATTCGCCGTGTGTCGGCCCAGGAATGGGCAGCGTTGGCCCTCGTCACGACGCTCGCGGCGATCCTGCGACTCGTCGGGGGCACGCGGATTCCCGGCTACATCAACAACCATGGATACGGGATCTTGAACGAGCTCCTGGGGAACAACATGCCCAACCCGGATCGGTACTACGGGATCGGAATGGCGGCGTTGCATGGCCTGGCGCTTTCGGTCCTGCCGCGAACCGAAACGACCCTGCTGGCGGTCCAGTACCTGGCCTCCGTCCTCACGGTCCCGGCGACGTGGGCCGCGACTCGGCTCTGGGTGGGCAAGCCCGCCGCGATCTGGGCCGCGCTCGCCGCCGCCGTCTTTTCCGGTCCCGTCTACTATGCCCTGACGGAATTCGCACAGGTCCCCGGGGCGCTGTTCGTCTGGATGTCCGTCGCGCTTCTGGGCCTCGCCGCGAGGGAAAGGGACTCGATCGCCCTGTTCGCATCCGCGATCCTGGGTGGGATCGCCTGCCAGTTCCATCCGGTCCTGAACGTGTTCCCTGCGCTGCTGTTCCTGTTCGCCCTGTCGACCCCGCAAGGGAGGGGCCTGCTGCGGTGGCGGCCCACGTGGCTGGCGGCCCTGGTGCTGGCGGCTCTGTGGGCCTTCCCAGCCCAACGGGCGCTGTCGCACCTGGCGGCGGGCGAGACACCGGCCCATTCCGTGTCCGCGCAGCTCCTCCAGTTCGAGGCGCTCGTGCAGGTGAACCAGGGATTCGACCACAGCGGCAATACCTTCCTGAACCCCGCGTTCACTCCGCCGACCTTCGCCCTGCTGGCCGCCATCGGCCTGTTCGCCGCCCTCCGATCGCGGCCCCGGCGATGGGCCGTGGGCGTCGCCGCGCTGGGCGCGATCCTGTTGACCCTTCCCGGCCTGCAGGGCATTCGGATGAACGCCTTGCGCCAGTCGGTGGCCGCCCACGGGTTCCTGGCCCTCCCGGTGGGCCTCGGGATCGCGACCCTTCTGTCCCTGCTGCCGGATTCCAGGGCGTGGCGCCGCGCAGGCGGCCTCGGCGGGGCCTCGCTGGTCGCGCTCTCGATGGCCATCTGGCCCGGGCCGCTGGGGCAACTGTTCACGCCGCAGCACGAGCGGAACTTCATCGCGGGCTCGATCGGCCTCGTTCCGGAACCCTGCACGATCTACCACCCCTCCTTCGAGCTGGGGACATCGCAGGAGCAGCCGGAGTACCTGTCGGACCCCGGCGGGAAACGCCGGGCCTGGAAACCGATCCTGGACTCCGGAGAGTCCATGCGCGCGGCTTCGGGGTGCGCCGTCTATTTCCGCTCGGCGGCCTGCTGGGACGCCGAAACCGGGGACCCCGCCCACCACCCGGAGCCGCTTCCCGGCCACCTGCGCCCCGAGTGCCAACGGATCGAGGCCGGCACCGACCTCGTGCCGCTGGCCGTGACATCGATCCCCGCCCGACCGGACTGCGAGCAGCATTTCCTGCAGGATTCCGTGGAGGTCGGCTTGTTCCTCGTCCGCCGCCCGAACCCGGTCGAACCGGCAGGCCGCGCGGGCCCGTAGGCCGTCCCATCGCGGGCCGTCGTCGGCTGCCGCGCCGCGTGGCCAGGGCCCGCCCGCGCCTTCCCAGCGGCAGGCCTTCGTTTGCAAACCGGAAGGGTTTCCTGTAGGTTGCGCTCCGCTGCGCGTCGCTCCGATACCAGCATGAACCCATGAAAGGAACTTGATGAATCAATCCGTGAAGAACGCGAACATCCGGAACGTCGCCATCATCGCCCACGTCGATCACGGCAAGACCACCCTCGTGGACGCCATGTTTCGCCAGAGCGGCGTGTTCCGGGAAGGCCAGCAGGTCGAAACCCGGATCATGGACAACATGGACCTCGAGCGCGAGCGCGGCATCACCATCGCCGCGCAGAACTGCTCCGTGATCTGGAACGGCGTGAAGATCAACATCATCGACACCCCCGGGCACGCCGATTTCGGGGGCGAGGTCGAACGCGCGCTGTCGATGGCGGACGGCGCCATCCTGCTGGTGGACGCCGCCGAAGGGCCCCTGCCCCAGACGCGGTTCGTGCTGAAGAAGACGCTGGAGGCCGGCCTCAAGGTCATCGTGGTGATCAACAAGATCGACCGCAAGGACGCCCGCCCGGTGGACGTGTACAACGAGATCTACGACCTGTTCATCGACCTCGACGCCGACGACGCGCAGTCGGAATTCCCGTGCCTGTACGCGATCGGCCGCGACGGCGTGGTGATGCGGAACCTGGGCGATCCCGCGACCGATCTGCAGTGCCTGTTCGACGCCATCATGACCGAGATCCCGGCCCCGGCCCACGACCCCGACCAGCCCTTCCAGATGCTCGTTTCGGACCTCGACTACTCGGATTACGTGGGCCGGCTGGCCATCGGTCGCATCGTGCACGGCCAGGTGACCGCCAGCGACGCGCTGATGTGCATCAACGCCGACGGCGCCAGCCAGCCGCTCAAGGTGACGCGCCTGCAGAGCTACGAAGGCATCAGCATCCACGACGTCGCCACGGCACAGCCCGGGGACATCGTGGTACTGGCGGGCATCGAAAACGTGCACATCGGCGACACGATCTGCACCCAGCAGGCGCCCAGGGCGCTGCCGCGGATCATCGTGGACGAGCCCACCGTGTCGATGCGCATCATCGTCAACAACGGGCCGATGGCGGGCCTGGAGGGCACCCTGGTCCAGGGCAGCCGGATCCAGGAGCGGCTGCTGAAGGAAACGCTGCGCAACGTGTCGCTGCGGATGGAGGTCGCCCCCGACGGGGACGGCTTCATCATCAAGGGCCGGGGCGAGTTCCAACTGGCCATCCTGATCGAAACGATGCGGCGCGAAGGGTTCGAGATGTGCGTGAACCGGCCCGAGGTGATCTGCGAGATCCGGGACGGTCGCGTGATGGAGCCGATCGAGCACCTGTACGTCGACTGCGGCGACCCGTTCCTGGGGATCGTCACCCAGAAGTTGTCGATGCGGAAGGGCCGGATGATCAACTACGCCAACCACGGCTCGGGCCGCGTACGGGTCGAGTTCAACATCCCCTCCCGCTGCCTTCTGGGGTACCGCGACGAGTTCCTGACCGACACGAAGGGCACCGGGATCATGAGTTCCTACCTGCTGGGATACGAGGAGCATCGCGGCGAGTTCACCAGCCGCTTCAGCGGGTCCATCGTGGCCGACCGGAAGGGCGAGGCCGTCGCGTACGCGCTTGCCGGCCTGGAGGACCGGGGCCGGCTGTTCCTGGTCCCCGGCGACCCGTTCTACGAAGGCATGATCGTCGGCGAGCACTGCCGCGAGAACGACATCGACGTGAACCCGTGCAAGACCAAGAAGCTCAGCAACATGCGGGCCGCGGGACGCGACGACAACATCCTGCTGTCGCCGATCACGCCGATGACGCTGGAGCAGTCGCTGCAGTTCATCCGGGAAGACGAGATGGTCGAGGTGACGCCGAAGTCCGTCCGGCTGCGGAAGACCGAACTGTCCGCGAACAGGCGCCACAACATGAGCGTCGCGAAGAAGAACGCCGCCGCGGGGTAGCCCCGATCAGCCCCCGACCCGCCGCGTCATGTCCACCAGCCAGCGATGCAGCGGCGCCAGGTTGCGGAAGTGTTCCACGGCAAGGTCCAGGAAGCCCGCCGATTCCAGGGTCCCCTTCATCGGCAGCTCGATGCCAGCGTACAAACCGTTGTAGCGCAGCCAGTCGGCCAACTCCGGGGGCGCCGCGTAGCCGGGGGGGATCCGCTTGTAGTGCTCCCCCATCACGTTGTAGGGCCCGGCGGCGCGGACCTCGTCCACCGCCCGGGCCAGCGCCGGCCCGTGGCGGGGGTTCGCCAGGGACTCCCGCCAGGCATGCAGCAGCGGCTTCGGGAACAGGTACAGGCCGGCCGCGACCATGATGTTCGGCGGTTCGACATGAAGGTAGAACCCCGAGCACTCCATGCGTTCCAGCTCGCCTTCCCAGAGCCACATCCCGAGGTGGGTCTTGAACGGCGTCTTGTCGTGGGAAAAGCGCGTGTCGCGGTTCTGCCGGAACAGGGATCCGTTGATCCGCGGGTCCGCCACCACGTGGGGCGCGAACGCCCGCAGGCGGCTGCCCACGGCGGCGATGAACGCGCGGGCCGGCGCGACCACGTCCTCCTGGTAGCGGGCCTTGTTGGCCGCGAACCATTCCCGGTCGTTGTTCTTCGCCAGGTCCGCCAGGAAGCGGGCGGTTCCGGGGGGAAAGCCGGGGAAGCCGGGATCTGCCGTCATGGGCCCTCCTGCGGGATCCGACCGTGCCCTGGGCGTCAGCCCGGGGTCGGCGGCCTCCACGCGAACTCGATCACGTTGTTGTCCGGGTCACAGAAGGTGACCGCGTAGAAGCCCGGCCCGAATTCCGGGTATTCCTGCGCGGGGAACAGGGGCTGGAAGCCGGCCGCGGCCATGTGCGCGGCGACCGCGTCCACGTCCTCGCGACGGGTCGCGTGGAACCCCACGTGCTCCGCGACGACGAACTCCTGGCCGGTCGGCGCCGCGCGTGTGACGCGCCGGGGCTGCATCGCGCCGATCGACACCACGATCGAGCCGTTCCGGAAACCGGCGTACACCTTGCCGTCGCCCCACGCCGGCTTGAACCCCGCGACCTCGCAGAGCGGGCCCCAGAACGCCATCGCCCTCCCGAAGTCCTCCACCTCGAAACAGACGTGCAATCCGGATAGCTGCATCTTCCGTCCCTCCACGGTCCAGCAACCCGAGTCTCCCCGAGGCGCCCGGGAACGTCAATCGGCCGGCATGCAGCGAAGTTGACGCGACTCGTGCGCCGGAGTAGACCCGGTATATCGGCGCCAGGAAGGACAGGGAGGTACCGCAGTGAGATTCATTCTGGTGGGTTGGATCGTCGTCGCGGTCGTCCAGGTGGTCGTACTGCTGCTGCGTGCTCGCAAGGACATCCGGTCCTTCCTCGAAGGCCTCGGTTTCGCCAGCCTCGTCCAGGCGCCGGTGGCCGGGATCCTCGGGTTCGTGATGTGGTCCCACGCCTATGCGAAGGTCGACTGGACGGATTTCAGGAACTCCTTCATGGGTGGCCCGGAGGAAGCGTTCACGGGGCAGTCGGTGACCCTCAGCGGCATCGCGTTCGCGGAGTTCGGCCTTCTGCTGCTGTTGATTTCCGCCGTCTGCTTCGGCCTGGTCTACATCGGTGCGGGGAACAACGCCCCGGCGCACCCGGGGGCCGACCGCGCTACTGCACGCAATCCGCAGGGGTAGGGTTGACGGCGCCGGTGCTGCTCACGACGATGCGAAAGGTGATGGCACCGGGAAACACGACGCCGGCCCCGGTGGCGATCTCGGTCCCGTTGACCTGCGCGGTGAGCGCCACGGCTCCGGCCGGAACGTTCAGCACCAGGAAGTCCGCCTTGGCCTTGGCCGTCGAAGGCAGTTCTTCGGGCGTCTTCGGCCCGCTCCCGTCGAAGTAGAAGACCTGGCCGGAAGGGGTCGATTGCACGGTCGCGCAGCCGATGGTTTCGCCACTGCCCTGGCCCGTCTGGAAGCGGACGCTCCCCGACGCCATTCCCTTCGCGGGGTCCTGGGTCGCGCCCAGCGCCGTCAGGACATTGTCGGCCATCGCCTGCGAAAGGATCGAAGCTTCCGCAGGCGAGTCCTGGGGGCTGAAGCCGAACGAGTACGAATCCAGGTCCCCGGCCTTCACCAACTTGACGCCGAAGGTGGCGTTGGACATCATCTGGAACGTCACATGGCCTTCTGCGTCCGAGGTCGCGCTCTGTCCGATCGGCGAGCCGCCCGGATCCGACAGCAGCGTCACCTGCACGCCCGCAATCACGGTTTCCGCGCCGGTAGGTCCGATCTCGCGGACGAGGACCTGGCACGAAATCATCTGCGGGCCCGGGTCGGACGCCGGGTCGCCTACCAGCGGGTTGTCCACCGGCGAGTTGTCCACCGGCGGGTTGTCCGCCATGGGCACGTCGGAAGGCGGCGCATCGCCCGGCCCCGGGTCCTGGGCGACGGGGACGTCCCCGGTGATCCCCGGATCCGAACCGGCGTCCGCGCCACTGCTGCTGGAACCGCATCCACATGCGGAAAGGACCGGCAGGATGCACGCGGTCATGAACCAGCCGCTCGTCTTCACGAAGTCCTCCTCGGGAAATGACGTGAGGATCGTCTGGCCGAGGCACGCCCGTGTCAAGGGCGGCCGCTGGTCCGGGATGGCGAGGGCCCCGGCCGACAGCGCCTGCGAAGATCCCGGAGGGGTGCGAACGAACCCGGACGATCAGAATTCGCCGCATCCCGGGACGGTTGCCTCGGCGCCTTCGGCGACGAGGCTCGCACAGACCGCGTCGGGCAGGCGGCACAGGCAGGTCTTGAGGCTGGCTTGCGCAAGGGCCGACAGAGCGATCGTCTGGGCATCCTCGCAGGCGCCGTACTGGCCGTCGAACCAGGCGACGCACCGGGCCGTCGAGACATAGGTGCCGCAGTCGATGTGCCGGCTGCAGAGCACCTCGCGGTATTGCAGGCAGGCCGAATCCGCCGTCGTCGCCGCGATCGCCGCGCACGCAGGCCCCGGCTCCGTCGCCGCGTCGCCGATCACGTCGTCGATCACGCGGGTCGCATCGCAAGCCGCGAAGCCGACAGCCAGCAGGACGCCGGCCAGGGTCAACGGAAGAACCTTCATCGCGCATCCTCGTTGCCGGCGAACCCTTCCAGCGGGCAGATCGCACGGTAGTACCGGAGGCCCCAGTAGGGCAGCATCCAGAAGCTCGGCGAGCGGCGGACCTGGGGCGAATCCCCCCCGTCGATGCGATAGGGGTTGCTGTCCCACCGGACGGCCTGGATCTCGTCATACGGCAGGACCACCCCGAACTGGGGCTCGCCGAACCGGCCGGTCCCGTTCCGCGCGACGTCGAGCCGGTGGCCGTTGTCCATCCGGACCTGCCGCAGGTCCTCGGGATGATCGACCAGGGTCCGGACCCCCTCGGCCAGGCCGGGGGGATCGGCCAGCACCGACGCCAGGGCCAGCGACTTCAAAGGGTTGCGCTCGCCGACCTCGTACTGCCAGGCCTCCACCATCGAATCGACCCACTGCTGCCGGCGATCCGGGTGGGGCTCGTAGCGCAGCAGCGTCAGGAACGCCAGGTCCGCCAGTTCGTGGTCGCCATAGTTGGCGGAGCCGGGAATCGCCCAGGTCGCCACGTTGTCGTTGAACGTCGCCAGTTCGCCGTACCGCGAGGCGGTCACCAGCGACTCGTAGGCGTCCAGGAAGCGCGCCTGGCCCGAAACGTGCCAGGCGGCCAGCATGCCGCCCAGGATCTCCACGGAGTTCAGGAAGGCGCCGCCCCCCCAGGCGTCGATGCACTCCACGATCGTGTGCCCCGCGTCCGAACAGGCCTGCAGGCCATCCACGGCCACCGCCAGCGCCCCCGGATCCCAGCGGCCGTCGCTGGTCGGAAGCCCGTCCAGATCGACCAGCATGAACCCGTGATCCAGGATGAACCCGGCCAGCGCCGCCAGGTGATCGGCCACGAAGGCGCGTTCCTCGTCGTCCTTCGCACACAGGTCGTGGTAGATCGAAAGACCGTAGAAATGGCCGGTCACCTCGTCCGAGGACGTGTCGTCCTTCCAGTAGTAGTCGTGGCCGTCCGCGTAGTGGACAAGGTGCCAGTTGGGCTGCGTGGCCTTCGACGCGAAGACCCCGCCCTCGTCGTCGCGGACGAACGACCGCGTGACGAACCCGCGGCCCAGCCCCGCGGCGATGAAGTCCTGCGCGGGGATGTCGATCTGCAGCGCCATGTTGGTGACGGCCTTCCGGGCCGCCTGGTAGTAGCGCTCGTCCCCGGTGGCCCTGTACGCGTAGCAGAAGGCGCCCACCGCCTCCTCGGTCCACTGCCCGTCGTTGTCGTCGTCGTTCAGCACGACCGGCCCGTCGGACCACGGGTCCGGGAACACGGCGTTCGCGGACACGAAGCCCGACAGCCTCCAGAACCAGCGGTCGAGCTGCCCCAGCATGCGCCCGGCCTTGTCGGCCAGCGTCGTCTGCGCCTTGTCCAGCCGGGCGGCGCCGCCCGGCGTGCCGACGAGGATCGAAAGGGTTCCCGGATCCAGGGCGACCGACGTCACGGATTCGGCGGGGAGCCAGCGCAGCGAGTGGAAATGCTCGACGGCCCCGGATGCGCGGTCCACCCGGGTGACCCCGATGTCATGGCCGACGACCAGCACGGCCCCGTCCTCCGACAGATCGACCGCCCGGACGTTCCCGGTGGGGAGGCCGCCGATGCCCGGAACCCGCACTTCGACCGCGTCGCCGCCATGGAGGACCGCGACCTCGTCGCCGGCCGCAGCGGCCACGAAGGCGCCGCGTGCAGCGAGGGCCGTGACCGGCGCGCCCCGGGCGGGAATCCAGGCCCGCGCCCAGGCGCCGGCGTCCCGCTTCCAGAGCCCGTCGGCGGCACCCACCCACGGGGAGCCGTTGGCGCAGGCGCCGGCCCGCACGATCGCCTCGCCCGGCGGCTCCACCGGGCCGAAGGCGCCGCCCTCGCCCATCACCAGCGCTCCACCCGCCAGCGCATACACGGCGCCCCCGCAGGCGAACACCCGGGCGACGTCCGTCGTTGTGGACGCGACGACCGCAAAGGTGCCTTCGGGATCCACGGTGTAGACGAAGGCCCCGCGGGCCACCAGCACGCCGCCCTCGGCCGCCGGAGCCACGTCCGCGATCGCGGCCGGCCCCCCGGGAAGATCGATCCCGCGGAACGCGGCGTCGGAGGGCCCGGCGACGAACAGGCCCGTCGCCGTGCCCAGCCAGGCGAATCCGCCCGCCACCGCCACGGCGCGGACGTCCAGATCCGCCAGGGTCGTGGCGTCCCGGTACTGCAGCACCCGGTCGATGACGTGCCCGCCGTCGGGCAGGCAGCCCGGGTGGGACAACTGCTCGAACACCGCGGCGTGGGACGGGACGTCGGGACCCGCTTCCAGGACCGCGTCCGCCCCCGGATCCACAGGTTCGTCCGGAACGTCCGCGAACCCTTCATCGACGACACCTTCGGCCTCGAAAGGCACGTCCGTACCCGGGATCGCGTCCGACCCGCTGCGGCTGGCGCAGGCCGCGGCCGCCAGAACGAGGGCCATGCCGTACATGCGCTTCATCGGGCAATCCTCTCCCGGCGACCCTACCGATCCGACTCCCGCCGAGTGTCCGGTCCCTCCGTCACGTCGAACTCGACCGCGGCTTCCGGTCCGGTGCCGACAGCATCCGGGCCGCCTGCCGGGAAGTCAAGCGGCCGCGAAGCCCCCCAGGCTGACCGGCCCGGCGCAACGTTGACCCCCTTCCACGGTCGGCCAATAATCCGGCCATGGGCGCGCTTCGACGGTTCAGGATTCCCCCCCGCTTCCTGCCCGGGCCCGGCTGGCTGTCACGGGCCGCCCCGGTCGCGCTCCTCGTCTACGTCCTCGTCCTCTATGCCGGGACGGCGCTGCTGCAGCCGGGGCTGTTCGAACGGGACGGCTACTACCACGCCCGGCTGGCCCAGATGGTTCCCGAGCGGGGGTTTTCGCGGGAGTTCCCCTGGACGCAGGTTTCGACCTGGAAGGACGGCTACTGCGACAAGGAGGTGCTGTACCACCTCGCGATGGCGCCCTTCGCCCTGCTGGGGGATCAGCCGATCCTGGGCGCGCGGATCTTCGGTGTGCTGCTGGCGCTGGCCGTCATGGCGCTCCTGCTGTGGCTGCTGCGGGCCCACGCCGTGCCCTGGCCCACCTGGTTCGCGGCCCTGCCGCTGGCGATGGGAGGGCTGTTCCTGGCCCGGCTGGGGATGATCCGCTCCCACGTCCTCAGCATGTCGCTGCTGCTGCTGGGGGTGCACTTTCTGCTGCAGCAGCGATGGCGCGCCGTGGCGGTGCTCGGTTTCGTGTACGCGTGGTGCTACACGGTCCCGTTCGTGCTGCTGCTCACCGCGGCGCCTCTGGCGGCGGGCCGATGGCTGGGACGCGGGAGGCTGGATTGGCGCTCGGTCGCCGCGGCCGGGCTGGGCGCCGTGGCCGGCCTGGTCATCCACCCCTACTCGCCGCTGACGCTGGAAACCTTCTTCACGTACGTCCAGATCTTCCGCATGGGCCTGACCGGGATGAGCCAGTCCGGCTTCGAGCTGGGCAACGAAATCTACCCGTATTCGCCCAGGGTCTTCTTCGACATCTACCCGCTGATCGTGCTGCTGGTCCCGGTCCTGGTGGGGGTGGTGGCCGCTCGATGGCGCCACGTGGCCGCCGAAACCAAGGGCGTCGTTGCCGCGACGCTCTTCTGGGCCGCGATGACGGCGGTCTCGGCCCGCTTCGTCGAATACCTGGCGCTGTTGCTGGCGATCGCCGCCGGGCTGGTGGTGCGCGACCTGGTCCGAAGCCCGGGCGGCCTGCCCGCCCGGATGCCGCGAGGCCCCCGCTGGCGCGCCCTGGGCGTGGCGGCCGCGCTGGTGCTGCTGGCGGGATTCCACGCCCGATCGCTGGGCTTCTACCGCGTGTACCAGTTCGAGGTCGCCTCCTCCCGCTTCTTCGACGGCGCAGGCGCCTGGATGGCCGACCACCTCGAGCCGGGCGAAACGGTCATCAACCTCTTCTGGGACGACTTCCCCGACCTCTTCTATTCGGCGCCCCGCCAGCACTACCTGTGGGGGCTGGACCCCACCTACTCGATCCGCTTCGACGAGCCGAGGGCGCGACAACTGGAGCGCGCCCGGCAGCAGGTGGACCCTCTGGACGGGCCGGCCCTGGTTGCGGCCTTCGGATCCCGCACCCTGGTGCTGCGGGCCTGGCGGGCGCACGGGTTCAAGGAACTGCAGAACCCGCCCTTCCGGCAGGTCTACCGGGATCGCCAGGCGGTGGTCTACCGCATCGACGACATCGAGTAGCAACACGTGTCCTGAGGAAGCGTGAGGTCAGGTCCGCCGCAGCGCCGCGGCGAGGGTCCGCGCGAGCTCCTCCGTGCCGTAGGGTTTCTGGAGGAAGCCGTCGATCGACTCCTCGCGAAGCCCGGCGCGCAGGATCTCGGTTTCGTAGCCCGACATGAACACGACGCGGACCCCGGGGTCGATCTTCCGCATCTCGTGCAGCGCGTCCAGCCCGTTCATGTTGGGCATCACCATGTCCATCAGCACCAGGTCGATCCGACCCTCCCGGGCGCGGAAGGCCTGCACCGCCTGCAGGCCGTCCTCGGCGACGATCGCCTCGTATCCCAGTTCGCCCAGCATTTCGACGCCCAGCCGGCGCAGGATCGTGTCGTCGTCCGCCACCATGACGGTCCCCCGGCCCCGCGGCCGCACCACGGGTGACACCGGCCTGGCCGCAACGCTCGTCCCTTCGGCCAGCGGCAGGAAGACCCGGAACGCGGAACCCTGGCCCGGCCGGCTTTCGACGCGAATCACCCCGTGGTGGTCCCGGACGACGCCATAGACCGCCGACAGGCCCAGCCCGGTCCCCTGCCCCACCGGCTTCGTCGTGAAGAACGGCTCGAACAGGTGCGCCATCACCTCGGGGCCCATGCCGACGCCGGTATCCTCGATATCGACCTCGACGTACCGGCCGGCGGGAATCGGCGTGCCCCCGTCCGAGGAAGGCTCGTCGAACGCGACGTTCCGGGTCGAAAAGGTGATCCGTCCCCCGCCCGGCATCGCGTCGCGCGCATTGACGCCCAGGTTCAGCAGCGCGCTGTGGATCTGCGACGCATCCCCGTGCAGCGTGGTCTGCGTGGCATCCAGGCGGAGGTCGATGTTCAGGTTCTTTTCGACCGTCCGCTCCAGCAGGTCCGCGACCAGTCGCAACGACTCGTGGATGTCCATCGGACGCGTCAACACGCGCCCCTTGCGCGAAAAGGTCAGCAGGCGCGACGTCAGTTCCTTCGAGTGCTTCGCGGCCTCCACGATGCTCGTGGCGTAGTCGAGCAGTTGCGGGTTGTCCGGGACCTTCATCGCCAGCAGTTCGGCGTACCCGAGGATCCCGCACAGCGCGTTGTTGAAGTCGTGCGCGATGCCCCCGGCCATCCGGCCGACCGTCTCCAGCTTCTGCGCGTGGCGCACGTGGTCTTCCAGGCGCTGCTGCTCGGTCACGTCCTGGACGACGATCACCGCGCCCCGGATGCCGCCCCCGGAGTCCCGGATCGGCGCACCGGAACTGCCGACCAGCACCCAGGAGCCGCCCTTCTGGCGCAACCGGGCCGGGTGCGGCAGCCGGACGACCTGCCCCTCGATCACCACCGGGCCGAACGGGTCGATCGGGGTATCGGGCTCGCCGCTTTCCGCCATCGGCAGCACTTCGGGGATCGACCGGCCGGCCGCGTCCTCGGTGGACCAGCCCGTCAACCGCTCGGCAGCCGGGTTCATCCGGACGACCCGCAGTCGCGTGTCGGTCGTCAGGACCCCCTCGGCCAGCGAGCCGAGCGTCACCCGCAGGTCCTCCTCGCGACGTCGGATCTCCTCCTCGCTGCGCAGGATCGACCGGAACAGCGGCGCGATCAGCCCGACCCCGACCAGCATCGCGACCGAAATGACGACCGAAACCAGCGCCTCGAACAAGAGGGCCGAGTCGAAGACGTTCGCCACGACGACGCCGTTGACCGCCGAGTACAGGGTGAGGCACCGGCGGGCGGTCATCAGCAGCAAGGCGCAGCAGATGAAGATCCACGCCAGGCTGCGGCGGGTGACCCAGATCAGGCGCAGGGCGAGGATGGCCGCCGCGACCTGGACGACAATCGACACCAGCAGCAGGCCGGCGATCCCCCCCATGCCTTCGCATTCCCGGGCCGAACACCCGGGCCTCATTGAAACAGTACGGATATCATCCCTGCGAACGAAACCGGTGTCAACGAACCCCCTGCAGGGAATCCCGAACGGTGATAGCGTTCCCCCATGCTCTTCGCCCTGACCATCGGCCTCGGCGCCTTCCTCCTGTTCCTGGTCCAGCCCATGGTGGGAAAGTGCCTGCTCCCGTGGTTCGGGGCGACCCCCGCGGTGTGGACCACGTGCCTCCTGTTCTTCCAGGTGGTGCTGCTGGGGGGGTACGCCTGGGCCCACCTGGTCGGCACGCGCCTCCGGATCCGGGCGCAGGCCGTCGCGCACGGCGGCCTCCTCCTCCTGTCGATTGGCCTGATGGCGTGGCAGGGGTGCGCGTGGTCCTCGCCGCTGCTGCCCGACACGAGCCTCAGGCCGCTCGACTCCGCGGCGCCGGTCGCCCGGATCCTCGGGCTGCTGGCGATCGGAGTCGGCCTCCCGTTCCTGCTGCTGTCCGCGACCGGCCCGCTGCTCCAGTCGTGGTCCCATCGCGCGACCCCCGGGCGGTCGCCCTACCGCCTGTTCGCCCTGTCGAACGCCGGGTCGCTGCTGGCGCTGGCGGGCTATCCGTTCGTCGTCGAGCCGGCGCTACCGCTCAGGCTCCAGGCGTGGGCATGGGCGGGGCTCTACCTCCTGTTCGCGACGGCCTGCATCGCGTCGGCCTGGCGCGCGGTGCGGCAGGGACCCGTCGGCACGCCCGCCCGGCCGGCCCCCTCCCGTCCGGAAGCGGTCGCGCCGCCCACCCGCGGCATCCGCCTGGCGTGGCTGCTGCTGCCCGCATGCGCCTCCTCGATGCTGATGGCGTCCACCAACCAGGTCTGCCAGGAGGTGGCGATCGTTCCGCTGCTCTGGGCCCTGCCCCTGGGCCTGTACCTGCTTTCGTTCATCCTGACGTTTGAAGGCGATCGCGCCTACCGGCGCAGCGTGTTCGGCCCGGCGCTGATCCTGGCGTGCGCCGGGTCGCTCTGGGCGCTGTTCCAGGGACCTTCCCTGGGCGCGCCAGCGCAGATCGCCGTCCATTCGGGCGCGATGTTCGTCTGCTGCATGGTCTGCCACGGCGAACTGGCCCGCATCCGGCCGCATCCGAGCCTCCTGACGTCGTTCTACCTCCGGGTGTCGCTGGGGGGGGTGCTCGGCGGCGCCTTCGTCGCCCTCGTCGCGCCGCTGGCCTTCCGCGGGTACTGGGAACTGCACGTGTCGCTGTTCGCGACGGCGCTGCTGTTCCGCATGGCGCTGGCGCGCGACGGCGGTCCTGCAACGGTTCGCGGCCGTCGTTTCCCGCGCCGCGTACTGATCGACGTCCTCCTGGGGGCCTTCGGCGCGGCCCTGCTGGTTCATGCCGCCGCCGCCCTCGACGCGCCGGCCTTCGCCTCCCGCAACTTCTACGGCGTCCTGCGGGTCCTCGAAAGCGGGGCCGACGATCCGGAAACGGCTTCCTGGCAACTGCGAAACGGCACGACCCTGCACGGCCTTCAGCCGCGCAACCCGAAGGCCCGTCGCATCCCGACCACCTATTACACGGCGGAAGGCGGCCTGGGGCTGGCGATCCTGCGGCATCCGGCACGGGACGCGATCGTGCCCGGTGTCGGCGGCCTCCGGATCGGCGTGATCGGCCTGGGCGCGGGGACGGCAGCCGCCCTGGCGTCGGCCGGGGACAGCCTGCGCTTCTACGAAATCAACCCCGACGTCGTGGACCTGGCCGAAGGGAAAGGCGGGTACTTCAGCTACCTTTCGGATTCCCAGGCGAACATCGACGTCGTAGGCGGCGATGCCAGGCTGTCGATCGAGCGCGAGCTGGCGGACGGCGCACAGCCGCCCTTCGACGTGCTGGCGGTGGACGCCTTCACCTCGGACTCGATCCCGACGCACCTGCTGACGATCGAGGCCATCGAACTGTACGTGCGGCGCATCGCGGGCGACGGCATCCTGGCGTTCAACATCACGAACCGGCACCTCCGGCTCGATCCCGTGCTCCAATCGGCGGCCGACCGGCTGGGCCTGTCGGCGGTGACGGTCACCCGCGCAGACCTCCCGCCCTGGGGGAAGGCGTCGGTCTGGGTGCTCCTGACCCGGAACGCGGCGTTCCTGAAGGGGCTGGCAGGCGTCCCGGGGGTGGAGCGCCCCGCGAACCCGACGACGGATCGCAGGACTCCGTGGACCGACGAACACATCGATCTGATGGCGATTCTTCGCTAGCACAGGCCGCCGGGACCGATGATGGATGGATCGCCGATGCGATTCGCGCGAGGCACGCTGAAGGATCGTCGCGTAGTTCACACTCCCAGACGACGATGACCGTCCACCCCAGGCTCCTCAGACTGTCCAACTGCCTTTCGTCGCGCTCGACATTCCTGGCGAGCTTGGCCTGCCAATACCGTCTGTTCACATTGAACTGCTTGCCTTCCTGGCACTTCGGGCACGAGTGCCAGAAGCAACCATGGACGAAGACGCAGAGCCTGCTCCGCGAATAGACGATGTCCGGAGTCCCTGGCAAGCCGCGCACGTTGCAGCGATACCCGCGATACCCCTGATGGAAGAGGAGGAGCCGAAGCTTCCGTTCAGGCCGGGTGTCAATCGAGCGGTTTCCCTTCATGACATTCGACACCGCCGGATAGACCTCAAGGGTCTCCCTCAGCTTGCACAGGCCATATTGCCTGGTCGTCGTACCATCAGATTGGTATGGGGCCTTCATCTGCCGATCGTCCCAACCTGTTGGTCCGATATGCGGGCAGCGTTGCTTGTCGCGATGGCGGTGAAGATCGCCTTTGCGACTGCGCAAGCAAGTTTGGGTGGGACGGCGTTTCCGACTTGCGAGAACTGGCGCGACTTCTTCCCTGCAAACATGAATTGGTCGGGGAAAGACTGAATCCGCGCACACTCGCGCAACGTCAGCCTGCGGCAGCCAGGGACCTGGCCGCGCCTGGGCATCCCACCATTCATCAATTCGCGATGGTATTGCACCAGGATCTGAGCCGGATCGATGATATGCGTCCGGTTTCCCCCGGCAGTCGCGGGGATCGTCAGGCTGGGCGCGTCCGGGTTGAGCGGTCGGCCCTTCCCGTTGAGGAGCAGGCCCGCATAGGGGCTGCGCCGCAAGACCGGGTTCATCGCGAACACGACCTTCGCAAGGTTCGGTGTATCCTCTGGTACCCCTTTCAGGGCGTCGGCAACGGTTGCATAGGGGAGCAGATTGCCTTTCCCATGGGTCGCCGCAGGGAAAGCGAAGGCAGTGCCTCGCGGGACACCGACGATGAAGAGGCGTCGGCGATGTTGAGGGACTCCGAAGTCTGCGGCATCGAGCACGTCGAGATACACGTCATAACTGAGGTCTGGATCCTGCTTCACAGACGCAACGAACCTCTCCACGTACCCACGAAACCGGGGGGCCATCAAGCCCGCCACGTTCTCCATCAGGAAAGCCATGGGTCGAGCTTCGCGCACAGCCCGGAAGAACTGGGGGATCATATCGCGCTCGTCCGCCGCGCCTTGTTGCTTGCCCGAGACGCTGAACGGCTGGCACGGTGGCCCGCCCGCGATCAGGCCAAGCCCGGCAAACTTCTTGAAGTCGATAGACCTCACGTCGTCGAAGTGGGTGATCGCTGGAAAGTTCATCTTGTGTGTCAGCGTGGCATCCCGATCGTTCTCGACAGAACCGACCACATGCCATCCCGCGCCCTCAAGGCCAAGGGTCAACCCTCCCGCCCCGGAGAAGAGATCCAGCGCATCCAGGAGCATCGACTCACCACCTTTGGAACCCGCCGGCCAGGCGACCCAATTCGTCGTCTCCAGGCCTGTGGCCCGAAGCAGCACCTGGGACCGATGGATGATACCATCGTGCCTCGACCTGGACCAGCGCCGCTGCTTCGCGGTGAAGGAGGTACAAGGTGGCTGGAGGTTTCGGGCGGGAGTTCATTGAAGCCTTCCGTGCACTGCAGTTGCCGGTTTCGCCCGAGGAAGAGCCCAGGGCCATCGAGTACTTCGGTCAAGGTTTGGAAGGGATTCTGGGAAGTCCGGAAGACTGGCCCATATGGATGGGTATCCAGTTCAGTTCGTGGCAGGAGGGGCAGGGGATCGACCCGGGCTTCGAGGCACTGGTTCGAGGAAGCATTCGTTGCGGCGGGCCGTTTGGCGACAGGTTGGCAGATACCTTCTTCGAGATGCATGACACCCTGCGTGGCAAGGCGCATGGCATGACCCACGAGGGAGCGACCGCCTTCATGAGTCACGCGCACCTTGCTGTCTCCCTGGCGCTTCGCGAACGGATGACTGCTGCCCGGATTTCGCGAATCCTGTGGGCCTCGGGACGTACCCGTTGTTCGTGGCAGGCGGTAAAGTGCCTGCTTGACGTTACGCGGAGCGCCCCATCGCTGGAAGTTCACATGGTTCAGAAGCAGTATGAGGAAGACGTTGCGCAGGAGGAGCTTCGGCTGGCGGACGCAGATGAGGGCACCTGTGCCGCCATTCTGGGACAGGCCGCATTGAACCTCGGTTTTCAGGGAGATTTGGGACTGTTCTTGAGGGCCCTGGCTTCTGGCGACGATACGCACAGCCCCTATCTTCAAATACTTCACTTTCAATGCACGATCGCCGAGTTCTTCGACCACGACCTGGCGGTGCTCTACGAATTCGCGCCGAGAGGCACTGCAGCGAATTGGCTGTTCGATCGCTACGGGGATTTTGCGGGCGCCGGAAACCCGGTCCTGAACAACGCGAAGGCGGTCAACAGGCTTTCGGATGATTGGGCAGCCACGAGGAAGGACAAGGAAATCCGTCAAGCGACGGCTCTATGCAAGATCATTGAGGGACTGGATGGCATGGGGTTCGCCCAGCGCCGCGAACTGGCAGCCTGGCTACGCCTCTGGCTCGTCCGACAGATTCGGCTTTCACGCGACCAGGTCACCAGGATCCCGGAGCACGTGGCTATCGAAGCGATTGAATCCGTCCTGGCACGTGTGGCGGAGGGTGAGACACGGACCGTTGGGATCATCGAGCAGCGCGCCATCGATGCGCTGACCGCTCTGCTGTACCCAGCGACGGACGGCTGGAAGCCGCGAGGGCATGGGGATTCCGTGAACGCCACCAATGTGAGCCGCCACAAGCTGGGAGATTGTGACTTCCAGAAGTTCGAGGAGCGGTCGGTAGTCGCTTTTGAAGTGCATGCCGGTCGTCTGACTGAGACCTACTTCCAGGGCCACCGACGAACCCTGGTTCGTTCATTGCGGCTCCGTCGCGCCGAATGGGACGAGGTTTCAGAGGCGAAGGATTGGAACGTTGAGATCACTTTCCTCGCCCACAGTTTCGACCAGAGTTTCTCGCAGGATGACGATGACATCGACGGGCAGAGAATTCGTTTCTATTTCGTAACCTTCGAGGAATTCCTCGAAGGTTTCCGGGCGCGAGGCTTCGCTGGTGATGAGATTGCGGAGGCCTTTCGGCAGCACGTGCATACAAAACTGAACCAAAGGAATACGCCGGACCGCGTGCGCAGGGATTATCTGGCCTTGATGCGACCTCGCTAGCCCCTCTGCAGGGCCAACGCCCGGCGCCTGTCGCAGGCGGCGCCGTCAGCCGCCGAGAACGTCAGCCGCCGGTCTGGCACTGGGCCTGGACCTGGGGCAGCGTGCAGGCGGCGCATTTCGTCGCCTCGGCCTGGGTGTCCTTGCCGGCCTTGGTCATGCAGGACTGCACGCAGGTCAGGTCGTTGCCGCACGTCGTGCTGCAGGACATCAGGCAGGGGCAACTGGTCGCCCAGCACTTGTATCCCTTGACGCAGGTGGCCTTGTCCGGCGACCAACTGAGGATCTTGCCGCCCTTCGCCGCGCACTGGGACTGCACGTTTTCGACCAGCGCCTGGCAGACGGAATCGCCGTCGCCGGCATTGACGGAGCAGGTCCCGCCGGACGTCGCGGACGGGCACTCGGGCCACGTGCAGTCCTGGCCGCATTGCCGGGTGCCTCCCGCGAGGCACGGCAGGTAGGCACCGGGCGTGCACTCGTAGGACTGGATGCAGGCCGGCGGGCTGCCGGACAGGACGCCGCCGGGGAGCGCGCCGTTCATCATGCGGTCCTCGGCTGCCTGTACCAGTTCCGGGTACTTGTCGACCGTCGCGGCCTCCTTCTCGAGTTGGCTGGCGGCCGTGTCCAGTTCCAGGGACAGGCAGCCGCTGGCGTCGCCGCTCACGCACTGCAGGATGTCGACGGCCTTCAGGAACCCGGCGGCGCGCGACAGGGGCGCGTTCAGCCACGACTCGTCGCCCGACACCATCTTTGCCGCGGAAACGACGACACCGCTGCACGGCAGCAGCATCGCACCCCAGCTGACGGCGCCGGCGACCCCGCACGTGCCGATGGACAGGCCCAGGCCCGCCACCTTCAGCAGTTCGGCAACGGTCTGCTTCGTCGAGGGGCAGTTCGGCAGGCACGTGGCGGCCGACGTCAACTTGCCCGCGGTCGCCGTGTCGCCTTCCCCGACGCGCACGCCGCGCATCACCTCGACGTACCCGGTGGGGCCGTAGATGCGAGCCACGTCCGCGGTGGTGTGGTCGGCGCTCCAGTTCGAAAACAGCAGCACGAAATCCCCGAACACCGTCCGGGTGGGCAGCCCCGTCAGCGGGTCCAGGTCCACGTAGGCGCTGTTGCCGTTGCCGTCCATCCACAGCGCGCCCGTCACGGCGGTCGCCTGCCCGGACGCGTCCCGGGTGACCACCGGCAGCAGTTGCTCGCCCTCGCTGCTGACCAGAAGGGCGCCGAACTTCCCGCTGTCCACGGGCACCGCGGCCACCTCGATCTTCGTTGTCCCGCAGGCCGCCAGCAGCAGCGCCGGGATCAGCAGGGCAGCCCCCCGCGCCGCCCTGATGCGCAGCGCGGAATCCTCCCCGAAACCTGGATTCGCCATGATGCACCTCACGCGCCGGTGGCCCGGCGGCCTGGACCCGCGGACGGCTGGACCGTTCACGACAGGATTGTCGGCCCCCGCCGAGAAGGGTGTCAAGGCGATGCGGCGGCGCTTGACCCATCTGCCCCCCCAATTCCACTCCCGCTTGCCCCACGTCCTTGTCGGGGATAGGGTTGCAGGCATCGAGGGTGCGGCCTCGGGCAACGCGGAGGTTGGCCATGAATCGACCGGATCGTCGCCGGACGCGGATTGCCGCGGCCCTGACCGGCGCCTGCTGCGCCGCGACGCTCGCCGCCTGCCCGCTGATGTCGAGCGGGGAAAAGGCCCCCGGCAACCCGAACATGACGTTCGATTCGGCCCAGTCCCTGTGCACCGATGGCACGCACCTGTACCTGACCGAGGGGGTCGCCGCACCGCTCGGCACCGTGAAATCGGTGACCCTGGCCACCCATTCCTCCTCCACCGCCGTGGCCACGGGCCTGGACCATCCGACCTGCATCCTCACCGACGGCCAGCACCTCTTCTGGCTGGAGGACGACTCGGGGCCGAACGGGGCGGTGCGTCGTTCGAAGATGGACGGGAGCGAGCCCGTGGCAATGGCGTCCGCGCTGGACCATCCCCACGCCATCGCGATCAACGGCACGTATGTGTTCTTCGCCGACAAGCGCGGCGGGGTCGCCGCGATCACCCGGGTGCCGAAGGGCGGCGGCGAAGCCACCACCCTGGCCACCCTGTCCGGCGACTTCAACACCACGCTGGTCGCGGACGAGTCCTGGGTCTACTTCACCGCGCCCTACGACCTGCCCGGCGGGACGATCGGCCGGGTGCCGGTTGCGGGCGGCAGCCCCGAAACGGTGATCACCGGCCTGGGCACCCCGACCGCGCTGGCGCTGTCCGGCAACACGCTGTGTTTCACCGAGTTCATGGGCGGTCGTGTCGGCTGCGTCCAGGACGTGACCGCGTCGTGGACGCCCGTCCCCATGACCAGCGGCGAAAACGTCAACTTCGGCACCTGCCCCGGGCTCCTGTTGCTGGACAGCGGCACGGTGTACTTCGCCATCTCGGCCTCGGCCACGTCGGATGCCATCCGGATGGTGATTCCCGGCTACGCGCCGGTCACGGTCGCCACGACCGAATCCTTCGGCCAGATCATGGGCATGGCCATCCTCGGGGCGAAGATCTACTGGCTCCAGGACGACAGCCTCTGGAGCGTCAAGAAGGGATACTAGCGGAGCAGACGATGATCACCCTCACGTCCTACGGAGCCGCTCTTGAGGTCACGGGGAGCAAGCACCTGCTGGAGGTCGGCGGGTCGCGGATCCTGATCGACTGCGGGCTGTTCCAGGGACGGCGCAAGGAGTCCCGGGCCAAGAACGAGGAGCAGCCCTTCGACCCGGCGTCGCTGACGGCCTGCATCAACACCCACGGGCACCTGGACCACTGCGGCGCCTACCCGCTGCTGGTGAAGCGGGGCTACCGGGGGCTGATCTGGGCGACCGGGGCCACCGCAGACGTGGCGCAACTGGTGATGGCCGACTCGGCGCGAATCCAGGTCGCCGACGCCCGGTTCCTGGAGTGGCACATCGGGAAGAACCCCCGGGACCGGCGCGAGGCGCTGCCGCCGCTGTATGACGAGGAGGATTCGGCGCAGGCGGCGGGCCTGTTCCGGCCCGTCGCGTACCGCCAGCCCGTGGAGGTCGCGCCCGGCGTCACCGCGACGTTCCTGGAGGCCGGGCACATCCTGGGATCCGCGGTGGTGCGCCTGGACGTCGTCGATGGCGACACGCGCCGGACGATCGTGTTCACCGGCGACCTCGGCCGGCGGAACACCCCGATCCTGCGCGACCCGGATCCGGCGCCCGACGCGGACTGGCTGGTCTGCGAGTCCACCTACGGCAACCGGCTGCACGACGATCTCGCCTTCGCCCAGGAGGAACTGGCCCAGGTGGTGCGCGAAACGGTCGCGAAGGGCGGTCGCGTAGTGGTCCCGGCCTTCGCCATCGGTCGCACCCAGGAACTGGTGTGGCACCTTCACCAGTTGAACGAGTCCGGCCGGATCCCCCCCGTCCCGGTCTTCGTGGACAGCCCCATGGCCACCTCGGCCACCGCGATCTTCACGAAACACACGGAGTGCTACGACGAGGAAACGGTCCGCCGGTTCCTGGACCGCGGCGAAAGCCCCTTTGGCTTCGCGGCGCTGAAGTTCACGGCGTCGGCCGAGGACTCCAAGAAGTTGAACGACATCCGGGACCCCTGCATCGTCATCGCCTCGTCCGGGATGTGCGAAGCGGGCCGCATCCTGCATCACCTGGTCCGCGACGTCGGCGACCCACGCAACACCATCCTGGTGGTCGGTTTCATGGCCGAAAACACGCTGGGACGGGCGCTGGCCGACCGGCGGCCCGAGGTGAAGATCTTCGGCGAACTGCACCGCCTGGAGGCCCGGGTCAAGATCCTCAACGCCTTCAGCGCCCACGCGGACCGCAACGAGATCGGCGAGTGGGTGGCGCCCATGGACCAGGCGCGCCTGCAGGGCGTCCTGCTGGTCCACGGCGAACCGGCGGCGCAGGCGGCGCTGGGGGACCACCTGCGGGGCCTGGGGGTCCGGCGGGTCGAGAGCCTGGCGGCCGGAAAGGGCGTTCCCCTGTAGCCGAACAACCGACGCTGCGCGCGCAGCGCACCCTCTGCGCCGCACCCCCTGCGCCGCACCCCCTGCGCTGCACCCCCTGCGCCGCACCCTCTGCGCCGCACCCTCTGCGCCGCACCCTCGTCGCCGGATCCGTTCCATCAGATCAACCCCCTGTCCGCTCAGAATGACCGATCGCCGCGGGCGACGGCGATCGCGATCTCCCGGCCGGCTGCGCTGGGCCGGCCGGCACATCCCTTGCTTCAGGGAGGAGTGGGTCAACCCTCTGGAGGTGCATGGTGCAACGATTCTTTTCCATCCTTCTTTTCTGCGGGCTCCTTCCGGCCACGGCTGCGGCGCAAGGGGTGGGCGTGATGTTCGGCGCCCCGGCGATCCACTGGACGGTACGGCCTCCCATGGCCGTGTTCGCCCCCGGGATGTGGGTCGTCGAGGATTCCCCCGACGAGGTCTTCTTCTACGACGGCTGGTACTGGACCCAGCAGAACGACCACTGGTACCGGTCGCGGGACCACCGGGGCCACTGGGGCGAAGTCGATCGCGGTCGCGTCCCCGTCAGTTTCTACGCCCAGGAGCCGGGACACTACCGCCATTTCCGCGGGGAGGGAGGGGCCGGCCCCGGCCCCGGCGCGTTCCGTCGCGAGCCTCGCCCTGCGCGCCCTGCATACGCGCCCGATCGCCCGCAAGCCAGGCCCGCCAAGGCCCGTGACCGGAAGGACGAGGGCCACGGTCGCCCGGGTGGCGACAGGGGCGGAAACCACGGGGACAACGGACGCGGGAACAGCGGGCACGGGAATCCCGGTCAGGGCCACGACAAACATTGAGCAGGAACCTGCGCAGAAGAGTTCCGCCCCGCAATGCCTCGAAGGGCGCGCCGGCATCAGACGGGCCGGGCGCCCTGGCGCGGCCTACTTGTCCAGCGGGTAACTGCGGAACCCCAGGTACCCGATGAACAGCAGCACGGACGCGACCAGCGGCGTCGCCAGCACGCCCCAGGGATGTTCCGCGGAGTCCCCGAGGGTGCTGAGCAGCAGGGGCACGATGAAGTAGGCCAGGCCGGACGCGGGCTTGGACACCAGCCCTTCCATGCCGTTGTACATGGCCTCGCGACGGTAGCCGGTCAGTTTTTCGTCGTGGTCCATCACGTCGTTCAGGATGGGCCGCTGCATCACGAAGATCACCGCCACGGGCAGCGCGCCGATCGCCAGCGTGATCACGGTATGGGCGAAGGCGATCTGGTTCGGGTCCAGCGGGCTGCCCAGCAGGCCGGCGACGAAGGCCACCGGGTACCCGAGGAACGGGAAGTGCTTCAGCAGGGCCATCAGCAGCAGGTCCACCGCGAACACCCCCATGCCGAACAGGTAGACGGTCTTCTTGCCGTACTTGACCGCCTTGGAGGCGACCACCGGGAAGAACAGCATGGCGCCCAGGATCAGCACGCCCTGGAGGTACCCTGCGTACTCCTCGTCCAGGCTCATCAGGCGGGTGACGATGAAGGGCATCCCCGCCAGCAGGATGTCCGTGGCCATGCGGATCGCGGCCGCCGCGATGACGTACGGGGTGAAGGTCGGGTTCCGGAACGTCTCGACGAAGGCCTGGGTGAACTTGAACTTCACCGCCTTGGACGCGTCGTGGGGACGCTCCCGCACCTTCCAGACGCTGATGTAGAACATCAGGGTGAACACGACGCCCAGGATCACGCCGATCGCCTCGTAGGCGTTGGACAGGTGGATGGGGCCGAGGGTGATCCCGCCGGCCAGCGCGCCGATCATCATGCCGACGCCCGCGGTCCCCAGCACCGAACCCGCGACGTCCCCGAACGCCATGTAGTTCGAGGCCTGGATGCGCTCGTTGTTCAGGGGCGTGATTTCCGGCAGCAGCGACAGGTACGGCGCGACGACGGCGGTGTACATCACCCAGAACCCGGTGTGGGTGGCCAGCAGGAACAGGAAGTTCGGCGTGACGTCGACCCCCAGCGCGCTGACCAGGCTCGCGCCCTCGCCGGCGCGGTCCGGCGGGAAGAAGATCAGGATCGAAAAGATCGCCAGGAACGGGGTCCCGAACACCACCCACGGGATCCGGCGGCCCATCCGGAAGTGCCACTTGTCCGACAGGTAGCCGACCATCGGTTCGGCGACGGCCTCCAGCAGGCGGGGGATCAGGCCGCCCACCGACATCGCCGCGGCGCTGACCAGCAGGATGTCGTGGCCCGACGCGTCCTTCCGGCCGATGTAGAAGTAGATCAGCCACGATGAGATCAGCGCCGGCGACAGCGACACGGCGACCTGTCCGAAGGCGTAGGTGAACTTGGCCCAGAACGACAGGACCGGTTTTTCGTCCAGTTCGAAGATGTTCAGCACCCGCTCGCCGAGGGTCCCGTCCGTGGTGGCGTCGCCGCACTTCGGGCAGGCGTGCCGCCCGTCCCTGGTGTCCATGTCGATGTCGCACCGGCGGCAGCGGAACGGGACGCGACTCACCGCGAACGCCGCCAGGGGGCCCCCGACGATCGCCAGGGCCAGGAAGTTGAGGCCGACGTGGCCCTTCTTCCCGTTCACGGCCAGCAGCAGGATCACGGCCGACAGCGGCCAGATCACCGCGAGCGCCCACAACACGTAATCCATCAGCGCATCTCCTGCCAGCCGGGCCCGCGGGAGCGGGCGGCCGCGACGACGACCTGGGACGGTTCGCCCCCCGGGTCGCCTCGGCGGCAGGGGGGAGCGCGTCCGAAATCATCGCCCAACGGCAGGGTGAGTCAAGAGTATTCAAGCGGTCACGGGGGCTTCCGAGCCGGCGGCCCGGCCCGAGGAAGACGCCCGCCCACACGCGCGGCCCGGGCGTATTCCCGGAAATCCTCCTTTCTTATCCAAGTGTTCTAGGCGATTGTATCCCCCCATTCCAGGACCGCACTTACCATCGGCTGTGATTGCCTGGGGGCGCCATGTTGAACATCGCACTGTTCGGACCGCCGGGGGCCGGCAAAGGCACGCAGTCGCCGATGCTGATGGAGCGGTACGGCCTGTTCTACATTTCGACCGGCGACCTTCTGCGGGCGGAGATGCGGAACAAGACCGACCTGGGCCGGGCCGCCAAGGACATCATCGCGAAGGGCGGCCTGGTGTCGGACGAGATCATCGTCCAGATCCTCGAAAGCACGATCCACGACAACCCCCAGGCGAACGGCTTCCTGTTCGACGGGTTTCCCCGGACGTGGGTCCAGGCCTACATCCTGGACGGCCTGCTGCTGAAGTTGCACACGTCGCTGACCAGCCTCGTCAGCCTGGAAGTCCCCGTGGAGGTGTGCACCGAACGGCTGCTGGCGCGCGCGACCGTTTCGGGGCGCATCGACGATACCCGCGAAGTCATCGAGGTCCGCCTGCGCGAGTACAAGGACAAGACCGCACCGGTGCTGAAGTTCTTCGACGAGCGGGGGGTCCACCAGGCCGTCGATGGGCTGGGGACGGTGGACCAGATCTTCCAGCGCATCTGCGACGGGATCGACCGCACGCTGCAGAACGTGCAGATGAACATCGTGCTGCTGGGCGGGCCCGGGTCGGGTCGGGGCACCCAGGCAGGCCAACTGGCCGCGAAGTACAACATGACGATCCTGTCCGCGGGCGACCTCCTGCAGGAGGAGATCCGCCGGGGCTCGGCCCTGGGCCAGAAGGTGTCGGCCCAGATGGAGGAAGGCGCGCTGGTGCCGGACGAGGTCGTGATCGGGCTGGTCGAGGAGCGCATCCGGTCGAACTCCGGGAGGACCGGGTTCATCTTCCAGGGGTTCCCGCGCACCCTGGTGCAGGCGTACATCCTGGACGGGCTGCTGCGCAAGGCCGGTTCGCAGGTGAACTGCGTGCTGAACCTGCGCGTGCCGACGCTGGAACTGCTGCAGCGGCTGGCCGCCCGAGGCCGCCACTACGATCTGTCCACCGCGACGATCGTCCAGCGCCTGCAGGCCTACGAACGCTATGAAGGCGCCCTGTCGCGCTACTACGAGAATTCCGGCCGGCTGCACGCGATCGACGGCGTCGGATCGACCGAGGAGGTCTTCCAGCGCATGGCCGAACAGGTCGATGCGGCCTTCCGCCGGGCCCGGTAGGAGCCATTGCCTGGAACGCGCCGGCGCCGTTCGGGGTGCCAAGGCCGGTCGGGCCTTTCCGGCCCCCCCCGCTACTGCACGAAGGCGCCGGTCCACGCGGGGCGGTCCGGCTCGGGGCCCGCGGCCAGGCGGTTCATCCAGTCCTCGTCCGTCAGGCGGGTGAAGTTCGGCTCCAGGTCCTCGTAGTAGGAACTGGCCGGCCCGGCGTACGCCTTCAGCCCGCAGGTCGTGTTCGCCAGGAACACCATCAGGTCCGGGTGGCCCGTGGCCACGTGCAGCACGTTGGTGGAGTTCGGGTCGGTGTGCACGTCCGCGACGGTCGGCTTGAACTGGAACGTGTCGGACGCGGCGCCATAGAACAGGCCCGGGTACCAGCCCGTGAACAGCGGCCCGCCGCACATCCCCTGATCCTGCACGATGGACTTCAGGAACGCCGTCTGCTCGGGCGTGCGGGGCTGGTTGGCGATCTCCGTTTCTGCGATGCCCGCCAGGTTGGCCGACGCGGTCCCCAGGGCATCGAAGTACGCCCCCGCCTGGCCCAGGGCGCCCCAATTGGCCGCGCCCGGGAGGATCACGGTCGCCAGCATCTGCTTCGACCCGGCGGCGAAGGCCTCCAGCTTGTGGAAGAAGGCGGGGAACGGCTCCACGTACCCGTCGGGGTAGTCGCAGCCCTCGCCGGTGTAGGACTGCTTCACGTACAGGATCGTGTCGTGGCGCAGCTCGGCCCAGGACGCCAGCCCGGCGTGCATCGACTTGCGGGCGTATGCCTGGGTCTTCGCGGCGTCGGGGTAGCCCGCCCCCGTGGTGTCCGCCGCCAGCGACCGGATCGTGTCCAGCCACAGGTTGTACATCGACTCGCCCCAGAACGCGGGCGGGTGCGACTCCACCAGGCTCCGCAGCACGTTCAGGTTCCCGGCGTAGTGCCAGGTGTCCAGCTCGTCCTTCAGCAGGGGCAGCGCCTCCTGGAAGCCGATGACGAACATCGGGTCCAGCGGGCTGGGCATCATGCGCGGGGGCTTGTCGCCCTGCCAGGTGATCCGATCGAACACCACGTTGCTGAACACGTGGCTGTCGATCACGTAGCGCTGCCCCAGGAACTGGAACGACGGCGGCAGGGCCGTCGGCGTGGCGCTGAACGGGTCCACGGCCAGGATCTGGCTGGCGATCTGCTGCTGGCCCAGGCCGCTGGCCTCGATCTGCCGCATCACGTCCAGGCTCATCAGCGGGTCGATCAGCGCGATCTGGGCGTTTTCGGCGGGCAGCTCGGTGATGAACTCGGGCATCGTCAGGTTGTCGCTCTTGCCGACGAAGACCTGGATCACCCCGTCGATGGCGTTCCAGGTGCCCATCTGGCCCGCGTCCACGGTGGCTTCCGTCAGCCAGTACGCCGCCAGCAGGTCCCGCTGGAACCGCGTCGGCAGCATTTCCGTGCGGCCCAGCCAGATCATCGCCTTGAAGTACCGCTGCAACGCTTCCGTCAACGTGTAGTGGCCCCGGGGCTTGAACTGGCTGAAGTCGTACAGGCACATCGGGTCCGCGCACGGGTACGCCCGCCCGAACAGCACGATCTGCGCGGGCTGCAGACCCTCGATCTGCGCCAGCAGCTGGTCCCGGGCCCCGACCAGCGAGGCGTCGTTGGGCGCCACCGGCGAGCCCTTCAGCAGCGACCGGGCCACGGCCAGGAACAGGTCCACGTCCCGCCAGGAGTCCATCGCGATCGCGGCCTGGCTGAGGGGGACCCCGGCGAAACGGGCGTGGATCGCCGCCAGCATCGTGTCCAGCGCCGGGACCAGGTTGGTTTCCTCCACCTGCTGCAGCATCAGGTCGTACGACTTGTGCAGCGCGAACAGGATCGAGTCCGTCGTGACCAGCACGGGCAGATCCTTCCGGAAGACGTCCAGGTAGCCCATGGGGTGGCTGTCGAAAGCGTACTGTTTGGCGATCACGAACCCCTGCCTGGCCAGCGAGGCCTTCTGGTCCGCGGTCAGCGGGTACGCCGCCAGGATGGTGTCCAGGCCGTCGGCCTTCGTCGCGTCGTAGGACATCGATTCGACGTACGTGCGCGGCGGGTAGTACTTCGCGAACAGCGCGTCCGTGGTCATGTCCTTCGACTCGGCCAGCGTCGCCTTGAACTGCTCCATGAAGGTGGCGACCTCGGGCTGCACCGGGATGTCCCCCAGGTCCGCCGCGGGCGAATCCGGCATCGCGGTGTCGGCAGGGCCGGGGTCCACCGGTCCCGGATCACCGGGCACGTCCGTCGTCACGTCGGCCCCCGGGTCCGTCGTCGTGCCGGTCGACGATCCGCACGCCAGGCCCAGCGCCAGCATCGGCGCCAGCCACAGCCCCATGATGTTTGCACGCATGGTTCCCTCCCCTGCTCTTCCGGGCACTTTGCCTGCTGCTGCCCACAGTATACGCTTCGGGAACCGCGGTTTTCTGGCCGGGCCCTCACATGTCGGGCGTGATGAACCCGAAGTACCGGCCGACCCAGTACGCCAGCAGGTAGCCCTCGGTGGACTCGACGGTCTTCGGGTCCTCGGGTTCCTGCTCCATGTCGTACGGATTGCGGAACCACAGGAAGTTGTCCATCCCGGTCTGGTCGATCGGGATCACGACGTCGGTCATCGGGTCGCCGCTGCGATCCTTGCAGGCCTCGGCGTACGTGTGCAACGTGTCCGTCGCGTGGTGGTGCGTGGACTCGGGGTACTGCTTCATCACGCAGATCGCCTTCGAGGCCTCGTCCGCGGGCCACGGGTCCGCCGGGTCCCTGTTCGCCAGGTAGAAGAAGGTCCACATCGTGTTCTGCTGCGCCCGCATCGGCAGCGGGTCGCTGGCGTCCCACAACTGCTCGCGCAGCGCCTTGCGATACAGGGCGGCGGTCGATGGGTCGTCCTCGAAGCGCAGCAGGGACCACATCGCCATCTGCGCCATGCCGTGGTTGTTCCAGTTGGTCCCGCAGCCGACGTTCAGCCCCACGTTGTCCAGGTAGCTCGTGTAGGGCTGCGGGTCCGCCTCCTCGCCGGCGATGCAGGGGTTCGGCCCCGCCTTCTGCAGCAGGCAGTTGTCATAGAAATCCTTGTACTTGCCGCCACCCACGGTCGCCGCCAGCCGCATCCACGACAGCGCCAGGATGGCGTTGAACCCCGGAAAGTCGTCGAAGCCCAGGGCGTTCAGATGGCCGTACGTCGTGACCTTCCCGTCGATGTCCGTGATCCGCAGCCCGTTCTGGATCAGGTGGTCCCCCACCTGCGTGACGATGTCCCGGACGCGCCCCCGGACCTCCGGGTCATCGACCAGCTCCCAGGCCGTCGCCATCGACAGGACGTGGCCCGAATACTCGTCCTTGCTGGCGTCGGTCTTGAACCACAGGCCCTTGTAGTCGCCCTCCGTCACCTCGACGTACTTCTTGCAGTGGTGCACCGCCAGATCGCAGTCCGGGTAGGCGCCGCCCAGCCACTGCGCGGTCGGGAACCCCGGCAGCGCCGGGTTGATGTAGACCCGCGTGAACAGGCCGGGCACGCCCGTGATGCGCATCATGTCGTGTTCGCCCCGGATGACCTGGCGCACGTTTTCCAGCGCCTCGGGGTCGCGCGTGGCCGCCCACCGGTAGGCCTGGGACGCCGCGTAGGCGCCGGTCCACAGCCCGACGTTGTCGCTCATTTCGATCTGGTCCCAGGTCTTCAGGTCGTCCTTCAGCATCGCCCCGTAGAACAGGTCCTGCCCCGCCGGAAGATGCCAGGTGCGGGACTGAAGGTCGTATTTCGCGGCCTTTTCGTGCAGGGTCATCGCGGTCCCGGCGACCTGCGGGCAGCCGAGGGCGTCGAACGGGCGGGCATCCACGGCCGGCGTGTCGGAAGGCAGCGCGTCGGCCGCATCCCCCGGCCCGGTTTCGGTGCCCGGATCGGCAGGCACGTCCGGGGCGACCTCGCCGACCGCGTCCGGGAACCCGGGGTCGCCGATCGACCCCCGGGAGGTCCCGCACGACGCCGCGAGGATCGCGCCCGCCAGCGCCAGCCCCCACAGACAGGCAGAACCGCGATCTTCCCGGCGTTTCATATCGACCTCCAGACCTCCCGGCGCGTCCAGCCCCCGTGCCGGATCGTGCGTCCGGCGCGCGGCATCAGGGACCCTCCAGCGCCTTCCGGACCCGCTCCCATCCCGCCGGATCCAGCAGGTAGGAGTAGTGCGTGAACGGGCTGGCGTCGATGGCCTCGGCGCCGTCGGTCAGCGCCGATTCGGGGGGCAGGATCACCAGGTCGTTGCGGCTCCAGGCGTTGAACACCCGGACACGAGGAGGCCACGGACGCTCGTTGATCTGCAGGATCCGGGGGCTGTCCGGGCGCAGGTCGCGGGTCTTCACGGTGTCGGCGAACCGCGCCGACCAGGTGCCGTGGAGGGGGGAACCCAGCGTGACGACCGTGCGGACGGCGTTCCCCAGGCGGTGCTCGGCGAGGGCCACCCGCGTGACCAGGCCGCCCAGGCTGTGGGCGACGATGTCCACCCGGGGCTCGCCCGTGACCTTCCGGACCCGGCGGACGAAGCGCGCCAGGGCCCCCGCCATCTGGTCCAGGGACTGGCCCCGTGCAAAGCGGATCCGGTAGGACCGCTTGCGACCGCTCATCCACAGGTACCAGGACATCGGCACGAAGTCGCCGCGGGACCCGCCCAGGCCATGCACGAAGATCAGGGGCGGATGCCCGTCGGGGATGCCCGGGGCGACCGGATCCTCGCGCCCCGAGAACAGCGTCAGCGTCAGCAGCGGCACCTGCAGCAGGTGGCGCTGAACGTCCGGATCGACGCTGCGATACAGTTCCTGCACCTGCCGGGCCAGGAATGCGCCGCCGGCGGCAAGAGACCGTCCGGCCCCGGCCAGCCACCGCCGGAGGGCCGGGTCAGGCACCGGCGCAGGCACGGGGGAAGGCGCCGGGGGGGCGACGGGAGCCCGTTCATCGACCATGGTCACCGATCCGGAATGGACTCCTGCAGGGTATCACGGGCTGGCACACGCTGAAGCGGGTCCGTTGGCCCGCCCCGGACGCAGTCGCCGGTCAGGGCTCGATCTTGTCGCTCAGCCACTGGCGCGTCTTGTCGAAGGAAACCTTCAAGTCGCCGTAGGACTCCTTCAGGCCGTTCTTCGCCTCGTCCCAGGCGGACTCGCTGGCGCTTTCGGCCTGGTCCAGCCGCTTCTTCGCCAGCACCCACTTCTCGCGCATCGCGTCCAGCGCGGTCCGGGCCTCGGACTTCGCCACGCCGTTGGATCGGTCGATCTTGTCGGACAGTCGGTCCATCTCTTCCCGGATCGCGGCCAGCTCGTTCTTCATCTTCTGCACGTATTCGGCCTTCTGCGCGTAGGCGTCATCCTGCAACGACTGCGCGGCCTGCTTCATGTCCGTCCGGGTCTTTTCGTTCTGCGCGAGCGTCGATTTCGACTCCATCGAATTGCAGCCCGCCGCCAGGCCGGCGACGAGAAGGAACGTGGCGATCGGTGTCGTGCGTCTCATGGCTTTGTCCCCCTGGCCTGGATCGCGGCTCATCGCGATTTTCCGATGCGTTCCCATGCTTCTCCTTTCGCGTGCCGCCGGTCCGGGCCGGCACGTCGGGCGGAATGATGATACCGACGCGACGATTGCCGATGCATTCCGCCGCTCCCGTTGGGCATCCTCGCAAGACACGTGCCGGCGCCTTGGCGAAGGGCGCGACGCGGCGGGAGATGGCGGAAGCGCGCGCCGATCCGGCATCGACGGGCCGGGACGACGACGCCCCGGGGAACGCGGGTCGAGGCCGAACGAGGCGGCGACCATCATTCTGGTCTCCGACCGTCCAATGTGAATGGAACGCGGATGACCGCCGGGCCTGCGACGTCGCAAGCACCGGAGTTTCCTTGAGCAATCCCATGGCTCGAAACCTGCACCATGAAAGTCCGGGTAGCTGTTTCGCACGGTGACGTTCCAGGCCCGGACGAACGTCCAGGGGGAAGAGATGAAAGCGCTCAAGACCGGCACACTGTTCCTGGCGTTGTCCATCCTGGCTGCATGCGGAGGGCAGTCGGCGAACGCCACCGACCTGGATGTGGGATTCACCGACTCGGGGAACCTGGACGTGGCAGACGTCGGCGAAGGCGTCGATGGCGCGGCGCCCGTGATCACATCGACGACCCCCGCGAACGGCGCGACGGCCGTGGCGTTCAACGCGCCGATCACCGCCACGTTCAGCGAGGCGATGGGCCCCCTGACGATCGCGACGGCGTTCACCCTGAAGAAGGGCGAGACGGTCGTTCCGGGCACCGCGACCTGCGCCGACGGCACCGCGATCTTCACGCCGACCGCCCCGCTCGAGCCGACCACCCTGTATTCCGCGACGATCTCCACCGCTGCCAGGAGCCTCGCGGGCAAGGCGCTGGCCGGCGACCGGGTGTGGACGTTCACGACCTGGACGCAGGAGGCCCAGGCCGTCCTCCAGGTGGTGGTCCCCCTCGGATCGACCTCCGCGTTCGCGATCCTGGCCTCTGCGGCGATCACGAACATCCCGACGTCCTCGATCACCGGAGACATCGGCTTGACCCCGGATGCCGGCTCGAACATCAGCGGGTTCAGCGAACCGGCAACCTGCCCGGAAGTGACAGGGAAGGTCTACGCCGTGGACGCGACCGGTCCCGCCTGCGCGCTGATCGACCCGGTCCTCCTTCTGACCGCCAAGACCGATGCCGGGATCGCGTTCACCAATGCCAGGGCCGCCGTTCGGGGAACCCCCCAGGCGATATCCGGCAACCTGAACGGGCTGACGCTGTACCCGGGCCTGTACGAGTCGGGGACGTCGCTGCAGATTTCCCCCGGTGGCTTCCTGTACCTCGATGCGCAGGGGGACGCGAACGCCGTGTTCATCATCCGCAGCGAAACCTCCATCACCACGGAGGCCACCAGCGAGGTCGTCCTGACCGGGGACGCGAAGGCCGCCAACGTCTACTGGACCGCGGGAAGCTCGGTGACGCTTGGAACGAACTCGATCATGAAGGGGACCCTGGTCGCGGGGACGTCCATCTCGCTGCTGACCGGCGCGCACCTGGAAGGCCGGGCGCTGAACCAGGGTGCGTCGGCCGAAGCCATCACCCTGGACTCCTGCACCATCACCGTGCCCTCCCCGTAGCGACCGCTCGAGGAAGTCCCGGTCGGACCTACGGTGGCGAGGCCTGGAAGTCCTCCACCCGGGCCTGGCCGTCCATCGCCGTCCGAAGGAACACCGCCGCCTGGTGCCGCGCCGCGTCGCTGGCCGCGGGATTCGAGGCGTTCGCCAGCAGGAAGCCGTGGGCGGCGGTCTTGTCATAGTAGAACAGGCCGGATCCGTCGGCGGGCGCCGGCGCGATGTCCAGGGAGGGGACGTCCTTCGGGCAGGGGCAGACGTAGGTGAGCCCCAGCGCCCTCGCCAGGTCGTCCGTGGGAGGGCCCTCGAAGGCGCTGTCCCCGATCACGGCCTGCATCAGGACACTGCGCGGAGCCAGGGCGGCGGACGGTTTCCCGGCCAGCAGCCCGGCGAAGGTGATCGGGTCGAAGCCGTCCACCACGGCCTGGAGCAGCGTCTTCAGCGCCCAGTAGGTCATGCGGTCCTCGGAACCCAGGATCGGATCGACCGAGGCCGCGGCGACGTTGACCAGCCCGCCTCCGCCCACGTTCAGGACCACCGCGTGGACCGCCGGATCCAGTGCGCCGGCGGTGGCGCCGATCAGGGACCCCAGGGACTCGCCGACGAACACGAAGCCGGACGCCAGGTCCAGGTCCGGGACCCCGTCGGGGGCGCCGGCCGGCAGGATGTCCAGCGTGTCCAGCGTCCTCAGCGCCTGGAGGAAGGCGACGAGGTTGGCGGCCGACTGCATGAAACTGCCGCGTGCCACGTGGACGTCCCCGGTCAGGAACTCGCCCTCGCTGGCCAGTTCGCCGTGACCGATCAGGTCGATGGACGCCAGCGCGAACCCCTGCTCGCCGAAGCGCTTCGCCAGGTAGGCGACCTCCTCCTTCCGGCCGCTGTGCCCGTGCTCCATGACGGCCACCTTGAGCGGCCCGGGGGGAGCCGCGGCCGGCAGGACCAGCACGAAGGGGACCTTCAGCGTGCCCGACGACTGCGGCGTGCCGACCCCGGCGTAGTGGACGTCCTGGTCGGTCCCCCGGAAGTCGGGCACGTTGAACGAGCCGTGGAGGGCAATCGACGAAGCGGACCAGTCCTGGCCCTCGGGCACCCGGGCCAGCAGCGAGGCGGGCCCGGTGACGATCGCACCAGAATCGTCCCGGTCCGGCAGCAGGCGAAGGGCCGGGGTCGCCGACAGCAGCGCGTCGCGGATCCCCCGCAGCGGGGCCGTGCCGTCCCGGGTCGTGTAGAGGGTCGCTGCGGCCAGGTCGCCGGGGCACAACGGCGGGTCCAGGCTGGCCAGGCAGGCGGACAGAGGGGCCAGCACCCGGGTCGCGGCCGCCGCCAGGTCCGGCGCGATGCCCGACGAATCCGGGGACTGTCCCGTCACGAACCGGAAGTGCGGGTGCGACGCCACGGTGGCGGCGCCCGAGCCGTGCAACTCCCGGGTGATCAGGGCGACATACGTCGATGCCGGGTCCAGCGGGAGCTGCGGGCGCATCACCAGCAGCGTCTTCACGTCGGTGTCGCCCAGCGTCTGCTCGGTGCTGGCGGTCGTCGCGATCGGCGCCCCGCAGGTCCCGGTCTTCGGGTCCAGCTTCACCAGCAACGCCTTGCCGGCGAGGTCCGCCGGGCCCACCGGCGCGGTGAAGCCGAACAGGATCGCGCCGAACGTGGAAAAGCCGTCGATTTCGCCCAGGAACGCCCGTACGTCCAGCATGTCCTGGATGAACGCGATGCCGCCATCGATCAGCTCCGAGTTCACGGCGCCCAGATCGACGGCCCGTCCCGTCGGCGACCCCGGGTTCGCCCGCGTGAACAGGTCGAAGGGGAACGGCGGCGATCGGAGGTCGGCGCCCAGGCCGAACAGCGCCACGGGAGCCTCGGGGTCGGGGGAGACCGGTTCGGGGGCCAGGCGGCAGGCCAGGGGGCGGACCGGCACATCGACGTCCGGCGCATCGAGGACCGCGACGTCATCGGGCACCCACGCGTCGGGCGGGTGAAGGTCGTGCGCGCCCGACCTCCCGGGCTTGCACCCGGCACCGGCCACCAGCGCGGCCAGCATGCACGCGATCACTACCGGAGCATTCGCGACCTTCCGTTCCTGCGGACGGGGAACTCCCATGACCAACCTCCCTCGGCAGGGGGCCGCTTCCGGGCGTCAATCCATGCGCTTCGCGTTCTCCCGGTAGAACGCCACCAGGCGCTTGAACAGGTCCGGCTGCTTGACGACCTTCTTCAACTCGCCCAGCAGGATGCGGCCCTTCTTGCCCGGGTTCTTCTTCAGGGCGTTCTTCAACTGGCCCACCTGCGCCGCGTGGTTGTAGATCGCGCGCTGCTTGAAGGTGGTGAAGCCCGGCTTGCGCTCCCACAGGCCGACCTTCTGGGCCTTGCTGATCAGGGCCTTCCGGAAGTCCGGGTGCGCGATGCCGATCAGGGCGCGCGAACGCCCGATGGCCTCCAGGTCCCGCACCTCCGCCGCGCCGTGCTCGGTCACGATCACGTCGGCGTAATGGCGCGTGACGGTCACGGGCGTGCCGGGCGGCAGCGTCGCGCAGATGGTGGACATCCTGTGGCCGCCGATGTTCCGCGTGGACTTCAGGCACAGGATGCTGCGGCCTCCCTCCGACCGCTGCGCGCCCATCACGAACTCGCCCTGCCCTCCGATGCCGGTGATCTGCCGGAACCCGACCGCGTCCGAGCAGATCTGCCCGTGCAGGTCCACCAGCAGGCACGAGTTGATCGACTTCAGCCGCCGGTTGCGAGCCATGCTGTACGGGTCGTTGGTCAGGCCGATCGGCATCAGCGCCACGCGCGGGTTCCGGTCCAGCCAGTCATACAGCCGGTTGGTGCCCGCGGCGAAGGTGCCCACGATCCGGCCGTCCATCCAGGCCTTCCCGGTGCAGTCCAGCGCGCCGGCCTCGTCCAGGTCGACATAGGCGTCGTTGAGCATTTCCGTGTGGACCTTCAGCCCGCGCCGGTCGCGCAGATGCGTGGCGATGTACCCCGGCAGCCCGCCGATCCCGAGTTGCAGCGTGTCGCCGTCCTCGATGAACGGCAGCACGTGCTGGCCGATGCGCTCCTCCACCTGGGAGGCCTTGATCGGCGGCACCTGCGGCAGCGGCTCGTGGTTTTCGTACACGAAGTCGACCTGGCTCAGGTGCACCCGGTTGCCTCCCGACGCCTCGTCGCCGCACACCCACGGCATGTGGCTGTTGATCTCGATGATCAGCCGGGCACCGTTCGGCCGCATCCTTCCGAAGTGATCCAGGAACGGCTGCATCAGGTCGCAGTTGACCCCCAGGTTCAGCCAGCCGTCGGCGTCCGGCGGCGTGGCGGCGTGCCCGACATAGTCCAGCAGGCCCGGCTGCTTGCCGACGCCCTCCAGTTGGCCGTAGTTCTTGGGCATCAGGGCCACCGTCTTGCCCATGATGTGGGCGATGACGCGGTCCACCGGCGAGTAGTACGGGCTCCATAATTGCACCTTGGGATGCGCCATGAACTTGTAGGGTTCGAAGGTCAGCGCGCCCGCGTACGTGACATCGACCCAGTCGTGCCGCTCGCCCATCTGCCGCATCAGCCCGCGCGGCTGGCCCGCGGCGAACGTGCAGAAGATCTTGAAGCTCGGCGGAAGCTCGCGGACGATGTCCTCGACGGTCCGCATCTTCTCCTTCAGCAGGGTGCGCGTCGGCTCCGGGTAGTCGTTCACGTCGAAAGGCATCGCACGCTTCGGGTAGACCAGGGATTCGAACATTTCCACCTCGCAAATCCGGGCGCATGCCGCGGACCAGGCGCCCCCGCCCAGCCCGCGCACGGCCCGCAGTCTTTGGCCGGCGGAAGTCTAGCATCGATCGCCTGCCTGGGAAGACCGATGGATTTTTCCGAGGCGGAGGGGGGCATGGGCCCTGCTGCGGGATCCTCGCGAACTCTGCATCGCGATCGGGCGCCGGGTCAGTAGCGTGGCGTGACGGTCACGACGGCTCCGTCGAGCCACTCGTACCACAACTGGACGACCCCTTCGAGATCGAGGTCCGTCCAGGGCTTGCCCATGAGGAGGTCGAGCGGCTGGAACGACATGTATGTGGCCAGCCAGTACTCGTCGCCCACCGGCGAGATCGCGAACCCCGCCAGCGCTCCAGCGGGAGACCGAACCCTTCCGGCAGGACGACCACGCCGGTGGCGCCGGTGGAGGGGATGGCGTGTGTGCCGCCGTTTCCGCAAGCGACGATGACCAGTGCCAGGGTCAGGAAGACCGGTCGGACGTCCTGTTGACGCATCGCAACAGCCTTGTTGAAGAACCACTCCTGCGATAGCACGTGTCCTCGAGCGGGGCCACTCGATGGCGCGCGGGATGAACGGCCAAGGGCGATGGGCCTGGAAGCAGGCTTCATGCGACATTCCCGCTTCCCATGAAAGGTTGGCCCGGGGTCCGAACACAGTCCAGAGCGGGCCGGCGACTTCCGGGCAAGGGAAAATGCCGGGACCGGGACGGACCGGTGGAGTATCGGGCGAGGCGCCCAGGCACACGCTGGAACAACCCTCGTGCTCCAAGGGAATGACCCATTGACGCCCCCGGGATCCCCCTCGATACTTGCCCCTGGAGGACATATGTCAGTCGGAAGTTTCGATATGCCCATCGACCTGCTGCTGCCGGTCGCGATCATCGCGCTGGGCCTGGGACTGGTGACCGCCCTCCTCGTCGCAGGCCTGCGCACGCGCCGGGGGCGCGCCCTCGCCGAAGCGCTTCAAGCCTCGGGACAACCGGCTCCCGCCACGATCCTGCACGCGAAGGACGGGACGATGTCCGGCCCCCGCGGCGGCCCGTACCGGAAGGACATCCGGCTGGAACTGGAAGTCCGCCCCCGGGATCGGACCGCGTTCCGGGCCCGGGCGACCGTTTATCAGGCGGAGGCGGGCGACTCGGTGCGACCGGGGCAGGCGCTGCTGGTCAGGTTCGACCCCGCGGATCCGTCGATCGTTGCGGTCGATCCGGGCAGTTTCCGCACGATCGCCGACGAGGTGGCCCTCCAGGATCTGCTGGAGCAGGAGGGTCGCGAGGACGCCGCGAAGGACCTGCTCCGGCGTGGGTGAACCGCCGGCGCAGAGGCGAAGGGCGGGAGTGAACCGATGGACACCCGGGTTCGCCTGAAGTCGTTCGATGGCACGATCCGCGGACCGGCCAACATCCCGCCGAACGAAGACTACTGGCGGCTCATCGGTTCGACCGGCACCGTCGCCGGCATTCGCTGAAGGCACCGAAACTGAACCGCCGCGTCGTCCCGGCACAGGGGCACGCCGCGGCTGGAGGCACCCTACCAGACGTTGCCTTCCCCGGAGGCCGCGGACGGCCGGGCGCCACTTTTCGCGACCACGGTGTCCGCCTTCAGGACCCCGCTCACCTCGGTGGTCGCAGCGTTGATCTTCACCGACGAGGCGTTGATCTCGACGACGCCGTTCGCGCTGACCGATGCGCCCCCGCCGGCGATCTGGCTGGGGATGGCGGAAGGCAGGTTGGCCTCGGGCTGGGCCGACGTCCGGGGAGACAGGCGCGCGGCCCCGTCCGCGTAGTTCATCGCGCGAAGCTCGTCGCGCAGCCCCTTGCCGGATGCGGAAGCGGCGGCCGTTTCGGGGGCCTTGGCCGGCGCAGCGGGCGCCGGGACGGCCTCGAATTCGTCGATCTTGACGGGCATCTGGAGTCTCCGACGGGGCAAAACCATACTGTCGGAAAGGGAAGTCCCCGTCAAGGCGGCGGCCCGGACGACAAG
The DNA here is from genome assembly GCA_903857665.1 of uncultured Myxococcales bacterium. Taxonomy (GTDB): domain Bacteria; phylum Myxococcota_A; class UBA9042; order DTJE01; family DTJE01; genus CAIZWN01. The sequence goes on from CAIOFV010000059.1 coordinate 46,821, forward strand.
GCGTCGTCACCCCACGGTCCAGGGATCAGAGCGCCTGGCAGAGGATGTCCGGCAACTGGGACGCCAGGCACATGACCCGCTGGACCGAGATCCGGATGACCCCGATGTCCGCATCGGTCGCCGTGGCGCCGCCCTCCAGGCTCGCCAGGGTGGCCTTCAGCTTCACGGCATCGCCCTGGAGGGCCGCGATCGATTCCGGCTGCAGGCCCAGCAGCGACACCCCGCCGCCCTCCACGAGCGCATCATCGACGATGACGTTGACCGTCCGGGCATCGTGGAGGTAGTCGTTCGCGGGCTGGAACACCGGCGTTCCCACCGCGTCCGCCAGGGCGCGCACCACGCCCCACAGGTAGGACGCCTCGCGCCCCGCCTTGGGAATATCGACCTTGTCGATGGTATCCGCCGCCAGGTGATAGACCTTGGTCTGGCCGTCCGACAGGAACAGGACCGGGACGCCCGCGTTGCGGAAGGCGTCATAGTCGCTCCAGGGGTGGTGCCCGAAGGACTGCTCCTCGATCGTGTGCAAGGAGCCGCGGAAGACCTTCAGGCCATCGGGAACGCGGGCGGCATCGACCACGGCCGTCAGTTGCGGGCTGGTTTCCGATCCCATCGCGAAGTGCCCGCCGTAGCCCGGCCACATGCCGGCGCCGGTCAGGTCCAGCACGATGGCCGCGTCCACCTGCGACAGCGGGACCAGCGGGTTCGCGGCGTAGAAGTTCGATCCCATCTTGTCGGTCCGCACGGTCGGAGGCTCCTCCGCGTCCCAGTGGGCGACGATGACGGAGCGGGCGGGCCGATCCGCGGCCAGCGCGCAGGCGACCTGGATGACGATGCCCACCGCGACCGCGTTGTCGTATGCGCCGGGGCAGTACACGCCGCCCTCGCAGTGCTCGCCCAGGTGGTCGTAGTGGGCGCTGACGAGGACGTTGCGGTCGGTCCGCGCCGGATCCGTCCCGGCGATCCTGCCCAGGATGTTCGCGCCCGCGCCCGTCAGGATGGGCTGCTCGAAACCGCCCGCCACCAGCGGCTCGATGCCGCACTTCTGCCATTCCTCCAGCAGGTACGCCCGCGCCGCGATCCCGCCGGGAGTCCCCTCGTCGCGGCCGGTGAAGTCGGGCGACGACAGCCGGGTGGCGATACGCAGGATCTCTGTCTCGAAGGACGCCGGATCGGGCAGCGGCGGCAGCGGGGAAACCTCGGGCGGGGCGTCGGTCCCGAGGCCATCCGTTCCGGAAGCGTCGTCCCCGGCGCCCGCGGTCGAGCCGGCGCATCCGGCAAGCCCTGCGGCCACCAGGATCGACAGGACCATGGGCGCGGATTGTGAAAGCGTCCTCATCAGGCACCTCGCCATGTCGCCGGATGCTAGTGTACTCCGCCACAAATGCCTAGAACTGTGCTAGAGTCCCCCTGTCGAGACGGGGAACCGAGATGCGGCGTGCGGTGGCGGTGGTACTGAACGATGCTCAGCGGTCGAGACTGGAAGGGATCGTGCGGGCAGCGAC
>CAIOFV010000060.1 GCA_903857665.1 uncultured Myxococcales bacterium
CAGGCTCGTGATCCCATTCAGGCCGAAGTACACCATTGCGCCCAGGAGACCCCTGCCACTCGGGGTGGGCAGTCCGTTGGTCAGCGCCCGGAACTCGACATAGAGGTCCAGCACGCACTCCGGTATCGGCCACCCCAGGGCGAGGTGGCAGCCAAGCTCCGCACTGCTAAAGTAGGCGACGAGGAGGGCCGACCCGTCCGTCGGATACGGCGGGATCTTCATCGCCACCAGGTCGTCCTGCCACACCCGGTGGGTGCGGCCCGTGCGTGCTTCCTGGGCGACCAGGCAGACAGGCACGGGCCGCTCCCCGGGCCGGCTGACGAACTCGAAGTCCACGAGCCAGACTTCCGAGAACTCGTCGAACCGCCGGTTCACTGCTAGACCTCCCCGCGCAGGTGGCGCAGGACCGGGTGGTCCGCGGTGTTGATAACGCGCCCCTTGAAGCCGATGACGATCAGTTCGTCGATCGTCTTGTCCGGCCAGGTCGGGGCCGGGAACTCCACCAGCGGCTGCGTGACCTCGTAGGCCCCCAGCGAGCGGTTGGACCTCATGCTGTCCTGTTTCGCCGATCTCTCCCGGTCTGATCTCACCTGCCTTTCCCGGTAGTTGAGCTGGGATCCTGGGCCGCAGGCCAGTTCGGCAATATGGTGGGACGTGGGATGCAGTTGTGTCCCAGGTCGTTGGTGGCGGTAGACGGGACGGTTCTGGGCGCCGACGCGGGATGGCCGTGCTGTCTCGCGCTTTTCTCCCGGTTCGTCCCGTATGTGCCGCCCAGACGTGGATCGATGCAGCGGTAGCCGGGAGCGGGACGACGCTGGGCGCCGATGCGGCACGGCCATGCTGTTTCGCGGGTTTCTCCCGGTTCGTTCCGGGATCGCCTCCCGGTTCAGAAAGGCGGGTCGTCGTCGCGGGCCTTGGGCGCGGCCGGCAGCGGCCGGCAGTCCTCCCACCGGTCGTTTCGCATCGCGATGATGGAGAGGTCGTAGTTCCGGTGGAGGGTGTCGAGGACGGCCTCCAGAAAGCCGATCACGATCTCGGCCTGCTCGGGGCCCCAGTCGTCGGGGATTTGCACGGCGAAAGGGTTGTCGCAGTCGGCACAGGTTTCCGGACGCATCATCGTTCTCCCGCAGAGGCCTGGTAGAGGGGGTGGTCCTTGATGATGGCGGTGACGAAGTCGCCGTCGATGGTGTCGCGGCCCTGGACGGCGGCCTGGATGAGGGCCTGCAGGGCGAGTTGGTTGATGTTTCTGGGCTTGCCTGCGGAGGCCTGGAAAATCCTCCGGACGGCCTCGTCGGACAGGAGCTTCGGGTTGCAGTCTGCGCGTTGCAGATGGTGCCGGATGTAGTTGCGGGTGTCCTCGAAAGCGAAGGCCCGGAGGCCGTGGGCGTACCCGATGCGGGACCGCAGCGACGCGAGTTCGGGGCGCCGGAGCGTCCCGAGCAGGTCGTCGGTGCCGGAGAGCAGGATGGAGAAACGGTCCTCCGCGTCGAGGTCGTAGCAGGTCATCCGGCGGACCAGGTCCAGGACGGTCCCGGACAGGCCCTCGGCGTCGTCGATGATGAGGAGGGGGTGCGGTCCCTGCTCCTGCTCCAGGCCGGTCAGGTGCCGCTGCGCCTGGTCGAAGAGGTCCGCGGCGTGGGCGCGCATGGGGAGGCCCAGTTGGCGGTTGAGGGACCGCAGGAAGCCCGTGGCCGTCGATGCCGCGGAGGAGAAATCGATTACGCGGAAGCGGGCCTTGTCGAGTTCCAGTACGAAGCGGCGCAGGGTGATGCTCTTGCCGACGCCGGACGGGCCGGTGACGAGGGCGACGCCGCGCAGTTCGGTCCACAGGAGCAGGCCCTGGAGCATCTCGCGCTGGCTGACGGAGTCAAACATCTGGGCGGCCCAGGCGTACTTGGAGAAAGGCATATGCGAGAAGCCGAAGTGCGCACGAAGGCGCTGCTTTTCGGTCTTCGCGGGCTCGGTTTCGCTCATGATTCACCCCCGGCGTCGCGGAGCAACGCTTCCAGGTAGAGGCTGATGTGCTGGTCGAGTCGGGCCGTGGCGAGCAGGCCGTCCAGGGCCACCCGGGCGCGCTCGGGGTCGAGGGGGCCGTAGCGGCGCAGGAAGTCCCGCACGGCATCCCCGTCGAAAACCGCGGGGTCCAGGCGCTCGGCCAGCAGGTCCGTGACGGCGCGGTCGGCTTCGTCGCGCCGGGCCATCGCCTGGGCGGCGAGCTCGCGTGGCGCCGGCTCGACGATGCGCTTAGCGGCGCGCTTGCCGACCAGGTGGCCCAGCCAGTCCGCGACGGGCCGGCCGTCGTCGAGGGGCGTCGCGGCGTCCGGCGCCGCGGGCCGGGGGCGCCGGTGCGTGTGGACCTGGAAGGGCCGGACCCGCTCCCGCATCCTGCCGTCCAGCCAGACCTCGACCTCCTCCAGGGCCTCCGGGTCGTAGCACACCTCGATGCGGCGCCGGGCAAGCTCGGCCCCGACCTGGTAGCGGACGCCCAGCAGCGAGAAGAGCCCGGTCTTGTCGGGCGTGCGCTCCTCGCGCCACAGGAAGGCCTGGCGTAGCGCCTCGTCGTCCGCGTATCGCACCCGGGTGATGCCGGCGCGCCAGCGCTCGATTGGGGTCTGCGCGATCTCGGAGTGGACCGTGCTGTTGTACTCGTCCGCCCAGGCCAGAAATGCCTCGTTGAGCTGGTCCAGCGTCTTCACGCTCGCGGCCTTCAGCTCCGCCAGGAAGGCCGACCGCACCAGGCGATTGAAGGCCTCGATCTTGCCGTGGCCCATGGGCCGGCGGACCTGGGTATACGTGATCCGGTGCATCCCCAGCGTGGCCACGACCCGCCGCATGTGGTCGGACCGGTACGTTTGGCCGTTGTCGTAATAGACCCGCCGGGCCTGCCCGTACTTCTGCAGCGCACGGCGGAAGACCAGTTCCAGCGCGGGCAGGTCGCCCTTGTAGCTGAAGCGGCCGTGCAGCAGCAGCCGGCTGTGGTCGTCCAGGAAGGCATACAGGTACGCCCGCTTCGGGCCGCCCTTCCCGTGCGGGTCCCGCAGCCACGGACCCACCAGCATGTCCGATTGCCAGAGGTCGTTCGGGCACTCCGCCTCGAAGCGGTCCAGGTCCTCCCGGTCCGCCACACGACAGGCCCGCCGGGACAGGCCGGCGGCCTTCAGCGCCCGGTGCACCGTGCTGCGCTTCAGCACGCCCTCCGGCACGAGTTTCATGTCCTCGGCGATCCGGATGAGCCGGTCCAGGCTTCGCTCCGGGACCTCCCGCTTCAGCCGGCGCAGCAGTTCCACCTGCTCGGCCGTCAGTGCCTGCGTGCCCAGCCGCGGCCGGGCCACGTCCCGCAGCCCGTCCAGGCCGCCGCGGCGGTAGCGGCGCACCCAGACCCGGATCGTCTCCGCGGACACCGTCACCGGCTCGCCGGCCGGACCGGTCCACTGCCGTGACGCGAGCTGCTGCAGCAGCGGGCCGCGCTGCCCGCGTCCAGGCTGAAGCGCCAGGTACGCGCTGATGACCTCGTACCGGCACAGCGCCTGGTCGAGGTCGGGGTCGTGTCGCTCTTCCATGCTTCCTCCTCACGCCGCCACGGTGGCGGTGACGGAGGCCAGCATGGCGCCGGGCGGGGATAGCGTCGCCGACAGCGATTGTGGGATCGACGGGCTCGGATCCCTTCCGGTCCGACGGGCAGTCTGGTAGCGTCGTCACCCAGGAGGGGGCGTTTCAGAGGCCTGCACGGACCGTTGTTTCGTCCCACCTCCCGCGAGCCTCGGCCAGGAGCACTGCGGCTGGGACACAAAGCCCAAGTGCGCCGCCCAGGAGCATCGCGAGCGCCCGCCATAGCTTGTCCAGGGCCGGTGGGTCTCGCCACGGACGGCGCACGAGGTCACCCGGAGGCGACAAACCTCCGGGAAACAGCGTCTCTACCGGCCGAGGCTCGCATCGTTCGATGATTGACAGGCGGATCGCCTGCTGGATCTCCATCGCGTACCGCTGTGCCCGCGACTGCCAGCGCTGCACCGTCCGCGGGCACGGCCGATCCTGCTCGTCCACGACGACCACCGGGGCGCTTTGCACGCCGTGCTCGCCGCCCAGCCAGGACCATAGCTTCACCGCGATGACCAGCGAGCAGAAATGCAGCCAGGGCAGGTCGTCCGGCGGGCGGCTATGACACGTCCGCCCCGACGCCACCTCCAGCCACCGCTGCTTCCGCACGAAGACCCGCGTCAGGCTCCCGCGGACCACCGTCAGTAGCTGCCGCCGGAAACTCCCGTGCCTGTGCCAACCTGCGCCAGGACGAGAACCCTCGTATGTCAGTTCGCCGCCTCGACGGCCGTACACCCCCCCGGCCACCGACAGCCCGGTCAGAACCAGATCCCCCATCCCCGCTGGCCATGTCCCGCTCACACTACCGGTATCGCATGCTGGGATCAGGGACGCCAAGGCGGGATCAATAGGCCCTCAACCGGGGGAGATCACGCGGATGGGACAGTCCGGATGACCCGGCAGGCCGCGGATCGCTCCCGACGGCTGACCCGCCATCCAAGGCCCAGCACCGGCAGCCCCTGCGGAACCGCCCGAACCAGTTCGAAGGCCAGCACGATCCGGCCGGGATCGAGGACGCGGGCACAAGGGGACCAGGCGCGCTCCAGGTAGGCCGCCATCAACTCGGAGTCCTCGGGAACCGGAGCGCGGATCACGTGCCGCACGAACAGTGGGTCGTCCCCGGCCAAGGCGGCCTTCCTGAGGTCGTCCAAGCGGGCGTCCCAGACCGCGCGGTCCTCGCCCAGAGGGTCGGTGTTGGGCAGGCGCACCCGAGGCGCCAGGGCCGCCGCCACTGCCTCTAGCAGCCGGGCCAAGCGGTTCGAGGGTCCGGCTCCGTCGGGCGGCCAGGACAGGACGACCTCGCGCCACCTGCCCGGAAGCCGCCGCCGGAACTCCGACAAGGCGTAGCGGCTGAAGGCGTCGTGGCCCTGCTCCATCTCGCCATCGAGGGTCAGCACCAGGACGTGAGGTGGCGGGGTCAGCAGGGCTTCCAGGCCGGCCCGCTGGGGCACCCGGTCCAGCAACAGGGTGTCCTCGGTGGGGACGCCGACCGCCGCTTCCCGGCCCTTCCGCCTGATGTTCTGAAGACACGTGGCATCGACCAGGCCTACATGCAGCAACAGGTGGTGGACCATCTCGCGGCACATGGCCGCGTCGTCCACGGAGGGGCAGTCGGCCTCCACCCTAGGGTGGTGGGTAATGGCCTTGCGCCAACGGTTCAGGCGGTTCAGGGCCCGTGTGATCTCGGCCTCGAGGGCGTGGGTCCTCCCGGCGGCACCGATGAGTTCCCCGAGCATGTCGCCGGAGTCCATCTCCCGGCCCAGCAAGGTCTTCAAGCCGGCCTCGGTGGCCACTGCGTAGTTCAGTACTGCGGGTTCGGGATCCCCCAGCCTCAGGCGAGTCTCTGCCTGCACAAGGATTTCCAGGAGGGACGATTCCACCATGATGACCGAATATTCGCCGAGGTCCGGCGCATTCTCGCCCTCAGGCGTGCGCGGCGTCAAGGCCGGTCGGACTTGAATCGACTACCAGCATCCCAGAGCCGAGGCCAACGCGCCGGTCGCGTTCCGCACCAACCGCTGAATCACCGTCGCGGTGCGCCCGGCCGCGGCCGCGTCGGGGGAACTCATCCTGCCGGCGTTGCAGGCCGAAAGGACCGCCGGTTCAACTCTCGAAGGATTCTCGACTAACAGTTTGCCCGTCAGCATTTTCCCATCACCGGGCAGCAGGGCGGACCCCATCGTCTCGCCCGAGTGGAATTGGGTGTGGCGAGCGACATGAACGATAACGTGGCCCCCAGCGACATCAGCTTGCCTAGGAAGAATTAGCAAGGCCCACTGGGACGGTTCATTCGCGATCCTGCAATCTCAATTCGCCCGAATTTCAAACTGTTCCAGGCCACGATTGCAGGCCGCCACTTGCAACTGATTGATTTCACTCACCCAGGGCCCTAGATCGCACTCTAGAGGCCGCCGGTTCGATCCCGGCCATCTCCACTTACAAGTTCCAGCAGTTGTACCGGTTCGCACCCCCGCGGAATCCTGCAACCTTGCAGGGTCTCTTGCGGGGCAATCCGCCCTGCGAAGGAACCCCTGCACTCGCCCATTCGTCACGCCCGCAACATGCGAATCCCGCTTGTCGAGGCCCGCGTATGCACCGCCGTCGTCACTTCTTCGGCCCGTAGTGCCTCGATAGCCACTTCGCCAACCCGTCCAGCCCTGGGAACAACACCCGTTCGGTGAGGTTGGCCTGATCCAGTTTGTCGCGGATCTCCCACTTCACGCCCTTCGGAATCAACAACTTCCGGCAAAGAGAGGAATGCTTGTGAATCCAATCCTTCAGACCGAGCGTGGGGTCCGACAAGACCCAGAACAGGGCAAACTGGTTGACGATGCGCGCATCGATCGACGGAGGTTCAAAGAACAGCGGAAATGGCTCGGGGGCGAGTCGATCGTAGTCCCTGATATCGCCCGCAAGCCGTTCGAGCATGCCGACCGTGAAGACAACGGATCCGGCCTCATCCAACGCCTTCCTCGCCTTCTCCGGCAACAGCGCCTGGCATCCTACGAAGTCGATGCTCCAGACGACTCCATCCTGGTCGAACTTCGAGGTGTCCTCGGTCGCGAAATGCAAGGCCACGAGGGGCGAGAACGTGAAGTCGAGCAGGCGTGTCGGCAGCCCATGGTGCTGGCCCAGGATCATCCATTTCCAGTCGGAGTAGTCCTGGTCGGCACCGTCAATCTCGGAGTACTTTCGGAAGTTCCGGAGCAGGTGATACTCGAGCCGTTTCGGATCCGCGCACTTCCGAATCAGCGAAGTCGGAAGCGTCGGCCAATCCTGCGACAGGCCGCGGAACGCGAACCTGGAGCGGAACCGCTCAATCGCTGGGTCAAACGAATCGCCGTATAGAAACGTCAACGCGTGCTCGAACGACGTCGCGGCCTGCTCTTCCATTTCCCCTCCTTGCCTCGAACCCTTGCGCGGCCCTCCACCTCTCGGCGTGCATGCGGGCGCAATGGTCAAGGCGCGCGGGCATTCTAGCACCTTGGGGTGACGCGACTGTCAACCGAATGGCAGTCACGAAATCGCCGTCATCCGCCCCGGATCGAAGCGGCCTTCCTTGCAGGACGGACACGGATGCCCGGCCAGCCGGTTCGTGTCGACCACCTTGACCGACCCGCAACGCCCGCAGGGTGATTCGTCCTTGCGACTGTCGCGCCGACCTCGCTCGCCGCAGCCCAGGCAGATGCAGTCCGAATCGTTGCCCGAATGCTTCTGCATCATGCGGAGGTCCTTCGCCGAAGGTACGTGCCCGAGGATGCCCGTGATGACCGCCTTGTAGTCGCCGCCCGGGTGGTAGAAGTAGTGCTTCTTCCCATCCGGCGCTTCGACGAACGGATTGCCGTCATCCCAGGCTTCCACACTGAAGCCGCATCGCATGCAGGTGAACGTGGTTTGCGCCGCCATGCATCACCTCAAGTTCCTTCACGACGACCCGACGATAGCACCGTGCTGAGACATGGCTCGGCTTCCCGCCGCGCGAAATCGCCCGGAGCGAGGCACTCTACCCCAGGGCGCGGAAGCACCAGTCCGCACGGCCCGGCGATACTGGGCAACGCGCTGCTCCGACACCTGCTCGAAGGTCGTCAAGGTGGCGCCGCCCCCGGGCTACCCCAGCCCGCAGATGTGACCGAAGCAATCAGTGATTGAGCACATCTTGCCGTTCGTGCGGTAGCGGCCCCGATGATGGCACGTTACAGACCGGCCCTTGATGCGGGTTGACCCGTGAAGAGCCGCGGTTCCCGAACCTACCCCTTCTTGACGGCGTCCTTCGCCTTCTTCTCTTTCTTTTCCTTGACCGTCAACTTCGGCTTCTTGGTGTTCTTCTTCGGCTTGTCGAGTCCCTTGGACATGGTTTCCTCCCCTCGAATGCAGTGAGCATGGAAGCCTTCACGGCGATTTCCCGTCCCTGGGTGGAGTATGGAGGGGGCCGAAAACGGGGTCAAGCGGCACGGCGTCTCCAACCGGGTTTGACGGTTCGGGCGTTCGCGGTGGGTACGAACAGGCGGGGGGGGACCTCCTTGACGAAGCCGCTTCTACAGGTGACAAATGCCGGCCTGCCCTGCTGCCGCGCCGGCAGGGCACGTCACCGCGCCGGGCACGCGGGGGCCAGGCGAGTACGAGGCCGCGTATCCTGAATCCCGATGGATTCCGTACGCCGTGCCATCGCCCATCTTCACCACCTCGAACGCGTTGGCCGGCACGGCCCTGAGTTCCGCCAGTTCCGCGTCGCCCCATCCCGGGTTGGTTTCACCCGAAACGAACCAGTCCGCGCCGTTGTCCGCAAGGATCATCCCGTACTTCTTCATCGCGCGCAGGATCACCTGCGTGTGCGGGCTGAATCCCCCGATCGGATAGTCGCGATTCAAGCGCACGCGAAGGCCCATCGGCGGATGGTCGGTGTCGCAGCAATTGCCGGTGTAGTGGGTGGCCGGGTGGATGAAGGCCCGCTGGGTCCTGGCGACCGTGAAGCGGAGGGCGTGGTCGATGTCGCCACCCCAGACCTCCGACCGTTTCACCAGGCCCGCGGTGATCGGCAGGCCGGCCGCGTCGGCGCTGGTCCAGGTGTCGGGTCGGAGCACGCTGGAACCCAGGTCGAAGATCGCGCCGGAATAGCAATCCCACCCGCTCGGGCTCGTGGCGCAGTGGTAGGCCTCGTAGAGCTTGCAGTGGTCCGGGTCCACCACCAGGACGTGCCGATCGCCGCCCGCCTCGATCGGGGGATCCAGCCCGAAGGGATACCGCGCGATGTCGCTTTCGTCCGTGACGTCGAAGCCGATGTCCACGAAGGCGCCGCTGCCGGCCCCCTGGCTCCAGGGGATGCCATCACAGCAGTTGCTGCCGAAGTCCGGATGGATCGTGGTGGAGTCGTTCGGGCCCGCGTTCATCTGCGCCAGGTAGAAGGCCGAGTCGGGGTCCACGTCGAACGCGCTGACGTCACGCCTCCAGTCCGAGTTCGTGCCCCGGTTCGTGTCGTCGGGAGGTGGGAACAGCGTGCAGGTGCCGATCGAATCGGGAGGCGCGACGCAGGTGCAGGCGGCGACTGGCGTCGGGTCGAGCCCGGTCGCGCACGTCGAGGGACACAGGGACACCTGCACATCGTCGATGGTCCAGTCGACGGGAGTCCCGGAGTTCTTGTTGGCCACCACCCGGAACCCGAACCGCTTCAGGGAAGCCTGGGGGTTCAGCGACACCGTCAGCGTCTTCCGTTGAACGACCTTCCGTCCGGGGTCGTCATGGTCCAGCGCAACACAGTTCCCCCCCCAGCACGGCGCGGGAGGACTGTCCGGACAGAAGGCCGGGATCGTCGTCACGTCGTTGTACAGGGCGGTCGCGCAGAGGTAGGCCGGCCCGGCATCGAGCGCCGAATCGAACCGGATGCTGGCACCCACCGTCAGGTCGCTGCCGCAGGTGGACGGTCCGCCGGCGACCTGCCAGGAAAAGACGCTTCCGCCGGGGGTCGTGAGGCGCAGGCTGTGGTTCCCGGAAATCGCTTCGATCGACGACAACGTGGCCCGATCCGCGCCATCCGTGCAGGTCCCGTTGTCGCAACAACCCGTGCTGGCGCATGCATCGACGAAATAGGCGCCGGGATGGGCATACCCGCCGTGATCGCTGAAGACGACCAGGGGCTGGGTTTCGAATCCCGGATCGGGAATCAGGTTCGTTTCGCAATGGGTCCCTGCCGTTCCTGAGCCGCACGACGCATAGCCGGTTCCGCAGTTCGACCCGCATTGACCGCCCACGCACATGACGGTGGCCCCGGGCCCGGGCTGGGGACAGGCATGCAGACAGCCGCCACAATGGCGTGGGTCGTTCCCCAGATCGACGCATGCCCCGTCGCAGGCAGCGAAGCCGCGCGGACACGTCCAGGCGCAACTGCCGTTGAGGCAGAGCGGGGCCGATCCGTCCTGAGGGTCCGGCGTGGCGGATTGGCAATCGGAGTCGTCCGGGCGATCCCTGCACGTTCCCTCGAACCCGGTCTGGTTGCACCGGCGGCAGCTTCCGGAACAGTCGGTCGCGCAGCACACGCCGTCCGAACAGAACCCCGTCGAACACTCGTCGCCGGCGGTGCAGGCCTGGCCCGCCGAAAGCCTGCACATGCCGTTCTGGCAGGCGTCTCCCGCGGGGCAGCACCTGCCGGCGCAGTGTGCGCCCGGACAGGGGTCCTGCGATGCTTCGGGGCACCCGGTTTCGACCGTGGCCAGGCAACAGGTGCCGGGTTGGGCCAGGCTGGCCCCGACGCAGACCCCGACCGGGCAATCGCCGGTTTCAAGGCACGGATTCGAAATGAAATGGCACCGCTGGTCCGGGCCGCACCAGCCCGGCAACTGCGACCACAGGAGGCAGAAGGTGTCGGCCTGGCAGGGCAGGAATGCGGGCAGGGCATCCGCATGGTAGCGAAGGGCCCATGCCATGGACGCCGCAGCGATCGAAAATGCCACGAACAGCGTAGCCCACCGGGTACGAGCCATCGCAGGCCCTCCGTCGTGATGATTCGTTGCGCGAGCATCATCCGGATGCACCCCCCGGTCAATGGGGGGGGCCGCCGAGGGCGATCAGGAGGTTTTCCGCGATTTCGAGGACATCGATGGGCCAGAACTCCACCGGACGTGGATGGGCGACGGCGGGCGCGGGAAGGGGGCGGCAGGACAGGACCATTCGCCGCCACTGGATCGGCACCGCATCCCGTCCGTGGACGGCACCCAGCAAGGCCCCGGCGATCGCGGCGTTGGTGTCGGTGTCGCCGCCCGCCATCACCGTGGCCACCACCCCTTCCTCGAAGGACCGGGCGTGGAGCAGCCGGAAGAACGCGTTCTGGAATGCGACCAGGGCGAGGAACCGGTCGCCGCCATCGCAGTCGGGCGCAGCGCCTTCCGCCATCGCGAGCGCTTCCTGCACCTCGTGATGGATTTCGGCCCTCCGGGCCCAGTCCATCGCGAACCGGTAGGTCGCCTCGGCGGCGCCGCCGGTGCGGATCGCATGCGCCAGAGCCACCACGAACACCGCGCAGGCGTCCAGGCAGACCGGGTTGGGATGGGTCAGCGCGCTGTCGGCACGGGCCGCCGCGGCCACCCGGTCGGGGGGCAGGTCCCGGCCCCAGATCCCCAGGGGGCTGATGCGCATCAGCGACCCGTTCGCCTTGGACGCCTCGATCGGATGACCGGAGAGTCCCGACGACGTGGTCCGTCCGATGTCGAACGGCGGGGAACGAACCCAGTGCTGGTAGGCGTCCAGCGTCGCTTCGCGGTCCCAGCCCCCCCGTTCGAGCAGGCTCCGCGCCAGCATCAGCGCCATTTCGGAATCGTCGGTGGGCTGGCCCGCGAGGAGGCTCCACGTGCCGCCATCGGCCAGGGTGCGGAGGCCCGCCGGGTATCTTCCGGCCAGCGCGCTCCCGGACTGGAACTCGACTTGCGAACCCAGCGAGTCGCCCGCGACCTGTCCGAGGAAGCACCCCTGTGCCCGGGCCAGCAGTCCCGCATCGGCAACGTTGCGCCCCGGGGCCAGTCGCGCCAGCGGGAAGCGCCCACCTGTCCTGGCCTTGTCGCCGAACACCCGGCCCCAGTCCCTGGGCCTCAAGGCTTCGACCATCGGGGCCGCCCCGCCGAAAACCGTGCTTCCGTTGCCGCCAAGGTAGTCGTAGGGTCGCCCGCCCTCCCCGACGAGAACCCCGCCGACTGCCCGGACCAGGGCATGCCCGGCCGCGACGTCCCAGCCCGTCGGCGAGTTCAGCGACACCGCGGCCTCCCCCTCCCCGACCGCGACGAGGGCCAGGCGGTAGGCGATGCTCGGCACCGCCCGGAAACGGGCCGGCGTGACGCACCTACGGTTCGCTTCCGACGCCTTGTCCGCGCTCTGGCTGATCAACACGACGTGGCCCGCGGTCAGTTCCGGCGGCAGAGGATCGCGATGCACCGTCTGCCCGTTGCGCGTCAGCGGCTGTCCCTCGGCCCAGGCGATGAGGTCGCCCCGATCGTCCGGAGCGGCGAACGCGAACACCACCCCGAGCACGGGGCGCCCTTCGACCACCACGCCGATGGACACCGCCGACCCGCGCATCCCCTTCAGGTAGGAAACGGTGCCGTCGTTCGGATCGACGTACCACCGCGCCGATGCGTTCCGAGGTCCCGCTGCCCCGGTTTCCTCGCCGAGGTAGGCGATTTCCGGAAACGTCGTCCGCAGGCGCTGCCGGATCAGCCGTTCGGCTTCCTCGTCCGCGTCCGCGTGGGAACCGCTCCCCCTGGGCCCGCCCGCTCGGTGGAAGTCCGCTCGAAGGTGATCCCCGGCGTCGCGAGCCGCCTCGATGGCAACAGCGAGTGCCTTTCCCAGGTCGATCGGCAGCATCCCCACCTCCCGAATCCGTGTCCTCAGCGCACATCGTATCCGGGGGATGCGACATGACCGCGATGGCGACCGAGATGCCTGCCACCATTCTGCCATTCGCCGGGTTCCGTGACACGACGGCGCACCCGATGCATCCTCAAGGCGCAACGGAGGGATTCGACATGTCGAAGGACTGGGCACCCGGCGACCTCGCCTCGATGGTGCGTGGCTACCAGAACGCGGCGGTGGTGATGGCGGCCGCGGAACTGGAACTGTTCGACCGCCTGGCCGGCGGCGACTTCACGGCCGAGGAGGCCGCGACGCGGCTTTCGGCCGACCTGCGGGCGCTGACGACGCTTCTGGATGCCCTGGCGGCGCTCGAACTGCTGGACAAGCGCGGGGACCGGTACGGCGTTCCCGTCGGCGTCGCAGGCTTCCTGACCGCGGCAGGCCGCCAAAGCCAACTGGCGATGGTGCAGCACCAGGCCAATTGCATGCGCCGCTGGACGCAGTTGGCCCGCGTCGTCGGGACCGGCCAGCCCGGGCAGCGCGAGCCCAGCGTGCGTGGCGAGGCGGCGGACCTCCAGTCGTTCATCGACGCGATGGACAACGTCTCCGGCCCGATCGCCACGCGGCTGATCGCCGATCTGCCCCTGCCGCCGTTCACGCGCCTGCTGGACGTGGGCGGCGCGTCCGGTTCATGGACGATCGCCTTCCTGCGCCGCGACCCGGCCGCCACCGCGACGCTGTTCGACCTGCCGGCCGTCATCCCGCAGGCCGAGGGCCGGATCTCCGCGGCCGGCCTGCGCGGGCGGGTCGAACTGGTCCCCGGGGACTTCTACGTCGATGCCCTGCCCGTCGGCGCGGACCTGGCGTGGATCAGCGCGATCGTCCACCAGAACTCCAGGCCGCAGAACCGGGACCTGTTCGCGGCGGTCCACCGGGCCGTCGCCCCCGGCGGGCACGTGCTGATCCGCGACATCGTGATGGGCCCGTCCCGGACCGCCCCGGTCGCCGGCGCGCTGTTCGCGATCAACATGCTGGTCGGGACGCGTCACGGCGGCACGTTCACCTTCGACGAACTGCGCGAGGACCTCGAACAGGCGGGCTTCATCGACGTGATGCTGCTGCGCAGCGACGAGGGGATGCACTCGGTCGTCCAGGCCGTCCGGGGCTGACGAGCGGCCATCCGACGAATTCACGCGGTTTCGCGACGCCGCTTCCTCACCAGGTACCCGCATGCCAGCGCCATCACCAGCAGCATGCCGGCAAGGCTGACCGGACGCCCGCCGCCGGCCGAACATCCGCCGCCTCCCGAGGAGGCCTTGCCGACGTCCGTCCCGGCGTCCGCCACTGCCGGCACGTCGCCCCCGCCCGCGGTGTCCGTTGAATCGTCCACGACGTCCCCGGCTGCCGGCACATCCGGCGTCCCGGTAACTTCCGCGGGCACGTCCGCGACGTCCTCCACGCCTTCGGGCGCCGGGTCGCTGGTCCAGCCCGACGGCGGGGCGACCCGGAACGGGGACAGGTTCACCTGGTTATCCGCGGTCCGCTGGAACAGGCGCGCCATGTAGTACGCCGCCAGGAAGTCGCCCCCGGGATCCAGGGTCTTCCACTCGATGTCGTTCACCGAGTAGGGATCGGACCGCCACTCGAAGTTCGACGGGGGACGCAGGCGCTTGGGCAGCGGCGTGGAGGCCACCAGGTCATTTCCGTGCCCGACGTTGCCCTGCAAATCGACCTGGGTCGTGCCGTCGATGCAGACGCAGTGGCTCGCCGCGATCTCGGTGGCGTCGCAGTTCACGACCGCGTCGTTGAAATAGGGAACGTCCGGGAACCCGAGCAGCGTTTCGATCCCGTCCGCGACCGCGGCCTCGTCGGTCGCGCCGTTCTTCAGGCCGGCGTAGATGAAGTCGAAGTACGACTGTTTCAGGCCCTTGGCCTGCCGCTCCTCGCCGGGGTTGTAGAACTGTTTTTCCAGCACGTCGCGGTAGAAGGCGGACAGGCCGGGGTCGGACTCGTAGCGGCACAGGCTATACAGGGCCGTCGCAGCCATGTTCACATTGGAGAAGTTCGTCGATGGCCCGGTGTACATCAGGGTCAGCGTGCCGGCCATCGCCTTGTGGACCTGTCGCGTCCCGATGAGGTCCTCGTAGTACCAGCGGCCGACCTCCGGGTCCCCGCCGACGTGGTACGCGATCCGCACGACCGCCAACCCCAGCGCCGCGTTGAAGCCGTTGAACACGTCCGTGTCGTCGGGCAGCACCAGCCCGGGCGTGATTTCCCGCGGGTTCAGGTCGTGGAACGGCACGGGTGCCCCATCCCAGTCCGTGATGACCAGGTCGATCGGGTCGACCCCGTCGGCCACCTGGACCTTGCGCATCAGGCGCTTCGCGATCGCGGTGGCGTCCGCCTTCATGCGATCCTTGTACGAATCGGGGATGGAAGCGTCGGCGGCAATCGCGTCCCACAGGACGCCCAGCCCGAACATGTAGCCGGTCAACTGGTCCTTGCTGACGTTGTCCATGAAGATCCAGTCGGGATTCTGTCCGGACCGATCGTCGCGCCAATGGTCGCCATTGTGGTCGATGGGGCTGGTTGGCGTCGTGACCGGAATGCCGCCCGGCACCGGCGGATCGCCGATCGCGGCTGGGGTCTTCTTCATGACGCCGCGGGCCACGCAGCCATCGCCGCCCGTCGCCGCCGTTTCCACGTGCCAGGCGTCCAGCGCCGCCAGCACCCGCGCGCGCGCCGCGGCAACGTCGCCGGCCTCGCCGCGACCGTCGCGCAGCAGGATGTACCGGAAGGCGTCAGCCGCGAGGGCCACGCCGCCGAACATCCCGAGGTCCCAGTGTTCGCCATACCCGCTCAACACCTGGAACGGGTGCAGGCCCGAATACGACGTGAAGTCCTGCCCCTGCTGGAAGAAGCCCTCGATGACGGACCGCTTTTCGGGCAGGTAGTAGGCGTCCAGGCTGATCCCGAAGGGGAGGCTGTTGAACGTCGTGAACTGGCGCCAGTAGCCGGCCGCCTTCTGCCCGACGGCGGATTGCGCCCCCGCCGGGTCGATGAACGGCTGCGTTTCCGCCAGCGCCGGCGTGGCGCACAACAGCAGTGTCCATGTGGCCAGGGACCGCACGTTCATCGGGGGCTCCTTCCGAGGATCCAGCGGCAATGGTGAGAGGTCGCCGGGGCAAAATCAAGGCCGCGATTCACCGGCCCAGCGCACTCTTCAGGTACTCGATGCGCTGCGTGATGCGGTCCCGGATGTCGATGCACTCCGCGTCGAATTGCTGCACCGTGCCGTACGCGTTCGGGTCCTCGGCGACGTAGGGCCGCACCTGTTCGCAGATCCGCTGAAGGCGTGCGCGACCGGACGCGTACGGCCCGTCCCGGAATGCCACGAGGTCGTCTGCGTACTCGGCCTTCCACGCCGGCGATTCGAACAGCAGCGATCGCAGGTCCTGCCCGACGCTCTGGGCCAGTTCGCCGCTCGCGTTCTTGCCCAGGAAGGTCCACGGGTCCGCGTTCGCCGGCGCCCGGCGCGAGATCGCCTCGCCGAGGGTCCAGGGCATCAGGATCAGCCTGCGATCCACCGCCTGGTACACGAAGAAGTTCCACAGGCCGTTGGAGAAGTTGTCGATAGTCGGCAGCACCATCTCGGCGGCGGACTCCCTCAGGACTTCGCCGACGTCGAGGAGGGCCTTCGCCGACACCTGCAGCTCGCTGGAATCCGCGCCCGCGAGGGCCTTCCAGTCGGCGACCAGCGTGTCGAGGGCGGCCACGGGAGCAAGGTCGCCGGTGGAGCCGTTGGTGTCCAGGTGCCAGCCCTTGTCGTCCTGGTGGTACAGGTTCCCGATGGGGGGATCGAAGCGCTGTTCCAGGAACTCGTGGTCCAGGTCCTCGACGTTCAGGTACAGCCCCATCGGCTCGCCGTTCACCGTCACGCGGGCGTTGTTCGCCCGCGGGGCCGGGATCCCCGCCTGGCGCATCATCCACAGGACCAGCCGGTCCCGCACGGGGGCCGCGAACTCCGGCAGGGCCTCCAGGTTGATCGAGCGGACCCCCAGGAACCGGCCGTCGCCGTCCCACTTGTCGAAGCGCACGACGAACCGCGGCTTCTTCTCGCTGGACGGGTCGTCGGTCCCGCCCTTGTGCCGGCAGGCCGCATCCAGGAAGCGGATGCCGTCGAACCCGAACGAGCAGTGGAACCACGTGCCGGTGTCCTTCTGCGGCTTCCATGCCGCCAGGAACGCCTGCCAGGTGGCTGCGTCGAACCCGATGTCGAAGTCCACGACGATGCTTTCCGCGTACAACGGGCCGGTCTTGGCCTTCGGGTGCAGGAGGAGCGGCTCGTCGGCGTTCCAGTCGTCGTCCCCGATCCTGCCCGGCGCACACGCCACCAGCAGGATCGCAACCGCCAGCGCCCCCGCCTCCGCCCAGCGGCGCGTCATGGCGAAGCCCCCTGGCCCCCCAGCGCGGCCTCGACCTCGACCTCCGCGATCCGGCAATCGACCTGGTCCTCGACCAGGCGCACCCGGGCCAGCAGCAGTCTTTCCTCGGCCTCGAGGGCGGTCGCGACGGACAGGCGGCCGGACTCGAGCCCCTGCCGGGTGGCGCGCATCGCCTCCTCGGCTGCCGGCACGGCCACGGCCTCGGTCCGCCCCGCCCGGTCCCGGGCCGTCCGCCAGCGGGCCAGCTGCTGCTGCAGGTCCGCCACCGTCCCGGACAGGGCCTCGCGGAAGCGGGCCGTTTCCCGTTCGACACGGGCCTCCGCCGTCCGGATCTTCCCCTGGTTGAAGTTCCACAGCGGCAGCTCCAGGGCCAGGCTCAGGTGCACCGACCACGCGTAGTAGCGCGGTTCGAACTGGTACCCGGGCACAGTGGACTCGGCGCCGACCAGGAAGTTCCGGGTGTAGCCGACCTCCAGGTATTTCAGCCGGGGCAGCCACGCCAGGTGCTCGGCCCGGGCCTCACCTTCCGCTTGCCGGTGAAGTGCGCGGCGATGCTCCAGCGCGGGCGACCCGGCCAGGGCACGATCTTCCAGCGCGGCCCCGTCGTCGGGGGGCTGCCGGCACGCGGGCCGGTCCGGGAGGGCCAGGGTCCCGGGTGCGGGCGGCTCGATGCCCAGCGCGCGCCCCAGCGCGGCGAGCGCGGCGGCCTCCTCCTCGACGGCGCGGCCCAGCCGATCCTCGCCATCGGCAGTCGCCAGCCGGGCCTGGGCCACGTCGGTCGCCATGCCCTGGCCGCCGGCCAGCGCAACCGACAGGCTGGACTCCCGCTCGTGCCGCGCGGCGACCAGGCGTTCCAGCAGCACCATGGAAGCCCGGGCGGCCGTGGCACGGGCGAACGCCACGCGGACGTCCCGGCGCACCCGGGCCTCGGCAAGGACGACGGCGGCGCGCGCCGCGGCAACCTCGGACCGGGCCGCGTCGATGCGGGCCGGTCGGTCCGCCTGGGCCGGCAGGTTCACGCGCAGGTCCACGCCCAGCCGGTAGACATCCAGTTCGGACTTGGACTTTCCCTTGTTCAGGTAGGCGTTGTCGGCGCGGATCTCCGGGTTTTCGACGGAGCGGTATCGATCCACGCCGCCCTCGGCCTCCGCCACCGCGGCCCTCGCATCCTGCACGGCAGGCGCCCTCGCCAGCGCCTCGCGAACCCCGTCCTCCTCGGTCAACAGGACGCCGCCTGCCCCGGCACGCGCCTCGGCACGCGCCGCGTCGTGCCGGGCCGAACCCGCCGCCCTCATCTGGCCAAGCATGGCCCCGCCGTCCAGGGGCCTGGGGGTGTAGCACGCGGCGACCAGCAGTCCCGCCAGGCAGGCCGCCAGCCCGCATCCCTTCTGGCGCCGGCCGACCGTTCGCGGCATCGCGTCCCTCCCGCCCGTCACTTCGGCACCGGCATCGTGGTCCACAGGGGCGTCTTGGCGTCGCGATCGAAGACCACCATCAGGAAGCCCGCGTCGGGCCCGGGCGCGACGCCCTCGGCCTTCACGCCCGGGAAGTCCCGCACCTTCCGTGCCGTCCAGTCGCCCGTTCCCGCGGGCGCGGCGACCGTGAACATCGCGCTGAAGTCGCCCGGAAAGGGCTCCGCCCCGTCCGTCGGACGCAGCGCGACGCCCAGCAGCAGCACCCTGCCGTCGGGCAGCTTCCGCAGGTCCGAAATCCCCGCCGCGACCTCGTGGCCCGCCGGCCCTGCTCGCAGGTCCACCCGGGCATGCACCTTCAGGTCGGCCCGGTCCAGCTTCCCGGTGGCCACCAGCCGCTCGGGGTGGGACAGGCTCCAGACGATCGCCCGGCCGTCCGGGCCCACGGGCTGCTTCAACCCCAGGAGCAGCGCGTCGCCGTCCCACGTCATGCCCTCGATGTTCAGCTCGCGATCGAACCCGGCCACACCCTTCTCGAACCCCGGCGCCCGCCCGGACAAGCCCAGGGACGCCAGCCAGCCGTCGTCGCCCACCGCGGCCAGGGCCTTCGACAGCGACGCAGAACCCGTGGCCCGCAACCTGCCGTCCGCCAGGGCCAGCGATACCAGCAGCGTGCGCGGCTCCGGCCGATGGCCGCGCCGGCTGACCGACTGAGACGCCAGCACCCAGATCGTCCCGTCCGGCGCACGCGTGATCGATTCGAGGTCGTTCCAGGAATCGACGCCGTCCACCTCGACGGGGCCGTCGTCGAACCGGCCCTGGCGATCCATCGTCAGCAGCCACGGCGCGTGCTCGTTCTGGCCCGGATGTCCCGTGTCATCCGACACCACCAGGTACCGGTCCAGTTCCGGAACCCACGCGAGCCCCGACGGCTCCACCCGGGTGCGGTTCCGCAGCGCCGCGGGCACGTCCGCAGCCACCGGGGCGTCATCCGTCTTCGGCGCGTCGTCGCGAACGCTTCCGGCCGGCGACGCGTCCGCCTGCGAAACCAGCGCGGCCGCCGAATCGCCGCCCAGGTCGAACTTCACGTCCACGACCTGGCCGGGCGCCAGCACGCCGGCCTCGTCCAACTCGATCGCGACCTCCTCGCCGTACTCGTGCCAGTTCGGGTTGGACAGCACCTGGTCCGGCAGCGCACGCACGCCGGAACCCAGGCCCAGCACGCGGCCCCGAAGGCGCTTTCCGGCCGCATCCCGCGGGACGACCGTCGCCAGGGTGCCGGGCCCGACCATGGACGCCACCGTGTCGCTGACGTAGGCCAGGACCAAGCGTGCGGTCGGCGCGCGGATCTGCAGGATCGCGGAGCCGGGCACCGCCACGTCCCCGGGCCGCACCAGGATCTTGTAGACGACGCCTTCCCCCGGGCTGCGCAGGGTCAATGCCGCCAGCCGGTCCTGGAGTTCCGCCTGTCGCGCACGCAGCACGTCGATGGCCGCCCGGTAGGGTTCCAGCCCCATCTGGACCGCCTCCTCCTCGTCCTCGTCCGGGGCTGCGACCTGGAACGCCTTCAGCCGCTCCTGCGAAATGTCCAGCGTGTTCTCCCAGCTCTGGACCGCCTGCCCGTCCAGGGGCAGGCGCCTTTCGAGCACCTTCGCCTGCTGCCGCAGCTCCTCCAGCACCGTCCCCGGCGCCGCCTTCGCCGCCACCGTGGGTTCCCACCACCGGATCCGCGCCTGCACGCCGGCCAGCTCGGCCCGGTCCGTTTCTTCCTTCGTCCGCACCTGCACCAGGTTCACCTGGGCGTCGGCGACCGAGTTCAGGAACCGGCGCTGCTCGAAGATGTTCCGCCGCGTCAGCTGGATGCGCATCGCCTCCAGCTCCGCCTGGGCGTGGGTCAGTTGCGCCACCACCACGTCCAGTTCGTGCGCGAGTTCGGAGGTATCCAACTGGGCCACCACGTCTCCGGCCCGGACCCTCTGTCCCACCGTCACCGGGATGTTCGCAACCCTCTCGGACTGGCGCGCCGACGGGTGGTACTCGATCAGCTGCGCCACCCCCCGGAACGCCAGGAATCCCGGCATCTGGATGGACAGCAGCACGGCCGCCACCAGGCAGCCGCACCAGACGGCCACCAGCAAGACGGTCTTCGGCGACCCCAGGCGGCCGCGTTTCGACCCGCCCTTCGTCGTGCTCCCCGCCATCGGCACCCCCGTTCGGACGCCTCGCGCCCGCCGCTAGAAGTCCACCGTCGCTTCCTGGGAGAAGAACGCCACGCCCTTGATGCCCGGGACGCGCTGGAGGTCGTCCAGCAGCGTCCTGGCCCCGTCGGGATCGTGCAGCGCGACGTGGTAGTCGTGCTCCGCGAAACGGCCCGCCTCGACCTCGCGCAGCGTGATCAGCACCCAGCGCCGACAGTGGCGGTCCAGCGACTCGCGCAGCGCGATTTCACCTGACCCGTCGGACGGCAGGAACAGGCGGACCATGCCGTCGTGATGCCGGCGCGCCCCGAAGTCGACGTACCGCAGGAACCACGCCGCCCCCGCCAACGCCAGCGTCGCGACGATCCCGATCGAGTACGCCCGGACGCCCATCGCGATCCCCAGCGCCAGCGCGCCGAAGATGTAGACCATGTCCTTCGGGTCCTTCATCGTGGAGCGGAAGCGGATCAGTGCCATCGAGCCCAGGATGGCGACGCCGCGGGCCAGGTTGTTGCCCACGGCCAGCATCAGCGAGCAGGCGATGATCGACGCGAGGACCAGGCTCTGGACGTAGGACCGCGAGTAGCTCAACCCCTGGTGGGTGCGGACATACACCCACGCCACCGCCATCGACGAGGCGAACGCCAGCACCAGCGAAAGCACGACCGCCTGCCACGGGAGAAGCGGATCGGGCGCCAGCACCAGCCGGAAGAAATCGTCCATTCGTCACCCCAGGACCGAGCGGAACCCCGCCGGGTCGCAATCGAGCGGCTCCCACATCGCCTGGTCGAGCGCACGCGAGTACTTCGAGAACGACGCCCTATCGAGGTCGAAGCGCTCCACCAGGTCCTGCATCCACCTGGGAAAGGACCACGTGAACTTCAGTTCCAGCACCACCAGCGGCTCTTCGGTCCACACGCCGGCGTTGAAGACCAGGGGCAGATAGCGGTCTTCCCCCGCCGGAAGCTCCAGCGAACCCGTGCGGCAGAAGCGGATCCCCCGGTCGAACGTCACCCGGATCTCGGGGTCGAACCTGCCCATCAGGGGCTCGCGGTCGTAGCGTAGCACGATGATCGGGCGCGCACGGTAGCGCATGCACTGAAGGCAGAAGTCCTCGACCACGTCGCCGCCGTCCCCCGCCCACGCGGAGCGGTCGAACGTCGTGGGCTCCTCGACCAGGCCCGCCCACCGGTCCCGGGGGACAAGGGTCCGGGTCTTCGACACCACGTCGCCATAGCGGCGCTTCAGCTCCACGAAGACGAGGCCCTCGGCCCGCCGTCCGTAGCCGCGCACGCGCAATTTCAGGCGGTCGTACCGCAGCGTCTTCTTGTCCCAGTACAGGTTCAGTTCCGGACTGTCCAGGTACAGGGTCGTCAGCACGTAGTCGTCACACCCGGCCTCCAGGTGGGGGTCGGGGTCGCAATAGCAGCGGGCGAAGGCGGAGATCGCGCGGGCCTGGGACTCCGGCACCACGTACTTCAGCTCGAAGCGTTCCTGGATGGCCCTCGGGGCGCCCGGATGGTGCTGCATCGCTCGCCTCGCCCCGTCGCTGATCGGCAGTGTCCTTCCCCAGAGTGTACGGAACTGGCGGAAACAGGTGAAGTCCCGGTTCCCCGCCGGAACGGACAATCACCGCGTCCGGAGGCCCGCGAGTCCATCCCACCCGAGCGCGGAGGCGCAGGCCACGGGTTTCCGCAGGAAACTCTCGCCGCAGACGAAGCCGCCTCGGGTGCATCCAGCGTCGCGGCTTGCACGGCCCCGGCAGAGGGACGATGATCCGGTCATCGACCCTTCGAGGCACGTGATGAGCGCGACGGAACCGACCCGGCTGGACGTCCCGATCAAGCAGCCCCACGGGCTGTCGCCGCGCGTGCGCTGGTTGCGGGACTACTACTTCACCGGCGTGGCGCGCCCCTGGAACAACGAGTTCCAGTGCTTCACGACCGGCACACCGTGGGACGTGGTGTACGACGAGATTTCGTACTACATCGTCCCCGAATCGTACGCCTTCTTCCAGCCCTTCCGGTCCAGCGCACTGCAGGCGTCGCGCACGGTGGCGGTCCCGGGCGGCTTCTGGGCGTGGAGCCTGCCCGAGCGGCGGGCCTGGTTCATCCGCCAGGTCGTGGTCGAACACCTGCCCCAGGAGGTCCTGCCGGGCGACCTGGTGGCCGGCGGCCGGTTCAACATCCTGGCGTCGAGGTGCTGGACGAAGGCCGAAGCGCGGGGGCGCGACCGCGAGGTGATGGGACCCTCCGGCGCCCGGGCCGCCGTCAAGGAGTTCCACGATCGCGGGTACGGCAACGCGGGGGCGACCAGCGGGCACCTGATCCCGGACTACGCGCGGGCCCTGCGCATCGGCTTCCGCGGGATCCACGAGGACCTGGCGGCACGGCTGGAACGGCTGGCGCCCCGCGATCGCAAGGGTCCGAAGGGCGCCCAGCTGCGGGCGATGATGACGGCGGCGACGATGCCGCGCGACCTGGCCGCGAAGTACGCGGCGCAGTGCCGGCGGTTGGCGGGTGGGGAGGCTGGCATCGATCGGCCCGAGGCGCCCGGGCTCGCGGGCGGGCTGGACGCGAACCGACGCGACGAACTGCTGCAGATGGCGGCGAACCTGGACCGCGTTCCGTGGGAACCCGCGCGCACGTTCTGGGAAGGCGTGCAGGCCGTGTGGCTGACCCACATGCTGGTGCTGAGCGACGAGAACTACCCGGGCGCCGGCGTGTCGTTCGGCCGGCTGGACCAGTACCTGGCGCCCCTGTGGCAGAAGTCCCTGGCGGACGGGATGGATCGCGAGTTCGGCAAGGAGCTGCTGCGCTGCCTGTGGGTGCACTGCAACACCGTGTACGACGCGATGATCAAGGTGGGCGGCAACCAGGGCATCACCGCGGGCTTCGGGCAGTTGATCACGCTGTCCGGCCTGGGGGCCGACGGCCGCGACGCGACCAACGACCTGACCTGGGCCTTCCTGGAGGTCATCGACGAGATGACGCCGATCCTCGAGCCGAAGCCGAACGTGCGCCTGCACCACGCCTCGCCGGACGCGCTGCTGGACCGGGTCGTCGACATGGTGGCCGGCAGCCAGGGCGCGCCGTTCCTGCTGAACTTCGACGAGCGATCGATGGCCGGCATGATGCGGGAAGCCGAGCGGGCCGGCGTCCAGCACCTGATCAACGAGGGGAACGTCTGGGACTACGCGTCGGTGGGGTGCCTCGAGAACACGATGGCGGGCAACGATCGCTCGGGCACCGTGGACGTGAACCTGAACCTGCTGAAGGCGGTCGAGCTGGCGCTGACGGGCGGCATCGATCTGGTCGAGGCCGTGGACCCGATCACCAACGTGGCCTACCCGAGGCGGCGCGAGGGACCGGACACCGGCGACGCGCGGGCCTTCGCGACCTTCGAGGAGTTCTTCCGTGCCTGGGAGGCCCAGACCCGGTACGTCATCGACCGGGCTGCGGACCTGTACGAACGCAGCGAAGGCGTGCGGGCGCGCTTCAGCCCCACGCCCTACGTGTCCTGCCTGGTGCGGGGCTGCGCCGAAAAGGCCCTGGACGTCACGCAGGGCGGGGCGGAATTGTCGTTCGTCACGGTCGAGGGCGTCACGTTCGCCACGACGGTCGATTCGCTGCTGGCGGTGAAGGAACTGGTGTTCGACGCGCACAAGTGCACGATGGCGGAACTGATCCAGGCCCTGGAGGACAACTGGGAAGGGCACGAAGTGCTGCAGGCGTGGGCGCGAAACCGCGCGCCGAAATACGGGCGTGACGAGGACGTGGCCGACGGGATGGCGAAGCGGGTGATGGACGTGTGGGCCGACCAGGTCTGGACGCACCGGACGAAGTGCACGGGCCGGCGGTTCCGGCCCGGGATGCTGTCGTGGAACTACTGGGCCGGCGACGGGTTCGTGATGTCGGCCAGCGCCGACGGGCGCCCGAAGGGGCGCTTCCTGTCCAACGCGATCTGCCCGACCGACGGCGCGGACACGAAGGGCCCGACGGCCAACGCGAACTCGGTGGGGAAGGTGCTGGGCGGCCGGGCCCGCGACGGGCGGGGCGACTGGGGCGACTGGCTCAACTCGCTGCCCAACGGGGCCAGCCACACCATCACGTTCAACCCGTCGCTGCTGCGGGATCCCGAGCACAAGGCGAAGTTCAAGGCGTTCCTGCGGGGCTACGTCGAGAACGGCGGCACGGCGCTGCAGATCAACGTGCTGGACCCGGACGTGCTGCGCGAGGCCCAGAAGCACCCCGCGGACTACCGGCACCTGCTGGTCCGGGTGACCGGGTACAACGCCTACTTCACGGCCGTGGGACGGGAGCTGCAGGACGAAATCATCGCGCGGGAAAGCCATCGTGGGGTCTGACCACGCCATCGCCTCCGGGAACGGAAGCCCCGCCATGGGTGTCCCGACCGGGCGCGTCTTGAACATTCAACGCATGTCCACCGAGGACGGCCCGGGGATCCGCACCACCGTGTTCCTGAAGGGCTGCCCGCTGCGGTGCATGTGGTGCCACAACCCGGAAAGCCTGTCGCCGCGGCCCGAGGTCGTCGTGCACACGGAGCGGTGCATGGACTGCGGGGCGTGCCGGGACGTCTGCCCCCACGGGTGCGATCCCGCGAAATGCGAGGCCTGCGGCCGATGCGCCGAGGCATGCCCGACCGGTGCGCGCGAGGTCCTGGGGATCGACTGGGAGGTCGAGGCGCTGGTCCGCGAGGTGGCGAAGGACCGGGCGTACTTCGGGACGTCCGGGGGCGGTGTGACCGTATCGGGAGGCGAGCCGACGATGCAGGCGCCGTTCGCCCGGGCCTTCCTGTCGCGCTGCCGGGACGAGGGGCTCCACGGGGCGCTGG
Organism: uncultured Myxococcales bacterium; assembly: GCA_903857665.1. Lineage (GTDB taxonomy): Bacteria > Myxococcota_A > UBA9042 > DTJE01 > DTJE01 > CAIZWN01. The sequence goes on from CAIOFV010000060.1 coordinate 25,339, forward strand.
ACACCTGCGGGGCCTGCGGCGAGGACGTGCTGAGGGGGCTGGCAGGCGAGGCGCGCCTGGTGCTGTACGACGTGAAGGAAATCGATCCCGAACGGCACCGCAGCTTCACGGGCATCGACAACGATCGGATCCTGCGGAACCTGGACGCGCTGGCCCGCTGGGCGGACGGCCGGGCGGACCCGCCGGCATTGTGGATCCGGACGCCCCTGGTCCCGGGCGCGACGGCCACCGACGAGAACGTGCGCGGCATCGGCCGGTTCCTGGCGGACCACCTGGGCGCGCGGCTGGCGCGATGGGAACTGTGCGCCTTCAACAACCTGTGCCGGGAACAGTACGGCCGCCTGGGGCGGGTGTGGGACTTCGCCCGGGAACCGCTCATGCGGCGCGGGGACCTGGACCGGCTGCTGGCGGCGGCCCGCGAGTCGGGCGTGGATCCGGATTCGGTGAGCGTCACCGGGGCAGCCCGTGTGGACGACGGCGCGGGTGCCTGACGGGCCCGCGGAGGTGGACGATGGAAACCCTGGCACGGCTGGATGACGCGGGCGTTCGGGCCTTCGCGAACGATTCGAAGCTGGGCATCCTGGCAACTGCGGACCCGGGGGGCCTGCCCCACCTCAGCCTGATCACGACGATCCAGGCCAGCGACCCGGAACACCTGACCTGGGGCCAGTTCTGCGAAGGGTGCAGCAAGGACAACGTGCGCCGGGACCCGCGGGTCGGGTTCCTGGTGATGACCCTGGACAAGGAGGACTGGCGCGGGAAGGCCCGCTGGACCCACGGGACCCGGGAAGGCCCCGACTTCGAGGCGTACAACCGCAAGCCTCTGTTCCGGTACAACTCGTACTTCGGCATCCACACCGTGCACCACGCCGACGTGGTCCAGGTCGGCCCCCGGGAACGCCTGTCGGTCCCGCGGATCGCGGCCGGGACTCTGCTGTCGATGGCGGCGCGGCCGGCCGCGTCCCTCGGCGCCGGGGAACGCGCGCTGACCCCCTGGTCGGAGGGCCTCGTCAACCGCATGTCCTGCCTCAAGTTCGTGTCGTGGATCGGGGAAGACGGCTTCCCGGAGGTGGTCCCGGCGGTGCCGGGGGCGGTGGCCGGCGGCCGGAGGATGGTGCTGGCGTCCACGGTCCACGGCCGCGAGCTGGCGCGGATCCCGAGGGGCGCCAGCGTGGCGATCCTGGCCCTGGACCTGAACATGGAAAGCGTGCTGGTGCGCGGCCGCTTCGACGGGTGGCGCGGCGCGCCGGCCCAGGGCGCGGCGATCGGCACGATGACGATCGACTGGGTCTACAACTCGATGCCCCCCCGGCAGGGGCCGATCTGGCCGCCGGTCCCGCTGCGCGCGGTCACGGAATTCTGAAGGTTCGTGGCCCGGTGCGGTCATCCTGCAAGCCACGTCGCTTCGCTGCGGGTAGAATCGCGCACCGACGGGCCGAGGACGGTCCCCCGTTGCGAAAGGAGAACACACCCATGACGAACCGAATCACCCCGCTGACCGAACGCCCCTCGTGGAAGGCCCTCGAAGCCCACGCCCTCACGGCGCGTAAGCAGCATCTGCGCGAGCTGTTCGCCCGCGATCCGACGCGCGGCGAGCGCCTCGCCGTCGAGGCCGCGGGCCTGTACCTCGACTACTCCAAGCAGCGCGTCACGGACGAAACGCTGGCGCTGCTGCTGCAACTGGCCGGGGAGGCCAACCTTGGGGATCGCATCGACGCCATGTTCCGGGGGGACCGGATCAACGTGACCGAAAAGCGCTCCGTCCTGCACGTGGCCCTGCGCACCCCCCGCCAGGAATCCCTGGTCGTGGACGGGCAGGACGTCGTGGCGCAGGTGCACGGGGTGCTAGACAAGATGGCCGGCTTCGCCGACCGCGTGCGCAGCGGGGAGTGGAAAGGCCACACGGGCCGGCCGATCCGCGCCATCGTCAACATCGGGATCGGCGGGTCCGACCTGGGCCCGGTGATGGCCTACGAGGCGCTGCGGCATTACAGCCAGCGGGACCTGACGTTCCGCTTCGTGTCCAACGTCGACGGCACCGACTTCGCCGAGGCGACGCTGGACCTGGACCCGGCGGAAACCCTGTTCATCGTCGCGTCGAAGACCTTCACGACGCAGGAAACGATGACCAACGCCCGGACCGCGCGCGACTGGTCGCTGGCGACGCTGCAGAACCCCGACGCGGTGGCCCGGCACTTCGTCGCGGTGTCCACCAACGCCGCGGAGGTGGCGGCATTCGGCATCGACACCGCGAACATGTTCGGGTTCTGGGACTGGGTCGGCGGGCGGTACTCGATGGATTCCGCGATCGGCCTTTCGACGATGATCGCCCTGGGCCCCGTGCACTTCCGGGCGCTGCTGGACGGCTTCCACCAGATGGACCTGCACTTCCGCACCGCGCCGTTCGATCGCAACCTCCCGGTGCTGATGGCGCTGATCGGGCTGTGGAACACCGACTTCCTGGATGCCGGATCCGTCGCCATCCTGCCCTACGAGCAGTATCTGAAGCGCTTCCCCGCATACCTCCAGCAGTTGGTGATGGAAAGCAACGGCAAGCAGGTGACGCAGGACGGTACGCCGGTCGGGTGCCAGACGTCGCCCATCTATTGGGGGGAGCCGGGCACCAACGGGCAGCATTCCTTCTACCAACTGATCCACCAGGGGACCCGGCTGGTCCCCTGCGACTTCATCGCGTTCGCACAGCCGCTGCATCCGGTCGGTCGCCACCACGACCTGCTGCTGGCCAACGTGCTGGCACAGGCTGAGGCGCTGGCCTTCGGGCGCACCCGGGAGGAGGTCGAGGCCGAGGGCACGCCCGCCTGGCTGGTGCCGCACCGGACCTTCGAGGGCAACCGGCCCTCGAGCGTGCTGGTGGCGGACCGGCTGACCCCGGCGGTGCTGGGGGCCCTGGTCGCGCTGTATGAACACAGCGTGTTCACACAGGGCGTCCTGTGGGACATCGACTCGTTCGACCAGTGGGGGGTCCAACTGGGGAAGGTGCTGGCCGAGCGCATCCTGCCGGAGCTGGAGTCCGAGGGCCAGCCCGTGCTGGGGCACGACAGTTCGACCAACGCGCTGATCCGGCGATTCCGCGATCGGGCCCGGTCCGACGACTAGCGATCCTCCGGTATGCGCCACTCATGGGGGGGGTAATTGAATCCCATATTGTGCACTGATGATGCAGCGTTCGGTGGCCTCGCAATTGGAGCCTTGCGGCCCGACGCTTGACTTCTCCTGAAATCACGGTCACATTGGCGCTGTCGCGCATCATGCGCGGCGCAGGCAACGCACACGGAGAACCAGAATGTCGAAGGATACCCGCCAGGTTCTGGCAGACGAATTGCGCAGGGTTCTGGATGAATTCCAGCGCGTGGAAGAGCAGGTCGAACGGGTCGCGGCGGAACGGAAACGCCTCGCAACGATTGCCCAGCGTCTGCTGATGATCCTGCGGGTGCAGGCTCCTCGCGCGGCCGAGCGTCTGCTCGAGGAACTCGGGCTGGCCGACCTCGTCGCCCGGCTCCCCGGCATCCCGGGCCGCAAGCCGATTCGTGGCGCGGCCCGCAAGGCGAAGAAGGCGCCCGCGGCGGCGGCCAGGGTTCCGTCCAGGGACAAGGCGACGACCGCCCCGACGCCCCTTCCCAAGGGCACGCCGGTGCGGATGCTTACCGGCAAGTACAAGGGGTGGATGGGCGTCATCCGCTGGATCACGGTCAAGGGTTCCACCGTGTCCTACACCGTTGACTTGAACAGCCGAACCGGCCAGAAGGGCCGGAACCAGGTCCGCCACGGCAGCGTGGGTTCCACCTGGGAGCAGTTGCCGGACGGGATCGCGATCCGGATGGAGGCCCCCGTCGAAAAGAAGGCCCGGGCACCGAAGGGTCGCAAGCCCGCCAGGGAAAAGACGGTCGCGGCGCCGCGCAAGAAGGCCGCAACGCGGGGGACGGCCGGGCAGGCCGCGCCCGACATCCTTCCGAAGGGCACCACCGTGCGCCTGCTCAAGGGCAAGTTCCAGGGCGGCACGGGCGTCATCGGCTGGACCAGCGTGAAGGGTTCCACCGTGACCTACACGGTCTACATGCCCGGGACCTGCAAGAAGAGGGACCGGACCCAGGTCAACCAGGGCAGCCTCGGCAGGTCATGGGAACTCGTCGGCGGGCCCGCGCCGGCCGCAGCGAAGATCGTTCCCCCGCGCGGCGACGCCCCGAAGACGGTCCGGCGCCGGAGGTCGGCCGACGCGGCGGTACAGACGCCCGAAGTCGTGCAGGACGCCGCTCCCCCGCCGGCATCCCCATCGACGTCCGCCCCGGCGGCGATCCTGCCGAAGGGCACCGCGATCCGGATGATCACCGGCATCTACCTGGGCTACACGGGGCTCGTCGCCTCGGTCCAGCCCAAGCCCGGTCCCAAGCCGGACGCCATCTACACGCTGGCCCTGAAGGGGCCGGGCGGCAAGAAGGGGCGCACGTCGGTGAAGCATGGCTCGCTGGGAAGGACGTGGACGAAGCTCGGCTGACGCCTCCATCCATTCGCATTTCGCGACGCATTCACTGCTGCAGTTCGAACACCGGCACCCCTGCGGGCTCGCCGACGAGGCGATAGCGGCGGTGCACGAACGACGCCAGTTCCGGGTAGCGGTCGATGGGATGCCCCCGGTAGCGGTCCAGTTCGCCGGCGCCGCCGTCGATGATGAAGCGGGGCGGCGTGGCGTCCAGATCCCCGAGCAGTTCGGTCCAGGCCCGCGGCACGACGAACGCCTCGGTGCCGGTCGCGTCGAGGTCGTCGGACGGAGTGCCCCAGATCTTGCCGGTGTGGTAGTTGCAGAACGGGAAGCGCGTCCCCATCACCCGGTCGGCGTAGTAGTAGATTTCCGGCGAGTTCCCCCACACGAAGATCCGGTCGTCCGCGCCTGAACGCTGGTCCACGAACGCGGCGACGGCGCGGTACGACTGGTCGTACGCCTGCAGGTTCGGCTTCAGTCGGTACCACGTGAACGACAGCGTGATGCAGGCGACGGTCAGCAGCGCGCCCAGGCCCAGGGCCAGCGGCCACCGCCAGCCGGCCATCGTCCGCCGTCCCGTGAACGCCAGCAGGCAGACGGGCGGCAACGCCATCAGGTAGTAGTGCGCGAAGAAGCGCCCGCCCGTCGTCACCGACAGCAGCATCACCCCGACCCAGGGGAGGGCCAGGCGCGCGGCGGGCCCCGACGGCACCCGCACCAGCAGCAGCAGCGGCAGCCAGAACGCGGCGGCCTGCAGCGTGAAGCGCACGGCGTTCCACATCACCAGGTCGCCCGGGATGGCCGCCATGTAGAAGAAGTTGAAGCCCCAGCCCCAGAAGGCGAAGGCATCCCAGGCGCCGCTCAGCGCGAAATAGCCGACATAGGATACTGCTATGACCGCAAACCCGGCGGCGAGCCAGGCCAGCCGCCCGATCCGCGCACGCACGCTTCCGTCGGCAAGCCACACGGCCAGGGCCCAGGCGCAGCCTGCCAGCGCGGACTGGTACTTGTACAACGCCGCGACCGCGGTGAGCACGCCCGCCAGGAACAGTCTGAGGCGTTCCCGACCATGCTCGTCGAACGTCGTCGGCGCGACGTGCGCGGCGGCCAGGCACAGCGGCAGGTTCAGGAACAGCTCGGTGTTCGCCGACTGGAGGGCCCCGGGCAGGCCCCAGGTCGTGGCGATCACGTAGGCCAGCCCGGCGAAGCGCCCCGAGCAATCGCCCCGGATGCGCTGGCCCAGCCTGGACAGCACCAGCCCGGTCAGCCACACCGCGCCGAACATCACCAGCCGCACCGCCAGAAGGTGGTTGCGGCCGACCAGCGCATAGATCGCAGCATAGGTCAGTTCGATCCCGACGGGCTTGTGATCGACCGCAGAGGCATACGGCAGGGCGCCCGACAGGATCCGGCTGGCGAGGGCGGAATAGGTGGCCTCGTCGCCGCTGAAGAAGGAGGTGCAGAGGGCGGCTGCTCGCGTCGCCAGAACCGCGAACAGCAGAACCAGCGGCCAGGGGATCCGCGACCAGGGGGACGCCGGCGCAAGGCCCCCCGCCCCCGGGGCGACGGCACCATCGGGCCTGCCGCCGTTCGCGACCGCACGCGACTCGCCTGCATGCATCCGCGACACCTTCCTTCCCGGGTCAGTGCACGCCCGCGGCATCGGCGGGGCGCGCCACGCAGGCCGAGCCTTCGGCCGGCCGGATCCGATCCGCAAGGCCCAGGCTCGTCAGGTGCTCCAGAAGGCGCGCCTGGTCGTCCGCGGACCAGCCGGTGGCCTCCATCGCGTCCTTTTCGGCGTCCGTCAGGCGTTCGCCAGGCAGTTCCCCGGTGGGCACCAGCGGGAACCGGTCGCGTCCCGAGAATACCGACAGGCCCAGGAACGGGTTTTCGACGTCCATGTCCAGGAGGTCGAGCACCGTCGGCAGCATGTCCAGTTGCGACACCAGCCCTTCCTTCTTGACGCCGCGCAGACGCGTGTCGCCGGGGATGTGGATCATCCCGGTCAGGTAGTCGAACTGGGACAGGCGGCGGCCGCCGTCGGCACGCCGGAACGCGCGGGTGACCAGGGCGTGGTCCGCGATGACCACCAGCAACGTGTTCTGTGCGTAGGGCGAATTCTTGAAGTAGTCCCAGAACACGCCGAAGGCCACGTCCGCGGAGTAGATCGAATCCAGCAGCGAGTTGCCGCCCGCGGCGGGGTGGTGCCGCAGGGTCGCGTATGGGAAGTGCGTGTCCGTCGTGGCGATGGTCAGCAGGAACGGCTGGGGAAGGGATCCCTTCTGCAGCATGTCCACCACCGCGCCGTACAGGTCCTCGTCGAACACGCCCCAGGTCTTCACCAGCCCGTTTTTGGCGTGGTCGAGGATCTCCGCGTCCTCCGCCGTCAGCACCTTGTCGAAGTGGTGCCGCAGGAACACGCCCGCGGTCCCGGCGAAGGTCCCGTAGTCCGACTGGGCCATCACCGTGGTGTACCCGCGCTGGGTCTTGAGGATGTCCGACAGCAGCAGGAAGCGCGACCGGACCACCTTCCCGACGTCGCCCGAGGTGACGTTGCCGCCGCGGCCGAACATGAACGACCCGAGGTCGGCGATCTCGCCACGCAGGGTCGGGAACTCGGAACTCCACAACTTGCCCAGGCTGAAGCTTTCCGCCTCGAAGGCGTGGAAGTTCTTCGTCAGGCCCGGGACGCCCTGGGCCTCGTCGTCCAGCAGGCCGGACGACAGCGATTCGACCACCAGGTAGATGACGTTGGTTCCCGGCGGCACGCGCGGCAGGTCCACGGCCCGATCGGACGGCGCCAGGTAGATGCTGGGCTTCACCAGCGGGTACTCGGTGCCGCACGACTGCATCCGCACGCCCATGGCCCGTTCCAGGCGGCCCAGGTAGTCCGCGTCCAGCGGGGCGGGCGGCGCCGGCGGGTCGCGAAGGAGGCCGTGGACCAGGGGTTCGATCATCTTGAACTCGGGAACGCCGCCGAAGGCCTCGAAGATGCTGCCGCTGATATCCCGGCTGGCCGGCTGCCAGAAGGTGAGCGCCGCGCGGTGGACCAGCGTCACGCCGACGAAGGCGACCACGGCGTTCAGCAGCAGCAGGGCCGTCAGCCACCGGACGCCGGGGCGTGCCGCCTGCCGCGATTCGAACGCGACCACGGTCCGGGCGAACCGGTCCGCCAGCCACAGCAGCAGCCCGACGAGGATCAGTTCGATGGCGAGCGTGCCGAACACCCAGGCGGCCCAGTCGGAGGTCAACAGCGTGGCGTTCTGGCGGTAGAAGGCGTGGTACCAGAACTCCTCGTCCGCGTGCGCCGAGGTCTGGTAGAAGATTCCCCAGTCCAGGCGGCGCAGGAAGGCGGAAACCAGGAACGACGCGAACACGACGATCCACAACGCCCTCGGCGCGCGACCGCGACGCCGCGCCTTGAACGCGGACCGGTGGATCAGGATCGCCACCAGCAGCGCCAGCCAGAAATAGAGGGCCGTCAGGGGCAGCAGCACCTCGCTGAAATCGGCGGGCGCGAAGTTGAACGTCCGGATGAGGCTTTCGTGCCACAGCAGCCAGATCGAGCACAGGACGGCGGTCATCAGCGCGGGCGAGAGCAGGCCGATCGCGCGACCGCGGAGTCCCCCCTCGCGCAGCGCGCCGGTCCATCCCGCCTTGAAGCCCAGCCTCACGAAACCCAGGAGGATCGCGGCCGGGATCGCCAGCAGCACCGCGTATCGGCCGAAGGCGACCGGCAGGAGCGGCACCAGGGCCAGCGCCCCGAGGTCGAACAGCACGGCCCGCCGCCGGGGCCCGGGCGCGCCCACCCTCCGGGCGTCCCGCAAGGCCACGGCCAGCCCCAGCAGCAGCCCGATCACCGTGAGGACCCAGCCGTAGCATTCGAACACGCCCGGCCAGGACACCAGGATCGGCTTGTTCGGGTCGCGGGAGGCGAACACCACGTGGCCGTCCGGCCCTTCCTCCCGCAACTCGATGCGCACCTCGAAGCCTTCGTACTGCCACTTCGGCAGCAGGCTCGCGAATTGACCGTTGATGACCACTGGCCAGAACGGGACCAGCGCCCCCATCTGGAATTCGACGCGGCTTCCGCCTTCCAGGGGCAGCGTTTCCTCGCGGCGGACGATCGCGGCCCCGCCCCGGGAAACCGAAATCAGGAGGTGCATGGATCGCACGGTGTCCGATGGCGTCTTGCGCCTGACCGCCAGATCGAACTTGTCGATCCAGGGATTCAGCGTTTCCAGGGCACCCGGCGGCAGGTACACCAGGTAGTTCGCATCGAGGGTCTCGCTGGGGGACAGGCCCTCCGGCCGCGAACCTTCGGGTCCATCGGCGAACGCGACGGGAACGAATACCACCAGCGACAGCCACGTCAGAAGGAGCGCCAGCCCGGCGCGTACGATGGAAGGGGGGCGCGCGGTGTCGTTCATCGTCGTCTCTCAAACCCGCGTGAGTATGGCCGCAGGCCGGACGGGGATCAAGTCTCGACGCCGGGCGCTCCCGGTACTATCCTCCCCGGGTGCGCATGGCGACACGCCGGCCTGTTGCAGGCAGGGGCGCCACGCACGCGGTTCGCGAACCAGGAGTTGCCATGAGTCGCCGCCGGATCCGGTCGTCGTCCCTCGCGCTGGCGGGCCTGTTGATCGTCGCGATCGCGACGCCCGTCCGGGCCGATCCCCTGACGCCTTTCAAGGGGCCGGCGGGCGTGGTCACCGTCGATGACGTCCGGCCGCACTACTCGGCGCCCGAAAACAAGAACAATTCCTACTACAGCGAATGGTGGTCGGTGGTCTTCTTCCTGGAGGGGGGATACGGCGCCTACGTTCGCTTCCTGATCACCAACATGGGGCTGAAGGACGGCGCCGCGACCGTCAACGCCGAGTTCCGGCTGGAGGACGGCGAGAAGCTGTCCGAGCGGACCGACCTGTCGAAGGACCAGTGGAGCGCCGGGGGATCCGACGTGCTGGACATGAAGCTGGGCGACAACTCGCTGTCCGGCCCGATTGACGGGCTGGTCCTGAAGGTGAAGAACGAATCCTTCGAGGCCGAGTACAAGCTGACCAACATCGCCCCCCCCTGGAAGCCGGGCAACGGCAAGGCCCAGTATGGCGCGTCGGCGGGAAAGTACTTCCAGATCCAGATCCCGGCGCCCGTCGCAGCGGTCACCGGCACCGTGCGCATCCCCGGCGAAAAGGAGCCGCGGATCGTCAAGGGCGTCGCGATCGCCGAGCACCAGATCATGAGCGTCGGGATGCACGAGCAGGCGAAGCGCTGGATGCGCTACCGGGCCATTTCCGCATCCACGACCTTCATCGCCGCGGACATCGAGACACCCGACGTCTTCGGCAACGCGCACA
>CAIOFV010000061.1 GCA_903857665.1 uncultured Myxococcales bacterium
AAAAAAAAAAAAAAAAAAAGCCCCGAAGAGCTAAGGATGGACCCTGGGAAGGATCTCTCCGGCTCCTGCAGCTCCCGAGCGGCCGCCCGCATCGCGCGCCGCTGCCCCTCCGCGCTCCCCATCGAACCTGCCGGCGCCCGGCCATCGCCCACCTCCCGTTCACGGCCTACCGCCGTGCCGGATCGGTATAGCGTCCGCCCTCCGTTCCCGCAAGGTGCTCCTGCGGACGAACCCGGCCCGCCACCCGATTGCGATCGCGACGCTGCAGGGCGGGACCGGCCACCACTCCACGAAGACTGCGCCCATCCCGCCCAGTCCGCGGTGCGCGGTGCAGCAAGAGCCCCGGGACCCGGTGGTCGAAAGGGCGAATGGCTTCCACGCCCCGAACCGGAGGGATCCCTTGCGCCGCCTTGACTCCGGGACCCCCGATCCCCGATGCTTTCGCCCGTCGCCAGGAGAAGAAGAATGCGCTGGTTCGTGCTCCTGCTGCCCCTCGTCGTGGCTTCCTGCAACTGGAACGCGGACTCGGCCCTCGGCTCCGACACGGCGTCGCCGGATGTGGCCCCCGGGACCGATGTCGGCCCCGATGTCGGCCCCGACGCCGTGGACCCCCGAGCCATCCCGGCGGACCAGGCCTTCCTGCCCGAGCCGCTGGCCGGCAAGAAATGGGTCCTGACCTTCCACGACGAGTTCGACGGGACCACCTTCGACCTGACGAAGTGGACCCTGTACGGCGGGACGATGGACAGCCCACAGCCCCGCCGCGACGGCTACTGGGTCCAGGAGGCGGTCACCCTCGACGGCCAGGGCCACGCGGCTATCACGGCCTTCGAGAAGGACGGGAAGTACTACGACGGCGGCTTCGGGACCGACGGCAGGTTCAACCAGGCCTTCGGCTACTGGGAGGTCCGGGCAATCCTCCAGAAGGACGAGGGCCACTGGTTCGGATGGTGGCTGATGCCTTTCGGCTCCAGCCAGCACGTCCAGGGGGGTACCGACGGCGCGGAGATCGACATCGCCGAGACGCCCTACGGCAAGCTCGCGCCCTCGCAGATCCAGTCGGCGGTCCACTGGGACATGGGCGAGGCCGACGACGCGCAGTGCCGCGGCGTCAACCTCGGGACTCTGCCGCCGCCCGCCGATCAGAAGGCCTTCCACACCCTGGCGGTGTGGTGGCGGTCCGACATGTACATCTTCTACCTCGACGGCGTGGAGACCTGGCGCACCACGATCGGGGGCGTCAGCCAGGTCCCCGAGTACCCGATCCTGACCGACGAGATCTCCGACTCCACCTGGGTCATGACCGACACGATCGAGAACGCCAAGCTGCCCGACGGGACGCTCATCGACTACGTCCGCGTCTTCGCCCTCGAGGACAAGTAGGTCCTTCCGCCCCCAGGCCCTGTCGCAGCACTCCCCGGTCGCAGCAGTGGGGTCGGGGGGTGCCGCAGGGTCAAGCCGGGCGGGCGTCGGCTGCATTCAGCAGGAGGGACATCCCCCGCCGCCCACGGGCGGAACGACCTGCTCCTGGCCGCGCATCAGCCACCGGATGAGGGGGGTCGCGATGAAGGTGCTGAGAAGGGCCATGATGACCAGCTTCGTGAACATGCTCTGCGGAAGGACGCCGAGGTCGTACCCGATGTTCAGGGCCACGAGTTCCATGAGCGCCCGGGTGTTCATGCAGGTCGCGATGGTCAGCGCGCTGCGGTTGCTCTCCCGGACCGCGCGCGCCGCGACATAGACGCCTCCGAACTTGCCCGCGAACGCGATGACGCAAACCAGGACGCACTCGAACACCTGGAGGCCATCGTCCAGGGTTCCGATGTCGGTCCGCAGGCCCGTGTACAGGAAGAACGTCGGAAGAAAGAACGCGTTCACCAGCGGGGCGACCCGAGCCTTCCATTCCTCCACGAACCGCCGGTCATCGTGGACGGCCACGCCCACGACGAAGGCGCCGATGATCGCGAAGACGTTGAGGCTGCAGGTGACGACCGCGGCCGACATCAGGACGATCAGGGTGATCCCGATGGTCGAGGGCGCAAGCCCCCCGTCGCGCTGGAAACGCGCCGCGAAGAACCGCTTCAGCAACGGTCTGACGACCAGGAAGACCACCGCCAGGAAGACGATGATTCCACCCAGCCGCCAGGCGAGCCATTCGCCCGAGAACTGGTCGGTCGCGACCAGGGATACCACGCCCAGCAGCAGCCATCCCACCACGTCGTCGATCGCCGCCGCCGAGATCGTCAGCGCCGCCGTGGGGGTGTTCGACAGGCCCAGTTCCATGAAGATCCGGCCCAGGATGGGGATGGCCGTGATCGACATGGCCGTGGCGAAGAACAACTGGAAGGCGAACACCGGGGGACGGGGATCGGGAAGATGGCCCCAGAACCAGGGTGCGGTCAGGAAGCCCAGAAGGAACGGCGTGACGATTCCCGCCATGCTCACGGCGACGATCCTGCGCTTGCCGGCCTGGAGGCTTGCCCCGAAATGGAATTCCTGCCCGATCTGGAACATCAGGAAGATCAGGCCGCATTGGGAGATCCCGACGAAGACCGTCGCGGTGGATGGATGGAACAACCGATGCATGAAGTCCGGGGCGATGGCGCCCAGGAGGCTTGGCCCCAGGAGCAGCCCGGCGAGGATTTCGCCCGAAACGTCGGTCTGGCCCAGGCGTCTTGCCCCCACCACAACCACGCGGGTGGCCACCAGGACCGCGATGAGTTGGAAGAGCAGCCGCAGGACGAATTCCTCCGTGCGTCCGCCCGTAGGCGACACGGGGACCGCCTCGGTAGCGCTAGCCAGTGTACCTGCCACGCTGGACAGACCGGTGAGGAATGGAGAAAGGGCGAAAAACATGGCGGACGATATCACGTTTCCTGCGGATCAGGCCGCCACCCGCGTTATTTCTTGCGTTCCCAGGTGTGGAGATCCTGCCAGCGCTCGTGCATCCGACTGTCCTTGTCGCCGAACGACGAAACGACCGACTGGCAATACTGCTCGGACATGCCCGCCGTGAAGGCATCGCCCTTGAGGAAGGCCTTCTGCACGTGGGCCGCCGCCGCGCTGTTGTGGAGGACGTCGCCCGTGTACCAGAAGTTGAACCCGTCCAGGGCCGCCACGATGAGGGCTTCGTACTGCGTGTTGTAGGCCTCGCTTACCTGCTCGCTCCAGCCGCCCTCGTTCAGGATCTTCGCGACCTGGATCGCCTTGTTCACGGCCAGGCCGGTTCCCACGGAATAGATCGGGTCCGCGAACGCGAACGAATCGGCGATGAGAATGTAGTCCTTGGTCGATGCCACCTTGGCCCTGCGGGCGAACATGTTGCGTACGTGCAGCCGGTTGTAGGGGGAACTGCCGTCGAAGGCACGGGGCCGCAGGACGTACTGTGGCCCGTGCGTCTTTTCGGCGAGTTCCAGCAACTGCTCCTGCGAAACCGGCGCGTGCCTCGACACCACGCCGAAACTCAGCCGGGTCGCATCGAACAGCGGGATCTGCCAGGTCCAGAGGCCCTGACTGATTTCCGTGAGGGTCGTCGTCCGGCTCGGCTTCCAGCCGTCGGTTTCTTCCCCGGCCAGAAGTTCGCCTTCCGGCACGTTGAACCGGTAGTACTTCTTGCCGTCGTCCCGGATGGCCTGGTGGAACCGCTCGTCGTGGCGCTCCACGACGTCGAAGTAGGCCCAGGTCGAGAACGCCGGCATGATCGTCGCGACTTCCCCGAGCAGCGTTCCCACCACCATCGCCGGCCCCGAGCAGTCGATGATCTGCTTTTCGACCTTGTACGATCCCTTGTCGGTCACGACGACCTTCGTGGCAAAGTCGATCTCCTTGACCGTTTCCTGACTGATGGGGATGCCCCATTCATCGACCATCAGGCGTTCCAGCTCGGCCCGCTCGACGTGCATCGCAAGGGCGGACAGGAAATCGGGCAACGGGAACGACACCACCACGTCCTGCTTGACGAACGTCGTTCCCCACTTCGGCGAGTAGGAAGGCAGTTCCCGGATCTTGGGGACCAGGTTGCGAATCACCAGATTGTGATAGTGCTCCGGGATGATGGATTCGCCGATCTTGTACTGGAAGGGGGCCGCATCGACGAGGACCACGTTCTCGCTGGCCATGAACTTCTTCAGCGTGATTCCCGCCATTCCAGCGCCGATGATCAGATACTCAACGTTCTTCACTTCGACCTCCTTCATTCGCCCGGTTGATGCTGGCTTCCCAAGGTTCGTTCCACCCGCGTTGAAAACAAGTCTCTTCGGATGATCGAATGCGATAAGACCAGAAGCACAAAAGCCTGTCAAGGACTCCCGCGAGCCGGTGGAATGCGATGCCCGATGCCCTCCGGCAGAGGGGTGCCGACGCTACTTCACGGTCACTTTCTGCATCACGACGCTGGTCTTCGGACAGTCGTTGCCGTCGCGCGGTACGGCGACGATCTTCGCGACGACGTCCATCCCTTTCGTGACCTGGCCGAACAGGTTGTACTTCTTGGGCAACTGGCCCTTCAGGTTGTCGGTGCAGATGAAGAACTGGCTGCCGTTGGTGTTGGGGCCGGAGTTGGCCATCGCGACGGCGCCCTTCACGTAGTCGCCCTTGACCGGTTCGTCCGCGAACTCATGACCGGATCCGCCGCTGCCCCACTTCTTCTTTTTCAACGGGTCCTTCGTCAGCGGGTCGCCGCCCTGGATGACGAAGCCGGGCACGACGCGGTGGAACAGCGTGCCGTCGTAGAAGCCCTTCCGGGCCAGCGCGACGAAGTTCTCGACGGACTTCGGGGCATTGGCCGGGTAGAGCTCCATCTCGATGGTACCCAGCGTCGTTTCGATGGTGACGACGGGGTTGCCGGCCTTGGCGCCCTTGGACAGAACGGGCGGGCACACCGCCAGCATCGACACGGCGATCGCGAACATGGGCAGGGTCCTCATGGACGACTCCTACGTGGGGCCCGGGGCCCGTCCCCGGACGTGATGAGGCGATTGTAGCGCGCCTTCCGGAAGCCGGGGTCGCCCGGTTGGCCGGAGGCCGGAGCACGCGCTCCTGACCAGGGCGCTGCCGAAGGTTCACCCTCCTTCGGCGTCGGCCGGCACGACACCGAAGCCCTCGGCGCCATGCAATGCCACGTAGGCGCGCCAGACGCCGATGCACCGATCGTCCCAGCGGCACTGGCGGCAGGACGACCATTTCATGCGCTCGTAGGGCACGACGGCACCGGCGGCCGCCCGCGTGGATGTCCAGAAGAAGCGCGCGTGGCCGGGCAGCACGCAGGGTGGCAGGCCGCAGGTGTCGGGCACCATCGCCTGCAGCCCCAGGGCCTCGGCGCGCTCGAGGGCACGGCCCAGCGCGGGCGCCACGTCGGGGATTCGCGGCCACAGGTGCCGGTTGGCCTCCATGCGACCGTGGGGGGTGGCGAACGAGAACATCACTTCCATCTTGCGCAGGTGATTGGGGTATGTCGCAGCCAGGAAGCCGGGGAAGGCGTCGATCTCGTCGGCGTTCAGGGTGGTGACGACGAAGTTCACGCGGACGTAGATGCCGCGGGCCAGCGCGATGCGGATGGCGTCCAGCTTCCGATCGAGCCGCGCGCCCGGCACCCCCACCAGGGCCGCCAGGCGTTCGGGGTGCTGCGTGTGCAGGCTGACCAGCAGCACGTCGGGCAGGTCGGGGCGGCCGTCGGGGCCCACGTAGGCGTCCCACGCGCCCGGGTCATCCAGAAGCACCGCGTTGGTCTGCACGTCCGCCTTCAGCCCCAGTTCGTGGATGCGCCGGATCCAGCGCGGCAGCTCGGGCCGCAGCGTCGGCTCGCCGCCGGTCAGCGTCACCACGTTCACGCCCATGCCCGGCGCCCGCTCGATCAGCGACTCGACCTCGGCGGACGACTCGGCCACGTTGATCGCGGAGTCGCCGGTGCCGCAGAACGGGCAGAGTTCGTTGCAGCGAAGCGTCACGCGCACCTCGAGCGACTCGCCGGTGGCTGCCACGCCCCTGGGCACCTCGAAATAGCGCGCCAGGTGATGGTCGATACCCCGCGCCTCCCAGTGGCGCAGGATTTCGGCCATCGCGAGAATGAGCTGCAGCGCCTGCGGATCCGGCGGCTCGCCCAGATGCCCCAGGCGGTGATGCGCGGTCTGGGCGAACGAACGCTCGGCATCCTCCAGCCGGCAGACCCATACGATGAACGACAGGCCCGCCTTCCGCCAGACCAGCTCGATTCGGCCGCACAGTCGCACGTCCTCCAGTTCGTACCCGAGCACGAGGGGCCCGCGTCGGAACAACGGCGCGAGCAGCGCGCGCAGTTCCGGATCGAGCGGCTGGAGTACCGGCGGCAGGGCGGGCGCGGACATCGTCGGTCCTCCCACGGATCGCATCGCATCTATACCGGACCGGCCCGTGCGCGGCAACCCGCAGCCTTCCCGGCAAGGCACAGCCTCACGGTTGGCTCTTGAACACGACCTCGTCCGGCAGCCCCGGATCAACGAGCCAGGTGGCGAACGGCTGGGGCAGCCCGAAGATCCGTTGCAGGAACGCCAGCGAGAAGCTCTGCACCAGTTCGAACTGCCGGTTCCGGGCCAGGATGCCCGGGTCGCTTCCGTTCGGCGTTCCGTCCCACAGTTTGTCGTCGGTGAACTGGCTGTGGTTGCCGCCCTGCAGGTTGGCCAGGTACTTCGGGGCCTGCAACTGGTCGTACACCCCATCGAACGTCGATGCGCTGGACTGCCCGTCCTGGCTGCCTCCAATCACGAGGCCCGGCACAGGGAACAGGCTCTGTCCGTAGGGGCTGGTGGTCGTGTACACCGGCCCCAGGAACACGACGGCCTGGACCGGCGCTGAGGTGGAAAGGAGCTGCAGCGTGCGCTCGGCGCCCATGGAATGGCAGAACACGACGGCACTGCCGCCCGCGCCCCTCCCGGCCAGTTCCGGCAGCCAGTCCTGGGGCGAATTCAGGCCCTTGTCGATGATCTGCTGGTGATCCCAGTTGGCGACGCTGCCGGGGATGGCAGCCAGGAAGCCCCAGCTGGCCAGGTGGCGGCCCAGGTATTCGTATTCGAGGCTGGCGCAGCCATCCCCGTGCAGGATCAGCACGAACGGGAACGTCCCGCTGGCGGGAGGCCGGCGCATCCCGCCGCACGTGGCGGGATAGAACACGCGCAGGCCCGACGAGTTCACGCTGGCATCCACGAAGCCCACCGCATAGGGGCCGGCGACGGCGGCTTCCGCGCCCGGGACCCCGGTGGCCGGCGGATCGTCGGGCTGGCAGGGCTGCACGGTCCTGTAGGCGGTCGATGTATCGATCGGCGCCTGGTACTGCGCGGAACCGCCAAGCCCGCTGACGGTCAGCACGCCCGAAGCGCCGGCGGGGCGAGGGATGACCAGCCGGTTCTCGTCGATGTCCATCGACAGGGCCCCGACCGAGACGGCGCCGATCTTCACCGTGGTGCTGAACTGCAGGAAGCCCGCGCCATCGACCACCAGGAAGTCGCCCGGAGCCCCCTGGACAGGATACACGCTGAGGATCGCAGGCCTGGTTCCCCATCCCGGGGCGCGGTCCTCGCACCCGCCGCTGGAAAGGTTGCAGGTGGCGTCGTTGCCGCAGGCGGACGAGCGCCGGCAGGGCGGGATCGAGGGCCCGACCTCGCCCTTCGCGTCATCGACGTCGTCGTTCGCATCCGGGGCCCCTCCCGGGTCCGAGGCGGTCCCATCGGCCCCCGGGCCCAGGTCCGTCGCGGCATCGAAGCCCCGATCCTCCCGGGGAAGGTCGCCCGGCTCGTCGCCAGGGTCGGCCCGGTCCACCATCGGCACGTCCCGCGACCACCCGTCCGCGACGACGTCGCCCGCGCTCGAGCCCGAACCGCACCCGAGCGCCACCACGCCGAACACCATCACCAGGCGACGAGACATCGGCGCAACCTCCGCAAGAGAATCGTCGGCGGCCATGCCGGCGCGCTCAAGGCGTCGTCCCGGCGATCTGGGCCAGCCTGGGCACGGCATAGAACGCCGCTTCGTCCACCACCAGTCCCTCCAGTTCCCGCACCAGGGCCAGCGCGGCCTCCTCGCTGACGATCCCGGCCTTGCGCGCGGCTGCCAGGCCCTCCTTCAGCCCGCCGAGGACCAGCGCCTTCGCCACACCGACGGGCAGGATGGGCTGGACGAACCGCGCGACCGCCGGGGCCAGCCCGGACCGGATGAAGATCGAGTACAGCCGATCACCGATGTCCAGGTCCAGGCCGGCCGCCGCGCCAAGACGCAGGAACCCGTCGTTCACCCGGTGGAAGGCGTCGATCCGGGGCACCGTGAGCAGCGAGCGGGTGGCGGGTTCTTCGCAGGCCAGCACGCCCCCCGGGACCAGGGACCGGCACATCCGGTCGATCGTGGCATCCGGCGCCCGAAGGTGCATCAGCAGGAATCGGCAGCAGGCGACGTCGAAACCGCGCTGTGGGAGGTCCAGGCCCTCCGCGGGGGAACAGACGAACGTCACGTTCCGGCATCCCGCCTCGGCGCACCGGGCCTGCGCGAACTCGATCTGCCGAGGGCTGGCATCCACGGCCACCACCCGGCCCTCGCATCCGACCGTTTCCGCGAGGAACCGGGTCATGTTCCCGGTTCCGCACCCGACTTCCAGCACCGACAGGCCCGGCCGCAGCCCGGCATCCAGCAGGAACCGGCGGCTGCAGGGCCCGAAGATGTCGTTGACGAGGTCCAACCGGGCAGCGCCTTCGGTGCCTACCTTCAGCAGGTACTCGTCCACGGACAACTCCATCCACGGGAGAGGCCCAGTGTATTCGCGGACCCAGTGACGCTCAAGCGATGACCTTCGCGGCAGGCCGGACACACGTTGCAGACTCGCTCCCGGCGGGCGTATATTGCCCGTGCAGCACATCCCAGAGAGGCACGAACTTGGAAGCCGGCAACCCGTTCACCCTCCAGGAATACGGCGACCTGATCGAAAACCTGGGGGACGGCGTCGTGGTCGGTTCCCGGCGGACCGGGATCATGCTGTGCAACCGCCGCGCGGCCGAGCTTCTGGGCCTGTCCCGCGACCTCCTGATGGGGACGAGGGCAGCGGATCCCATCTGGCAGTTCGTCCGAGCGGACGGCTCTGCGATGCCTGCCGACGAGTACCCGTCCACCCGGGTCTACCGGACCGGCCAGGCGATCGAGGGTCTGGTGCTGGGCATCGATCGACCGGGCAGAAACGATCGTGTCTGGACCCTGGTCGATGCCACGCCCCACCTCGACGCCGAGGGCGGGATCGCCCACGTGGTCGTCGCCTACCATGACATCACGGCGCTGAAGCTCGCCGAAGAGGCGCTGCAGGATTCCGAGGCCCGGTATCGGGCGGTGTTCGACAACAGCCCCGACGGCATCCTGGTCATCGATTCGGAGTTCCAGACCTTCCGGGTCGCGAACCGCACGATCGGCCGGTTCCTGGGATACGAACCCGAGGAACTGGTGGGCCGCGGGTTCGCGGACATCCACCCGGCCGCGTCGCTGGACCACGTCCGCGCCTGCGCCAGGGCGCTTGCAAAGGGTGAAATCGACGTCGCCACCGACATCCCTTGCGTGAGGAAGGACGGGTCGATCGTGTCGTTCGACATCCGTTCGCACCTCCTGGTCATCGGTGGGAGGCCCTGCCTGGTGGGCCGGTTCCTGGACCTGACCGACCGCCAGCGGGCCGAGCGCGCGTTGCAGGAAAGCCGGGCGCTGCAGGCCAGCGAGGAGCGCTACCGGGCGGTGGTGGAGGACCAGACCGAGCTCATCTGCCGCTTCAAGGCCGATGGGACCTTGACGATCGTCAACGATGTCTTGTGCAGGTTCTTCGGACAGGACCGCGAGCACCTCGTCGGCTCGAAATGGCAGCCTCAGGCCGCGGCCGAGGACCTGCCCATGATCGAGGCGTGCCTGCGCGCGCAGACGCCGGACAACCCCGTCGTGGTCATCGAGAACCGCGTGCAGTCCGGCACCGGCGAGACCCGCTGGATGCAGTTCGTCAACCGGGCCTTCTTCGATGCCGACGGAAGGCTGCTGGAAACCCAGGCCGTCGGGCGGGACATCACCGACCACAAACGGGCGGACGAGGAACTGGCGCACTACCGCGATCGGCTCGAGGATCTGGCGCTCCAGCGGGCCGCTGAACTGACGCAGAGCGAGGACCGCTATCGCCGCCTCGTGGACGCCTTGCCGGACGCAATCATGGTCCACGTCGATGGCCGCTTCGTCTTCGCCAACCCGGCTGCGGCAACCATCTTCCGGGCACCCGGGCCCGAAGCCCTGGTGGGGCTGTCCCTCCTGGACCTGGTGTCCTCGAACTTCAAGGAGAGGGTCGGGAGGCGTATCCAGGACGTCTACCTGGAGGAAACGGTCGCCCCTCGCATCGAGGAGAAGGTCATCGGGTTCGACGGCACCGAGATCGACGTCGATGTCGAGACCGTCCCGGTGGTCGTCGGCGGGCAGCCCGCCGGGTTGTCCATCGTGCGCGACATCACGGTCCAGAGGCGCTACGAGCAGGAGATGCGGAACTCGCAGAAGCTGGAAAGCGTGGGCCTGCTGGCGGGCGGCATCGCGCACGACTTCAACAACCTGCTGTCGGCCATCCTCGGCAACATCTCGCTGGCCCGGCTGGAACCGTCGGTCAGCACCGAAATCGAAACGCGGCTGGTCCAGGCCGAGCGCGCCGTGGGCCGGGCGATCAACCTGACCCAGCAACTGCTGACCTTCGCGCGGGGAGGCGCGCCGATCCGCCAGGCGACGGTCCTGCGATCCTTGCTGACGGAAACCGCGGACTTCGCCCTCCGGGGGAGCAGCGTCGCCTGCCGGTACGATATCGCGGACGACCTCTGGGCCGCGAACGTCGATGAGGGCCAGGTGAGCCAGGTGATCCACAACATCGTCATCAACGGGCAGCAGGCGATGCCTTCGGGTGGCACCCTGAAGATATCCGCACGAAACGTCCAGATCCAGCCTGGGGATCCCTCGCCCCTTCGGCCGGGACGGTACGTCCACTTGTCCATCCAAGACAGCGGCATCGGCATCCAGCCCGAGCATCAGCAGCGCATCTTCGACCCCTACTTCACCACGAAGACGAAGGGCAGCGGCCTGGGACTGGCGGTATGCCATTCCATCGTCATGCAGCACGGGGGGCGGATCGAGGTCGAATCGACCCAGGGCCGCGGCTCGACCTTCCACATCCTCCTTCCGGCCGCACGGGAGGCCCCGATGGAAGCCCGAGCCGCGCAGATGCCCGCCGGCCCCGCGGCCAGAAAGGGGCGCGTGCTGCTGATGGACGACGACAAGGACCTGCTGTTCGCCCAGTCGGGGATCCTCGAAGCCCTGGGCTACAGGACGGACACGGCGACGGACGGCCAATCGGCCCTCCGCGCCTATACCCGGGCCGCGGACGTGGGCAACCCGTATGACGCGGTGATCCTCGACCTGACGGTCCCGGGCGGCATGGGCGGGAAGGAGGCCGTGGAGCGGTTGCTGGAGTTCGACCCCGACGCGCGCGTCATCGTGTCGAGCGGCTACTCGAACGATCCCGTGATGGCAAACCATGCCGCGTACGGCTTCAAGGGCGTGCTGCCCAAGCCCTGCCTCGTGGACCGCATGGCAGAAACCCTTCGACGGGTCATCAGCGGGGAAACGGAAGGCGACTGACGTGCCCTGGATCCGGCCCCGTCATGGGTCCAGTGCGGGGACCGATCGGGCCGGCGCCGGGGATCCGCCCATCGGCCAGATCCGGAAGGCCCAGTGGAAGGCCACCGAGGCCACGACCACGCCGCCCACGGCATCGACCCAGTAGTGCTGCTTGGCGGTATGCACCGTGACGAACACGCCGGCCGCCACCAGCAGGGAGTACCAGCGGATCGGGTGCTTCGAGTACCAGGCCCCCATGGCGGCCAGGCAGGCGTTGGCGACGTGGGTCGATGGGAACGTGTTGTTCGGCGGGTCGATCCCCCAGAACCAGGTCAGCGCGGCCGCCGTGATCGGGTCGGCGTCCCCGACCGAGGTCGGGCGCGGATAGGCCGAAGGAAGGATGAAATACACGGTGCAACTGATGACCTGGGCCAGAACGATGGCCAGGAACACCCGGAACACGACGCGCGGGTCCGGCAGGAACACCGTGGTGATCATCAGCCCCAGCACGTAGTGCGGGAAGTAGATCCACCAGGTCCAGGGCACGAAGGGGATCGCCCGGTCCAGGGCGGTCGTCAGATCGAAACTGCGGCTGGCGGTGGCCAGCGAGGCCGGGTAGTAGAACATCGCCACCACCCCGATCATCCCGATGACCAGCAGCACCCTCCAGGCCACGTAGATCGGTGTCCAGCGCCTGGGTTCGAGCCTCACGATCAGCCGATCCACGAACCCGTTGCCCAGGACCCCTGCATCCATCTCGGCGCCCTCCGTTCCGGGGAAGTATTGCGGAGCCGTCCCCGCGGATCAAGGCCGGATTGGATGGGCCGTCGCGACGGGCCGCGGCCGCGACAAAATCTTCCGCAAAGTCTCCCACAGGCTGGTAAAGTCCGCGCCGACGGACCCGAGGGACCGGCACCGCATGACGATCCACGACGAAGCGACGGACGACCAGGCACCCCCGCACGGGCTGCGCCTGCTGGCCCGGATGCAGGTGCGGCACCCGCTCGCGGTGCTCGGCTGCATGGGCGCCATCACCGTCGTCGCGGTCTGGCTGGCCTTCGGCCTGGAAGTGAGGACCGGTTTCGAAAGCCTGCTGCCGGACGACCGCCCCAGCGTGCAGGAACTGAAGCGGGTTGCTGCCCGGACGGCCGGGGTATCGACGCTGTTCGTCGTGCTCCAGGGCGGCCAGGGCACGCCGGTGTCGGCCCTTCGCAAGGCCGCGGATGAACTGGTCGAGGAAATCGGGAAGATCGAGCCGCCCTGGGTCGGCAGCGTCGAGGACGGCGTGCAGGAGGCGCGACGGTTCCTGATGCCGCGCGCGGGCCTTTTCGCCGATCTGCCCGCGCTGGAAAAGGTGCACCACGACCTCGTCGAACGCTACGAATACGAGGTCGCCAAGGCGATGGACGCCGTGCTGGACGAGGATGCGGCGCCGCCGCCCGTCGATCGCAAGACCATCGAGGCGGACCTCGGGATCACGCCGGAAACCCGGACCCGGTACCCGGACGGCTACTACCAGTCGCAGGACGGCCACACCGTGGTCGTGGCGGTCCGTTCGAAGGTGATGAGCAACGACCTCGAACTGGGGACCGAGGCCATCCGGCGCATCCAGGAGGCCGTCGATCGCGTCAACCCGGCACGCATCGACCCGGGCATCGAGGTGGC
Organism: uncultured Myxococcales bacterium; assembly: GCA_903857665.1. Classification (GTDB taxonomy): domain Bacteria; phylum Myxococcota_A; class UBA9042; order DTJE01; family DTJE01; genus CAIZWN01. The sequence goes on from CAIOFV010000061.1 coordinate 13,294, forward strand.
CTATTCCGGCGACCTGGAAACCGGGGTGTCGGAGTACCGCGACGTCCACCGGGATCTGACCACCGTCGGGGAGCTGGGGGCCCTGCTGATCATCGGGGTGGTGTTCCTGTACTACCTCCGGATGCGTGCAGTGCTGGCCATGGTGCTCAACATCGCGGTGGGCGTGGCGTGGTCCTTCGGGCTGACCCGCCTGACGGTGGGGACCCTCAACGTCGCCACCGGCTTCCTGTTCACGATCGTGGCCGGCAACGGCATCAACTTCAGCATCATATTCATGGCGCGGTTCCTGGAGGCCCGACGGCTGGGGGCCTCGCTGGAGCGCGGCATCCACATCGCCCACCGGGATACCTGGGTGCCCACGCTGGCGTCCGCCGTCGCCGCATCGGCTGCCTACGGTTCCCTGTTCGTTTCGGAATTCCGCGGGTTCCGTGACTTCGGGTTGATCGGCGGCGCCGGGATGATCCTCTGCTGGGGGGTGACGTACGTCACGCTGCCCAGCATCCTGGCCGTCGTCGAGCGGATGGTCCCGATCCGGGGGCGCGGCGTGGGCGGGGAACGCGGCACCATCTGGCAACGGTTCCGCGACCGGATGGATTCGGGCGTGGCCTTCGGGCAGCCCTTCGCCGCGCTGGTCGAGCGGGCGCCCCGGACGATCTTCGCGGTGGGAACGGCGCTGGCCATCGCGGGCTTCGTGGCGCTGGTGGGCTACGTCCAGTCGGACCCGATGGAATACGACCTTTCGCAGTTGAGGAACGACCCCGGCCACCGCATCGAGGAGGTGCGCCTGACCCGGCTTGCCGAGGACGTGACCGGGTACGTGGGCAGCGACGGCATGGCGATCGTGACGGACAGGGTCGAGCAGGTGGAGCCTCTGCGCACCGCCCTCAACGCCATCCGGGACGCGGCCCCGGAATCCGAGAAGCCCTTCGACAAGGTGCACGCGCTGCAGGACTACGTGCCCGCAGACCAGCCGGCCAAGATCGCCCTGATGGAAAAGATCCAGTTGGTGCTGCGACGGATCCACCAGCACCGGGGCCTGTCCGACGAGGACTGGGACGACGTGAAGGACTTCCTGCCCGGCGAGGGGCAGAAGCCGTTCGGGATGGCGGACCTGCCCGACGCAATGGCGCGCCCCTTCACGGAATCGGACGGCACGCGCGGGCGCATCGTTTACATCAGCCCCATCAACGCCGACGTCATCAACGACGCGCGGTACCTGTTCCGCTGGGCCGACTCGTACCGCGAAACCGTGCTGCCCGACGGCAGCGTGGTGCGGGGCTCGGGCCGGGCCGTGATCTACGCGGACATGTGGAGCGCGGTGCTGGCGGGCATCCCGCCGGCCGTGATCTGCTCGCTGCTGGCCACCCTGCTGGCGGTGGTGCTGGCGTTCCGGGGCCGGCTGGCCAGCATGATGGTGCTGGGGGCCCTGGCCGTGGGCGTCGGGTGGATGGCGGGCCTGCTGGTGCTGCTGCAGGTGAAGCTGAACTTCCTGAACTTCATCGCGCTGCCCATCACGTTCGGCATCGGCGTGGACTACGCGGTCAACATCGTGCAACGCTGCGTGCAGGAAGGCACGGGCGGCGCCCTGAAGGCCGTGCGGCAGACCGGCGGCGCGGTCATCCTGTGCTCGCTGACCACGATGCTGGGATACATCGCGCTGGCCGGGTCCATGAACATGGCCGTCGGCAGCCTGGGCATGGCGGCGGTGCTTGGCGAAGTGGCCTGCCTGCTGGCGGCCGTGCTGGTACTGCCGGCCGGGATCCTCTGGTGGGAGCGCCGCGCGACGGCGATCGCGCGGGCCGCCGACCCGGCCGCGACGCCGGAAAAGTGACCGGGCCTTGTGAACGTCCCCTCGCACCCTGCCCTCCCGCGCCTGCCGGAACTCGCGAGCCCCGCCGACTTGGCCCATCACCGCAAGGACTGCTATGGTGCGGGCGCAACGGACCGATCCAGGGCCCGAAGACATGACGGAGGCAGGAATGCGCTTGCGATGGATGCTGCTGGTGCTGGCGCTGGTGCTGTCGGGAGGGGTCGCCGAGGCGCGCACGAAGGCCCGAACGACAGCCGCGGCGGCGTCGAGGAACACGGGCGACGGGCTAGCAGCAGGCAACCTGATCCTGCGGGGCGACATCCAGTTGGACTACAACCAGGTCCAGGGGCAGAAGCAACTGATCCTGGGCGTGCGGACCATCGCCGAGTACCTGGTCAACCGGTACTTCGCGATCGGCGGTTTCCTGAAGACCCAGTACCTGTGGCAGGGCGCCAACACGGGCGCCGGAATGGTCGATGTCGGTCCCCGGGTGTCCGTGTACCTGGTGCCGTCCGGCATCGTCCACCCCTACATCGGGGCGCAGTTCGGGTATCACCGGCTGGTCCAGCCGGGACCCGACGGCAACGGGATCATCGTGGGTCCCGAGGTGGGGGTGGCCATCATCACGGGCCACTTCGGGGCGTTCATTTCCGCCGGATACGATTTCCGCTGGGCGAAGTGCTCCGGAGTCACCCTGAAGCGCCACGCGGTGCCGTTTTCGATCGGCTTCGGGGGACGCTTCTGAGGCAGGGAGGACGGGATGGCTGAGCGCGTGATCCGCCTGGAGGAGATCATCGAGGCCCCGGCAGCCGAAGTGTGGAAGGCCTGGACCACCGTCGAGGGCCTTCGGGCCTTCCTGGCCCCGGACGCGGTGATCGACGTCCGGCCGGGCGGGCCCTGGGAAATCCACTTCGAGCCGGGCGCGCCTGCCGGATCGCGCGGCAGCGAAGGCTGCAAGGTCCTGGAAGTGAAGAAGGGGCGCCGGCTGGTGTTCGAATGGAACTTCGTGCCCGGCTCGCCCATCCGCGACCTCAAGACGACCGTGACCGTCGAGATCAACCCCTTCGGCGGGCAGTGCCAGGTCGGGCTGGAGCAGGTCGGCTGGAAGGAGGGGCCCGATTGGGACGCGGGGTTCGCGTACTTCTCGCAGGCCTGGAGCCTGGTCCTGGCACGCCTCGAGCACCGCTTCCGCGAAGGCCCCATCGACTGGGCGAACCCCTGGCGCCCCCCGGCCTGACGCGGGATTCCATCCTGCCGTCGTCCCTCCGCGTTGACCCCGTTCACAAAAGCCTCATGATCAAGGGTGAACCAGGAAGGAGCCGACGATGCGTGGAACCCTCGCAGTGCTGGCCTCCCTGCTGATCGCCGGATGCGCCACGATGGACAAGCCGGCCATCGAGGATGCGTTCATCGACGCCCCGGGCGACGTCGCGCGCGACCTGTCGGGCGATCCCGGCTCCTAGGGATGTCGCCGCCGACGCCGAGATCCCGACGAACCACGACGTGCCGGACGCGGGCGATGCCTCCACGGACCCGGGGCCCGGGGACCTTCCGGGAGACCCGGGACCGGACACGGGCCCGACGGACACGGTCGCCGTGGACGTGCCGGTTGACGCCGGACCCGACACCGCGCCGGACGCCTGGGTGGACACGCCCCCGGACGGGACGGACGACGCGCCCGAGGACACGCACGCCGACGGACCGGCCGACACGGCCCCCGAGGCCTCCGATCCGGGTCCGGAGGTGGTCCAGGCGACGTGCATCGACCTGACGTTCGGCACGTGCGCGGCCAAGGACCTGTCCTGCGAGTGCTGCCCGTATGGCGGTCCGGCCAACCACTGCCTGTGCTCCACGCCCTGCATGACGAACACCGACTGCACGGACGCGTCGCGCCCGGTGTGCCAGCAACCGGGGGCGGGCAGCCAGGGGTTCTGCGCACCCGCGGACTTCGGCTGCTGCTGGATGTGCCTCTGACGGCGGCGCGGGCCGGGGCCGGCCCGGGACGTCACCCGCGATCGCCGGGGCCGGCGCCGGGCGTCGAACCTTCCTGCCGGGCCGACCGGGAGCACTCGTCGTCGGACAATGTTGACCACTGGAACCCGCCTGAAGGCGTCCAGTACACGGCGGCCACGCGCCCCAGCACGTTCGCGAGCGGCAGGACGCCCCAGCCACGGCTGTCGAAGCTGTTGCCCCGGTTGTCGCCCATCACGAAGAGTCGCCCGGACGGAACGACCAGGGGCGCCTGGTCCGGCCCGTCGCCGAAGGCGCTCCCCAGCCGGTGACGATGGTCCCCCACCGCCTCGCAGGCCACAAAACCTGCCGAGACACGCTCGAGTTCGCTCCCGTTGACTCGCACGACGCCGCCCCGGACCTCCACGGTGTCGCCGGGGACCGCGATCACGCGCTTCACCCAGGGCTTCCCATCGACCGGGGACTGGAACACCACCACGTCCCCCCGGTCCGGCACCCGGGCTCCCGCGATCACCTGCAGGCTGAAGGGCAGGCGCAATCCGTAGGCCATCTTCTGGACCACGATGCGATCGCCGATGCCCAGGGTCGGCTCCATCGATTCGGAGGGGATCACGTAGTGGTCGGCCAGCGACGACCGGGCGGCCAGGGCCACCATCACGAACAGCCCCAGCGACAGCGCCTCCCGGCCATGACGCAGCAACGCCTGGACCCGATGACCGCGCGGCGCTTCCATGGCGAACCCCCGGACGAGTGCCTTCCCAACCCCGGAACCGGGGGTCCCATTCCCCGGATCCCGGCCCCCCCGCGAATCCCCTGCCGCACTCGAATCGGCGCGCCCGCGCGGCGCCTCCACTCCCGCCCCTTTCGCGCAACTGCGCTTTTGGATAAAGTATCTCTACGAATCGACCCCGGAGGTGTCCCCTGTCTCGCATCCTACTGTCGCTGGGGGTGGTGGCTCTGGTGTCTGCCGGCCAGGTGCCCGACGCGCTGGCCGCCTGCTCGGGCGGCATCGAGGTCGGAAACGACTGCGGCCTGGTCCCTTCGGGTGGCTGCTGCAAGGGCGGCACCGCCAGGTACTGGTGCGAGGGCGGCGTCCTGTGCTCGGAGGAATGCTATTACGGGGACTGCGGCTGGACGCTCCTCGGCGGCTATTCGTGCGGGACCCTGCTCATGGTGAACTCCGACGACTGCCCCTCCATCATTCCGTGCACGCCGGACTGCAGCCTCAGCGTATGCGGCAACGACGGCTGCGGCGGGTCCTGCGGGTCCTGCGGCAGCGGTGAAACGTGCCAGTACGGGACGTGCGTCCCCGGCAGCGGCGGCGACGGATGCACCCCATCGGCCAGCGGGGGCTGCAGCGGGTGCGCCTGCGAGGCCTGCGTCTGCGCCGGCGACGCGTACTGCTGCGACAACCAGTGGGACAGCACGTGCGTCGATGCGTGCGGGACCTGCGGCGGCCAGTGCGGCACCTGCACGCCGAACTGCGGCAGCAACGACTGCGGCGACGACGGCTGCGGCGGGTCGTGCGGATCCTGCACGGGCGGCCAGACCTGCCAGTCCGGCACCTGCACGGGCGGCACCTGCACCCCGCAATGCACCGGCAAGCAGTGCGGCCCGGACGGCTGCACCGGGACCTGCGGCAACTGCACCACCGGAAAGACCTGCACCGCGGCCGGGTTGTGCGCGACCGACGGGTGCACCCCCGCGTGCACCGGCAGGGAGTGCGGCGACAACGGCTGCGGTGGCGTGTGCGGCACCTGTACGACCGGCACCGAGTGCCAGGCCGGACAGTGCCGCGCGCCCCAGGTCTGCACGCCGGTGTGCACCGGCAGGGAATGCGGCGACGACGGATGCAGCGGCGTCTGCGGCGCGTGCCAGCCCCCGATGAAATGCAACGGCACGGGCCACTGCCAGGACCCGTCCTCCTGCACCCCGTCCTGCACGAACAAGCAGTGCGGCGACGACGGCTGCGTCGGGTCGTGCGGCACCTGCGGCAACGGGCTGTCGTGCAGCGCCGGTCGCTGCCGCGCGGGCGAACCCGTGCCGGACGACGGCCCGGCTGCCGGCGATGACGGGACCGGGGATGCCGCGGCCACCCAGGACACGGGAACCCCGTCCAGCGGGTGCCCGGCGGGCCAGACGAAGAGTTACGGGGTCTGCGTGGCGGTGACGCCGCAGGGTGGCGCGAACAGCGGAGGGGGATGCTCCGCGGTCCCGACGGGCGGCCCATGGCCGTTGCTGCCCCTGCTGCTGCTGGCGCTGGCCTTCGGGGCAGCGCGCGGGACCGGTCGCCGCGCCGCCTGATCGCCGGGTCATCCCAGTCGGAAAGCGATCAGTCCCCGCCGCAAGTGATTTCCAGGTACTGCACGGTCGTCGTCAGGACCACGTGCGTCGATGGTCCGGCCGCCGGCGTCGGCAGCGCGGCGCCGTCCTGGTCCCGCAGCACCAGCCCGGTGGCGCAGGAAGGCAGCGGCAGGTCGAGGGCGAAGGTCGTGTCGGGGCCTCCGGGGGTGTCCCCGTCCTCGGTGACGTCGGGCTGCTCGCGTCCGTCCCACAAGGCCAGCGCGATCCGCCCGGCATCGTCGGTGAAGGCCAGCGCGTACACGTCGTTCGGAAGCCCGAGGGCCGGGCCGAGATCCCGCGCGAAACGGTACGCACCCAGCACGTCCAGCGCGGCCGTCACCGCGTGCCAGGCGGGCTTGGCCCGGCGAACGGTCCCGTCCGGGCCCTTCCAGCCGAACATCCCGAAATAGTTTTCGTGGGGCCGGATCCCGGTGGTCGTGGGTTCGTTGTCCCAGAACGTGTACCAGCACCACGCGTCCACGCCGTCGCGGGCCGTCAGCAGCAGGCTGCGGGCGGCATAGCGGGCCACCTGGGCCTCGGACAGTTCGTAGGAGGGCCATCCCACCTCGGTGAACCAGATCGGCTTCTGCGCGCAGCCGGCCGCGGCCAGCATGTCCCGGGCGATCTGCACCATGGCCGACTGGGAGGGCCGGGTCGTGCCGTATGCGATCCACTCGTCGTGTTCGGGCGAGTCGAACTGAAACCAGGTGTAGGGGTGCAGCGACAGTACGTCGAAGGCGTCGCACAGGCCCGGGCGGGCCTGCAGCGCACGCCGCAGGAAGCCCCACGTATCCGCAAGGTCCACGTCGTCGTAGGAGGACAGGGCCCCGAAGGCGACCTGGGCGTCCGGGCAGGCGGCCTTGATCGCGGTGTAGGATGCGGCGACGAGGTCGGCGTACTTCGCGGGGTCGGCCGCGGGCTGCCAGAAGCGGGACCCGATGTTCGGCTCGTTCCAGGCCTCGTACTCCTTCACGCTGTCGCAGAAGTGCCCGGCCATCGCCCCGGCGTACTCGGCGAAGTCGTCGATGTGGACCGTGCCCATGTCCTCGCCGTCACGGGCCCACTCGGGGGCGTAGTCCAGCCCCATCAGCACCTTCGAGCCGCCGGCCTTCGCGCCGTCCACCGAGCCGCTGGCGCCGTCGAAGGTCCACACACCCTTCTGCTTTTCGACGTCCTCCCACCGGTGGCCGTTGCGCATCCGGAAGCCCGGGTACGGCGCGTACTGGGCGTATTCGAAGTCCCGGTCCGCGTTCGGGGGGGCCTTCGTGTCCATCTGGGACGCGATGCCCGCGATCCGTTGCAGGGGCAGGCCGGAACCCTGGAGGCCTGTCCACAGGGGCAGGTCCGGGACGTCGGGGGCGTCGATGGGCACGTCGGGCGTCCCGTCCGCAGCGACGTCGCCGGCGACCTCCGCGGGCGCCACGTCCAAGGCATCGGGAACGTCCGCCCCCGTGTCCGACGCGTCGATACCGGGATCCGTGCGCTCGTTGGGAACGAGGCTGTAGGTGCAGCCCGCGAACAGCGCGGCCAGGATGGCCGCCGTCAGAACAACCCGCGTCATGGGGCCCGTCCGTCCGAGACGGCGCGGAGTCTACCAAAGTCGAGGGGTTCTTCCGACCCGTAAATGCCGGGTTCAGGCGAGGTCGCCAGCGGGCCGGGACCCCCGCCCAGGCACCGGGCGGAACGACCGGAGGGATCGCGAGGACCGCCTCGCGGGAAGGATTCCGGCCTCCGATCCTCGCGCCGCTTGCCCGCCCGGCCGGCGTCGGGGAGAATGCCCCCGGCATCCTGCGTGGAACACGATGAGGACGGGATTCCCGATCGCAACGGCGCGACGGCGGACGACGGCCGACGGCAGACACGGGCGTGCCGATGGCCACTGACGTCGATGTCCTGGTCGCGGGTGCGGGGCTGGCCGGCGCGGTGATGGCGCGGCGCCTCAGCGAAGGCTTCGGCCTGCGCTGCCTGGTCATCGACCGCCGGGACCACGTGGGCGGCCTGTGCCACGACGCCATCGATCGGCACGGGGTCCGGGTGCCGTCCTTCGGTCCCCACTGGTTCCGCACCGATTCCGCCCGCGTCCGCGACTTCCTGGACCGTTTCACCGCGTGGCGCGAGGTGGCGTTCAAGGTGCAGGTGTGGGCCCGCGGACGCTACTGGTCCTTCCCGATCAACCTCGCCACGTTCGAGCAGTTCCTGGGCAGCCCCTCCACGGCCGGCGAGATGGAGGCTGCGCTTGGCCGGTGGCGCGAGCCGATCGCGACTCCGCGAAACTCGGAGGAGTACGTGCTGTCCCGCGTGGGGCGGCCCTTCTTCGAACTGTTCTACGAGGGATACACGCGCAAGCAGTGGGGACGGGAGGCGCGCGACCTGGACCCGTCGGCCTGCGGGCGCATCCCGATCCGCACCGACCGGGACGACCGCTACCTGGCGCAGCGGTTCCAGGGGATGCCGGCCGACGGCTACACCCGGATGTTCGAGCGGATCCTGGACTACCCGGGCATCGAGGTCCGCCTGCGGACCGGGTTGCACGAGATCCGTGACGCCGTCCCCCACCGGCACCTCGTGTGGACGGGCCCCGTGGACGAGTTCTTCGATCGCGGCGAGGGACCCTTGCCCTGGCGCTCCCTGAGGTGGGAGAGGGAGACCGTCGAGGGACGGTATTGCCTGCCGACGATGCAGGTGAACTTCCCCGACGAACACGAATACACCCGCATCATCGAGCCGAAGCACGCCACCGGACAGGTGCTGCCCGTGACCACGATCGTCCGCGAGTTCCCGCTGGACGGTCGCCCGGATCGGGAGCCGTTCTACGCGATCCCGGCCCCGGACGCCGCGGCGGTCCATCGGCGGTACCTGGAACGGGTCGCGCGGGAGGCGGACACGACGTTCCTGGGCCGCTTCGCCGAGTACCGGAACCTGGACATGGACCAGGTCGTCGAACGCGCCCTGGACGCGGCCGAGCGCCTGGGCGCGGCGCTGGGGGCGGGCGCGGCGCTGGGGGCGGGCGCGGGCATCGACCTGCGTCCCGGCTCCACACGGACCGTTCGTCCCCTGAGGCGCAGGCACGATCCCTTGGAGCCGCCGGCCGTGATCGACCTGGAGGTCGTGGTGGCGCGCCACGCCGAGCCGGTCGCCTGGGTGCGGAACGTGCCCTCGTCCGCCCGGGTGAGCGTGTACGACAAGGGCGGCGACCTGGACCCCGGCCGGCTGCCGTGGGCCCGCATCGAGCGCCTCGAGAACGTGGGGCACGAGGCGCACGCGTACCTGCACCACCTGGTCGAGCGCTACGACGACCTCGCCGAGGTGACGTTCTTCTGCCAGGGCCACCCCTTCGACCACGCCTGGGATCTGCACGACGTCCTGCGGGCGGTCGCCGCCGGCCGCGAGCGCGTGGCGGGCTTCCGATGGCTGGGCTTCGTCATCGACACCGACGACCCGCTGGGCCACCGCCTGTTCGTGCCGTGGACCAAGAACCTGGACGGTCGCGAACTGCACGTGGATCGGTTCCACGAAACCCTGTTCGGCGCGCCGGCACCCCAACACATCCCGTTCTACCTGGGCGCCCAGTTCGCGGTGACCGCGGCGCAGGCCCGCACGCGCCCCCGCGACTTCTACCGGCAGGCCCGGGACCTGGCCCGATCCTTTCCCGACGCGGCCCACTGCTTCGAACGCCTGTGGGACCGGGTCTTCGGCGTGCAGGGCGTCGAACCGGGCCTCCTGGGAGGGGAGATGCGCCGCTACCTGCGGTCGGTCAAGCGTCCGCGGCCGTGAATTCGTCGATCGCGGGGTTCCCGGCCCGCGGGCCCTTTCGTGGCCAAGGCAGGGGCGCCCCCGCGCGGATGAAGAGGGCCATCGAGGCCGGCCGCCCGAAGGAACCCTCCTCGATCGTCACGGGCCGCGGTGCCCGACCGCCAGGATCACTCCCGACGCATCGCTGCTGACCAGCAGGATGCCGGTCGGCCCGACGCGCACGTCCACGGGACGATGGGGCCACCCGGAACCGGTCTCCCCCGGGCCCTGGTACGCCAGGAACGGTTCGTAGCGCAACGGGTGCGTCCCGCCTTCGAAGAACAGTCGCACGACCCGGTACCCGGTGGCCGGGTCGGCGTTCCAGGACCCGTGCATGGTCACGAAGGCGTCGCCAAGGGCGTCCGCCGGAAAGGCGTCGCCGTCGTAGAAGACGATGCCCAGCGGGGCGTTGTGCGCCGGCAGGGCCAGTTGCGGCGGCACGACGTTCGCGATGTCCCGGCACCAGGCGTCGGTATGGGTGCCGTCCTGCAGGAAGCCCGGATCGGCCCATTGCGTGCCCGGGCCGCCACCCACCCCCTGCGGCAGCGAAAACTCGCTGAAGCAGTAGGGATAGCCGTAGAAGCGGCCCGGCGAGGCGAACAGGTTGACCTCCTCGGCGGGGTTCGCCTGGTGGATGTCGCCGCCCAGGTCCGCTCGCGACAGGTTGTCGCGCCCGTTCTCGACGCCCCACAGTTGTCCGCCGCCATCGAAGGCCAGTCCCACCTCGTTGCGCAGGCCCGATGCGAGGACCTCGCCAGCGGCGGCGTCGAGTCCGCCGACCGGAAGTCCCGCCACCGTGAAGCGCCGGAGCAGCGAACGGCCGGGAGTGGTGTCCACGTTGCTGGCCGAACCGACGTTCACGACCATGCGCCCCTGGCCATCGAAGGCCAGCGTACGGGTGTCGTGCCCGCCCCCTGGCAGGCCGAAGACCACCGTCTGGGCGGCCCCCAGGTCCCGTCGATCCCCGGCTGCATAGGGCCATCGATAGACCGTCGTGTCGCTGGACGCGTACAGGAAGCCGCCGTCGATCGCGACGCCGTGGTTCAGCCCGGGGGCCGAGGCCAGCACGACGCGCTCGCCGGGCCCCGAAACGCCGTCGTGATCGTCGTCGAACAACGCCGTGACACGCGACTGGCCCTTTTCCACGACGAGGAGGTCGCCGTTGCCCGAAACCGCCAGGCCCCGGGGCGACGAAAGGCCCGAGGCCCAGGTCCACGCACAGTATCCGGCGGGAACCGCGACGTTCGCCAGCGCGGCGGCAGCCGGCGCCGTGCACGTGCCCGCCGGGACGACATCCTCGGAACCCGGATCCGTCGGAACATCCCCGGGCGTATCCGAGGGCAGGTCCCGGGCGGCGTCGTTTCCGAGGTCCCCCGCGTCCGCGACGTCCATCGCGAAGCCGTCCGCGTCATTCGCCCCGGGCACCGAACCGGAGCCGCTGCATCCCGCCACCCCGGACAGGATCAGGAAGGCCAGGAATCGAGGAAAGGCCATCGTCTGTCTCCACTCCCCTGCGGAACCACCTTGTTCACTCGGGTTCCAGGAATCAAGGAGGCGACGGGAATGCGCGGACCCGGCCGGGCCCGGGGGGTACCACCCGTCAAGACCCGCTTCCCGGGTCGTCTCGCCGGGGCCGGGACCGCCGTTGACAATTCCGGGGCAGAGGGGGTACGGTGACTTGTCGGAAACAAACGTCATGAACGGCAGGTGCACGGATGACGACCCCGAGCGGATCCGACACCACGAACCGCCCCTCCAAGGACAAGGCGCCCGCACCCAGGCGCATCAAGGTGTTCATCGTCGATGACCACCCGGTCGTGCGGCAGGGGCTGAACCTGCTGCTCCGGCTGGAACCCGACATGATCTGCTGCGGCGAGGCGGAAACGGTCCCCGAAGCCCTGCGCGGGATCGAAATCGCGAAGCCCGACGTCGCGATCGTGGACTTGTCGCTGAAGGACACCAGCGGCCTGGAACTGGTCAAGGATCTCCACGCATACCACCCGGAAATCCCCGTCGTCGTCCTGTCCATGCACGACGAAACGCTGTACGCCGAACGCGTGCTGAAGGCCGGGGCGAAGGCCTACCTGATGAAGGACGAGGCCCAGGAAACGATCCTGGCCGCGATCCGGAAGGTGGCGGCCGGCGGGCTGTACCTCAGCGAGCGGATGTCGGGTCGGCTCCTGTCCATGTTCCTTCAGGGCACGTCGGCACCTGGCAATTCGCTGATCAGCCAGTTGAGCGACCGCGAGATCGAGGTGTTCGAACTGATCGGGCGCGGGGTCACCACCCGGGAAATCGCGGGCAAGTTGAACCTGAGCATCAAGACCGTCGAGGCCCACCGCGAACACATCAAGAAGAAGATGAAGCTTTCGGACGCCACCGAACTGCTGCAGCACGCGATCCACTGGGTCCAGAACGAAAAGCAGATGTAGCGCCCGCGTCGTTCAAGCGGCGTTCCTGGGGCGGGCCGCGGCGAAGTCCGACGTCCTGACCGCATCACCCAGGTTGCGATAGGCCGAATTCCCCAGCAGGTGACCGGCGCCGATCACGACGGCCCCCGTCACGACGGATCGCGCGACCTGCTCGAACTGCCTGACCAGATCCGCACCGAGAATCGCAACGCTCCGCGCTGCCTGACCCGTGCCGAACACGCCCTGCTGAAGAAACCGGTTCATCGACGGACTCCTCGGGTGACAGATGAAAAATGCCGGGAAGCCGCAACAGCGTCACGAGATCACCCACCAACCCCCGATGAGAACTGCGCTTCCAACGTCGGAACGGGCCGGTCGCACAACCTCTGAAATCGTCATGTTTGCGGCATCTTGAGGCGCACCCTCCCGGCAGCCACCTGGAACCATCAAGCGGCGCTGGAACCGGAAGGGGAGTCCCTGCGCCCTGCAAGCACGCCGCGGCTACTCCTCGAGCGTGCTGATGTCGCCGTCGGGGAGGCCCTGGGCCCGGGCCTTCAGCAGCCGCCGCATGATCTTGCCGGACCGCGTCTTCGGCAGGGCGTTGACGAACTCGATGCGCTCGGGGCGCGCGATCGGTCCCATCTCGCGGGACACGTGGGCGCCCAGTTCCTCGTTCAGCGCGGGCGACGCGGTGAACCCCGCCCGCAGGATCACGTAGGCCCAGATCGCGCTGCCCTTGATCTCGTGCGGCACCCCGATGGCCGCGGCCTCGGACACCGCCGCGTGGCTGACCAGCGCGGACTCGATTTCCGCGGTGCCCAGCCGGTAGCCCGACACCTTGATGACGTCGTCCATGCGCCCGATGATCCAGAAGTAGCCGTCCTCGTCGATGCGGGCCGAATCGCCCGTCAGGTACTTGCCCGGGAAGGTCGACCAGTACTGCGACACGTAGCGGTCCGGGTCCTTCCAGATGGTGCGCATCATCGCGGGCCAGGGCGACGTCAGCACCAGGCGCCCCTCCTCGCCGGGCGCCACCGGTTTCCCCGCATCGTCCAGCACCTCGGCCGTGATGCCCGGGAAGGGGCGCGTGCCCGAGCCCGGCTTCAGCGGGAACGACGGCACCGGCGCGATCATGAACATGCCCGTTTCGGTCTGCCACCAGGTGTCCATGATGGGGCAGCGTCCCTTGCCGATGACCCGGTGGTACCAGTTCCAGGCCTCCGGGTTGATGGGCTCGCCGACCGACCCCAGCAGGCGCAGCGATGACAAATCGTGGCGGTTGGGCCACGCCTCGCCGAACCGCATCAGCCCGCGGATGGCCGTGGGCGCCGTGTACAGGATCGACACGCCGTGCTTTTCGACGATCCGCCACCAGCGGTCCGGGTACGGGAACGTCGGCGCGCCCTCGTACATCACCGACGTCGCGCCCAGGATCAGCGGCGCGTACACGATGTACGAATGCCCCGTGATCCAGCCCGGGTCGGCCGCGCACCACCACCGGTCCTCGGGGCGCAGGTCGAAGGTCATGCGCATCGTGGTGGCCACGCCCACCTGGTAGCCGCCGTGTGTGTGCACGATGGCCTTGGGCTTCCCGGTGGTGCCCGACGTGTACAGCATGAACAGAGGGTCCTCGGCGTCCATCACCTCGGTCGGGCACGGCTCGCCGTTGCCGCGCGTCGCCAGCGGCATGTTCATCAGGTCGTCGTACCAGTAGTCCCGGCCGACCTCCATGTTGACGGGTTCCTTGGTGCGCCGCACGACGATGACGTGCTCGACGATGCCGGCGCGCTGGAGGGCCTCGTCGGCGATCTGCTTCAGGGGCACCAGCTTGCCGCGCTGGTAGCCGCCGTCGGCCGTGATCAACACCCTCGACTCCGAGTCCTCGATGCGCCCGTGCAGCGACTCCACCGAAAACCCGCCGTACACGACCGAGTGCACCGCGCCGATCTTGGCGCACGCCAGCATCGCGATGGGCAGCTCCAGGATGCGCGGCAGGTAGATCGTGACCCGATCGCCCTTCTTGACGCCCATGCTCTTCAGCACGTTGCCGAACCGGCAGACCTCCCGGGCCAGCCCGAAGTACGACAGGGTACGAACCTCGCCGGTCTCGCTCTCCCAGATGTACGCCAGCTTGTTCTGGGTCGCCGTGCCGATGTGGCGGTCGATGGCGTTCTGGATGATGTTGGTCTTCGCCCCGGTGAACCACTTGTAGAAGGGCGGGTGCGAGTCGTCGAGCACCTTGTCCCACTTCCGGTACCACTTCAGCGTCCGGGCCTGCTCCTCCCAGAACGCCTGCGGATCGGCCTGGGCCGTGGCCCGCAAAGCGTCGTAATCCTTGACGGTGGCCTTGCGCACGACGTCGCGGGGCGGGGTCCACAACTTCGGGGCCGAGGTGTCGTCCACGCTCATGGGGTTTCCTCCTTCCAGGTGTGCTCCTGGATGATGGATCCCGGGACCCCGCCTTGTCGCGCCGACACGGAAACCGACCTGTCCCGGAGCGGGTCGGGATGTGCGGAAGAGGCCCCCGCCGGCGCGCTGTTCGGCCCTCATGGTTTCGCCTTTTCGGGACCCGCTGCTATGCTGGAATCCTGGCGAGGAACATCGGATGAAGACCTGGCAGGACATCGATTCCCTGGACAACCGCAACGAGGCGTTCATGGTGGCGCTGGCGAACCTGATACACGCCTTCGCCTTCCCCTACTTCCGGGCGGAGGTTCGGGGCCTCGACCGGATCCCGCACGGCAGGGCCCTGTACGTGGGCAACCACAGCGGCGGATTCATCACCGCGGATTCGTTCCTGTTCGGGTCGGCGCTGATCCGGGAGCGCGGCGTCCAGGAAATGCCGTACGGGCTGGGTCACGAGTTGATCGTCAGCCTTCCGGGCCTGAACCCGTTCCTGACGATGCTGGGCGCCGTGCGGGCGAGCGCCGAAAACGGGCGGCGAATCTTCGAGTCGGGCCACAAGGTGCTGGTGTATCCCGGCGGCGATGTCGAGGTGATGCGGCCCTGGCGCGACCGCAACCGGATCGTCTTCGAGGGTCGCACCGGGTACATCCGCCTGGCGCTGCGCAACGACGCGCCGATCCTCCCGTTCGTGGCGGCCGGTGCCCACGGCACGTTCCTGGTCATCGACGACTGCCGGGGGTTCGCGCGCCTGATCCGGGCCGATCGCCTGGTACGGTCCCACGTGTGGCCGCTGACCCTCAGCTTCCCCTGGGGGCTCACCTTCGGCCCCCCGCCGCTGTTCATCCCCTTCCCCTCGAAGATCCTGATCGAGGTGCTGGCCCCCGTGCGCTTCGACCGGAGCGGCGAGGAGGCGGCTGCGGACGGCGCCTACGTCCGCCGGTGCGCCGATCGCGTGGAAGGCCTGATGCAGGACGCGTTGACGCGGCTGGCGGCGGAGCGGGAGGGGAGGTAGGCCCGGCTGGTTACGTGGGTGATTCTTCCTGCACGCCTGACGTGAAAGGGGCCGATCGCCAGTCAGGCGAGTGTCCTGGTGGATTTGCGTGTGCATGGCCTCGTGGCCGTTCCCTTTTTGGTTCGGGGCCCTGCCGGCTTCGGGGCGGGGATCGGGGGCGCCTTGCCAGCGCCCTGGTAGAACTCCACGAGTTCCTGGGCCGACAGATTGGCCGTCTCGCGGGCCAACTGGTCACGGATCCCTCGAACCATCTCAACCGCTTGGATCGGCTGGGTCCTCGCCATGGGTTGTTACCTCACGAGGCGAGTATATCGCAATCGGCTTGTATCCCGTCTCCAGGTGAACTGCGTTGAACAGCCGGATCCGATCCAGTCGCACGATATGCTTGAAGTTCCAACTGACCAGGACATCGACTTCGGCGATCGTGGCCAGCGCGATGTGCAACATGTCATTCCTCCAGCGCGGCCCCAGGATGCCTCGGGCTTCGTAGGCGCGGACCAGTTCGTCGGCCTCGGGGGTGATCGTGATGGCTTCGCCCAGGGGTTCCAACTCGGCCAGAAGGTCTCGGACAAGTTCCGGTGCTCGTCGGACTTCGGCAGCCGTGACGTCGGAGAAAACCGGCTTGAAACGGGCCTGGCGGAAATCTTCGACCAGTCCCCTGGACCATCGCGCAAACACCTCGTCGAAGCATCCGCCCAGGACCGACGTGTCCACGTAGATTCGAAGCGTCTTCATGGTTGGAACAAGCCTCCTCCGAAGATGGCCGTTCTGGCCGGCCGAGCGTCCGGATCGATCGGAGGAAGGCTGGAAGTGTTTCCGTCAGACGGCGACCGGAGGGCCGACGGGTATCGACATCCATCAAATGATCCGCGAAGTCTCATGATACATCGCCCTCCGGTGGGTTCCATTGGTGATTCTTCCTGCGCACCTTGAGCCTGCCCGACGGGGACGGTATTCTCGGGTGGGAGGCAAATCGTGGACCCGAAACCGCGCCCGAACCTGGATCTCCAGGTCGCGATCCTCCGAGGCCTCAGCCCCGAGCAGCGGCTGGCCAAGGCGTTCGAACTCGAGGAACTGGTTCGCGAGGCGCACCGGGCGGGCCTGCACCACCGGAACCCGGCCATGACCGACGACGAGGTGCGCCGATTGGCTGCCATGGAGGTTCTGCAGTGGGCCAGAAGGAACTCCTGATCCAGGTGGTCCAGCGTCCCAGGCTGGACATCCCCTACCTCCGCGAATGGGCAGCGCGGCTCGGGGTGGAGGCCGACCTCGACGCGTTGGACTCCTGACGGGTTCCGCCGAACGCCCGGCTGGAATGCCGGGGGTCGGGGGGATTCGGGAAGGGGTTGCCTTTACACGGCGGGATGCACCGGGGACGCGGAGGACGCGGGGGGCGTGACCGGGGTCACAGGCGCGGCCGGGACGGCGGCGGGCACCGCGATGCCCGTCATCGCGGCGTGCCCCAGGTCCGGGAACACCGCGCGGGCGGCCCCGGTGTCGCCCAGGCGGCCGGTCGCGAAGCCGAAGGCCGCGCGGTACTGGGACAGGAAGGCCGCGCGGGCGGCGTCCAGCGACTGCACCGCCACGTGGCGGGCCAGCCGGGCCGACGCGAAGGCGGACTCGGACTGCTCCCACGCGACGAGGGCCTCCTGGAGCGCCTGGGTTCGCGCCGCCAGTTCCGGCGTCCCCGCCATGGCCTCGACCAGCGCCTTCATCCGCAGCATCTTCGCGGGCTGGCGGCCTTGCTGGTAGGCGGAAACCCCGTCGGGGAACAGAGTGCGGTGCGCGACGGTGTCCCGGCTGCCTTCGCCGTTCATGCGGACCTCCAGCTCGGCGACCCGGAGCGCCGCGAGCGCCTTTGCGGCGCCCTGGTCCCGGATGTCGCGGCGCAGCCAGGCCTCCCTCCGGGCCACATCGGCCCCGTCGCCGGCCTGCTGCAACCGGTCCGCCGCCGCCCGGACCTGGGGTCCGAGGTCCTTCAGACGCTCGTCGGCCTCCAGGCGCTGGGCCAGCACGTACCCCGCCTTGACCAGGATCGGAACCGGATCCGAACGCTTGGGGATGGTACTCATGATGCCCTCCATCGAGTGACCTGCCCGCCCCACCGTGGGGAAGGCTTCTGCCAGCAACAGACGGAGGGGGGACGAAAAGGATCTCGGGGGGTGAAGAAATATTTTTCCCTGGAACGTTTTCCATTGGTTCGACCGCACCGTTGCGGACGCGCCGATCCATCGGATCCGCGACCCGCCGGGTGTCGCGTACGGGCAGGTCCCTCGGGATCGCGATGCGTGGAAAGGTGCGGAGGGCCGGCCTCTTCGGGAGGACGTTCGCCGCAACGCCGGGGGCGGCGCGATCCCGCCCCGTCGCGACCGTCAGAAGCCTCCGGACGCCGTGCCCCGGCGGGAGGACGTGCCCCGAAACTCCGCGCACCGGCGTTTCCGGACGATTCCGAACACGTCTCAGCCCCATCCAACCTCGGAGCGCTCCGGTGGGGTGCTCCACTGCACGCCGCGGGCATGGAACCCGCTTCTTCCGAACCCGAACGGCCCGGCCCCGCATGGCCAATCCCCGTTTCGCCACCGGCCGACGGGCGACCCCCGCACCCTTCACCTTGAACCCCCGCCCTCCGCTGCGTTTCGTGGTTGATTCTTTCTACACACAGGACGCGTTGACGCGGCTGGCGGCGGAGCGGGCGGCGGGCGGGTAGCGGGGGCCTGGGTCAGTGTCCGGCCAGCCAGGCGGTCGCCTTCGCGAGGGTGTCGAACACCTGCACCGCGTAGCCCCGGTTCCGGCAGGTGGTTTCCCAGAAACGGATCTCGTCGGCGGCGGCGTTCAACTGAGGGAGGACGATGGCTTCGCACGTACCCCGGTCCAGCCCGGTAGCCTCCAGCAATTTCGCCATGTTGTACAAATCGACGATCGAGGGGCCGCCCGCAAGCCCGCTGCAGTCCGTCAGGTACTTCCGGGTGCCGTTCTGTCGCGCCATCGAGGTGGCCGACATCACCGCCGCCTGGAACTCGTCGGGCGAAATGGCGCCGGTGTAGACGGACAGCACCACATCCTGATCGCGGACGTAGGACGTTTCCCAGCCCATGGGATGCCCTCGTTTATCGGTAAAGAAGAATGCCACTTTCGGCGGAGGAAGTGGCAGTCACAGGCGCGAAACGATCCCGGACTCCCGACCCTTCGAATCGCGGGTTCGCCGGGACTGGAGGAAGGCCAGCACACACCCGGCGACTGCGAGGGTCACCCACTGCGACGGACCCGGAGGTCCCGCGTCGCAACCGGACGACGTCTGCGACGATAGTTCGGGCACAGCATCGGGCACGTCGGCAGGCGTCGAATCCAGGACGTCCGCCTCGGGCGACGCGGGTGAATCCGCAGCCAATGCATCCGGCAAGGACGCATCGGGGACGGCGCCTTCCGGGACGTCCGACTGCTCCGGCGCCGCGTCGCCCGGGGCGTCGGGACAGCCCATTGTCACCGTGAACGTCGCGGGCGGGATCTGGGCTGCGGCGCCGTACACCAGGTACCGGACTTCGACCTGGTGCTCGCCGGGCGTCAGGCCCGCGTCGTCGCCCGGAACCCGCTCGCCGCACCGGGAAAACAGCACGGTCGGGCGATGGACCCCCGGGATGGCCGAGGCCACGTCCAGCGGCTGATCACCCTGGGAATCCGGCAGCCCCGGAAGCGTCAGCGCCCAGTGCTCGCCGTCCACCAGCGTCTCGACGCGGCTGACCGTCGCCCACGAGATCTGGCCCGAATCACCGACCGAAAACCGGAACACGTCGGCCTGGACCTCGGTGGTGCAGGACCCGCTGGACGTCGAGACCCGGAGGGGTTCCACCTGGTGCGAGCCCGGGTAGATCGTGGGGGCTTCCGTCGGCAGCGGGTAGTCGTTCAGCGCCTGGAAATAGCGGGCCAGCCGCAGGGGGGGATCCAGGTACTGATACGACGGGCAGTACTCGGGATAGCGCAGGTAGTACCAGGTGCCCTTGGCCAGCGGCGCGTCCAGCACCAGGGCCTTCAGGCCATCGACATCCACCAGGTGGAACGGCACCGCGGTCCCGCCCTGCGACTCGATGCCGAACTGGTCCGCCGCGAAGGACGGTTCCCCCGGGACGGACCAGAGCCTGGGCATCACCAGGAAGGCGGGAACGTCGGTCGAAACCCAACTCGCGTCCGGCGGGGACAACGTCGTCGGCTGGCACTGATACGGGGAACACGCCCGGGCCTCGCTCGACGCAAGCCCGGATGCGAACATCGTGAAGCACACCGCCCCGAGCGTCAGCGACCGTGACGCGGCCATCGTCCATCCCCCGAAACCGTGTCCACAGCATACGGATTCCCGGGGGGCGAATCCAGGCGGAAGGGGGCCTCGGAATCGGCTATCATGCGTGCCGGAGGCCCGTGAACGGAGGACGGAACCCATGCGCCATCTCGCCGCCTGCCTGATCCTGGCCGCTGCGCCCCTGGTCGCGTGCGATTCGACGGACCGCGTGTCCGACGTTTCCGACGTGTCGGACCTGCCCGACGCGGTGTCGCCCGACAACGGCAACAGCACGCCGGTGGACATCCGGGGCAAGCGCTATTGCGAGATCCTGCTGGCCACGCTGAACGGCGACCAGGTGCACATCGACGTGTACAACACGTTCGGCCTCAACGACTGTCCCGACGCGGCCTGGACGCAGATCGACGCCACGCAGGTGGCCACCGACACGGGCGCGACGATGGCGGTGCTGAACGGCCCCCGGTACTGGATGATGGACGGGTTCGAGGGCTCCACCTTCATCGATCCGACGCCGCGCACCCTCGGCGGCCTGGACATGCGCCACGGGGGCAGCATCGACGTCCCGCTGGCCAGCCTGGGCGGGCTGGGCCAGACCCCCTACACGCCCACCACGGTCCAGCGGAACACCACCGTCCGCTTCGACGCGGGCAGGACCGTGTTCGAGCTGGTGGGGCCGGACGGCAAGGTCTACGAGATGCAGTCGTACAGCCTGCAGAAGGTGGCGACCCAGACGGAAGCCGACCTCGCGACGCTGGGCGACCACCTGACCCTGCCGGCCGGCTGGACCTTCCGCACGCGCACGCTGGCGGCGGATCTGCGCATCACCGCCGGGGACGGCCAGGCCACGATCATCCAGGACGACTTCGCCAACAGCTACCAGATGTCCGCCCAGTGACGGCTGCTAGAACGTCACCGCTTCGCCGCCCGCGACCATCGCGTCGAACTCGTCCTTCCACTTCGGGCCGCCGGTCTTCATCGCCAGGTGCACGGTGATGTGCCGGGGCGTGTAGCCCAGGCGCGTGTTGCGGCCCAGGCCCTGGATGCACGACGGGCAGTTGGTCAGCATGGCGACGCCGCGGGAACGGCCTTCCATGGCCTCCGTGACGGCGCCGGCCTTGCGGTCCAGCATGTTGTAGGTGATGTCGGGGCGCGACAGGGACATCGTGCCGGCCTCCGAGCAGCAATGCGGCACGTCCACGATGCGCAGGTGGGCGCCCTTGTGCAGTACTTCGGCAGCCTTGCCTTCCAGCGAATCGTGGCAGGGCCGGTGGTACAGCAGCACCTCGTCGGCGTCCACGGGGAGCACCAGTCCGTTCTGCAGCGCGAACCGGCCCGCGTCCACCAGCGGCGCGCCGAAGATGCCCTCGGCGCCCATGTTCTTCAGCGCCTCCATGCACGTGCCGCACGACACGACGATGGCGCTGAAGTCCAGGTAGCGCAGCATTTCGCGGATCTGGCTGAAGATGATGGTGTCCTGCAGCACCTGCCGCCCCTGCTGCTTGTCCCGCGCGTTGGACATGTGCGGGAAGCCGCAGCACAGGAACGGCGGCGGCAGCACCACCTGGGTGCCGCTCTTCAGCAGGCAGTAGATCGCGGCCTTCGAAATGTCGCTGTGCATGCGTTCCGAGCCGCACCCCGGGAAGTAGAACACCGTGCGGGCCGCGTCACCCGGCGGCGAGATGCGCAGGGCCTGGCCCCCTTGGACCGGCGGCAGCGCCACGTGCAGCGGCGCCGCGGAGGGATTCGGCAGCGGGCTTCGGAACAGGCTGAAGGGCTGGCGGTCCTTGATGCGGTGCACGTCCGGAACCAGGGCCATCAGCCGCGCGCCGGTGCGCTGGATCGCGCTGCCCCACACCACCACCAGGCGGCGGAAGATCGCGTTGAACGCCCGGCTCTTGGACAGCAGGTAGAACAGCGTCATGCGTACCGCGAGCACGGTGTGCTTGTAGTTGCGCGCCTTCAGGATCTGGCGCTCCAGCACCGTGACCTCGGCGGTGTCGATGTCCACCGGGCAGGGCTTCAGGCACTTGTGGCACAGGGTGCAGTGGTCCGCGACCTCCCGCAACTGCTTCAACGGCTCGAACCGCGTCGAATGCGACCGCTGGGCGTCGTACAGCAGCGCCTCGATCACCGAGGCGATGGCCAGGTTCTTGTTGCGCGGGTGGTACAGCATGTTCCGCGCGGGGTGGAACGTGCAGCACGGCGGCTTGCACTTCCCGCACCGGACGCAGCGCGAGATCTTGTCGGCCAGCACCCCCAGCGAGTCGTGCTTGAGGATGCGGGCCTCCAGCTCCAGCAGGTTGAACGACGGCGTGAACACCTTGTCCGGCACCGTCAGGTCCGACAGCTTGCCCGGGTTCATCATGCCGTCGGGATCCACCGTGCGCCGGTACTCGGCCAGCGCGGCCAGCCGGTCCGGTTCCAAGTGCCGCAGCTTGGTCACGCCGATGCCGTGCTCGCCCGACACGACGCCGCCGAACTCCACCGCCTTGCTCATCACCGTGTCGGCCGTCGCCGCGGCCCGCAGCATCATTTCGCGGTCGTTGGAAAACACCGGGATGTTGACGTGGATGTTGCCGTCGCCGGCGTGCATGTGGGTCGCCAGCACGATCAGGCGCCCGCGCACCTCGCCAAGGATGGCCTGGATGCCCGCCGCCACGTCCCCGTATCCAGCGAACAACGCGTTCAGGTCGTCGCGCAGCCGGTGGGCGATGACGTTCTCGCGCAGGTCCGCCTTGGTGGCGGTCGCGGCCTGGGCCTCGGCGCGCTCCAGCAGCTCCTTGGCGCGGGGCAGCTTCTTGACCAGCCACTCGTCGTCGGGCTCGGGCTTCGCCGCGTCCAGGAACTCGCGCAGGCGGCGCACCAGCTCGCGGTGGTTGTACCGTTCCTCGTCCAGGTTGTAGGCGTCGATATAGCCCGCGAAGTCCGCCAGCACGGGCAGCGGCAGGACGATGTCCTCGTTCAGCTTGAAGGCGTTGGTGCGCCGGGCGATCGCGCCCAGCTTCTTCCGGTCGCCCCAGAACCGCTCGGCCTCCGCGTCGTCGCGGGCCACGAACATGCAGGTGTTGGCGTGGGCGTCGATGATCGCACCCAGGTTCGCCAGCCCCCGCTGCAGCTGGTCGGGCGTGTGGGCGACCATGTCGATCAGCAGCACCGCCTTGGGACGCCCGCCGCGATCGCACTTGGTCTTGTACTCGATGGCCTGGACGTACTCCTCGTCGAAGTGCTCCAGCGCCATCAGCGTCTCTTCGCCACGGTCCACGAACCGGCCGGTGGTGGCCAGGATCACGCGGCTGGCCTCCTGCATGTCGGTGCCGAAGAACTCCAGGCAGAGCGTCGCCTTTTCCTCGTAGGGGCGATGCAGCACGAACCGCGCCGAGGTGATGACGCCGTCGGTGCCTTCCTTCTGCAGGCCGGGCACGCCGCCCAGGGCCTTGTTGGTGATGTCCTTCCACAGGCCGGGCCGGCGGACCTCGTCGCCCGGCAACGCCACCGTGCGCACCAGCGCGCCGCCCTCGTCGCGGACCTCGAAGGTCACTACCTCGCCCGGCAGGATCTTGCGCAGCGGATGCGCGACCCGGCGAACCTCCCAGGCCATGCCGCCCGGCATCGCGATCGCGTAGGAGAATATGTTGTCGATGGCCGTGCCCCACAGCACCGCCATCTTGCCGCCGGCGTTTTCGGCGATGTTGCCGCCGATGGTGCACGCCCAGGAGCTGGTCGGGTCGGTGGCGAACACGCGATGCCGGTGCTCGGCATACTCCATCGCGTCCTCGGTGATGACGCCGGCCTCCACCTCCAGCACTTCGACCTTGCGCGGCGCCCCGTCGGGCCCGGGCGATTCCACCTCGCGCACGCCGCGGATGTGGTTCAGCTTTTCGGTGTTCACCATCACGCAGTCCAGCGCGACGGGCACGCAGCCGCCGGTCAGGCCGGTGGCGGCGCCGCGGGGGATCGCCTTCAGCTTCAGCCGGCCGATGGCGGCCAGCAGCGGCGCGACCTGCTTTTCCTGCGACGGGAACACCACGCACAGTGGCAGGAACAGGCGCCAGTCGGTTGCGTCAGTGGCGTGGCTGATCAGCGAGAACGGGTCGAACGTGACGTTTTCGCCGCCCACGACCGCGCCCAGCACGGTACGGATGCGGCGCTGGCGCAGGCCCGCCCACGTCAGCTCGCGGGCCAGTTCCTTGTACACGGCCTTGCACCGGCCCAGCACCTCCAGGCCGTCGGAGTTGCCGCCCACGAAGGACTCGAAGGTGTCCAGCTCGACCTGGACCTTCTTCAGGAACGTCCGGCGGCGGGACCGCGATTCCACCAGTTCCTGGTACAGGTACGGGTTGCGGCGCAGCAGGAACAGGTCGCCCACGAAACGCATCAGGTGCTTGGCCGAGCGGCCCGTGACCCGCTGGTCGCGCAGGCGCTGGACCCCGGCCCACAGGTCGTCGCCGAACAGGATGCGAACCACCCGTTCGTCGTCGGCCGACGTGTAGTTGTAGGGGATCTCGCGGAACTCGCTGGCCATCCTGGTGGTCCTCCGGGGCGTGCCGTGCGCCCCCGCCGGTTCCCCGCCCAGCCCTGCCGCTCCGCGTCATCGATCGGCCCGGGGCGAGTCGGGCTTCGTCCGCAGCATAGTATCCCGTTCCGGGACTTTCCTGCCCGGATTGACATCACAAGTCTCCCGCAGCGCGTCATTTTTGTGGTAGAACACGCGTGGATTACCCCCCCGGAGGAGTCGCCCTTGGAATTGTCGCCGAACGTCGTGTTGATCACGGGTTGCTCGTCGGGCATCGGGCGCGCGCTGGCCCTCGAGTGGGCCCACCGCGGCCACCGGGTGTTCGCCACCGCCCGCCGGCCGGACGCGGTCGAGGGACTGGACGTGCCGGGCATCGAACGGCTGCGGCTGGACGTCACGGACGCGGCCTCGATCGCCGAGGCGATGGCCGAGGTGATCCGGCGGGCCGGGCGGATCGACGTGCTGGTGAACAACGCTGGGTACGGCCTGATGGGACCGGTGCTGGTCGAAACGCCGGACGACCTGCGCCGCCAGATCGAAACGAACCTGGTCGGCGTGTTGGCGATGGTGCAGGCGGTCGCGCCGCACATGCTGCGGGAAGGCCGCGGCATGATCGTCAACGTGGGCAGCACGTCGGGCATCCTGACCACGCCGTTCGCCGGGGCCTACTGCGCGTCGAAGGCGGCCGTGCACGCCCTGAGCGACGCGATGCGCATGGAACTGGAGCCCCTGGGCCTGGCGGTCGTGACGCTGCAGCCCGGCGCGGTGCGGTCTGCCTTCAGCGACAACGCCATGCAGATCGTGGGACACATGTCGCTGGACGATTCCCCCTACGCACCGATCCGCACGTTCATCGAGCAGCGCGCGACGACCAGCCAGGATGGCGCCATGGACGCCGCCGAGTTCGCACGGAAGGTGGTTGACGCCCTGTCGCGACGGAAACCTCCGCGCATCGTGCGGTTCGGCCGCCACTCCGTGATGATGCCGCTGATGCGGTGGCTGCTGCCGACCCGGACGTCGGACGGGATCCTTCGACGCCGGTTCGGGCTGGACCGGCTGACGGGGACCCGGCGCGGCCGGTAGGCCAACGGCCCGTCACCCGCGATAGAACCCGGCCCAGGCCAGCGCATCCAACACGCCGGTCTGGAACAGGAAGGCGGCGGCGCCTGCGATCGACAGCGCCCAGTGCCGCGGGTGGACCCTGGGCCGCAAGCCCACCAGCATCCACAGCAGAAGCAGCGACCCCAGGGCGACCAGCCCCAGCGCCAGGCGCACCGCCATCCAGTCCGACTGCAAGCCCGACTCCGCGAACCGGAAGGTCAGCGACATCCACAGGGCCGAAGGTCCCAGGATCAGCAGGAACGGCAGCAGCAGCCAGCCGAACGCCAGCCCGCCGGCCAGGCGCGTCGTGTCCGGATGCACCCGGAACAGCAGGTACGGGCCGAAGGTCAGGTACCCCGCCGCCGCCAGGAACATCGACACCGTGTACACGGGCCGCCACGCTTCGGGGACCTGGCCCCACAGCGTGGGCACGGGGTCGGCGTGCGTCGCGATCCCCAGCGCGTAGGACCCCAGCACCGCGATCCCGCCCACGAGGTTCACCAGCAACAGCAGGAGCCGCGTGCGGGACATCGGCAACCTCCGGACGCCTCAGAAGAAACCTGGGTAGCGCGGGGGGAAACGTCAAGGCGCGGCGACCGATCCGTGGACGCGGATCCCGACTTCCGGAAGGCCGGTGCGCGACGGCCTGCAGACGTCCGCGCGGCCGCTCCCCTCCCCCCGGGGCTTTCGACGGCTCCCGCGGCCACGCGACGGGCCGCGAAGCCCAGTTCGTTGACACGGGCCGCCGAAATGCGACCCTTCGATCGCATGATGGGCCAGAAAACACCCCCTGCTCCCGGTGCTGTCGGAGGTTCGCAGGGCCACTCCGTCTCCTCGCCCGGGGGGAAGGAAGGCCTCTACGACCCGGCATACGAGCACGATTCCTGCGGCCTGGGCTTCGTGGCCCGGATCGACGGCACCCGTTCGCACGACGTGCTGCTGCAAGGCCTGCAGATCCTGCAGAACATGAGCCACCGGGGCGCCTGCGGGTCGGACCCGTGCACGGGCGACGGGGCGGGCCTGGTGTTCCAGATTCCCCACGCCTTCCTCGGGCAGGCCTGTGCCGACATCGGCCTGTGGCTGCCCGGGCCGGGCGACTACGCCGTGGGGATGGTCTTCCTGCCGCCGGACGACGCCCAGCGGGCCGCGTGCGAAAGCATGCTGGCGCGCCTGGTGGCGGACGAAAGCCTGCCCTTCCTGGGATGGCGGGACGTGCCCGTGGATCCCAGCCGTGTGGGCGACGCGGCCCGGGACTGCATGCCGGTGATCCGCCAGTGCTTCATCGGGCGCGCCGGCCTGGCCCCGGAGGTCTTCGAGCGCCGGCTGTTCGCGGCCCGCAAGCGCACCGAGGAGGCCCTTCGGAAGTCCGATCTTCCGGACCGCGACCAGTTCTACGTCGCCAGCCTGTCGTCCACCACGATCGTCTACAAGGGCCTGCTGCTGCCGCGCCAGATCCTCGGGTTCTACAAGGACCTCGCGGATCCCCGGGTGGACAGCGCCATCGTGGTGGTGCACGACCGCTTTTCGACCAACACCTTCCCGGCGTGGCGCCTGGCGCACCCGTACCGCTACCTGAGCCACAACGGCGAAATCAACACGCTGCGCGGCAACGTGATGTGGATGCGGGCCCGCGAGGGGCACCTGTCGTCGGACCTGTTCGGTCCCGAGCTGAAGAAACTGTTCCCGATCCTGCCGCCGGGGGCCAGCGACTCGGCCTCCCTGGACGCGGCGATCGAGTTCCTGGTGATGGGCGGCCGCAGCCTGCCTCACGCGATGATGATGCTGGTCCCGGAAGCGTGGGCCGGCAACCCCTACATGAACATCGAGCTGCGCGCCTTCTACGACTATCACAACGAAATCGTGGGACCCTGGGACGGCCCGGCCGCCCTGGCGTTCACGGACGGGCGCGTGGTCGGCGCGACGCTGGATCCGAACGGGCTGCGGCCGGCGCGCTGGACGCTGACCCGCGACGGCCTGGTGGTGATGTCCAGCGAGGCCGGGGCCTTGCACATCCCGCCCGAGGACGTGGTGTCCCAGGACCGCCTGCGGCCGGGTGAAATGATCCTGGTCGACACCGTCGCCGGGCGCCTGATCCGCAACGACGAGGTCAAGGCCTCGGTCGCCAGCCGGAAGCCCTACCGCGAGTGGCTGGCCACCCATCGCATCAACCTGGACGACCTGCCACCGCCGCTGAACGTGGCGCAGCCCGACCACGCCAGCCTGCGGAAGCGCCAGGCGGCGTTCGGGTACACGACCGAGGAGCTGCGGGTGGTGCTGACCCCGATGGCCGTCACGGCGGACGAGGCGGTCGGGTCGATGGGCACCGACACGCCGCTGGCCGTGCTGTCCGACCGGCCCCAGCTGCTGTTCAAGTACCTGCGGCAACTGTTCAGCCAGGTGACGAACCCGCCGATCGACCCGATCCGCGAGCAGATGGTGATGAGCCTTTCGACCCACATCGGGCCCGAAGGGAACCTGCTGGACGAAAAGCCCGAGCACGCCAAGCGCATCCGTGTGTCGCGGCCCATCCTGACCAACTATGACCTCGAGAAGATCCGTTCGCTGGAAGGCGGGCGGTTCGCGTCGATCACGCTGCCCGCGCTGTTCAAGGCGGCGGACGGGCCGGGGGCGCTGGGGCCGGCGGTGGACGCGCTGTGCGAACGGGCGTCGCAGGCGGTGCGGGAAGGCTACCGGCTGCTGATCCTGTCGGACCGCGGCGTCAACGAGGAGTGGGCGGCGATCCCCAGCCTGCTGGCGACGGCGGCGGTGAACCACCACCTGATCCGCGAGGCGACGCGCACCGAGGTGGGCCTGATCGTCGAAACCGGCGAGGCCCGCGAGGTGCACCATTTCGCCTGCCTGCTGGCGTTCGGCGCCGGCACGATCAACCCGTTCCTGGCCTTCGAGTCGCTGACCGACCTGGCCGACGAAGGCTACCTGCCCGAGGGCATCGACGGCGAAACCGCGCAGTCCAAGTACATCAAGGCGATCGACAAGGGGCTGCTGAAGATCTTCAGCAAGTTGGGCATCACGTCGGTGCGGTCGTACCTGGGCGCGCAGGCCATGGAGGCCGTGGGCCTGGGTCCGGAGTTGGTGGACCGGTACTTCACGGGCCTGCCGTCGCGACTGGGAGGCATCGGCCTGGCCGAGCTGGGCGAGGAGACGCTGCGGCGGCACCGGAAGGCGTTCACGAAGCAGCCGCGGGCCCTGCGGCGACTGGACCCGGGCGGCGAGTACCACTTCCGCGACCAGGAAGAACGCCACTCCTGGAGCCCGGAAGCGATCGCGACGCTGCAGGAGTCGGTGCGCAACCGGGATTTCGAGGCGTTCCGCGGCTTCTGCACGCTGGTGGACGGCGACAACGCCAAGACGACGCTGCGAGGCCTGCTGGAGTTCGTTCCGGGCGAGCCCGTGCCGCTGGACGAGGTCGAGCCCGTTTCGGACATCGTCCGGCGCTTCTGCACGGGCGCCATGTCGTACGGGTCGATCGGCAAGGAGGCCCACGAGGCCCTGGCTTCGGCGATGAACCACCTGGGCGGCAAGAGCAACACGGGCGAGGGCGGCGAGGATCCGGCGCGCTTCACGCTGCGGGAGGACGGCACCGACCTCAACAGCGCGATCAAGCAGGTGGCGTCGGCGCGGTTCGGCGTGACCACCCACTACCTGGTCAACGCCCGGGAACTGCAGATCAAGATCAGCCAGGGCGCGAAGCCCGGGGAAGGCGGCCAACTGCCGGGCCACAAGGTGGACGAGGTGATCGCGCGGACCCGCCACTCGACGCCGGGCGTGACGCTGATCTCGCCGCCGCCGCACCACGACATCTACTCGATCGAGGACCTGGCGCAGCTGATCTACGACCTGAAGTGCGTGAACCCGCGGGCCGACGTGTCCGTGAAGCTGGTGTCCGAGGTCGGCGTGGGCACGGTCGCCGCGGGCGTGGCGAAGGCCTACGCGGACAAGGTGGTCATCAGCGGCGACACGGGCGGGACCGGCGCGTCGCCGCTGTCGTCGATCAAGAACGCGGGCCTGCCGTGGGAGCTGGGCGTGGCCGAAGCGCACCAGACGCTGGTGCGGAACGGCCTGCGCGACCGGGTGCGCCTGGAAACCGACGGGCAGCTGAGGACGGGCCGGGACGTGGCGGTGGCGATCCTGCTGGGGGCCCAGGAATTCGGCTTCGCGACCGCGCCGCTGGTGTCCATGGGCTGCATCATGATGCGCAAGTGCCACCTGAACACCTGCCCGGTCGGCATCGCGACCCAGGACCCTCTGCTGCGCAGGAACTTCACGGGAACCGCCGAGGACGTGGTCGCGTACCTGACGTTCGTGGCGACGATGCTGCGCGAAGTGATGGCCGGCCTGGGGTTCCGCCGGATCGAGGAGATGATCGGCCGCGCCGATCGCCTGCGGCAGCGTACCGACGTGGACCACTGGAAGGCCCGCACGCTGGACCTTTCGGGCCTGCTGCACCGGGCGACCGCGCCGGTCCAGTCGACCACGTCCCCCTGCCCCGACGCGCCCGCCCCCTTCCTGTCCGATGCCCTGGACCACCAGCTGATGGTCCTGGCGACGCCCGCGCTGGAGCGGGGCGAGCCGGTCGAGGCGGAACTGGAGATCTGCAACGTGAACCGTGCCGTGGGGGCGATGCTGTCCGGGGAGGTTGCGCGCCGCCACGGCCCACGGGGCCTGCCGCCGGACACGATCCGCCTGCGGTTCAAGGGATCGGCGGGCCAGTCCTTCGGCGCCTGGTGCGTGGACGGGGTCTCGCTGCTCCTGGAGGGCGAAGCGAACGACTACCTGGGCAAGGGCCTGTCGGGCGGGCGCATCGTCGTCGTGCCGCACCGGGAGGCGCTGTTCGACCCGGCCGAGACGTGCCTGGTGGGCAACGTCGCGCTGTATGGCGCGACCGGCGGCGACGTGAACATCCGGGGCCTCGCGGGCGAGCGCTTCGGCGTGCGGAACAGCGGTGCGCGGGTGGTGGTCGAGGGCGTGGGCCACCACGGGTGCGAGTACATGACGGGCGGCGTGGTGGTGGTCCTGGGACGCACCGGCCGGAACTTCGCCGCGGGAATGAGCGGCGGGCTGGCCTTTGTGTACGACCTGGACGGGAAGTTCGAGCGACGCGTGAACCGGTCCCTGGTCGAGGTAGGCCCGGTGGACCAGCCGGCGGACTGCGCCCTGCTGCACCGCATGGTCGAGGACCACGCGACCCGGACGGGGAGCGCCCGCGCACAACTGCTGCTGGCCGACTGGGACGATTCCCTGTCGCATTTCGTGAAGGTCATTTCGACCGAGTACCGGAAGGTCCTGGAGGAACGGGAGGAACTGGGCCCGGCCGTGAGGTCCGAGGACGTCACCGTTCCGGCAACGGCCCAGGGGTAGGACGATGGGCGATCCCAAGGGATTCATCGCGATCCGGCGCCAGGACGCGCGCTACCGGCCGGTCGCGGTGCGGGTGACCGACTGGCTGGAGCTGGTCGAGCCGATCCACGCCGAGGTGATCCGCAGCCAGGGCGCGCGGTGCATGGACTGCGGCGTGCCGTTCTGCCAGAGCAGCTACGGCTGCCCGGTCCAGAACCTGGTCCCCGACTTCAACGACCTGGCGTACAGGGGCCGCTGGCGCGAGGCCCTGAAGGCGCTGCAAGGCACGAACAACTTCCCCGAGTTCACGGGCCGCCTCTGTCCCGCACCCTGCGAAAGCGCCTGCGTGCTGGGGATCACGGACGACCCGGTCACGATCAAGGCCATCGAGAAGGACATCGCGGACCGGGGCTGGGAAAAGGGGTGGATCCGCCCGGTCCTGCCGGTCGAGAATTCGGGCAAGCGCGTGGCGGTGGTGGGCTCGGGGCCCGCGGGACTGGCCGCCGCGCAGCAGTTGCGGCGGGCCGGGCACACCGTGACCGTGTTCGAGAAGGCGGATCGGCCGGGGGGCCTGCTGCGATACGGCATCCCGGACTTCAAGATGGAAAAGCACGTGCTGGACCGCCGGCTGGAACAACTGGTGGACGAGGGCGTGGAGTTCCGGTGCGGCGTCGAGGCGGGGCGG
Organism: uncultured Myxococcales bacterium; assembly: GCA_903857665.1. Classification (GTDB taxonomy): domain Bacteria; phylum Myxococcota_A; class UBA9042; order DTJE01; family DTJE01; genus CAIZWN01. Next base: position 44,987 of record CAIOFV010000061.1, read on the forward strand.
GACGTGGGCGTCGAGGAACTGATGCGGCACGACGCGCTGCTGCTGGCGATGGGCGCGATGGAGCATCGCGAGCTGGACGTGCCGGGACGCGACCTGCCGGGCGTCCACCCGGCCATGGAGTACCTGGTACAGCAGAACCGCGTGGGCGCGGGGGATTCGATCCCGGACGGGCAGCGCATCCACGCCGCGGGCCGCCGCGTACTGGTCATCGGCGGGGGCGACACGGGGTCCGACTGCGCGGGGACCGCGATCCGCCAGGGGGCGGCGTCGGTGCACCAGGTGGAAATCCTGCCGCGGCCCCCGGACGAGCGCTCGCCATCGACCCCCTGGCCCCGGTGGCCGAGCAAACTGCGGTCCAGCCACTCCCATTACGAGGGCTGCACCCGCGACTGGTCGGTGCAGGTGACGGCGTTCGAGGGCGAAGGGCGGGTCCAGCGGGTCCGCGCCACGCACCTGTCCTGGGAATCGGAAGGGAACGGCCGCCGCCTTCGGCCGGTGGAAATCGCGGACAGCCAGTTCGTGATCGACGCCGACCTGGTGCTGCTGTCGATGGGGTTCACCGGGCCCCGGACCGGCGGGTTGATCGCGGACCTGGGCACGGCGCTGGATCGGCGCGGCGCCGTGGCCACCGACACCTGCTATCGCACGAAGGTGCCGGGTGTCTTCGCGGCCGGCGACGCCCGGCGCGGCGCCTCGCTGGTGGTCTGGGCGATCCGCGAGGGACGCGACGCGGCCCGTTCGATCGACCACTTCCTCCGGCGCGACACGACCTGGCCGGCGTAGGCCGCAAGCCGCCCTGCTCGCTACTTCGCGACCGTCTCGCTGACCGTGTAGGTCGGCAGGATGTCGATCGGCAACCCGCGCATCTCCGCCAGCTTGGCCCGGACCTCGCCCGGGACGATGCCGAAGTCGAACACGTCCTGGCCCGCCCGATCGTAGTCGCCGTTGATTTCGATCGTCAGCAGTTCGGACACCAGGTTCCGCAGCGCGTTCGGCAGGCGGTCGTAGTTGACCCAGAACTTCTTCGTCGCCGGCTCGTACCGGTACGCGCCGTTGGCCGCCAGGTAGTTGTACACCATCAACTTGGCCAGCCCGTGCGTGTCCATCGTGCCGTACCGGAAGGACTCGAACAGCGACGCCAGGTGCGTGATGGGGATCGTGTTGGCCATCGTCGGGGCGAACACCTTCTGGTCCACCAGGTACAGCGCGTTCAGGATCGCCACCGCCTCGGACCGCGCCGCCTCGATCACGCCGTAGCGCTGGCGCAACAGGATGCGCGGCGACACGTTCCCGCCGCCCGACAGCACGATGGGCCGGGGCGAGAACCCGTGGGCCATCTGCCACATCAGCAGGATGTCCAGGTACGCCTCGTCGCTGACCTGCGCGGCCTGCTCGGGCACCAGCACCTGCGCGGCGACCGGCTCCAGCAGTTTGTGGAACCGCGCATCGACCACGTTCTTCAGGATGACGTGCTTGGTGCCCTTGGCGACGACGACCCGCTCGTCGTTCGGCAGCACGAAGGCCCGGATCTGGAATCCCGCCTTCGCATCGCCGGCCGCGAACACCTCGTTGGCGATGGTGATGGGCGCCGGTTTGGCCAGCTCAACCCGGCTGCGCAGCTCGTCCGCCAGTGGCAGGTTCGCCAGCAGGTCGTGCGTGTACTTGTCCAGCGACGCGAACTGCGCCGTCTGGTCCGCATCCACCATCGTGACCAGCGCCTGGAAGGTCGTCTTGTAGCCCATCAGCCGGTCCTCGTAGAACTCGTACGGGCCGACCGCGATGTCCACCGGGCAGTTCGAGTCCATCCACAGCAGGTCGCTCTTGTAGTAGTCGTTGGAGGCGAACGCGTCGGCGCGGGCGGCCAGGAACTTCGCGAACGGCTTGCAGTCGGTCAGGTTGGCGGCGTCGCGCAGCGCGGTCGCTGCCTGGTCCAGGGACACCCGGTACGCCCGCGAATAGGGGATGGCCACCAGGCCCGCCCCCTCGCGCCGGATGACCGTGTAGGGGGACGTGAAGGCCTCCCGGTCCTCGGGATGCTCCGTGAGCCACTGCTCCAGCTCGCGCCGCGAAAAGTCCTGCGGATACAGGTTCACGCCCTCGGGCCGCGGCTGGCGACCGATCAGCGGCTCGTTGTCGGCGAAACGGTCCCACGGGCCGTAGTTGATCCGCAGCAGCGCGGCGGTGTCCTTCGACTCCTGGTCGGCGGACTGGGACAGGTCCCCCATCTGGCGCGAGCCTTCCTCGGACACCTGGTCCCAGTACACGCGATCGATGGCCTCGGACGCCAGGACCAGTTTTTTCAACAGTTTCTGGGTCTTCGGGTCGGCCTTGCCCGGAGGCACCCCGATTTCCGCGGGCACGTACCGCGCCAGGCGCTTCTTCACCTCCGGATGGGGAAGGCGGAGCTCGGGCTTCGGCATGAGGGCCGTGAACGGTCCACGCTCCCGGGCCGGCGCCGACGACGGCCCCGCCAGGCACCCCGCGACGAAGAGGCCCAGGAATACCCGTACCACCGGATTGCGGTCCATGACATTCCCTCCGTGCGATTTCATTTCCACGGTAGCACCGCGCCGACGGCTGGAAAGTGGATGGGGGCGGGGGGTCAGGCGGGACGCCGGACGGACGGTCATTCGCCCGGGCCAATCGACGGCCGGCTGCCGGCCGGCTGCAGGCCGGCCCTCGACATCGAGTTCAAGTGAATCGGCCGTGCTATCCTATCTGCGGTTCCGTTCCAGCACGGAGGTTCCATGGCGCACATCCTCGTGGTCGAAGACGACCTGTCGCTGCGGGAAGTCCTGTCCATGTTCCTGCACAAGAGCGGTCACGAAGTCGTCGCGGTGCACGATGGCGACCAGGCCTTCCGCGAGCTGGACGGCGACGATTCGGACTTCGACCTCGTCCTGACCGACCTCCGGCTGGGCCGCCGCAACGGCCTCGACGTGCTGACCCACGTGAAGGAGGTTTCGCCGCAGACCGAGGTCATCCTGATGACGGCCTTCAGCACGGTCGAAACGGCCATCGACGCGATGCGGCGCGGCGCATTCGACTACGTCGGCAAGCCGTTCAAGCTGGACGAAATCAGCATCACGGTCGACAAGGCGCTGGAAAAGCGGAACCTCCGGCTGGAAAACATCCGCCTGCGCAAGGAACTGTCCCAGCGCTACCGGTTCGACGCCATCGTCGGCAAGACGTCCAAGATGCACCAGGTGTTCGAACGCATCATGCGCGTCGCGCCCACCAAGACCTCGGTGCTGATCACCGGCGAATCGGGCACGGGCAAGGAACTGGTCGCCCGGGCCATCCACTTCAACTCGCCGCGCAAGGACAAGCCCTTCGTCGTGGTGAACTGCGGCGCCATCCCCGACCAGTTGATGGAATCGGAACTGTTCGGGCACGTGAAAGGGGCGTTCACGGGCGCACATGCCACCCGTCACGGGCTGATCGAAACCGCGGTCGGCGGCACGATCTTCCTGGACGAGATCGGCGAACTGTCGCTGACGATGCAGGTCAAGATCCTGCGCTTCCTGCAGGAACACCAGATCCGGATGGTGGGCGGCGTGCAGGAGCAGTCGGTCGATGTCCGGGTGGTCGCCGCGACCAACAAGGACCTGGCCGTCGAGGTGGAAAAGGGCGCGTTCCGCGAGGATCTGTACTTCCGCCTCAACGTCATCCGGATTCACCTGCCGCCCCTGCGGGAGCGGTCCGAGGACATCCCGTACCTGGTCCACCACTTCATCGAAAAGTACCGCAAGGCCCTGGGCCGCGACCTTCACGGCGTGTCCCCCGAAGCGATGGAAATCCTGATGTCCTATCGCTTCCAGGGAAACGTGCGCGAACTGGAAAACGTCATCGAGCATGCCGCCACGTTCGCCTCCGGCGGCATCATCACGCCCGAGGATCTGCCCGAGCACCTGCGCGCGGACGGTTCCGACACCGCCCGGCACGACGACGTCACGACAGTGCCGCACGACGGCCTCGACATCGAGGCCCGGCTGGCCGACATCGAGCGCCGCATCCTGATGAACGCGTTGAAGCGGACCAACGGTGTTCGAAAGGATGCCGCCGACCTGCTGCGGATTTCCTTCCGTTCGCTGCGCTACAAGCTGGCGAAGTACGGCATCGGGGATCCGGAGGACTGAGGCAGGGCGGGGGTTCGTCTACTCGGCGCCGTGCATCGGGCCGTCGGGACCAACGGGTCCGCCGGGCCCGCCTTCGGGACCACCCTCGGGAGCGCCTTCGGGACCGCCATCGTGCCGGTCTTCCCCGTGGTGACGGATCTCCCGCAGTTGCTGCCACTGGGCCTTGGACAGGATCACGCGCACCTGCAGCATCATGCCCATGAACTCCTTCTGCAGGCGTCCCCGGGCCGCGATGATCTGGTCGGTCAGCGCCGTGATCTTCGCCGCGTCAGGCGGATCCGCTTCCATCAGGTCCTGCAGTTCCATTTCACGCTTCTGCAGATCCCCTTTCAGGTCCACCAACTTCCCGCGGTGATCCTTCACGGGGTCCTGCAGCTTCTTCACCTGGGCGTCGGTGAGGCCCAGCTTCTTCTGGACCTCGGCTTCGTTCCACCACGCGCCCATGGGACCCCCGGGACCCATGCCGAAGCCCCCGCCGTGAAACTCGGCGCCACCACCCCTCGGGCCCGCACCGGCGCCGCCCCTGGCGATCGCAATGGCCGGCAGGGCCAGGATCATCACGACGACCATTCCCATCCTTCGCATCGCATCCTCCTGTTCTTCCTGGAACCCTCGAAAGAGCCTCGTCCGGCCTCATTCCTCCTCCGGGTCGCGCGCCCCGGGCAGCAGGAAGTCGGCCGGCTCGAAGGCCATCGGAACCTCTCTCAGAACGGCCTTTTCCACGTCCATCAGCAACTGGTCATCCCCGTTCGCCCCGATGTTCGCGACGGCGATCATGGCGGCCGGGGCCTGCACCGGGTCGGGACCGCGAGCCAGCAGGATCGCCAGGGCCGTCGCGGCCATCGACGCCGTCCCCAGCACCGCGACCCATCCCCACAGGGACACGCCTTGCGTCTGGGTGCGCTGCCGGATGTCGGTACGCTGGCGCGCCCAGAACGCCTCGTCCCGCTCCGCCTCCGCCCGCACCGTCCGGGCCCACGCGTCCAGCCCTCTCGTCGGCTGGCCCGGTTCCTCATGGCCGGTCATGACCCACCTCCCGCCGGACCGCAGCCGTGGCCCGGGCCAGGTGCGCTTTCACCGTTCCCACTTCACATCCCAGCGTTTCGGCAATCCGCGACACGGACTGCTCCTCGACGTACCGCAACGTGAACGCGGCCCGCTGCCGGATCGGCAACCGCGCGACGGCCACGCCGATCGCGCGGGCGTCCTCCCGTGCCAGCAGGGCCCGCACCGGGTCCGGGGCATCGTCGGGCACCTGCTCGGCCTCCCTCGCCGCGTCGCCATCGCGTCGAAACAGGGACTTCCAGAAGCGCCAGGGACCGCTGCGCGTCCGATCCCGCACGAGGTTGATGGCGATCCGCGTCAGCCAGGTCCCCACTTCGCAGTCGCCCCGGAACGCCTCCCGATGCTCGAAGGCCCGCACGAACGTTTCCTGGACCAGGCCGTCGGCCTCGTCCGGATCGCGCGTCATGGCCAGCAGCAGGCGGTACAGGCGCTGCTGGTGCTCCCGGACGATCCCGTCGAACGACGCCGCTTCCAGGCCCATGGCGCGGACGGCGGTCGCGTCGATGATCGCGGTCGTCTGGCGGGTCATGGCTCCGCGTCCCTCAGAGGCCTTCGACAGGTTAGACGAAACCGCGGGGGTCGGGGGTTACATCGCCGCAAACAATTCAATCAGGCATGCCGTTTCGCGCCGGACGGGCGAGGCATTCGCACGAAGATCGCCGCGTTCAACACCAGCAGGGCCACGCAGGCCCACAGGGCGGGTCGCAGCCCGATCCCGTCCGCGGCGATCCCGATCGCCGCCGGAACGATGGCGCCGCCGACGGCGCCACTGGCGATCATCGCGGCAAGGATGGCCCCCGAGCGGTCGGGGCGGGCCGACGTCGCCATGCTGACCATGGTCGGGAAGACGGGGCCAAAGCACAGGCCCAGCCCGAACGATGCACACAGGGCGGTGGCAGGGCCCGGTGACAGGACCAGGGCCGCCTCGAACAGGGTGCCCAGGCCCAGCACGCATCGCAGGATGGTCACATCCTCGGCGTGCCCGGCCACCGCGCTGGCGACCAACCGGCCGACGGCAAGGCCCGCCCACAGCAACGACAGCCCGGCCGCCGCCAGGGCAGGCGGGGCGCCCAGTTCGCGCTCCAGCAGCACGGACAGCCAGGTGGACTGGCCGATTTCGGTGCCGACGTACAGCGCGATCCCCAGGCACAGCCAGGCGAGGGTCGGGGTGCGCCACGAATCGGAACGAGGCGCGTCGAGCGTCGGCAAAACGGCGACGGCCGGGCGACGGCCGACCCCCCGCAGCACGGCGACCAGCGACAGGATCGCGCCCACCGCGCCGACGGCCGCGACCACGGAGTAGCCGACCCGCCAGTCCACGGCCGCATCCAGCATCCAGCCAACCGCCAGGGGCGATGCCACCGCCCCGACGCCGAACATCGCCTGGGACATGTTCGCCATCGAGGTCCTGCGCCTGTCGTCGAACAGGTCCGACACCAGCGCGATCGCGGACAGTTCCGACAGGCCGCCGCCCAGGCCGATGACGAGGTTGGCCAGCATGGCGGTCGAAAAGTCGCCGGACGCGCCGAACAGCAGCGCCCCCGATGCGATGGCCAGGTTCCCGGCCGTCATCACCGCGACCTTGCTCAGCCGATCGACGACCAGGGCGGTCAGCGCGATCCCCGCCAGGAACCCGGCCATCAAGGCCATCGGAAGGCGGCCCAGCATGCCCAGCGAGGCCCCGAACGTTCGCGCGATCTCGTTGTTCAACGAAGGGGTCACGAACAGGGCCGCCGCGTAGGCAAACAGGCTGACACAGGCGGAGGCCAAGCCCAGCCACGTCCCGGCCGCGGCGCGGTCCCCTGCAGCGGCTTCGGCGCAACTCCCTGTCAGCGACACCACTTCCCCTCGCACCTCAGCCTACGGCGACCACTGGGCCGCCGGCACCGTGTTCTGCAGGTACCAGGAGGTGTTCGACGTCCCCCCCGATTCGGCCCACGAGGCGAAGTCCGGGTACGCCTTCAGGATTTCGGTCTTTTCGAGCGGGTGCTTCCACGTGGTGGGGATGTGCAGGGCCCACGGGAGGTTCCGGGAGGTCTTGTACCAGCGCCCCGCCGCGGCATTCGATGTGTCCTGGACGGTACCCAGCAACGAAGCGTCGGCCAGCGACGTGGGCGCATGATCGGGCAGGTGGACCTCCAGGCCCCGCCGGGTGCTGCGGAACAGGAACGGATCGTAGGGGTATGTGCCCAGGGCGGACGCGGCCACGGCCGTCTTGAACGTCACGATCAGCCGGAACGGCGGCGGGTCCACGCCCAGGCAGCCGGCCTCGGTCCGGAAGAACTTGCACCCCGACGGCGCCGGAGTCAGCGGCTGGGCGTCGTCGAAGATCCGGAAGACCACCTGCGACGCCGACTCGGACGTCACCGCCGCCGCGGCCGCGGTGCCCACCTGCAGCGTCGCCGCCTGGACCTGGGTCGGCGTCACCCCGGGCAGCCTCAGGCCGAAGCCGTTGCGATTCCCGGCCCCCCGGGCCGCGATCCGGTAGGCGACGTCCACGTCCTTCACCGCCCGGGTCGCATCGGTCACCAGATGTACCTGGTACAGCATCACCAGGTCGTTCATGTCGTAGTCGCCCTGCCCCGGCCACTGGTCCTCGTAGGCCAGGGTCCCCCAGACCCCCTTCGACGGGTAGTACTCGTCGAAGGCCCGCAACGGGTCGTCCGGGTAGGCGTCCTCCGAGTCCGTCACGCCGTCCTTGTCGCGGTCGGTCACGGCCGGCAGCTTGTTCAGGCCGGAAGCGGACAGGGCCTCCGGAGGATTCGCGGTGACGACGAACAGGATGTCGTTGAAGTCGTGGTCGCAACTGGCCGCGGTCCGGTTCGTGTCCTCCATCCCCAGCACCGCACCCTGGGTCGAAACGTCGTACAGCAGGACCGTGTGCGCGCGGAGGGCCGCGTTGGTTTCTGGATTCAGATCCTTCAGCGTGTAGAACATGTTGCTGGCCTTCGGGGTGACGTTCACACCCGTCGTCGCGTTGAACTCGCTGGACGCCACGAAGAACCCCAGCCGCGTCCCGCCGGTGAAGCGCCCGAGCGCCAGCGTCTGCCCGGTCTTCAGCCCCGCGGGGCCGCCTCCACTGTTGGTGAAGGAGGCGTTCGGGAACAGCACCACTTCGGATACCGCGGCGCGCGTCGTGGGGATCGTCGCGTCAGTGAACTTGAAGTACCCGAAGGCGTTCTTGTTCCCGGCGCCCTCGCTGAGGAAGCTGACGTACACGTCCGCATCCCCGGTCAGGCGCACGTTGGCCCCCTCGTCCGTCGCCAGGTACTCCGGGTGGTTCGCGGGGACGCTCTTCTGCTCGGGCAGGGCCTTGGTGACCCGCTGCAGGAACGCCGTGTCCCACGTCTTCACCGAATCGAACTTCAGCGGGATGCCCGACGCGTCGTAGTTGCTGGAGTACGCCCCGGCCAGGAACGTCCACGTGACCTTCCCGTTGACCAGCGTGTACCCCAGGCCCAGGAACGCCAGGCCCAGGACCGGAAGGATCCTCGCGAATCGTCGCATGCTCATCCCCCCTCGTCCTCGGGCTGGAACACCACGGTCGCGTTCCCGTCCACGATGGGAACGACGGCCGTCGCGGGCACGCCCACCACACTGGCCCACACGGGCACGGATTCCATGCGGCCGGGCAGGGACACCGTGCCCGCCCAGCGCCCGTCGGACCCGGTGAGGCCCTGGGCGACCTGCTGGTCCGGCCCCGGGGGATCCGCCTCGTCGGTGAACACCATCACCAGGATGCCCCCGGCCGGGCTTCGATCCGGCCAGCGGACCTTCACGTCCAGTTCCACGTCCTGTACGGTCTGGTACGAAAAGGATGCCGGGACGTTCATCTGAGCCATCGATGTCGGGAGCGCCGTTCCCGCGTCCCCCCCGACATCACATCCGGCGAAGGTCAGCAATGCCGCGACCGCGGCCAGCCAGCGGGATTTCCGGATCATCGACGCCTCCCCGGGGCCCCTGCCCCGACCCGCACGGGATTGAGCAGCCCTGGCAACAAGGAATCCAGAGGTAGCACTTCCGGACGGATTGCACCAACTGGGCGACGCGGCGAAGCGCGCTGCAGCAAAGGGACGCGCGGTCGACTGGGACGCGCGGCGGCAGGTCCAGGCTTTCTACCTGCCCTGACCCTCCCTGCACGATTTCACGCCCTCCTCGGTCCGGGCGCCGCAGGGGCTGGTCGCGTCGGGGTCGGGATGCGGCACGCCCCGTTCATCGATGCGTGCCACGACCGTGTCCCACCGCACGACGCCCTGCCGATCCAGCACCAGGCGCAGCATCCAGCCCGTCCGGCACGGCCCGGGCGGGAAGCCGCCGAACACGAAGTTGCCGAGGCTGTAGAGGATGGGCCGGCCCTTGTAGGTTTCGGCGCCCTGCGTCACGTGAGGGTGGCCGCCGACCACGGCGTCGGCGCCGGCGTCGATCATCCGGCGCGCCAGTTCCCGCTGCCGCGGGCAGGGGTCGGGTTCCTTTTCCCACCCCCAGTGCACGACCGGGATCACGACGTCGGCACCCAGGGCGCGGGCGGCCCGGATGTCCGCGACGACCTGCTCGTCCTCGCTCCAGGCGACGCCCGGGGACGAGGGCCCCGCCTCGAACGACCGGGGCTTGAACTCCAGGTACCCCAGCAGCGCGATCCGCAGCCCGCCACGCTCCAGGATCAGCGGCGCGTGCGCCTGCGCCAGGTCCCGCCCGGCGCCGAAGAACGGGATCCCCGCCGACCGCAGACGATCCATCGTCTGCACCAGCGCCCCGGGCCCCTGGTCGCCGCTGTGGTTGTTGGCCAGCGTCACGGCGCCCAGGTGCCGCGCGACGATCGGCATCACCCGAGGGTTCGCCTGGAACGTGTAGACCTTGTCCACGGCGTGCCCGCCGGTCGACACCGGGCACTCCAGGTTCCCGACGGCCAGGTCGGCCGCGCCGAGCAGCGCGGCGAACGGCAGCAGCGGGTCCCGGCCCCTGGCGATTTCCTCCCCGGCGACCTCGTCCAGCATCACGTCGCCGACGAAGACGACGGTCGCCTGCTGGGCGGCGGCAGGGGGGTTGGCGACGAACAGCGCCGCAGGCACGGCCAGGAGCGTGGCCGCCAGGGCGTTCAGAACCGGGGGCGTCACCCCGATCCGTCGCGCCGCCACGCGCCGGTTCAGGAAGCGGTGCGCCGTCCCCCTCATGGCTCCCTCCAGCCGCACCAGAACTGGAACTCGCTGGCCGTCCGCAATTCGTAGACGAACTGCAGCCCCGTGAAACCGTAAGGCGCGCCCTTGCCGACCGCCGGGAAGGGCGGCCGGTACTTCGACTGGTGGATCACGACGGGCGCCCCGTCGGCGCCCGGGTAGTACGCGTACAGGTTGACGCCGGCCTCGGCGGGCGGGTCGGCGACCCAGACCATGCGGAACCGGAACCGCTCGCCGACCTTCACGGCCACAACGAGATACGGGTCCGTGGTCGGCGACGCTGTCAGCGTCCACGATTCCCCCCCGTAGGTGCACGTGCACTCCAGCAACGGCGCGGCGCGGGCCGTCGATCCGGGCATCGTCGCGACCAGGATCGCGACCAGGGCCGCCGGCAGCACGTGCTTCATCATGGCAATCCTCGCTGACCGGTATTGTGCACGCACAAGGGGAAGAGGAGGGACATCGCGAACCGATCGGTCAACCGGGTTCCCGGCGCTCCCCGAAGAAGTTCAGACCGGCCTGCTGCCCCGCGGCCTCGCCGTAGGAACGCACCGTTTCCTTCGTCACGAAGTAGGTGGCGTGCTCCCCCAGCGTGCGCGAAAACAGCACCTGGCCCGTGGTCCCCGAGGGCGTGGCGAACCCGATCCGGGCGAAGTGCTCGTCGGTTTCGAACCGAAGGTCCTCGCAGCAGACCGGGCAGTAGAACGACACGCGATCGCCCTGCGACAACTGCAGTTCGGGCGACCAGATGGCGTTGTAGTTGCCCGGCTGCGGGCTGAACAGCACCAGCCCGCGCTGCTGCCCTTTGGCCACCCGCAGGATCAGCTTGGTCGATGGGTTCAGCGTCACTTCGCAGTGGGGACAGAAATACGTGCGCTTCATCGTGGTCCTCCCTAGCGACCGCCGCCCGGGGCGTCCTCGGGCATTTCGACCGGGTCCAGGAACGACATCCCGCGCCGCAGTTTCGCACCGACGTCCTCGATGAGGTGGTGCCGCTGACGCCGCCGCTCCTCCTTGAACCAGGGCTGCCCGGTTTCGTTTTCGGCGACCCAGGCCGCGGCGAACGATCCGTCCTGGATCGCCGTCAGGAGGTCCTTCATCGTGGCCCGGACGCGGTCGTCCACCAGCCTCGGGCCCGCGATGTAGTCCCCGTATTCGGCCGTGTCGCTGACCGAGTATCGCATGTAATTGAGGCCGCCGCGGTACATCAGGTCCACGATCAGCTTCAGTTCGTGCATGCATTCGAAGTAGGCCAGTTCGGGCTGGTAGCCCGCGTTGACCAGCGTCTCGAACGCGGCCTTCACCAGCGCGCTGACGCCGCCGCAGAGGACCGCCTGCTCGCCGAAGAGGTCCGTTTCCGTCTCCTCGGTGAAGGTCGTTTCCAGCACGCCGGCGCGCGTGCAGCCGATCCCCTTCGCGTAGGACAGCGCCCGGGCCAACGCCTGGCCGGACGCGTCGTGCTCGACCGCGACCAGGGCGGGCGTGCCCTCGCCGGACTGGTACGTTTCGCGGACGCGGTGCCCCGGGCTCTTGGGGGCGACCAGGCTGACATCGACGCCGTCCGGGGGCGTAATCGTGCCGTACCGGATGTTGAAGCCGTGGGCGAACATCAGCGTCTTGCCGGCCTTCAGGTACGGCGCGATCGAATCGCGGTAGATCCTGGGCTGGGCCGTATCGGGCGCCAGGATCATGATCACGTCCGCCCACTGGGCCACGTCGGCCACCGGCGCGGTCGCCAGCCCTTCGGCCTCGGCCCTCGCGATGCCGGCGCTGCCCGGCCGCAGGCCGACGCGGACATCGACCCCGCTGTCCCGCAGGTTCAGCGCGTGGGCGTGGCCCTGCGACCCGTAGCCAACGATGCCCACCTTGCACGCCCGGATCAGCCCCAGATCGGCATCCGCGTCATAGAACGTCCGTCCCACCTTGTCCTCCCGTTTCCTGTTGATCGGGTTGGCCCGAATCGACCCCCGAAACCGTCGCGTGCACGAAGTGCGGATCCACCGACGGCGCCTCGGCTCCACGCGTCATCGCCACAGAGCCGGTGCGCACCATCTCGATGATCCCGAACGGCCGCAGCACGTCCAGCAGCCCTTCGATCTTGTCCTCGGTGCCCGTGATTTCCACGATCATGGCCTCCGGGGACACGTCGATGACGCGTGCCCGGAACACGTCGCATACCTGCAGCAGGTCGCTTCGCGCCGACGCCGGGCAGCGCACCTTCACCAGCGCCAGGTCGCGCTGGACCGACGGCAGGTGCGTGACGTTTTCCACCCGCAGCACGTTGACCAGCCGGTACAGGTTGGCCTCGCACCGCAGCGCGTCGGCGTCGTCGCCCTCCATCACGATGGTCATGCGCGACACGCCGGGCTGGTCCGTGTGGCCCACCGTCAGCGAGGCGATGTTGAACGACCGCCGCCGGAACAGCGACGCCACGCGCGTCAGCACGCCGGGCCGGTCCTCGACATACACCACCAGCGCCTGCAGGCGCGACGCCGACCGGCGCCCGTTGCTTTCGGCAGCCATGCCTTCCCCTCACCAATCCGACTGGGACGTTTCCACGATCGGGCTGGGCCTGCGGATCATTTCGTCCAGGCCCGCGCCGGACGGCACCATCGGGTAGACCGAATCCTCCTGCTCGACCCGGAAGTCGATCACGACGGATCCCTCCTCCAGGCGCGCCCGCTCGACGGCCGCGCGGACGTCGGCCCGCTTGTCGACGCGCCACGAGGCCAGCCCGTGGGCCTCGGCCAGCTTCACGAAATCCGGGTTGCGCAGCGGCGTCGCCGCATATCGCTTGTTGTAGAAGAACTCCTGCCACTGGCGGACCATGCCGAGGTACCCGTTGTTGATCAGCGCGACGTTGATCTTCAGGCCTTCCTGCACGCAGGTGGTCAACTCCGCCGAGGTCATCTGGAAGCCGCCGTCGCCGACCACGACCCAGACCTCCTCCTCGGGACGCGCCATCTTGGCGCCGATCGCCGCCGGGATGCCGAAGCCCATCGTGCCCAGCCCGCCGGACGTCACGAAGCGGTACGGCGTTTCCTGGTGGTAGTACTGCGCCACCCACATCTGGTGCTGGCCCACGTCGGTGACCACCAGCGCGTTGCCGCCCGTCGCGTTCCACAGGTCGTTGATCACGTGGGCGGCCAGCAGGCGCCCGTTGTCGGGCAGCGTCTGGATGTCGCGGACCGCCGAGTCGCCCTTCAGTTCCGCGATGCGAGCCAGCCAGGCGTCGCGGTGCCCCGGCGCGACCTGGCCCTGGAAGCGGTTCAGCGTTTCGCGGACGTCGCCGACGATGCCCACGTCGACAACCACGTTCTTGTTGACCTCGCTGGGGTCGATCTCCACGTGGATCTTGCGAGCGGCACGGGCATAGGCCTGCAGGTGCCCCGTCACGCGATCGTCGAAGCGCATGCCCAGCGCAACGATCAGGTCGGCTTCCTGGATCGCCTTGTTGACCCAGGCCTCGCCGTGCATGCCCATCATGCCGAGGTTCAACGGATGCGACGCCGGCACGCAGCCCAGGCCCAGCAGCGTCAGCGCCGCCGGCACCTGCGCCTTTTCCAGGAATGCCCGCAACTCGCCCGTCGCGCGCGACTGCAACACGCCCTGCCCCGCCAGCACCACCGGCCGCTTCGCGCCGTCGATCAACGCGATGGCCTGGTCGAACTCCTCCGGCAGCGCCCGCAGGTCGGGCCGGTACCCCGGCAGGCGCACGGGCCGCGAGCCGGGCACGAAGCGCGCCATCTTCTGCAGCGCGTCCTTCGTGATATCGACCAGCACCGGGCCGGGACGGCCCGACGTGGCCACGTAGATCGCCTCTTCCAGCACCGGGCCGATCTCGTCGGCGGAGGTGACCAGGTAGTTGTGCTTGGTGATGGGCATCGTGATGCCCGTCATGTCCACTTCCTGGAACGCGTCGCGGCCCAGCATCCAGCCCGGCACCTGGCCGGTGATGAAGACCACCGGCGACGAATCCAACATGGCGGTCGCGATGCCCGTCACCAGGTTGGTGGCGCCGGGTCCCGACGTGGCGATCGCGACACCCACGCGCCCCGAGGCCCGGGCGTAGCCGTCCGCCATGTGCGCGGCGCCCTGCTCGTGGCGGCACAGCACGTGGCGGATCGGGAAGTCCAGCAGCGCGTCGTAGGCCGGAAGGATGGCCCCCCCGGGGTAGCCGAACACCACCTCGACACCCGCATGGACCAGCGTGTCCCAAAGGATTTCTGCGCCCTTGCGATCCACCCGAACCTCCAGGCCCGCGGACCCAGGCCCGCGAGTCCCGAACCGCCCTATTCGTCCCGCAGCACGGCCCCGGTCGAGGCCGACGTGACCGACCGCGAATACCGGCGCAGCCAGCGGCTGGACACCGGGATGCCGCGCGGTCGCACGGCGGCCAGGCGCCACCGCAGAACGTCCGGGCCCAGCACCAGGTCCAGACGGCCCGCCTCGCAATCGATTTCGATCCGGTCCCCGTCCTGCACCGCCGCGATCGGCCCGCCCGCTGCCGCCTCGGGGCTGACGTGGCCGATGCACGCCCCGCGCGTGGCGCCCGAAAAGCGCCCGTCGGTCACCAGCGCGACCTTGTCGCCCAGTCCCATGCCCATCAGCGCGCTGGTCGGCGCCAGCATCTCCTGCATCCCCGGGCCGCCCGCCGGCCCCTCGTAGCGTATGACCACCACGTCGCCGGCGAGGACCTCGTTGGCCAGGATCCCGCGCATCGCGTCGTCGTGGCTTTCGAACACCCGCGCAGGCCCTGCGAACTTCCGCAGCGCCTTGTCCACCGCGGCCGTCTTGACGATGGCCCCGTCGGGAGCCAGGCTGCCGAACAGCACCCGCAGCCCGCCCGTGGGGGAGTGGGGATCGGCCGCGGGTCGGATGACGGCGGGGTCCAGGATCTCGGCGCCTGCGATCGACTCCCGCAGCGTCCGCCCGCTGACGGTCGGGCGGTCCAGGTGCAACGCGCCCGGCACCTTCGAGATTTCGGCCAGGATCGCCGGCACGCCGCCAGCGCGGTGAATGTCCTCCATGTGCCAGGGCCCCGAGGGGCTGACCTTGCACAGGTGCGGCACCCGTGCGGCGATCTCGTTGATGCGGGCCATCGGGTACTCGATGCCGCCCTCGTGGGCGATCGACAGCGTGTGCAGCACCGTGTTGGTGGACCCGCCCATCGCCATGTCCAACGCGAACGCGTCGTCGATGGCGTCGATCGTGACGATGGCGCGGGGCGTCAGGCCGGACTGCACCAGGTCCAGGATCCGGCGGCCCGCCTCCTCGTACAGCGCGTCGCGCTGCGGCGTCATGGCCAGCGCCGAGCCGTTGTAGGGCAGCGCCAGGCCCAGCGCCTCGGCCAGGCAGTTCATGCTGTTGGCGGTGAACAGGCCCGAGCACGACCCGCACGACGGGCAGGCGAAGTCCTCCAGCACCTTCAGCTCGCCGTCGGACATGCGGCCGGCGGCGCGGGCACCCACGCCCTCGAAGACGCTGGCCAGGTCGATGACGCGGCCGTCGGGCGTGCGTCCGGCGGCCATGGGGCCGCCGCTGACGAAGATCGTCGGGACGTCCAGGCGCATGGCCGCCATCAGCATCCCGGGGACGATCTTGTCGCAGTTCGGGATGCAGACCATGCCGTCGAAGCAGTGGGCCGCGATCATCGTTTCGACGCAGTCGGCGATGAGCTCGCGGGAGGGCAGCGAGTACTTCATGCCCTCGTGGCCCATCGCGATCCCGTCGTCCACCGCGATCGTGTTGAACTCGAAGGGCACGCCGCCCGCCGCGCGGATCGAGTCCTTGACCTTGCGCCCCACCTCCTGGAGGTGGACGTGGCCCGGCACGATATCGACGTGGCTGTTCACGACGGCGATGAAGGGCTTGCCGAAGTCCTCGTCCCGGACGCCGGTGGCCTTCAACAGCGCCCGGTGGGGTGCCCGTTGGAACCCTTTCTTCACCCGATCGGATCGCAACGCCATCGAGAGTCCCATCCATGAGCGGGCACCATATCAATTAATACCAAGACGGTCCGTCTTTCAAGGAACCGTGCCGCGGGTCCATGCGGGGGGCCGTCGCGGCCTGGCAACGCCCCGGGGAACGATGGCGTCCGAAAGCGGCCGGGGGGGACATCCCGCTCGGGGGAACCGGGTCGGTGGGTCGGCCAGGGGACGGGCCTACCCCGCAAACGAAGCATGACCTGGGCACACGACTCGTATTAGGATCGGGCACCCCGGATCCCGGAGGAGCATCCTGGACACGCGACGATTGACCCTCCTGGCGGTTCCCCTGCTCCTTCTCCCGGTCGGTACTGCGCTGGCCGAGGAGACCGTCCCGGCGACCATCGCCGCGGACCTGGTATGGACGGCCGCGGCAGGGCCCTACCTCGTCGAAACGGACGTGACCGTTCCCGAAGGGGTGACCCTGTCCATCGGGCCAGGCGTCCAGGTCATCCTGTCCGCGGGCAGATCGTTGATCGTCCGGGGACAACTGGTCGCCCGGGGATCCGAAGCCGACCCGATCGTGTTCAACGGCAAGGACGCGGGGGGCGGGGCCTTCGAACGGTGGGGCTCGGTCGTGTTCGAGGACTCCTCGGCAGACGCGGTTCTGGCGCCCGGCGAGGTGTACCAGTCGGGGTCGATCCTCGAGCACTGCGTCCTCGAAAACGGGACCCGGGCGGTCAAGTTGAACGCCGCGTCGCCGTTCCTGCACGCCAGCGTGTTCCGGGGAAACCACTACAAGTCCGCCTCGACCACCGACCCGCAGGGGGGCGCGGCGGTCTACGTCAGCCAGGACAGCCGGCCGTGGATCGTCGGGTGCCAGTTCATCGACAACTCGATCGAGGGGGCCGCCCCGGGCGGCGCAGTTTGCGTGGACAACGGCGACGCCATCCTCAAGGACAACCTGTTCCAGGGGAACCAGGCCATCTACGGCGGCGGCCTGGCCACGCTCTTCCAGGCCGCACCCATCGTGGGCAACACCTTCACCGGGAACCAGTCGACCTGGGAGGCCGGCGCCGTCGCGCTGGTTTCCTCCCAGCCGGCGTTCCTGAACAACCGCGTCACCGACAACGTGGCGAACGCCGACGGCGCCGGCCTGCACGTGTGCACCACCTGCTACCCGCACGCGGATCCGCTGGTGATGGACAACACCTTCACTGGCAACACCACCCAGATCGAGGGCGCGGCCGGCGTGGGCGCGGCGTACATCCGGGTGTTCGCGTGGAACAACGTCTACGGCAACACCAAGGCCGACGAACCGTCCGACTTCGGGTGGACCAACATCGGCCGCGGCAAGGATCCGGACTGGGCCGTCGATGCCAACATCGCCAACAACTGGTGGGGCACGACGGACCCGGCGGCCATCGACGCCACCATCGAGGACGGGCACGACGACGCCACCTTCGGGATGGCCGCGTGGCAGCCCGCGCTGACGGGGCCCGTGACCGCGCCGACCCCCCGCGTGACGATTACGACCCGTCACATCGTCTACGAGCAGGACGGCATCCCGATGCCGGTCTTCCTGACGCTGTACAACCCAGGCGCCCAGCGCGAAGTCGTCCTGCACGTGATGCTGCAATACGGCAGCGGCGCGCCGGCCTTCTTCCGGGGTTCGATCGGGCTGGACGGGGCGGTGCGGGACGGCGACGGGTTCCGGGTGACGCTGCCCGCGAACTCGGTGCACTACGCCACGCTGGTGGCGCCGGCGTTCACGGCCGGGGCGACGCGCCTGGAAGCGACGCTGCACGCGGCGATCTTCGACGCCGCGACCGGCGAGCGCATCGGGGACCCGTGCTCGACCCGGTTCGACCTGGCCACGGGAGGTGCGAAATGAGCGCGCGTGAACGTCCGAACCGCCGGCGTGCCGCCCTGCCGATCGCCGTGAGCCTCATCCTGATCCTGGCCTGCCCGGCCTGCGACGACGCGGGGAAGGGGTCGTCGGTGGATCCCGGCATCGGGGTCCATTCCAACGGCGTGTCGATCCGGATCGGCGAGCTTCGGTCCGATACGGCCGGGCGGCTGGGGCAGCCGTCCTCGGCCCGCAACCTGGGCAGCATTGGCGTGCTGCTGTCGTACCCCGACCGCCACCTGTCCCTGCTGGTCTCCGGCGAAGGGGACGCGGCCCCCGTCACAGCGATCTACCTGGCGACAGGGTTCGAAGGCCGCACCCCCGGAGGCAGCGGGATCGGCAGCAGCCACGCGGACGTGACGGCAGAATTCCAGGCCGCCGCGATCGACCCGTTCCTGGGGACCTGGCGCTACGCCGCCATCGGGATCGCCTTCGACTGGGACGGCAACGCCGCGGGATCGATCACGGTGTCCAGCCCGGGGATCTGAGGCCTTGACCCCCTTCGCGCGGCCCCGCGATAATCGCCACGACCTCAGGCGCGAGCGATCCATGCGACCCGCCATCAGGCCCGGTTCCCGGCTCGTCCTCCCTGCCGTCGCCAGCGCCCTCGCCGGCGCGCTTTGCTGCGCGTCGTCGTCCTCCGGGCCCGTCCACGCGCCGGGCGACCTGGTGTTCCCCGACGGGTTCCAGTGGGGCGTCGCGATGTCCGCCTTCCAGACCGAAGGGCACGTCGAAAACGACTGGACGGACTGGGCGGCGGCAGGGAAGGCGCCGCTGCTGGGGGACGCGTGCGACTCGTGGAACCGCTGGCCCGAGGACGTCCAACTGGCGGCGGACCTGGGCGTCAAGGTGTTCCGGATGTCCGTAGAGTGGGCCCGCATCGAGCCCCAGGAAGGCGCCTTCGACGAGGCCGCGATCGCCCACTACCGCGACGTGCTGACCGCCGTACGCAAGGCCGGGATGGAGCCGCTGGTCACGCTGCACCACTTCACGAACCCGCGATGGGTGGCGGCCGCCGGCGGGTGGGCCGACCCGCGCATCGTCGAATCCTTCAAGGCCTACGCGGCGTTCGTGGGCCAGCGCCTCGGCGACCTGGTGGACCAGTGGAACCCGCAGAACGAATCCGTGGTGTACATCACGGGCCTGTCGCTGGTGAACACCTTCCCCGGCGGCCAGATCTTCGACCTGGACCTCCTGCACCGGATGTTCCGGCATACCGTGTTCGCCAACGCGGCGGCGGTGGACGCGCTGCGGGCCTCCGACACGAAGGACGCGGACGGCGACGGCAAGCCCGTGGTGGCCTGGCTGGTCCACGCCACCAGCCCGACCTACCCGGCCGATCCGGAAAACCCCGACGACGTGACCGCCGCGGCAAACTGGGACTACCTGTACAACCTCGCCTTCGTCAACGCGCTGGTGAAGGGCGAACTGGACCTCGACTTCGACCGAAAGATCGACCCGACCATCGACATTTCCGGCCTGCACGAGGGCATCTTCGACGAGTTGAAGGGACGGGTAGACCTCCTGGGCATCAACTACTACGCGCGGAACTTCGTCATGGCGTCGCCGGGGCTGATCCCGAACGTGGACGCGCTGCCCTGCGTCAACGGGATGTGCGGCGACCTGGGCCCCGTCGCCGGGGACAACGGCAACGAGGTGTACCCCCCCGGGCTGTACCGCGCGCTGAAGGAGTTCGCCCCCTTCGGCCTGCCGCTGACCGTGTCCGAAAACGGCGTCGCCGACGCGGCGGATACCCTGCGGCCCGCGTTCCTGGTCCAGCACCTCGCCCAGGTGCACCGCGCCATTGCAGAAGGCATCGACGTGCGCGGCTACCTGCACTGGTCGCTGCTGGACAACTACGAGTGGGCCTCGGGCTACACGATGAAGTTCGGGCTGGTCGCCGTGGACTTCGCGACGCAGGCGCGCACGCCGCGCCCATCGTTCGCGCTGTACCGCGACATCGCCGCCGCCAACGCCGTGCCGAAGACCGCGCTGGACCAGTGGACGCTGGACGGGATCGTCGCCGCGCCGGGGGATTGAATCCCGGTCGTTCGTTGCGCCCGTCGCCAGTTCGTCGTGGATGCGGATGCGGGTCCGCCCGGTGGGGGCATCACGGCCCGCTGGCCGGCGGGTTCCCGGGTTCCTGGCCCCGCCTCCCGCACCGGTAGTACTCCAGGAAATCCTGGTCGGGCGCGGCCGGGAACAACAGGTCGCACCGGCCCGCCAGGGCCTCGCGACAGACCTTCACCGGGTCCTGGTCCAGCAGCTCGGCGACCAGGTAGAACCCGGGATCCACATCCACCCAGCCTCCGGCCGGCTGACACGTCGCGACGTCCAGGAACCGCATCCTCCCCGTCATGCCCACCGACCAGGTCCCGTCGCCCAGCCCGGCGATGTCCGCCTCGCCCCGCCGAGCCTTGTCGTAGAACGCCAGCTTTTCCAGGCCCCGGTTCTCGATGGCGCTGTTGGTGAGGACGGGCAGGCGATCCCCGGCGATCCGGGCCTCGAACTCGCCCAGATGCTCGACTCCCGCGGTTCGCGCCAGGTACACGACCGTCGGAACGTCCACCGTTGCCAGGACGGTTGCGACCACCAGCACGGACACGAACCCCGTCCGCAGCCGGGGACGGCTCGAAAGGCCCGGCACGTGGTCGGCCAGCCACGCGATGCAGGTTGCCACGGCGACCGCGCTAGCGAACAGGGCCAGGGGCGTCATCAGTCCGGCGTAGTAGCCGCCATGCAGCCAGCTCCATTGCCACGCGACCAGCAGCGCAGGAACCAGCCCGAGCAGGGAAATCAACGCGAACCGCCCGGTCAGGCGACCGGACTGGCGGACCAGCCAGCCGAAACCGAGCAGGAGGGGGCCGGCCATCAGCCAGGTGCGTCCCATGGGCGACACCTGGAGAATCTCGGCCAGGAGATCGGCGGCCGAATCGGGCCGGGATGCGGGTGGACTCTCGTGGAGGAACCGGAATACCACCAGCACGGAAGGCAGGACGAACGCCGCCGTGACCAGGAGGGGGCCGAACGACGCCTTCGAGCGCCGAACCTGCTCGAACCAGAGCACGACGATCAGTGCCCCGGCGGGAACGATGAACAGGAAGGACGAGAACATGCCCCCCAGGACCAGCAGGGCCAGCACGATCCAGGGACGCCTGTCGCGAACCCACATCCGCGGCTCGTAGTGCTGCAGCCAGAGTACCAGGGCCATCAGGAAGCAGCCCGCCAGGTCCCAGTCGCCGATTTCGATGATCCCGCGGCGGACCCGCTCCGACGGAATGAACCAGGCAACCGCCAGGATGCCCGCGATCCTCCCTCCCGCCTTCCAGGACACCTTGGCCAGCAGCAGGCTCAGCACCACGAAGTACACGAACGGCGCGATCCGGAGGACCCAGGGTTCCAGCGATATCCAGGCCGCCGGCCGATTCAGCAGGAAGGACAGGAACGGGTGACGGGGATCGCTGAAGAGGTCGCCGACGGCATACCAGGCCCGGATCACCTGCGCATCCGTGGTGAAGGGCACCGAGAACAAGGGATAGGCGACCAGGGCCGCCAACCCGATGAGGACGAGCGTATCGACCCGGGAGGGGGCATCGCTCGATGACGCGCCGGGACGCCGTGTGCGCCCGACGAGGAACAGGAGCAGCAGGATGCCCGCAAGGAAGATCGGGTAGTCGAGCAGGCGCCAGGGCTCGCGGACAGCGCCGCCCCCCTCTTCGGGCCACAGGAGTGCCTCGATGCCCGTCAACCAGGCAACGCGCGCGGGCCCGATCAGTCGAAGCGACCGGGCCACCGACCTGGCCACCGAACGTTCCTCGGAGGTGCTACCCCCGAACGGGATCTTCGGAGCAGGGAACCCCGCGGCAAGTTCCGTCAGGGCCGTCTGGGCGATGCTGCCCGCCGGTGTGGCTGGCGCCTTCTGGCTCGCGCGCGGAGGCACGTCGCAACTGCCCTCCAGCGCAAGGTCGATCCGGACCCTGCCCACTGCCGTACCCAGATCGATCCGGGCCACCGTGCGATCAAAGGAAAAGCCCACGGCGCTCAATGGTCCGATCTTCTGACCTTCCACCCACCCGTTCAGGAATTCCTTGACCTGCTTCGTGTCCGCCCCGGGACCCCACGCACAGGACGTCTGCTCGGCGGATGCTCCGCCTGGAATGGCACCCCCACCCGCCTGCGCCAGCACGAGCAACCCGACCAGCACGTTCATTCGCACCTCCGCCCCGACGGCTTGAGCAGTCCCAGGCACCCGACTGCCAGACGAACCCGGATGGACTGCTTTCTATCACAAACGATCGCGGGCATCCCGTCCAGCGGAAGCGGGCGGTGGCTGGTGGAGGGAGGGGAAGGCGGGCCCCGCACGCTACGGAATCGCCCCCGCGCACCGCCCGCCCAACAGGCAGCGGTCGTTCACGGTCAAGGCGGAACCGTCGTCGCACGGCTCGCCGCTGCCCATCTGGATCCACCCGTACTGGCTGGGCGCGCTGCCGACGCAGACGTAGCACGAGTCGTTGCCGCTGGCGCCCTTGAGGGCCATGTTGGCCACGCACGCGCCGTCGATCAGGCAGGTGTCGGCCGCCAGCGCGTGGACGCAGATGCCGGCCGCGTTGCAGGTGTCGGTGGTGCAGGCAGCGCCGTCGTTGCAGTCCGCGTTGGTCGCGCAGTCCGGGACGCGCAGCAGGGTCACATCCATCGAAATGGTGCAGTGGTTGCCGGCCTGCCCGGCGATTTCGGGGATGTCGTACAGGTCCACCTTCGTCGTGCCGGTCGCCGTGCCGGTGGCGGTGAACCGGACCACGCTGGTTTCGACGCTGGTCGTGCTCATCGGGCGCGGCGCGACCGTGCACGTCACCTCGACGTCGCTGACGAACGTGCCGATCTGCACGGTGGTCCCGCCCGCCTGGTAGTCGCAGCCTCCGACGAAATTCAGGGGATGAGCGCTGCCGGTGTGGACGTCGCCCACCAGGAACCGAGGGTCGGCCGTCTGGACCAGATCGTTGCAGTCGGTCGCCGTGGTGTGGGTGGTGACGGTCCAGTTCCCGGAGTGGTCGAAGGGCAGGGTCATGCCCGGGTCGCAGGTCGGCAGTTCGCAGGTCTTGCCCAGGCTCCATGCCTGGGTCGGCGGCCAGGGATCGTGGCAGGCGCCACCGGAGCAGACGCCGGCCGTCCCGCAGGTCCGGGGCTCGGCCAGGATCTTCCAGGCCGACTGGCTGGTCCCGACGTCGCAGACCACGCACGAGTCGTCGATAAGCGTGTCGCCCTGGACCCAGCATGCGCCGTCGATCCAGCACGCGTCGCCGTGCAGCGGGTTCCCGCAGGCATGGGTCGCCGGGATGCAGGTGTCCGTCGTGCAGGCCTTCCCGTCGTTGCACGCGCCGTCGTCCAGGCACTCCGCCACCTGGCCCGCACAGACGCCGCCGATTCCGCAGGCGTCGGAGACCGTGGCCGCGTCCCCGTCGTCGCAGGCCTCGCCACCCACCAGCAAAGTCCACGAGTCGGGCGTCGAAGCCACGCACTTGTGGCACGAGCCATTCCCGGTCGCGGCATGGAGGGCCCCGTCCTCGTAGCAGGCGCCGTCGATGAGGCAACCGCCCGCGACCAGGGGATGCTCGCAGGCATAGGTCGCCAGGTTGCACGTGTCCGTCGTGCAGGCCAGGCCATCGCCGCACGCGCCGTCGTTCCGGCACCCTTCCATCGTTCCCGCGCACACGCCGCCCGCGCCGCACGCGTCGAACACCGTGGCCGCGTTCCCGTCGTCGCACGCCTCGCCGCCCTTCATCAGCGTCCACGAGTCGGGCAGGGCCGCCACGCACCGGTGGCAGGAGGCGTCGCCCACGGCACCCTCGAGCGTCCCGTCGTCCACGCAGGCCCCGTCGATCAGGCACTTTTCGGGGATCAGTTCATGGAGGCACGTATGGCTCGACAGGTTGCACGAGTCATTGGTGCAATCCTTCCCGTCGTCGCAACCGATGTTGTCATGGCAGGCGACCAGCGTGCCCGCACAGGCGCCGTCCGCGTCGCACTGGTCGTTGACCGTGTTCGCGTTCCCGTCGTCGCAGGCCGTGCCCTTGACCTCGGCAACCCAGGCGTCGGTGGCCGAGGCCGGCGTGCAGACGAGGCAATGGTAGTCCGGCTTCCTGGCACCCGACGCGATGCACGTCCCGTCGATCAGGCAGAAGCCCTTGTTCAGCACGACCCGGCAGGTGCCCTCGGTGCACGCGGCCTTGCCGCATTCCGGGACGCCGGTGCAGTCGGTCGCCTGAGTGCATTGGACCGCGGTCCCCATGCAGTAGCCCAGTCCGTCGCACGCGTCGCCTGTCGTCATCACGCTTCCGTCGTCACACGCCGTACCCTTGGCCGCCGGCGACCACCCGGAGGTGTCGGTCGCCGGGGCACAGACCTCGCACGCGTTGGTCGAGTCGGCCTGGCCGGCCGACCAGCATTTCTGGCCGATGACGCAGAAGCCCGGGTTGATGGTATAGCCGCACTTGCCGCTGGCCTGCATGGTATCGGTGGTGCAGGCCAGCCCGTCGTCGCAACCGGCCGGGTTCGGAAGGGTCCCCCCGGTGTTGCACGCAGCCGACAGTCCGGCGATGCCGGCCAGGAGGACGCACACGAACACGGCGGGAAGGCGTTTCGCGATGGCCACGAGCGTGTCGATCGTCATCGAGGGTTCCTCCGTCGGTGCAGGGGTTCGCTGGCGCAAGTATCGCCCGGGGGGGATGATTGGATCAATTCCCCTGCGCCGCATCCTTGCGGATGCGCACATCGACGACGGTCGCTCCATGCGGGTGGACCAGCACGGGATTCAGGTCGATTTCGCCCATCGCGGGACAGCCCGCGACGAGGTACGACACCGCGTGGACCACGCGGGCCAGCGCTTCGACGTCCGCCGGCGCCCTGCCGCGGACGCCCCGGAACAGCGCCGCGCCCTTCAGTTCGGCGATCATGTCGCGCGCCGAAGCCAGCGACACCGGCGCCAGGCGGATCGCCGTGTCCTTCAACACCTCGACCAGCACGCCGCCCAGGCCCACGACGACCAGCGGCCCGAACACCGGGTCCTGCCGGCCGCCCACGATGGCCTCGACGCCCGGGGCGGCCATGGACTGCACCAGCACGCCCTCGCCTTCCCCGAACGGCCCGAACCGCCCGGCCAGATCCGCCACCGCCGCTTCCAGCGCGGCCCGGTCGGGGATCCCCAACTGCACGCCACCCACGTCGGACTTGTGCACGGCGCGTGCGGACGCCACCTTTGCCGCCACCGGGAACGGCGGCACGTTCGACAGGTCGGCGACGGATTGCACCAGCACGCTGGGCGCCGTCGGGATGCCCGCGTCGGACAGCACCCGGAACGCCTCGTCCATCGGCATCGTGCCGTCCGGCGCGTTCGCCACCCGCGCCGACGCCGCGTCGATTCCCGCCGGCGCCGCGTCCGGCGTCGCGGTCGCCAGGGCCTGCAGGCGCACCTGGTGGTCGCGGGACACCTTCAAGGCCGCGAAGGCTTCCTCCACCGAATTGAAGTAGGTGTTCGGCTGCGCCCGTCGAACCTCGGTCAATTCGTGCTCGTCGGCCAGCAGGATCAGCGCAACCGGTTTGCCATACCGGTCGTTCAGTTCGTGGATCTTCGGCAGCAGGCGCCGCGACGCCTCGGTTTCGAAGGGAGGGAAATACCCGAACAGCAACAACACCGCGTCGAAGCCCGGGTCCTGCACGGCCGTTTCCAGCAGGCGCGCGTACAGGTCGAAGTCGAACACGTCGCCCAGGTCCAGCGGGTTTCCCTTGCGCATCACCTGGCGACCGGCCGCCGCCGCCAGGAACTCCGGCGAGAAGGGCGGCAACTGGAAACCGGATTCCGCCGCGCAGTCGGCGGCCACCACGGCGTGCCCGCCCGAGCGCGAGATGACGGCGACCCTCGACCCGCGGCAGGGGGGCAGCTCGACGACCTTGCTGCGGCTGATGACGCCTTCCATCGTATGCACTCGCGTGGCGCCCGCCTGGCGCAGCATCGCGCCCAGCACGTCGTCGTCGGCCGTCAGCGCCGCCGTGTGGGAGAACGCCATCTTCGAGCCGCCCTCGGTGTGTCCCGCCTTGTGGACCAGCACCGGCTTGCCGCAGTCCCGCAGCGCCTCGAACAGCGCGCGCCCGCGGACGATGCCCTCCAGGTACAGCACGACGGCGCGGGTCTCGGGGTCCTTGGCGTAGTAGTCGAGGTAGTCCACCTCGTCCAGGTCCATCTTGTTGCCCATGGACACGAACTTGGCCACGCCCACGTTCTGGTCGGCCATCGTCCACAGGTAGGCGAACCCCATCCCGCCCGACTGCGTCGCGATGCTGACGCCGCCGAAGCGCCACTGCGGCCGCAACGGGATGAAGATGGGCGCGAACCCGTGGGAGGGGTGGATGATCCCCAGCCCGTTCGGGCCCGTGAAACGGATGCCGTGACGATGCGCGACCGCCTTGACCTCGGCGGCCAGCACCTCGCCCTCGCCGCCCAGTTCCGTGAACCCCGCGGACTGCACGATGGCGTACCGGATTCCCTTGCGCCCGCACTGGTCCAGCGTTTCGGCGACGGTCCGGGCGGGCGTCAGGATGACCGCCACGTCGATGCCGTCCGGGATGTCGTCCCAGGACGTCCGGATCGTGTGGCCGAACAGTTCCACTTCCTTGCGGCCCAGCAAGTGGATGGCGCCCTTGAAGCCGAAGGTGACCAGGTTGTACAGGCTGCTCCGCGCCAGGTTCCCCGGCTCGGGGGAAACACCCGTCAGCAGGACACTGCGCGGATTGAACAACGGGCCCAGCATGGCAACCTCCGGCATGGAATCTCGGCAGACGCTACCCGGATTGGCGTCAAACGTCCACATTGACAAGCCGGCTCTTCCATGCGAACCGATCGGGCTGGATTCCAGTGGATGCCCTTCCCGGACGCGGATGGTGGACGTGCGACGACTGCTCCTGGCGTCCTGCGCCGCGATGTTCGCCACGATGCCCCTGGCTGTCCTGGCCGGCGGACCGAATCCGCAGGATGATCTGCCGGGCTGGCCGGTGTTCGGCCTCACCGTCCTGTTCCTGCTGGGACTGGGCTGGGCGGCCTGGGGAACGCTCGAGGACTTGCGGACGCCCAAGGTTCCGGCCGTCGGGCCCGGCGGCACCGGCCGCCCCCCCGTTCGTCATTCCCTGGCCGGCAACATCCTCTTCCTGGGTTCCCTGGTCGGCTTCATCGTGTACAGCCTCTCCCTTCTCCCCTGCGACTACCTCGACCTCTGGTACCTGCTCGACCTCGAACAGGGCCGGGGCAATCCCATGGAACTGGTGCACCCCTTGTACCTGCCGGTGCTGGTGGCGTACCGGACCCTCCTGGGATGGGTCGGGATCGAGGGACGGATGCTGGTGCCGGTGGAAATCCTGAACATCTGCATCGCGTCGATCGCGCACTGGCTGGTCTACCGGCTTGCCCGGAGGTTCAGTTCCGATGCGCTCGCGGGCGCTGCGGCCACCCTTGTGGCCATGGTCGGCACGGGGCCGTGGAACGCGGCGGTGAGGCCCACCCCCTACGCGTGGGGAACCCTCCTCGTCGTGCTGGTCGCCTGGATCTGCCTGGCCCCCGGAGGACTGGGTACCCGCAGCCGGGTCGCGCTGGCGGGCCTGGCCACCGGCGTCACGATGGGCATCCACCTGTCGGCGATGGCGCTGGTCCCGGCAGTGCTGGTCTGCCTGGTGGCGGAAAACCCGCGAAACCTCCGCGCGGTCGGGTCCCTCGGTTCCAGGTATCTGCGGGCCGTCATGGCAACCGTCCTCGCGGAATACGGCATCCTCGCCAGCCTGCACGACCTCGGCGTCCAGCGCCTGCTGCTGGGCAAGGGGGAGGGCTTCGGGGCCCTGTACCGGACGCTCGAGCAGGAACCGGGCACGGCCCTGCTCACCAGCCGCAGCCTGCTCCACCAGGTCACGATCTACTTCCAGACGCTCGGGGACTGCAACCAGGGCCTTCTGATCCTGCTCGCGGCGGCCCTGGTCGTGGCGGTCGTTCTGCACCCCCGGTCGATTCCGGGGTGGCTCCGCGAGGACCGGGTGCTGTGGATCACGGCGGCCACGATCTTCGTGGGCTTCGCGGGCTTCTTCACGCTCAACAACGCCAGGAACGGGTTCGGGTTCGCATCGCTGATCCTCGGGCCCGTCCTCCTGGCCCGGGTCGTGACCCGGACCCGGGGGCTCGTCTGGCTGATCCTGCCGATCGCGGCAGGGCTGGTCGGGGTCGGTGTCCTGGCGATGCAGGGCTCCGCCATCACGGCCGACAACGACGCCATGTACGTCGAGACCCGGTTCCTGGGCGAGGCGCTGCGCGCCCAGGACGTCCTGGTCGTCCCGGGCTGCCCCTACATCGAACTGCTGTACCTGAAGCACGTGAACGTCCTCGGCGTCACGGACCGGCCCAT
The DNA here is from genome assembly GCA_903857665.1 of uncultured Myxococcales bacterium. Classification (GTDB taxonomy): domain Bacteria; phylum Myxococcota_A; class UBA9042; order DTJE01; family DTJE01; genus CAIZWN01. The sequence continues at coordinate 73,634 of CAIOFV010000061.1, forward strand.
ATCGGCGCACGACGAACCGTGCCGCTCGCCGATGGTGCTTGCCGATTCCTCCCTCCTGGATCGGCTGGCCTGGTACCGGAGCCGCGGCAGCCGCGTGCTCTTCACGGACGGCGACCTCGAAACCGACTTCACCAGCGACGCGTCCGGCGCCGAAAAGAGGGCGCAGGTCTTTCACGGCGCAAGTTTCCAGGCGTCGGACAGACGGGACCGGGCCCGGAAGGTGCGCGACGTGCTGCTGGAGCGCTTCACGTTGCAGCCCGGACTGTCGTCACCGCTGGATCGTGCCTACGACGAACTGGAATCCCGCGACGGTGTCGAGCCCCCGGAACTTCCCGTCGCGCCGGATGGCCCGGACGCTTCCTCGAAGGCAATCCCGGTGCGGCTCCGCGAGGTCGGCAGCAGGACGCGGAGCCTGGACATCGCCGACCTCGCGACCTACCTCCAGGCGTGGGCGGACGCGATCCCCGGGGACACGTACCTGCTGTGCGACCTGACCCAGGCCCTCTGCGCCAGGGACTCGTCCAACGACCCGAATCGCTGCCCCCGGGTTCCGGGCTGCACCCGGAACGCCGCCCTGCGCGACCCGGCCTCCGCGAGCCCGGGTCCCGACACCTCCAGCCCCTGATCGCCGGCAATCCGGGACAACCGCATGCTTCTGGCCCATTCCCGCCCGCTTACACATTGATTCTTGATCGCTCGACAACGATACTCCCGCGCAGGCAGCGCTCGGACGCACTCCCAACGACCTGGAGGAAGCGATGAACCGGATCGACATGAGGACCAAGATCGTGGCCACGCTGGGGCCGGCCTCGGGCACCCCGGACATGGTTCGTGCCCTGATCGAGGCGGGCGTCAGCGTGTTCCGCCTGAACTTCTCGCACTCGACCGCCCAGGCCGCGAACGAACTGATCGCGATGATCCGCGCGGCCCGCGCCGAACTGGACGTGCCGATCGCCATCATGGCCGACATCAAGGGGCCGGCCGTCCGAGTGTACGGGTATGGGCAGGCGCTCCCGATCGAGGTCGGCGACGTGCTGACCATCGAATCCCGCCCGCCCGAGGGCATCGAGGTGCTGGTATCCCCCGAACCCGGGCGCATCTATACGAACCTCCCCGACATCGACAGCCTCTGCGTGGTGGGCCAGCACATCCTGCTGATGGACGGCTGCCTGGCCGGCGACGTGGTGGCCATCCACCCGGGAGCCGTGTCGGTGCGCATGGGCAACGCCGCAGCGCTGAGGCCGAAGGCGCACCTGACCCTCCCGAGCGTCGAGTACCCGATCCCCTTCCTGTCCGAAAAGGACATCCGCGACATCACGCTGGCCGTCGAAAGCGAGGTCGAGTACCTGGCGTTGTCGTTCGTTCGCGAGGTGACCGACATCGAGGAGGTCCGCCGCCTGATCCTCCGCTGCCGGACCGCATCGGGGCGCCAGCCCGCGACCCGCATCATCGCCAAGATCGAAAACGCCAAGGGCCTCGCCAACGCCGATTCGATCGTGGAAGCGGCAGACGGCATCATGGTGGCCCGCGGGGACCTCGGCGTGGAAGTCGCCATCGAAAAGGTCCCGATCGCCCAGAAGCGCCTGATCCGCACGGGCTACCTGGCCGCCAAGCCGGTCATCACGGCGACCCAGATGCTGGAATCGATGATCGAAAGCCCCATGCCGACCCGCGCCGAGGCCAGCGACGTGGCGAACGCCTGCTTCGATTCGACCAGCGCCGTGATGCTGTCGGGCGAAACCGCGATCGGAAGGTACCCGTTGAAGGTCGTCGAAACGATGGTCGCCATCATCCGCGAGGTCGAGGCGAGCTACGACAACGACGCCTGCCACCGGGACATGCCGCCCGAGGTGAAGGCGGGCGACCTGCCGAACATCCTGTCCTACAACGCCGTGACGGTCGCCTACCATTGCAAGGCGGCCGCCATCGTCGTGCTGACCGAAACGGGCCACGCCGCGCGCCTGTTGTCCCGCCTGCGCCCGTGCATGCCGGTGTACGCCTTCATGAAGGACGAGCGCGTGTACCACCAGTTGGCGATGAACTGGGGCGTGTACCCTTTCCTGCTGGAAAGCCCGGAAGAAAGCCTCGACGCCCAGGTGGGCAGGACGATCGAAACGTGCAAGCGGAAGGGAGGCCTCAAGGCCGGCGACCGCGTCGTGTTCCTGGCGGGCCTGCCCCTGTCTCGGAAGGGAACCACCAACGTGATCCGCGTCGAAACGGTGGTGTGACGCCCTCGGGCCGGCAGCCCCGCATTGACAATCCTCCCTTTCCATGCGAACCGCAGGAACTGCGAACTCATCGAGGCCCCTCCATGACGAGGATGCTGGGCGCACGACGGCTGCTCCTGTCAACCTGCGCGGGATTGTTCGCATTCCTGCCGTTGACCGCCCATGCCCGCAGCATCGACACCACGAATGCCGCGACGCTCCTGGCATCCCCCTCCGGAGAGGTCCCCTCCGCGATCGAGGATTACCGGCTGATCCGGTCCCAGGTGGACCAATCTGTCCGCTTCGTCTTCTGCCCGCGATCGTCCACAGAGTGCTTGGGTGTGGAACAGATCGAATTCGTCCTTTCGCCCCGGAGCGAGGATCGCCAAGGCACGGCCGACACTCCCTCGTTCCACGTGACGTTCAAGGGACCGAAGGTGGACGGGGCCCCGACACCCGCGGTACTCCCTCTGTACGCCGCGCTCCTGGACACCGTGCGACGCAACGACCCCGGGAACATCGAACTGGTCGCCTCGGTCGACCGGGGAGGAACGGGTCCCGTCCATGACGGGAAAGGTGGGCCGGGCCTGAACCTTCCGTTCCTGATCCTCGATTTCCTGTTCCTGGCCGTGTTGGGTTGGGCTGCCTGGGGAACGGTCGCGGACTTGCGGTCGCCCCCGGCGCCAGGACGTCCGGCGGCCCCCGGCCCGGCACCTGTCCGTCATGCCCTGGCGGGGGACGCGGTCTTCCTGGTTTCCCTGGCAGGCTTCATCGTGTTGTGCCTGTCGAGGATCCCTTGCGACTACCTCGATCTCTGGTACCTGTTCGATCTGGAGCAAGGCCGGCCCAACCAACTGGAACTGGTCCACCCCTTCTACCTGCCTGTTCTGGTGGCGTTCCAAGCCCTCCTGAGGCTGTTCGGATTCGACGGAAGGATGCTGGTGCCCGTCGAGGCCCTCAACGTCGGCGTCGCGGCAGCCGCGAACTGGCTGGTCTACCGGTTGGCGAGGCGTTTCAGCGCCGATGCGCTCGCGGCCGCGGCTGCCACCGCGGTTTCCATGGTGGGAGCCGGGATCGGGCTGGCGGCGATCAGGCCCACGCCCTATGCCTGGGGCTACCTCTTCGTGGTCCTGGCATCGTGGATCTGCATGGCCCCCCATGGGCTGGGTTCCCGCAGACGGGTCGCCCTGGCGGGCCTCGCCACCGGCATGGCCATGGGTTTCCACCTGTCGGCGATGGCCCTGATCCCGGTGGTTCTGGTCTGCCTGGTGGCCGAAAGCCCTCGGAACTTGCGCCCGGTCGGACTCCTCGGTGCCAGGTATCTCCGGTCCGTCACGGCAACCCTTCTGGCGGAATACGGCATGCTCGCCACGCTGCGCGACCTCGGCCTCCAGCGCATCATCGTGGGGGACGGGGACGGCTACGGAGACCTGTACCGGAAGTTCGAACAGTTTCCCGGCACGTCGCTGCTCACGAGTGGCAGCGTGCTGACCCAGGTATCGATGTATTGCGGGAACCTCTACTACTTCGACGCAGGGCTGATGGCCTTGCTGGCGCTGGTCCTGGTCCTGGGAATCGCGCGGTATCGTCGGGCAGCGCTGCAGCGCATCCTTGCCGACCGGACGCCGTGGATCGTGGCCACGGCGGTCTTCGCGGGCTTCGCCGGGTTCTTCCTGTTCAACAACGCCCGGAACGGATTCGTCTTCGCGTCCCTGCTCCTCCTTCCGGTGATCCTGGCAATCGGGATGACGTGGGCCCCGCGGATGGTCTGGGTGATCGCGCCGATCGCAGGATGTGTCGCGGTCGCGGGCGCAATCGATCTGCAGAGCACCGGCCCCTCGGCCGACAAGGACCCGATGTATCTCGAAACCCTGTTCCTGGACGATGCGCTGGGCGAGCAGGACGTGCTGGTCGTGCCCGGCTGCCCAAGTCCCGAACTGCTCTACCTCAAGCACCTGAACGTCCTTGGAGTCACCGACCGACCCGCGGAATCGGGAGGCCGGAGCTGCGAGACGCCGATGGTGCTGCCGGACCCGTCCTTCCTGGATCGCCTGGCGTGGTACCGCGCTCGTGGCAGTCGCGTGTTCTACACGAACGGGAACGTCGAAACCGATTTCGGCGGCGACGCGTCAGGCGCCGAAAAGAGCGCGCAGGTGTTTCACAGCCAAAGCTACTTGGCGCGGGACAGGAAGAACCTGGCCGACAAGGTGAACGCGATTCTGCGCCAACGGTTCACGCTGCACCCCGGACTGATGTCCCCCCAGGGTCGCCCGTATTTCGAGGTGGAGATCCGGGACGATGCCGAACCCTCGCAGGCTCCGGCCACCCCCCCCGATCCGGCGGGATCCGCCCGGGAACTCCCGGAAAGGCTCGCCGCGCTCGGCCGCCTGTCGAACCTGCTGGACATCGCGCTGCTGACCGCCTACCTGGAAAGGTGGGCGATTGCAGTCCCCGGAGATCCGTACCTGGAGTGCGACCTCGTCCAGGCCGTTTGTGCCCTCGAGCCAGCCGGCGGTGGCGACCGTCGCGTGCCGAACCCGCGGTGCACGCATCGGGCCGTCCTCATGGACGAAGCGTCCTCCAGCCACTGAGGATCCCCGGGGCATGAACCCGCGCCCCTTCGTCGTCGGCCTCCGGCTTGCACCCCCGACCGTCCTGGGATAGAGGAGGTCCGGTCGTCGCGTAAACGGTGAGGTGCCCGGTGGGTCGCAGGAACTTCGTATTCGTCGCGATCGCGGCCGTCCTCCCGGCGCTGCTGTCGGCCTGCTCGTCCCACGGCGGTCCGGCCTGCCAGGCCGGCGCGATCGAGTGCCGCGGCGCCGACTCGGAAGCCCGTTGCGCCAGCGACGGATCCGGCTGGCTGGTCGGGCCGTGCGACGCCGGCCAGGCCTGCACGGGATCGGGGTGCGCCCCGATCGTCTGCCCCGGAACGCCCTGCCCCGATCCGCTGGTCTGCAAGGACGGCGGGTGCGTGGCGCGCGCCTGCACGGCGGGCGAGCACCGGTGCACGTCCTACTCCTTCATGATCGAGGACTGCGCCGCGACGGGCGCGGGCTTCGACGCCCCCCGTCCCTGCCCCAACGGCCAGGCCTGCCAGGACGCGGAATGCCAGCCCGTCGTGTGCAAGCCCGGCGACGTCGGATGCTCGGACGACGGCGCCGCGATCCGCACGTGCATCGGCTCGGGCACCGGCTGGACGTCGGCCGCATGCTTCGGCGCCAACGTCTGCGAGGACGGCGGCTGCAAGGCGATCGCGTGCCCGCCGAAGACCCTGCGCTGCCGCCCCGACAACCTCGCGGTGCAGCGCTGCAAGGACCTCGGGACCGCCTGGGCCGATTCCCAGGTCTGCCCCGAAGACCAGGCCTGCGAGGACGCCGCCTGCAAGCCCCGGATCTGCGATCCCCTCCAGTGGACCTGCGCGGACGACTTCCTGTCGCGCTGGCAGTGCAACGCGTCGGGAACGGCCACCCTGGCCCCCGAGGACTGCGACGAAGCGACGGCCTGCCGCGACGGCGAGTGCCGCCCGGTGCTCTGCACGCCCGGCGCCGCGACCTGCACCCCGGACGCCATCGGCTTGCTGACCTGCGACCCCACCGGCACGCGCAACGACCTTCGCACCGATTGCGATGTCGACAAGGCGTGTGCCGGGGGCGTCTGCGTCGCAGCGCTGTCGCCGCTGGGCGAGGTCGTGAAGGTCCGCATGGACCAGGGCGCGGTGACGCTGAGCCCCGGCCTCTACGCGGTCGCGGTGGCGGACGCCGAACTGGCCGGCGACGCGATCGCCTTCCCGCTGACCCTGTCGGGATACGTGAAGGACCCGCCCTACGCCATGCAGGCCATCGCGAAGCTGACGGTCGCGCCTCGCCTGTCCCCTCGCTGGGCCTGCGGCACGCCCGCACGGATGCGCGACCTGCCGCGGCCCCTCGCCGTGCCGCACCTCGCATCCCTGCCGCCGCCCCGCTTCGACGTCGTCGGCGACACCCGGACCTTCCACGTGATCGCCGCCGACGGCTACACGCTGGTCGAGCGCAAGGGCCTGCTGCGCCTGGCCGGGAACCTCGCGAACTTCTGGGAGGACGTGACCAGCGGCCCGGCCGAAGGCACGCTGACGCTGTCCGCGCTGCAGGAGATCGGCGATCGGCTGGACAAAGGCGTGTTCGCCCGCGACGTCGCGTTGTACGGGCCGCCCACCGATGTGGACGGGAACGGGAAGATCGACGTGCTGTTCACCGACATGCTCCCGACCGACACCGCCGCCGCCTACGTGTGGCCTGTGACCCTGTATCCCGAAGGGGCGCTGGGGTTCGCGGCGGACCACGGCGAGGTCGTGTACAGCATGCGCCCCGGCGGCGACTACACCGAGGCCGACATGGCCGGGATCATCGCCCACGAGTTCTCCCACCTGCTGGTGTCGGGACGCCGGATCACGCCCTGGCTGTCGCACATCGCGGATCTGCCCGACTGGGTGATGGGGGGGGGCGTGTACCTGGGCGAAGGGCTGGCCGAACTGGCCCATGCGTGGAGCGGCCAGGCCCTCCTGGACTCGGCCTACTACGCCCTGCAGGAAACCTCGCTGTGGAGCATCGGCGCGCTGTTCCAGAACGACTACTACCAGGACAGCACCCTGAACGGCGCGCACTACGGGGTCGCCGCGGTCGCGCTGGGGTACCTGTTCCTGCAGGCCGGCGGCGTCGACGTCACCGGGCCGGCGACGCTGGTGGACCGGGGCGGAGTGCCCTACCTGGCCGTGGCGTCCGACCGCCAGGAGGGCTTCGCGCGCATCGCTCCGCTGGACGGGCGCAGCGAGATCGACTGGTACGCCGACATGGCCGCCGCGCTGCTGCTGACCACGCTGCCGTCCGCCCCGGGACCCCTGGCCGCCGCGGATCCCCGCTACCAGTTCCCCACCGCCCGCTATGATTCCTGGTTCGGGGGGCCCGACGGCCTGCCGATCAAGTACCAGGACGCCGCCGTGCTGCACCGGGTCAACTGGTCCAGCATCGGCAGCCAGATGTCCGGTGGCGGGCTCCGGTTCTTCACCGTGCTGGTGTTCGGCGACACGACGGCGACCGTGACCCGCGACACATCGACGGCGATATTCGTGCGCTACCGCCCCTGAGGGGCGGTCCAGAGGGTTTTTCACGACCCGTCACAACCCCTGCAGAAACAGCCGGTTCAGGGCATGGATGTACCCCCTTTGCCTGACCCGCGCGATACTCGCGCAGCCACTGGAGGGCACGAAATGAGAACGGTTTCCGCTGCCGTGCTGGTGCTGCTGGGCCTGGGCGTCGCGCTGGGGTGCGGGGACGGGAACGGCCCGCTGATGAGGCCCGGCGAGGATTGCATGAACTGCCATGGCGGCGGCGGTGGCGCACCTCGATGGACGGTCGCGGGCACCGTGTACGCCTGCGCCGAGGCGGGCATCGGCGCCGGCCAGGACGGCGTCGCCGTCGTCGTGACGGACGAGGCGGGCACCGAACTCACCCGCATGACCTCGAATTCCGTCGGCAACTTCTACACGTCGAAGCAGGTGGCGTCGCCGTTCCACGTGTACGTCGAACGCAACGGCACGAAGCACGAGATGGGCGAGGCGCCGTCCTCGGGCGGCTGCAACGGATGCCACCAGATCCCCGTGCAAAACAGTGCGCCCGGCCGCCTGTATGTCGATCAGGCCTCGTGCAGCGCGACCCCGCTGGACGCCACGCAGGATGCGCTGCCGGACTCCGGGGAACTCTGACCGGTCGGGCCGCGGGTTCCTGCAACCGGCACTTCCAGTGTCACCTGCCCACGCCGTTCCCTTGAACAACGACTACACTTGCGCTCGTCATCTCCGCTGGAGCATTCCGTGGACCGCGCCTTGACGACGACCCTGGTGGCCCTTGCCGCGGCGACCTTTGCCGCGTGCGGCGGGCCTGGTTCCACCGCGTCGGCCGATGCCGATCCCGGGATCACTCCGGACGTGCCGGCCGACGTGCTGGCGGACGTTCCCTCGGACGCCGATGACGTCCCGGGGCGCGACATCCCGGCCGAGGTCCTTGCCGACGTGCCCACGGACGTGCCCGGCGACGTTCCCGCCGACCTGCCGTCGGACACGCCCCCGGAGGCCCAGGCGTGCAACGTCGACCTCCAGTGCGGCACCTGCAGCACCTGCGTCGGCGGCACCTGCCAATCCGGCTACCCCCTGACAACCCTGACCGAATCCGAGGCCGCCGGCGCGACGGGCACCAACGACACGTTCCTGACGGCCGACCCGATCCCCTTCGGGGTCGTCATCACGTCGCACATCGGCGTCGCCGACGACATCGACTGGTACCGGATCTGCGTCGAGCAGGAAGGCGTCATCACGGTGCGCGTCGAGTTCGCCGAGGCGTACAAGGCCCAGACGCTCGATTCCATCGACCTGCACGCGTACTCCGACCCGTGGGAAGCGACCGAGATGGGGCTGGCGACCTCGGACTCCAGCAACCCGGGTTCGTGCACCGTGTACGACACGATCGAGGGGTGCAAGGATTCGGTCCAGATGAAGATCGCCGTGACACCCGTCCAGGGCACGTACGGCATCAAGGTGTCGCCGGCGGTCTACGGCGACCGGCCGGGCTTCGACGCGGTCAACCCCTACAAACTGACGGTGACGTTCGCACCCGGCGCTTTGCTGGAAGCCGACCAGCCCGACGTGGACGGCGTGCACGTGGGCCTGGCGGACGTCTGGAAGACCGCCTTCGACCTGAACATCCCGCCGACCGGCGGCAGCGCGGACATCGGCACGTACGGCTGGTACTGGTACGACGTGGATTGGTTCAAGACCCGCCCGGCGCAGACCGGCTGGATGCGGCTGTGCGTGGACTCGCGGGGCATGGACGACAACGACCCCTCCACCACGCTGTTTTCCATGCTGGGAATCGCGTATCGCATGACCGCCGACGGCCTGGTCGATGTGACCGCGGACGATGCCCTGGCCGTCATCACGGGCGACACGCCCAACTGCCCCACGGATTGCGACGAGATCGCCGGCCTGCCCGGGGACCAGGACTACTACATCCACGTGCACTCGGCGCCCGGCGTCAAGGATGGCGGGTACCGGCTGAAAGTGGCGTTCGGGCCCGGCGGCCCGGAAGACGACCAGCCGGGACTGGTGGGGGCTGCGGCGACGTCCGCGGACGCCTATGACATGGGCACGCTCGGCGACACCCCCGGGGTGGCTACATCCTACCTGTGGCACTGGGCCGACGACGACTGGTACAAGATGCACACCCCCGTCGGCGCCGACGGCACGCTGGACGTCGTGGTGGACTACCAGGCGACCTACGACGCCCACGGCTGGTACGACTGTGCGCTGAAGCCCGACGGCGTCGAGGTGTACACGTACCTGTTCGACAAGATCCCCGAGGAGTATCCAGCGGCAGCCGTGTCCTACGACGACGACGTGCCCAGGCAGCACATCACGCTGGAAACGGCCAAGGCGGACCACGACTACTGGCTGTACGTGCGTTCCGCCAAGTCGTTCGACAAGGACCACCCGTACACCGTCAGCGCGACGTTCGTCCAGGCGCTGTAGGTTGCAGCGGGAACGGCCCGTGCCCCGGGACGAGGAGCCTGGAAACGATGGACAATCCGCAACCCGGGAACCCCCTGCATGGGATCACCCTGGAAATGATGCTGACCCGTCTGGTCGAGCATCATGGCTGGGCGCGGCTTGCGGGCTTCATCCGGATCCGGTGCTTCCAGGTCGACCCCAGCATCAAGTCCAGCCTCGCCTTCCTGCGCCGAACCCCGTGGGCCCGGGACAAGGTGACCGAGTTCTACCTGAAGTACCAGGGCAACCCCTGGAACAAGGGGAACCCTCGGGTCGATCCAGCGACCGACGCCGGCCCGCGTCCCGGCAAGCCCCGTTGAACGCCCACGGGAACGCGCGCTTCCACCCGCCCCGGCCCGTTTGACACGAGGGGACTCGAGGCGGACGATCGATCCCGAAGAGACGCGAGGAGGTCAGGATGATTGGCCCGGATGAACGACGCAGGGTTCCCCCGGCCCTGTTGGCAGTCGCCGGCTGCCTGGCACTGGCGGGCTGCTTCACCACGGCGGCCGACGACCCGGGCGGGTCGGATGCCGCGAACGACGCGATCGTCGATCCGGGCAACCCGGCAGACGTTCCGGTCGATTCGCACGCGGATCAGCCGGCAGACGCGCCGCACCCCGACGACGGGACGAAGGACGACGTACCGGACGGCCCGGCCCCGGGCGACCTGACGCCGGATTCCGCGGACGTGACGGACCTGCCGGAATTCGACCCGGGGCCTCCCGACGCGTCGCAGGACGCGCCGGTGGACGTGACGCAGGACGCACCGCAGGATGCGGCGCAGGACGCGTCTCAGGATGCGGCGCCCGACCTCGCACAGGACACACCGCCCGATGTTTCAGGGGTCCATTGCGGCGGCGCGACCCCCTCCTTCCCGGAATTCGACAAGGCATGCTCCGCGGACGGCGACTGCGCGCTGGCCTCCCACCAGGTCGATTGCTGCGGCACACGGGTCATCGTGGGGATCAGCAGGAGCCAGAAGGCGGCCTTCGACGCCGCCGAGCAGGTATGCGACTCCCAGTACCCGGGATGCGGATGCGCGGAGCGCCCGACACAGGCCGAGGACGGCAACACGGGGTACGACCCGGCGACCTTCGGCGTCGCCTGCGACGCGGGCACGTGCAGGAGCCGCGTGGACGGCGTCGCCGCGACGTACGCTGGCATCCCCTGCGGCTTCCGGATCTGCCAGGCGGGCCAGCAGGCCTGCTGCGTCACGGCCTCCCAGCCGTTCCACGACTGCCTCCTGACGTCCGATCCGTGCGGCAGCGAGGGCTTCGCCGCGACCTGCGACGGGCCCGAGGACTGCGGGGTCGGCGAGTCGTGCTGCGACCCGTCGGGAGTGACGACCGGGAACTTCTGCGGGAAGGGCGGATGCCTCGCCCAGGAACTCACCGTGTGCCACGCGGCCACCGACTGCCGGTCCGGGTATTCGTGCTGCCCGGCCACCTTCCAGGGATGGCCGCACAAGACCTGCCAGGTGTCCGGCGCGGCCTGTCCCTGACCGACCGTGCCCTGCCCCGGTCACGCCTACTTGCAGTACCAGCAGCAGATGAAGTCCGCCGGCGCGCAGATGCCCGGATTGCTGTCCTTCGGGTGGTTGCACGCGGGGCGCGCGGCGTCCGTGCAGTCCAGCACGGATTGGCACGGGGTCGAGCAGATGCAGTGCTGGTGGGGACCGCCCGCCGCGCAGCACAGGCAGGAAACGCCCGCGCCGCTGCACGTTCCCGAGGTTTCCCCGCCGCATATCGCGACGTCGTCACCAGGATCCAGGCCCATGTCCAGCAGCGCGTCGATGGCAAGGTCAGTCCCGGGCATGTCGGCGGCGACATCGGTGGCGTCGGCGACCTCGAGCGCGCCGTCGGCTGGAACGCCAGGGTCGGCCGGCAGGTCCCACCAGGGCCCGTCCAGCGGCATGTCCCGGCCGCCGTCCACGACGCCCGGCCCGGGATCGACGGCATCGACGGCCGCGGTCGAAGTGCCGGCCGAACAGGCAGCGAGCCACGCGCAGGCAACCGCCAGGGATGTCCGGGCAAGGGCCGTCATCGATCGCCTCCAGGGCGGGGTTCCATCGCCATTCCGTGTCGAAGCGGCCGTAGGTTCAACCGCCGTGCAGCCGCTTCATCACCCAGGCCATGTTCTGGCCCAGCGTGACCATCGTGGCCATCCCCTCCACGTCCTGCTCCACCTCGCCGGCCTTGCGGCCGAACCCCACGTTCCAGTAGGAGGACCCGACCACCACCATCTGCGCGATCGTGAAGAAGTGGGTGATCGAATCCAGCACGTGCAGCGCGCCGGCCCGGCGGACCGCGGCGACGGCGGCGCCCACCTTGCGCCGGTACAGGTCGCCGTTCACCCGCCCCACGTACCCGCAGCGATCGATCAGCGCCTTCGTTTCGCAGGTCAGGTCGGCGAAGTAGGTCGGGGACCCGATGACGATCGCGTCGGCGGCGATCATCTTTTCGATGTAGCCGTTCATCGGGTCGTCGTCGATCGAGCACTTCCGATCCTGCCGCTTCTGGCACTGCCCGCAGGCCCGGCACCCGTGCAGCAACTGGTTCCCGATCTGGACCAGTTCCGTGTCGATGCCTTCCTTCGCGACCTCGGCCAGCATGGCCTCCAGCATCAGGGTCGTGTTGCCGCGGGGCCGCGGGCTTCCGTTGAACGCAACCAGCTTCATCGATGAGCCTCCCGATCCGCAATGGGCCAATCTGCGGGGAACCGCCGCTACGGGGGGGTCTTCCGAGCCCCCGCCTGCTCCAGGACCCGGGACAGTTGATCGAGCCGGTACGGCTTGGGCAGCACGGCGTCGAAACCCCAGGCCCGGAACTCCGCGAACACGGTCGACTCCGAGTACCCGCTGGACAGGATCACCGGGACCGTCGGGGCGACCTCCCGGAGCCGGCGGACGGCCTCGGCGCCGCTGATCCCGCCGGGCACGGTGTAGTCCAGGATCACCATGTCGTAGGGCCGGCCAGCCCTGCGTGCCGCCAGCCAGGCGTCCACCACCTCGGACCCGTCCGCGCACAGGTCCACGGCCCAGCCCAGGGCATCCAGCATCTCCCGGGCGACAGACCTTACCACCGCCTCGTCGTCCATCACCAGCACGCGCCCCTGGAAGGACGGCGCGACGACCTGGGGCTCGTGGGCGACCTCGGGCTCCGTCGCGGCCCGGGGCAGGTAGATGTGGAACGTCGCTCCCTCGCCGGGCCTGGACCCCACGGTGATGTGCCCTTCGTGCCGGCGCACGATCGAGTACGTCGTGGGCAGTCCCAGTCCCGTGCCCGAGGGCTTCGTCGTGAAGAACGGATCGAAGATGCGGGGCAGGTGCTCGGGCGCAATGCCGGGACCCTCGTCCCGGATCGACACCCGCACCCACTCCCCGGCCGGCACCGTCACACCGCCATCCACCAGCGGGGCGCCCAGGGGCAGGTTCCGGGCCTCGATGGTGACCACTCCCCCGTCGGGCATGGCCTGGGCCGCATTGATCACCAGGTTGTTGACCGCCTGGCTCACCTGGCCCTCGTCGGCCCACACCGGCCACAGGTCGTCCGGCACGGACCGGTCGCACCGCACCCTGGAACCCGCCAGGACCAGGGAGGAAGACTCCCGGAGCACGGCGCCCAGGGCCACGGAACGCCGCAAGGGGATCCCGCCCCGGGAGAACGTCAACAGTTGCTGGGTCAGGGCCTGCGCCCGTCGGCACGCGGCTTCGGCCTCGCCCAGGCGGGTCGATGGCCGGCCTTCGGGCAGGTCCAGGCGCGCCAGCGTCACGTAGCCCTGGATGCCGGTCAGGAGATTGTTGAAATCGTGGGCGATTCCACCGGCCAGGAGGCCCACCGACTCCAGTTTGTTCGCCTTCTGCAGTTCCTCGTTGATCTTCCTGCGACGCGTCACGTCCCGGAAGACGACGACCCAGCCCATGGCCTGCTGCCCCGCGTCCTGGATCCGCGCGATGCTGCGGGAAACCAGCCGCTCGGCGCCGTCGCGGGCCAGCAACAGGAACCCGCCACCCGGCGGCTCCGTCTGGGGCGTCGTCCGCAGGGACTCGCCCTCCTCGTGCCGCCGGGCCTCGTCCACGATGCGCAGCACTTCCTCGATGGGCCGGCCGGCGGCCTCGGCCCGGGACCAGCCGGTCAGTTCCTCGGCGACGCGGTTCAGCGTCATCACCCGACCCGACGTGTCGGTGGTCACGACCCCGTCGGCGATGGACTCCAGGGTGACCCGCAGGCGCTCCTTTTCGGACGCGAGGTCATCCTCGGCCCGGCGCCGACCGGCCACCTCCTGGTCCAGCAGCAGGCTCGGCCGCACGTCCTGGCCCACGATGGCCGCGCCCGCGAACTCGCCCGCGGGGTCCCGGAGCGCCGAACCGGTCAGCCGCACCCGGATCGGCTCGCCGGCCGGGGGCAGGAGGGTCTCCTCGATCCGCCGGACCGCCCCGGGATCGCTGCGCAAGGCGTCCAGCAAGGCTCCGAAGCCCGCGGGGTCGTCCAGGAACTCCGTCAAGGGCCGCGTCAGAAGGTCCGTCCGCGAGCGCCCCATCAGTTCCAGCGCCCGCCGGTTCGCCTCCAGGATCCGGCCCTCCTCGTCCAGCAGCAGGAACACGTCCTGGATCCCCGACAGGATCTGGTCCAGCGCCATTCGCGGCGACACCGTCAGCATCTTCAGGCGGGTCATCGCCCACCACATCCCACCGGCCCAGATCAGGCCGAAGAGGTACGACAGGGGGGGGACGCTCGGGCCCAGGAACAGGGGGAGGATGACGTCCGTCGCCAACCCGAGGATCAAGGACACCCGGCCGGTCCAGAACACCAGGCTCGCCTGGCGCCGAGCCAGGGCGCGCCGCGCGTGCCGGGCCGGCCCGGGCAGGAGTGCCAGGGCGGTCACCAGGCAGCCCACCGTGCACACCTCGTAGAACCCGACCGAACCCACGGAATCGTGGTAGTCGAGCACCCAGCCCAGGGGCGCCTGGACCACCACCAGATCGGTACCGACGTCCAGCATCCATTCCGTGGCCAGCGAGATGGCGCCGGGGACGTAGAGGAGCACCAGCCAGATCTTCCGGGGGTTGCGCCCCGTCATCAAGATCACGAAGTGGAGGGCCAGGGGCCCGAAGAAGGCCCACCCCGGCGCCCCGAAGTAGTCCCAGAACAGGGCGTCCGAGGCCGTACGCGCGGGCAGCAGGAACGCCGTTGCGAAGGACCAGATCGCCAGGGAAATGCAGAACAGGAAGAAGGCCCGGTTCACCCGCGAGTCCGCGCCCAGCCAGCCGGCGTAGATCGCCAGGAACAGATAGGCGATGGCGGCGGCCGCTGACAGGAGCACCAGCACGAACATGATCTCACCGGTAGGATGCTTCTGTGCCGGAGTATACCCCGTCCGTCATCCCCGGGAACGGGTCGGCATGCGATGATAGTCGCCAGTCCATCCCAGAAACGGAGGATCCATGCGCATCGTCCTGATCGCCCACGACGCCAAGAAGGCCGACATGATGGAGTGGGTCCGCTTCAACCAGGCCCGCCTGGCGGACCACCAGATCACCGCCACCCGTTCCACTGGCGAGGCCATCCTGAAGGCCACCACCCTGCCCGTGACGCTGCTGATGCACGGCCCGGAGGGCGGCGACGCGCAGGCCGGCGCCATGATCGCCGAGGGACGCGTGGACCTGATGGTCTTCCTGTGGGACCCCTTGGAACCCCAGCCCCACGACGTGGACGTGAAGGCCCTGCTGCGGCTGGCGGTGCTGTACGACGTACCCACGGCCTGCAACCACCGCACCGCGGACTACCTCATTTCTTCCAGCCTGTTCAGCGGCAAGGTCGGGGCTTCTTCGGGCGCGCGGTGAGGCCAGCGGCAGCGACGATCAAGGCGCGAAGCCCACGACCCGGGCCTTCGACAGCGTGAAGCTGAAGCAGACCGAAAGGGCATCGCCCGGGAGGTCCTTGGTCTTGGCGCTGAACGTCCCGTCGCCGTTGACGTGCAGGTCGTACCAGGAGAAGTCGGGCTGGGCGTTCAGGTAGGAGCAGAACGAGGGCTTCGCGGCGGCCGGTGCGGCGTCGCAGGCCGCCTGCAGCCTGGCGATCGCGGAGTCCCACTGCTGCTGCGTCAGCACTCCGGACAGGACGCCGTCGGTCATCTCCACGCCGTCCGCGCCCGCGCCGGGGTTGAGGGTGCCCTTCGCCTTCACCTGGATCAGGGTCGCGTCGAAGATCAGGTCGGCCTCGATCGGAATGGACAGATGCAGTTCGGACGGGCCGGCCGCCAGCGCCCTGGCCATGATGCTGGCGCCACCGAGGAGGTACCTGGGCTGGCAGTTGCCGGTGATGTAGGACGCTTCCTGGACCTGGAAGTCGCCGGTGGTGGCGGGCGGGGTCGTCGTGGACGCGCCCAGCAGGCCGTTCAACTGGAAGGACGCCGTGTTGTCGAAGTCCGTGACTCCGGCCAACTCGAACAGAAGGACGAGGGAGCCGTTGCCGATCGCGTCGAAGAGCGGGCCGTTGAACTGGCCGGCCATCGCCTTGAAGCCGTTGTCGCCGATCCCGTCGCCGGTGTAGTCGAAGCACGTGGCCTTCACGACCGTGGCATCCGCAAGGGTCTGCAGCGCCGAAACATGGCCCGCAGGCCCCCACGCCGCGGGCTTTTCGGTCGCCCAGTCGCACGTCGTCACGCACTTGCCCTGCACCGGGTCGCAGGTCGTGTGGGGGGCGGTGCAGGCCCCGCAACTGCCGCCACAGCGGTCGTCGCCGCACGAGTGGCCCGCGCAGTCCGGCGTGCAGGCGTCGGCCGCGACATCGGCGACGGCCTCCGGCGCCGTGTCCAGCGCCGCATCCCCCGGGACATCCGGCAGGTCGGCATTCCCCGGGTCCCCGGGCAGGTCGGGCTGAACCGGCGCGTCGTCCCCCTGCAGGCCGGAACTGCCGGAGCAGGCAGCCAGGGCCAGCAGCATCGCGGCCACGCCAACGCCCCAGCGCACTGGGCGCTGGAGGCAGGTCGGGGATCGTTCCATGAATCCCGTCCGATGAGCGACATGCCCATGCTACCGATTCGTGCCCCCCGCGCGCAAGAATATCCAGTGGCACTCCCCCCCCGAATCCTGCACTCTTCCTGTGCGGAATCACCGGGAGAACGGCCATGACGAGGACGCACGGGGTGCTGCGGCTCGCGGTGCTGCTGGCGCTCCTCGGGGGAGGCCGCATCGCCCGGGCGGACGGGATGGGGTTCGTGGACAAGACCTCGGCCGCGGCCACGGGCGGCGAGGTCGGCAAGGCGGTACCGACGAACCAGAGGGCGGCGCTGGTGCGGGACGGGGCGTCGTGGTCGCTGATCCTGGAACCGAAGTACGTGCGACCCAAGGCCGGCGCGGCGTGGCTGGTGCCCTTCGCGCACTGCCCAACGGTGTCGGCCGCGGACCCGAAGGTGCTGGCGGAACTGGGACTGGTGACGGCGCCGCTGTTCCTGGAGGTCTGCGTGCAGACCTGTCGGTGCGACACGAGCGGCAGCGCCAGTTGCCTGCCGATGCTCGGGGGGTCGACCGGCGGCATGGACGATTCCGGGTCGACCTCCGCCGCGACGAACGGGCAGAAGCCGTTGAACGTGGACGTCTGGCAGTCGGGCAGCATCGGGACCCTGGATTTCGTGGTGATTTCGGCCGCGGACCCGACGGACATCCCGAGGTGGCTGGACCAGGGCGGGTACGACAACCCGCCGGAACTGGCGACGTTCGTAACGAACCACGCCGGCGACTACGGGTGCTATTTCGCGGCGAAGCTGGGCGCGCCGGCCAGCGAACAGGACGTGTTCCCCGCGGTGCGCTTCGACCTCGATTCCCGGGATCCGCCGTCGTACCCGTTGCGGCTGACGAAGATGGGCGTGGCCGAGGGCCAGACGCTGGGCGTGACGCTGTACGTGGTGAACCCCGCGGACCGGAGCGACGACGGGAAGACCACCCACGTGGTGCCGGACGGCTTCGATGCGGCGGTGCCCACCTGCACGGGCAAGACCGCGGAAGCCTTCCAGGCCTGCGTGGACCAGGCACTCGCCGCGAACCCGTCGGCCCTGGCGGTCACCTACCACGACTCGCTGGCGTCGCGGAATGCCGCGTTGCTGGGCCGGCAGATCTGCTCGTTCAGCGAATCCCAGGATTCCTTCTATGACGACCATTCGTGGTGCGTGGACACGGATGACGCCTTCACGGGCATCCCGACGGCATGGACGTCCGAGGTCGAGGGCTGGATGGCCACGGAGGCCCGCATCACCCGGTATGAAGCCCGGCTTCCGCCGGCGGCGATGGATCACGACCTGGTCTTCAAGGTGGGCCTCGGGACGGATGCCAGGCCGTGCACGTCGGGCAGCGAATGCTATTCGTCGACGAAATGGTCCTGGGACGGAACCACCTGCATGACCTCCGAAAACGGGGGCACCTGCGCCCTCTCCTGCCAGTACAACAGCAAGTGCCCGCAGGGATGGACCTGCAGGACGGTCACGATCGATGGCCATGGCTACACGAGCACGGCGGCCGGCTGCACGCCACCCCTGGCCGCCACTGCCGCAACGGGCGCGGACGTGCTGGACCCCCTGCCTCCCGCCGACGGTCTGTACCTGACCGCCACCTCCGGGTGCGGTCGGGACTGCGACGAGGTCTGCTACGGTCATGTCTACTCCAGCGTGGTGAAATTCGGTGCGCCGGGCACGCCCCGCACGCCGCGAACCCCCATCGACACGCTCCCGGCGCTTGCGCTGCTGTTCGCCGCGCAACTGCTGCTGGCCGCCTGGCTGCGTCGCAAGGGAGGTCGCACATGCGCATCCTGACGCGTTCCGCCCCGTGCGCCATCGCCGCGTTGCTGGCCGTGCTGGCGATCCCCGCCCCGGCCATCGCCACACCCGACGTGCAGCGCATGGGCAAGGTCGAGTTCGATCTGGCGCTGAACGTCGGCGGGATCGCCACGGTCGGCACCAAGGAGCCCACCGGCAGCGGCGGCGGCGCGATCGATTTCTGGCTGACGTGGCGGACCGGGAAGCGGGTCCGAATCGGCCTTCGCGTCGGCTTGATCGTGGGCGCGATGAAGTGGGGGAAGGACCTCCACACCAGCAACGACGACTGGGTCCCCGGCTTCAAGTACGCCGACGGCTATGGCTGGCGGACCACGCTGCTGCCGCACAGTGGCGTGGTGATCGCCATCGACGTCGCGAAGCGGGTATCGCTGGACCTGGGCTGGGGCATCGGCGGCACCCTGGTGGGCACCCGGGACCACGACGGCGGGGCCTGGTACCCCCCGTGCGTCATCCTGGGCCTCGGGACCACGATCGACCTGCTGCGCCTGGACGCGACGATCGTGGCACTGGCGGTCCGTCTGGACTACGTCGCCACCTGGCTGGTCCGCTCCCAGGGCACCTTCGCGCCCCAGGTCGGGGTGCAGTTCCGGTTCTGAGCCGGCGGCTGAACCCCCGACATCGGCGAAACCCGCGCGGTCCACGCGAATTACCCGGAACCGGGGTTCGCGTCCTTGTATTTCCCCCCTCCGGATCCGTATCGTTCCATGGGCACACCGAGGGATTCCCATGAACCGCGACACGCTGCTGCTGGTGGCCGCGTTGACCCTGCTGGCGCTCCCCGCGTGCCCGGGGTCAGGGGACTCGCCGGCGGACGCGGTGCAAGGCACGGATGCCCCGGACGCGGTCGATCCCGGTCCCGCCGGCTGCCTGGGCGAGACGCCCCTCGCGCGGCTGTCGGGCGTGCCCCACGACACCGGCGCCGGCAGCTTCTGCCAGGAGTCCCCGTGGGTGAGCCCCCATGACGGGGTCCGGCTGCCCGATGGCGGCTGGCTGGTGTTCGGCGAGGTCGGCCTGTGCTGCACCGACGAGATGCGGTCCGCGCTGGCGCGCCTGGATCCCGCGGGGGCCCTGATCACCAGCGAGCACTGGGAGTACAACGGCATGTCCCTTCAGGGGGCCATCCCCCAATCCCTCTGGGCCTTCGGACCCGGAGGCGTGCTGGTCGTGAAGAACTACCCGGGCACCCATGGATCCGAGGCCGCCCCCCTGTCGCTGGAGGCGGTGGCACCGGACCTGTCCCGGACCTGGCGCCTGTCGGCGGACGACCTGGGCAACCCCTTCCGCCTCGCGCGCCTCGCGCGGCCGGGCTCCCCGGATCTGCACGTGCTGGCAACCGGCGCGCCTGCCACGGGCGCAGCCGCCCAGACCACCCTCCTCCGGATCACGGCGGCGGGCCTTGTCGCCGAGCGTCATGTGCTGCCGTCCGCCCTGCCCGCCCGCGAGCCCTTGCCCGGCACCGGGCGATGGTGGACCGCCGGCACGGTGCAGGAGCCTGACGACAATGACGCCATCGTTCGCTTCGTGGCGATCGAGGTCGGCTGGGACGGCGTCGAGGGCCCCCGGGTCGAGGTCGGCCCGTTCCGCTGGAACAAGATGGCCAATGGCTGGGTGAACGTGTGGGCGCTGGACCCGGCGCCGGAAGGGTACCTGGTGTGGGCCGCCATCCCTGGTCCCAAGCCCGACCCGGCAATCCAGAACCAGGCCTGGCGCGTGCCCCTGGACGGTCGCGCCCCGTGGCAGGTCCCGAACGGCGTGCCGACCGTGGACGGATTCGACGTCGAAACCCCCTTGCACGCCACGGTCCGCGCCGACGGGGCCGTGCTGGCGCTGGCCAACACCGCGGACGCGCAGTTCCGCTGGCGCCCCATGCGGGTGGTGTTCCCCGGGGCCGGCGGCGCGCCCATGCTGGACGGGCCGGCCTTCCAGGACGACTTCGCCGGCGGTCGCGAGTGGCGGCTGGACGGATGGTGGGACCTCGCGGACGGTTCCCTGATCCAGGCCCGGGTGCTGAAGGCCGGCGCGGTGAAGCCCTCCCCCTCCGAGTGGCCCTCGGACGGCATCGACACGGTCATCGTCCGGTTGGGCGCCGACGGTTCGGTCCGCTGGACCCGCGACTACGGCGGCGGCATCTCCTGGACCCCGCCGGGCACGCCCCTCTGGAGCGTGTCGCTCCCCGGCACCTCGACCCCGTGGGACTGCACGCAGTTCGGCCCGTCGGCCGCGCCCCCGGACCTGCTGTTCTTCGACGGGGTGTGCGACTGAGGCCGCTGTCGTCGGACTTCCCGCATTCCATCCCGGCAGTGACGACATTCGTGACGGTAGGGGGCTGGACTCGCCCTGCGGAAGGGCGATCATCGGGTGACGACACGATGGCCCGGTCGATGCTCCCCGTGGACGGGTGACCGATCCGAACGTGCCGGGAACGATCGGAGGGAATCCTGATGCGCCTGCTGCCCCTGGTCGCCATGGTGGCCTTGGCCGGCTGTGGCCTGTCCTCCACGCCTGCAGACACGCTGGGGGATCCCGGCCTCAGCGACACGGGAGGGGATCCCGGCCCCGACGACACGCCGGGCACTCCCAAGATCGCAACGGATCCAGCCGACATCCTGGACCTGGGCGTCGCGATCGAAGGGGGAATCGCCGAAGCATCGTTCACCATCGTCAACGTCGGCGCCGCCGACCTTCACGTGACGTCGATCACGTTCTTCGGTGCCGCCGGGTTCTACCTGCAGTGGCCTTGCGTGCCCACGGCCACCAGCACCCTGACGATCGGCGAGTGGATGGAGGTCCGGTCCCAGGCGACGTTGATCGGCAGCGCCGATTGCCAGGACATCGTGATTCCCGGGAACTCGTCGTTCGGGCCGGTACCGGTTCAGTACCGGGCCTCCGGCCCCGACAAGGCCGTCGCCACGCTCATCCTCACGTCGAACGACCCGGGGTACAACGCGACCAATGGCGACGGGCTCCACCTGGAGCTCCGGGCGAACCAGGGCGGCCCGTGCATCCGCGTGGTCCCGGCGCCGGTCGATTTCGGCACGGTGATCGTGAACGGCAGCAAGGCCGTCAGCGCCGTGCTGGAATCCTGCGGCGACCACGACGTGGCCATCACGGACCTGGCCTTCAGCAGCGACACCAGCGCGATCTTTTCGCTGGACGCCACGGCGTTGGGGGCCTTCGACGCGGCCACCCCCATCACGCTGGCCCCAGGCATGCAGTCCCAGCCGTTCCTGGTCACGTGCAGTCCCGTGAAGATCACCACGGATGCCCAGGGCGCCCTGGTGGCGGACACGGGTACCCTGCGGGTCACGTACTCGTCGCCCGCCGAGGTGCTGAAGGTCCCGATGACGTGCCTGCCGGTGAAGGCCGAATGCGCTGTGTGCGATTTCACGATCCGCGCCGGAAAGAACGGCCAGGTGGTGAAGGACGGCGACTCGATCTCCCCGCTATACCATTCGGACGTGCTCTACTTCACCGACGATTCATTCGACAAGATGATCCCGGGCGGCATCAAGACCCGGCTGTGGGACGTCACCCCGGCGACCGGTTCGGCGACCTTCGTCCCGAACAACGCATTTTCGCCAGTGACCTACCAGCCGAACGTCATCGACACCTACACGTTCAGCCTGACCGTCACCAACCAGGGGGGCTGCTCCGACACCTGCAGGAAGGTCGTCCGGGTGGTCGGCACACCGGGCTGCCACGTCGAATTGACCTGGAACACGCCGTCGGACCCGGACCCGACCGATTCGAACGGCTCGGACATGGACCTGCATGTCGTGCACCCCAGCGCGACCGGCGCGGAACTGGACATGACCGGCTCGCCGTACGGGTATTTCGACGGAACCTATGATTGCTACTCGTTGAACGCGAACCCGATCTGGGACACGCAGTACCCGGCCGACCCGAAGTACCAGCCGCACCTGGATCGCGGCGACGAGGACGGCGCCGGGCCCGAGAACTGGAACTACGCCATTCCCGAGGACGGCAAGTGCTACAGGGTGGGCGTCCACTATTTCGACGACCACGGCTTCGGCACGTCGTACCCGACCCTCCGCGTGTTCACCAACGACGTCGTCCCGGTCTATGAAAAGACGCTGACCCGGGCGATGAACATGAGTGACCTGTGGGACGTGGGCCGCGTGTGCTGCACGAACCCGTCCCAACCCTTCATCGAGTTCACGAAGCCGGACAGCGGGGATCCCGCCATCGTCCCGAACTACCCCGCGCCCTTCTAGGACTTGCTTTCACCCCGCGCATTCCGTTCAATGTCCACTCGAAGGCGGGGGGGAAGTGATGCTCAAGCGGCGTGCACTGTGGCTGCCGATCCTCCTGGGAACGCTGGCCTGGAACTGCCGGGGGGCCGCGATCGCCGATGCGGACAGCGGGACCGACGCGGACGCCCCGGACATTGTCGACCCGGGCGATGCCTCGGACGCCAGCGACGCGTGCCTGGTCGTCGGCAGCGATACCCCGTGCGCAACCTTCGAATGCCTCGACCCCATCCGCTACGCGACCTACTCCCAGAAGGAGTGCACCTCCTTTTCGAACGACCCCGACTGCTGCTCCGGACAAACCTGCATCGCCGGGCCACCGGGCATCTGTGCCGAGGGGTCCGCCTGCCTGGGGGACCCGAACGGGTTGAAACCCTGCAAGACGGTCGAGTGCGGGCGGCCTTCCGATCCCGCATGCCCTGACGGCGCCTACTGCGACCTGTTCCCCGGGGATTGCGCGACCACCGTCGGGGGAACCTGCGCCTCGACCCCGGTCGAATGCCCGGACGACAGCGCGCGGGTCGCGACGGATCGCTGGGCCTGCGGTTGCGACGGCAAGTCCTACGAAAACGACTGCAAGAGGCAGGCGGCCTCGACCGCACGCGCCGCGTGGGGACCCTGCTGCGATCCGTCCAGGCTCCTGCTGGACCGGGAGCACCCGGAACAGTACCCCGAGTGGGTGGCTTGCGGCGAAGGCAGCGCGGAACTGGCCGCCACGTCGATCCACCTGGGCACCTGCTTCCAGGGTGCCGACGCCGTCGCGCGCGGATGCCAGGCCGGGGAGTGGGCCTGCACCGATTCCCTGCGACTGGACGTGGTGACGTTCGGCACCCGGATCCCCGACTACCAGTGGACCTGGCTGTGCCAGTTGACGGGCCTCCCCGGGGTCAGGCGCGTCACAGGGCGGCGGTGCCCGGACGCGTGCGGTCCCGGGACCCGGTGCCTCGCGACCTGGCCCACCAGCGGCATCGCCTGCCAGGCCTCGTGCGAGGCCGTCGAGGTCGCACGGGAACGGCAGAGGCGCCCCTGCCAGCAGGACGCCGATTGCCGCGCCGTCCGCAGCCTCTGCGGGATGGGCCTCCAAGGGTGCTGGGAGGCGGCCCGTCGCGACGCCACCGACGCGGATCTCGACGCGCTGTCCCAGCCCTGGAGCGACGCCGGCTGCTTTTCCAGCCCCTGCGAATGCATGCCGTTCCAGGGGACCGTGAAGTGCCAGGACAACGTCTGCGGGGTGGTGCCGCTGTAGGATCGGCAGGCCACGGGGCCGCCGACCGATCCGGGAACGGGAGGAACCCTGCGCATCGTCCGGATCGCCCTCGGCGTGGACGTGAACACCCTGCTGCGGCTGGCCGTGCGGCAGGACGCGCCCACGGCCCACAACCACCGTACCGCGAACACCCTCGTTTCATCCGGCCTGATCGGCGGCAAGGTGGGCATCGTTCGGGAATCGCGGTGAAGGCGTCCCCGGACCCGTGCTATTGCGCCCCTTGCAACTTGAAGAGCGTCTGGTACTCGACCGCGAGCTTGCAGCAGGTCTCGCCCTGAGCGGTATTGCAGTCGACCGCCTGGAAGCAGTCCTTGGGGCACGTCGCGGCGCAATACCCGTTGCAGCAGACCTCGCCGGCCGGGGAGTTGCAGTCCGTAGCCGCCTTGCAGGTGCGCGGGCACGTCGCCGAGGGCCGGCACACGGGTTTCGCAAAGACCTCGGGGATCGTGCTGCAGCAGGCCATGTCCTCGCCGGCGTCCGCGCAGTCCTTGCTGGCGGAACACGCCTTCGGGCACTCCGCCGCCGCCAGGCAACGCGGGATCTTGAGGTTCGAACAGCAGACCGTCGATTCCCCGCAGTCCGAATCAACCGTGCACCCCTTCACGCAACCCTGGGGAGCCCGGCACTCCATCTCGCCGTCGAAGGGCGCTGCCCCGCGACAGCAGACGGTCCCCTGCGTGCATTCCGAATCGGCCTTGCAGTTCTTCGAGCACTCGGCCGCCGCGGAGCAGTATTGGACCCCGGAGCCGAACAGCCGCGACTGGCAGCAGACCTGCCCGCCGGTGCAGTCCTTGTCCGCCTGGCACCCGGCGAAGCAGGTGGCCGCCGCACCCAGGCAGACCCCCTTCGTGCCGGTGTCCTTGCTCTTGCACCCCCCGGCGACCGACACGACCAGCACCAGGATCGGCGCCACTGCCCGAAGATTCCGGCCCACGTTCAGCCCCGCATGCGTTGGAGTCGGGGGAAGGGTCTCATGAACCGGCAACCAGCGTCAATCCACAACTTCCGTAGCGGATCGGACCTGTCGGGCGGACCCGGGATAAGGGGGGGAAGGCACGAGGGGCAGGGGCATCGAGGCAGGCGAGTGCCGATCAGAACGAAAAGCCGGAGCCCTCGTCCAGGAAGAGGTCGAACCCCGAGCGCTTCCGTGCGTTCACGCCGTTGTATCGAAGACGGTCGCCGCTTGAAGTCACCAGTTCGAAGGACCACTGGGCGTTCGCCTTGAGGATGGACCCCGCGGTCGCGTTGGCGGCCCCGGTGGAATGCAGTTGCATCGTCCGCAGCTCTTCCGTATCCGAAGCCTCGGAAACGAAGAACACGGGGTACGCGCCCCCCTTGTAGAACTCGACGCGTCGCACCTGCAAGCCAGCGGCCGCCAATGCCTTCCGGACGCCATGGGCCCATGTGGACGGGTCCGCGATGACCTTGTCGGGAATCCCGTATCCGAGGGTCCCGTTGCCCCTCTGGTACGCGGGATACTCGTCCTTGCTGCCGGCCGCCTTGCCGCCAGCGTTCTTGTCGATGGAGGAAACCAGCACACCCACCGGACGGCAGTACCAGGCCGTCTCGCCGGGAACCAACTGACCGGTGACGGTGGCGCGGCCCGATGTGGGCAGTTTGATCTTTCCGGTCGTATCGACCAGTTGGATCTCGGCGGCCGAGGCCTGGCCCCCGACGAAGTCGCACGTCACGCACAACGGCGAGTCGAGTGTCAGGGTGATGCAATCGATGAGTTTCCCCGACCCCTCGTGCACGATCTTCCCTGCCGAAACCGTCCCGGAAACCGTGACCGTCGCGCCATCGCAATCGGCACACGTCTGCGCAAGGGCGCTCCCGGACGCAAGGGACCCGGCGAGGAGGGCGGCAGGCAGTACAACGGCAAACCGGCGCAACGCGTTCATGGGACCTCCATCTCAACCATCGATGGGGACATCACGACGGCGCTCGCACCGCAAAGGGCGAGCCGGGCCACCTGCAGCGGATGCGCGGGCAGGGCATGCCGCACGCCTGATTCAAGTTCGAACAGTGTATTGGCGACCCCAACGGGATTCGAACCCGTGTCGCGGGCGTGAAAGGCCCGTGTCCTTGACCTGGCTAGACGATGGGGTCAAGCAAGCATCAATGAGCCCAGCGAGATTCGAACTCGCGACCAACGGCTTAAAAGGCCGCTGCTCTACCGGCTGAGCTATGGGCCCGGCTCAAAGAAACGCGGGGCAATCTACACTCGGAGGCCAACGGTTGTCAAGGAGCACGGTGCGACGGGCCTCCCGGGGCGACCGCCCGCGTGCCGGGCCTCCCTCCGACCCCCGCGGAATGCCGGAATTTCTGCCCCGGTCACGGCCGAGGCTATACTCGGCGCCACAAACCGTCGCGACCCGGGGATCAAGCTTGGAGGGAACGATGAGGATCGGAACGCTGGCGTTCATCGCGCTATCGAGCCTTCTGTTGGTACGGTGCGGAGGCTCGAGCGGCCAGCCCGCCGATGCGATCTCCACCGACGTACCGGGCGATGGCGTCGGGACGGACCTCCCGGACGGCACGACGACCGACCTGCCGGCGGACGTGCCCATCGACCCCGCCGGGACCGACCTCCCGATCGACACTCCCGATGTCGCCGGCGACCTGTCCGCCGACGGGTCCGATTCGACGACGACGGACACGCAGGGCGACGTGACGAACGACACGCCGGACGCCGCACCGGGGGTGCCGGCGGTCAAGGCCGCCCACATGTCCGGCACCTGGTGCGACGTGAACGCCGGCCAGGCGGCCACGCGGACCATTTCCAACGTGTCCTGCGACTGGCAGGGGTGGACGGGACACTGCCTGGCGCTGGCCAACGCCGATGCCGATCCCTCGCTGACCACCTACGTGGACTGCAGCGCGGACACGTTCAGTTCGACCATCATGGCCGGCAGGCAGGTCTTCGACGACCTCACGGGAGCGACGTTCCAGGATGCGTATGGAACGCCGCACGCCGCGAGCCGTCCGTTCTCGCACCTGGGGCGGCGGTACGACACGATCTTCACGCAGCGGACCGACGGGGGCGGAAGCAACGTCCTGTTCGGCTGGCTATTCCAGGGCTTCGACCAGGCTTCCAGCTTCAGCCTGCTGACGCCGAACCCGGTGGAACTGGACTACTCGGCGAACACGCAGCCCGCCCTGGGCGTCACCGGGGACCGCGTCTTCGGCGTCTACGTCCCGCCGGGCACGACCTCGATCCACTCGCTGTCAGTGCAGGTGCCCCAGACCGAGGACACGCCGTGGACCGACGCGGTCCTTCCCGACGTGGCATGCCCCGCAGGCACGGTGTCGGGAAGCGCCATCGTGTGCCGCGAGGCCGAACCCTTCAGCGCCAGGGGCGTGGTGGTCACGTGCCTGGACGGCACGGGAGACACGATCGGCACCGTCGTGCTGAAGACGAAGGACGGGGTGGCGTTCCAGCAGGCGACCCTGTCGACCGGCGTGGCCACGGCCATCTCGTCCTACGGCGGCCTGGGCAACTGCTTCACCCGGGGCGACGACCTCTACGTGACGTACGCCTGGTGGGACGGGAACGGCGGGCTCTGGCACGTCGGTCTGTACCGCTTCAAGGACGGCACGCTGCCCTGGGACACCGACGTGTACGGCGGGCCCCGGAGCATCACGGACCTGCCCGCCGACCCCCGTGCGCAGGTGTCGTTCACGAAGTTCCTGACGGACGGGACGACCCACTGGATACTGCTGAGGACCGAAGGATCGGGGGTCCCCACGCTGGACCGTTTCGGCCGGTCGACTGACGAAGGGCAGACATGGTCCTTCCACGACGAGCCGGACGGGACCGAGATGCCGGACTTCGTGCTCACGCAGGCCGGTTTCAACATCCCGGAAAACGAGTTCATCCTGGTGCGCGAGTTGATCCAGCTGGGCGGCTCGCCCCGCAAGGGCACGCCGGAGTTCCTGTACGGGTACGATCCGGCCAGCCCGACCCAGGTGGACGTCACGATGGGCGATATCGCGATTCCCGCCGGCTTCACGGGCCGCATGCACCTGGACAACGAGGTGGCCGTGTACGCCTACATGCCGTGGTCGGACTCCGGCGGACCGACCCAGATGCAGATCCAACTCTTCAACGTGGGCCACTAGGGGCCTGGCGGGCCCCGATCCTTCGAAGAACCGAAGTATCCCCGGACGGACCAACGCCTCCCGCCCCTCGTGTTCGCGAAAATTCACTTCTGTCGCCTGTTTTCAGGTAGAACCCGGGATGGAGTCGCAGCGAGGGCAGACAGGATGAGGCGGACACCGGGAACGAGGCACTGGGCGGGCATGGCAGTGGCCGTGCTGGCAATCGGATGCGGCGGGGGCTCGATGTCCGACGTCGGGACGGACCCGGGCCGGGACGGCGCGGATGCCGAAATCGCCCCGCCGGACGACGTGCCGACGCAGGACGGGACCGGCGACCGGGTCGATGCCGCGGACGGCGCCAACGAGATTGACGACGTTGTGGATGAAACCGGCGACGCCGCGAACGAAGCCGGCGACGTTGCAGACGCCGACGCACCTGCCGGCGACGTCCCCGCCCCGGACGTCCCGAAGGTTCCGCGGGACATCCCCTTCGCGCCGCCGCCGTTCGCGAACCCACTGGTGGACGGCCCCTACGCGCAGGAAACCAACCATACGATCAACGAGGTGGAGCCGGGAATCGGCCCGCTGATCGCGGTGCTGCTGCCGCCCGCCAACCTGGTTGCCCCCCCCGTGGGCGCGATGGCCCCGGCGAGCGCGATGGCCACCTACGAAGTCCCGACCCAGGTGACGCCGCGGGGGCTGGTCACGCACGGCGGCGACGGGTCCCTGCACGTGCTGACGATCCCGGAAGGCGACCCGGACCTGGTCGGCGCGGCCTTCGTGCCGGACGGGATCCTGCTGGCCGGGTCCCAGCGCCTGTACACGCGGTACGGCGACAGCCTGGTCGCCCACGAACTGCCCTCGCCTCCGGCCGACCTCGGCAACATCGTGGGCGTCGATCCAGGCGTCGCTCGGGCGTTCCTCCGCACCGGCGGCAATTCCGTCGGGGTCGTGTCGTCCACGGACCCGACGTACTGGTCGCTGACGTTCCACTGGGCCCTGTGGCCGAACGTCACCGCGGTCACCGAAACCGCCGACACGACCTTCGCCGCCACGTGGCTGGGGGCCGTCTCGGGGTCGCTGGCGGGCGTGGTCGCGGTCCAGAGCGCGCTGTTCCCATACGGGATGCCCACCGGCATCGACCCGATCCTGCCTCCCTCCGTTTCCCTCTCCCGCACGGGACCTGTCCGCGCGCTGGTGGCCGGCGTGACGCTGGCAACATCCCTGGATCTTGTCGCGATGGGCGATTCCGGCCTGCAGGGCCTTTCGTTCCAGGACGGGGTCTTCGCCGACGTGGACGTGCCCCTCTTCGCCAACGACCGCGTGCCGCTGGACCGGCCCGTGGCCGCCACCCCCACCGCCGATGGAGGCTTCCTGGTCGCCACGAAGGGCGGCGCATATCGTCTGCGCGACATTGGCCTGGGCGCCGAATGGCACGTATACGCCCGGCAACGCTGGCTGCCCGACGAGGACGTTCGCGGGGTCGCCACCGACGCCACCACCCCCGGCGCACCGCTGTACTTCGCCACCTCCGGGGGCCTCGGGTCCGTCACGACGCAATCGATGACGCTTGAAGGCAAGATGGCCGGCTTCGTCGACCGGATCGTCACCCGCCACGACCGCGACGGCGCGGTGGCCGACTCGCACCTTCTGACTCCCGGCGACCTGTCCACCAACGTTCCCTACGATTCGGACAACGACGGCGGCTGGACCTGCTACTGGGTCCTATCCGAGTGCTTCCGGTGGAAGGTCACCGGCGACCTGGCTGCCAAGGCGCACTTCGACAAGTCCCTGGACCGCATGCTGTCGCTGCGGACGCTGACGGGCACGGACTGGTTCGTGGCCCGCAGCGTCATCCGCAAGGAAGGCTGCATCCTGGACGACTGCGACAACCCGGACGACGGCAAGTGGTTCACGTCCCCCGACGGAAAGTGGTGGGTCAAGAACGACACCTCCAACGACGAGGTGACGTCCCACATGTTCATGATGGCCCACGCCTACGACGTCTGCGCCGACGCGGACCAGAAGGCCCGCATCGTGGACCACATCCGCGGCATCGTGGGCGGGATCGTCGACCACGGCTTCAAGCTGTTCAAGCCCGATGGCGTCGAAACGACCTACGGGCAGTTCGACCCGGACTACGTCAACGGCTTCATCGGGGTGATGGGCGACGGCGGCCGGCGCAGCGTGCAGATGCTGGCGGCCATCGACCTGGCGCTGTACCTGACGGGCGACGCGAAGTTCGCCGAGGCCAAGCGCGTCCTGATCGAAGACAACCACTACGCCGAGAACGTGCGCACCGAAAGCGAGTACCCGGCGCGGCGGGGCAGCGGCGACGGCGACGAACTGGGCATGCAGGCGTTCTTCGTGCTGCTGCGCTACGAAACCGACCCGGACAATTACGCGAAGTTCCTGGACGGGTGGCACCGGTCCTACGGGAACATGCGTCTGCAGGAAGACGCCCTGTGGGATGTCGTCAACGGCGTGCTGGGCGGCGAGGCGCCGGCCTTCGACAAGGCGCTGCGGTACCTGCGGCTGGCGCCCGTGGACGGCATCCGGTGGGTCCAGCACGGCCTGCAGCGCAAGGACCTGATCCCGCCGCCCGAGTACTACCGCGTGGACGGCCAGGTCCGGTTCCAGCGCAGCGACAGCCACCCCGTTCCCATCGACGAGCGCCCCAGCGATCGGCACAACACGCCGCAATACACCGTCGATGGCGGCGCGGGCCCAGGCGTCGAAATCGACCAGGCCGACCTGCTGGCCGCGTACTGGATGGGGCGGTACCACGGGTTCTTCACGACGCCTCCGGAAACCCTTCGGTAAGGGGTCCGCAGACCCCATGCCCGCCCCGCGATCCCGCCCCGAACCGGCGGGGCCACGGGTCCCCAGGGGCCGGAACCCCGCGATCCGCGTGGCTTCGGACTGCGACGAGCGTTCCGGCCGTTGACACCCCTCGAACACGCGCGCGATAATCGGACGAATTCGTTGACCGGAGCGGCGCGGTGGACCCCGAGGAGGACGACCTCGATGCGCTGGACGCCTACCGCGACATCGTCGATGAGGTGATCGCCGGCAGGACGGAAGGGCACCGCTGCCCCGCGTGTCACGAGGCCGACCTCGAATGCACGTTCGACGGCCTGCGGATCACGCTGACGTGCCCGCAGTGCGGCCGGTTCTTCGAAGGCGTCCTGGGCTAGGGAGCGGGCGCCGCTGGCTGATTGGCTGACAAAGGGATCCATGAAGAAGCACTTCCTCGGTCGAGGCATCGCGTTCCCCGTGACGCTGGACGCCCGCGGGAACCTGGCGCTGTCCGAGTACGAGCAGAACATCGAGGAATCGATCCGCATCCTGCTGGGCACCGCCCCGGGCGAACGGCCGATGCGCCCCGACTTCGGCTGCCGCATCCATGACTTCGTGTTCTACCCGAACAGCGTGTCCACCGCCTCGCTGGTGTCGTTCTACGTCCGGGAGGCGCTGGCCAAGTGGGAGCCTCGCATCCAGGACATCCGGGTCACCGCCGCGCCCGACCCGACGCGCGAAAACGTGCTGGGCATCGAAATCGGGTACCGCGTGCGGCGCAGCAACAACACGCGCAATCTCGTGTATCCCTTCTACCTCCGGCGGGAGCAGGACCTATGATCCCGACCCCCAAGCTCGACGATCGCACGTTCAAGGACATCGTCGATGAAGCGATCCGCCTGATCCCCCAGTACTGCCCGGAATGGACCAACTTCAACCCGACCGACCCCGGCATCACGCTGGTGGAACTGTTCGCGTGGATGACCGAAATGGTCCTGTACCGGCTCAACCGCGTGCCGGACAAGAACCACCTGGCCTTCCTGAACCTGATGGGCATCGGCCTGAAGCCGCCGCAGCCCGCCCGCACGGTGCTGACGTTCCAGATGTCCCCCAAGGGGGATCACGTGGTGGTCCCGCGCGGCACCACCGCCGCCACCCGGCCGTCCCTCGAAGGTCGGACGGTGTCGTTCGAAACCGAATCGGACGTGCTGGTCGTGCGCAACCGGCTGGCCCGGTGCTTCAGCCAGTACGGCAAGGCCTTCGCGGACCACTCGGCCCTTCTGGCGACGCCTTCGGCGGAAGGGTTCGACCCGTTCGCGGGCACCGTGGTCGCGGAACGCTACCTGTACCTGGGCGACCCAGGCCTGACGGCGCTGACGGAAGGCTCGTCGCTGCGCGTGCGGTTCCGCTGTCCCCACCCGCATGTGTCGGACCTGCTGGACCACCTGGACTGGGAGGTGTTCGACGGCACGCGCTGGACCGCCGCGGTTCCGGCAGACGAATCCGACGCCGAAAGCGTGGTGCTGCCCGCGCCCCGCACCATCGCGCCGACGACCGTCAACGACGTCACGTCCTGCTTCGTCCGGGCGCGGCTGGTGGACGTGCCGACGTCGCCCGAAATCACCGTCGTGGACACGATCGTCGGCGCCCTGAAGGTCACCGGCGAAGGGTTGCTGCCCGACGCGATGATCACGCGTACGCCCGACGACCAGTTCCTGTCCCAGGATGCCAGCCGCCGCTTCAACCCGTTCGGCCGCGAACCGAAGACCCAGACGGAAATGTACCTGCGGTGCGACCGCGCGCTTTCACACAAAGGCGCGCTGGTCCGCCTGGACGTCACCATCGACGGCGGGGATGCCGAGCGGCCCAACGCGTCGCCGGACCTGGCCCTGAAGTGGGAGTACTGGAACGCCCGCGTGAAGAAGTGGCGGCCGCTGGCGCGCGTCGTGCCGGGTGAAAACCTGGTGGAAGCGGCCGAAGGCCATTCGTTCATGGACGCGACCCTGGGCTTCACGCGATCCGGCGTGGTTTCCTTCCAGGTGCCCGACGACCTCTCCCCCGTGGACGTCAACGGCGTCGAAGGCTGGTGGGTCCGGGCCCGCATCGACACCGGCGACTACGGCCTGCCCGGCACCTACGAGCTGGACGGCGACCGCTGGGTGTTCCGGGAGGCGCGCCCCCTGCGCCCGCCGGCGTTGCGGGAACTGGCGATCCGCTTCGAGGAGCACGAGCACGCCTTCGCGGTGGTGCTGTCCGAAAACGACGGCGTGTTCGCGGATTTCACGGAACTGGCCCAGGTGGACTACAAGCCCTTCCAGCCGCTGTCGCCGGTGGCCGAGGCCAGCCCGACGCTGTACCTGGGCTTCGAGGATTCGTTCCCGAACGACGAGGTCGGGCTGTTCGCCCAGTTGCGCGAGGACTCGGGCGTCCGGGACCCCTTGCCCGGCGACGCCGACGGCCACCCGACCGTCGTGGTGGCGTGGGAGTACTTCAACGGCAAGAACTGGCAGAACCTGTTCCCGCGCGACGAAACGCAGGGCTTCCAGCATTCCGGGTTCGTGCGGTTCGTCGGGCCGACGGACTTCCGCAAGTCCAAGCGGTTCGGCGAGAACCTGAACTGGATGCGGGCGCGGCTGGAATCGGGCGGCTACGTGGAACCGCCGCGCATCGTCCGGCTGCTGCCGAACTCGGTGTACGCGTCGAACCTGACCACGCTGGGCGAAACGGTGCTGGGGTCCTCCCAGGGCACGCCGAACCAGTCGTTCAAACTGCCGCCCGGGCCCGTGCTGCCGGGGCAGAAGTTGGCCGTGCTGGAGCGCGAGGCCCCGACCGACCTGGACCGCCTGGCCATCCTGGACGAGGAAGGCGAGGACGCGATCCGGCAGAACCCGGAAGGCGGCTGGTGGGTGCGCTGGCACGAGGTCGATGACCTGTACGAATCGCCCGCCGCGGGACGCCACTACGTCAAGGACGTCGTGACCGGGGAACTCCGGTTCGGCGACGGCATCCACGGCCTGATCCCGCCGAAGGGCGACCGCAACCTCCGGCTGATGCAGTTCCAGGTGGGCGGCGGCATGGGCGGCAACGTCCCGGCGAACTCCCTGAACGTGCTGCAGCAGACCTTCAGCTTCATCGAGGGCGTGTCCAACCTGCTGCCCGCGGGCGGCGGTTCGGACCTGGAAACGGTGGACGAGGTCAAGGCGCGCGCGCCGCACCTGTTCCGCAGCCGCTTCCGCGCCGTCACCGCCGAGGACTTCGAGGAGATCGCCCGGGAGGCGTCCACGTCGGTCGCACGCGCCCGGTGCATCCCGTGCCATGGGCGCGAGGGCGAGGTGACGGTGGTCGTCGTGCCCAAGGTGGCGGAAGAACCCGGCGCCGATCCGGTTCAGCCGCTGCCGTCCACCGAACTGATGCGGCGCGTGAAGGCGGAACTGGACCAGCGCAAACTGATCAGCACCATCGTGCACGTGGTCCGCCCGCGATACCGCCACCTGGCGATGGACGTCGCGGTGCTGCGGTCCACCTCGGGGTCGTCGGAAGCGATCAAGGACGAAATCGTGCACCGCATCCGGGAATTCCTGCACCCGCTGCGGGGTGGCAAGAACCGGCGCGGGTGGCCGTTCGGACGGCCGGTTTCGCGCATCGACATCTACCACGTGTGCGAGGAGGTCGGCGGCGTCGATTTCGTGGATCGCGTGATCCTGCGCGACCTGGACGCCGGCGTGGACCTGGACTTCCTGCGCCTGTCCGACGACGAACTGCCGTTCGTGATGGACGTCCGCGTGGAAGAGCGGGCGCACGAGAGGATCCTGTGATGGAAGGTCCCGGAACGCGCGCGGGGACGACCGGTTCGCCGATCCGATCCCGGAAACTGCCGGTGCCCGAGGTGATCGGCCTGTCGCGGGCGGTCGCCGAAAAGGTGCTGGCAGGCGCGGGTTTCCCTCCGCCCAATGTGCGGTTCGACGAGGCCTACGAAAAGAACGACACGGTCATCGGCCAGGTCCCGGAACGCGGCTCGCTGCTGGAAAGCGACCAGCCCGTCACGATCCGCGTCGCTCGCATCTCGTGGATCCGGTACCTGCCCTCGGTGTACCGGCCGAAGCGCGCGGAAGACCCGTCCTTCCTGCGGGACTTCCTGTGGATCTTCCAGCAGGTGCTGGATTCCGTGAACCGGCAGGTCGATGACATCCCCGACCTGTTCAACCCGTCCACGACGCCGCCGGAATTCCTGCCGTGGCTGGCCTCGTGGTTCGCCATCGCCTTCGACGAAACGACGCCGGAAGCGCACCGCCGCCGCATCCTGCGGGAAGCGCCGCTGCTGTTCCGCATTCGCGGCACGAAGGCCGCGCTGGTGCGACTGGTGAAGCTGTTCACGGGCCTGGACATCGACGTCGAAGAAAACCGCTGGCCCTACCGCGGCTTCCGGATCGGCGTCGCATCGACGGTGGGCGTGGACACGATGATCCTCCCCGAGATCTCGATGAGCCAGACGTTCGTGGTGCGAGTGCCGAAGACCTTCGAGGAGGTCGGCGAGGACCTGCTGCTGCGGCTGCACCGGGTCATCGAGGCGGAAAAGCCGGCGAACAGCAACTATTTCCTGCAGTTCACGGATGTCGAGGGCGTGACGGAATACGTGGGCATGCGGGTCGGCGTGTCGTCGCAGATCGGCGGCGAGATGACGGCAGAAGGTTCGGGCGAAACGAACGAACAGGACCAGGTCTGACGAACGGGAGGCGGCGATGGCCGATCGGACGGTGTTCAAGCGACTGAACTTCTTCCGCGGGTTCCTGACCACGGAGGAGGACTGGAACGACGGCGAACGCTACCACCTGCAGAAGCGCCAGTTGCACAACCAGGTGCTCCACGCGCCCGGCATCGTGCCGCAGTACCTCGACGGGCTGCGCGTGCGTCAACGGGGGCGCGGCGACCTGAACATCGAGGTGTCGGCGGGCTACGCCATCGACGGCCAGGGGCGCGACCTGTACCTGCCCGAGCCGGTCATCAAGGCGATCAACCCGGCCGACTTCCGGGTGCCGCAGACGGTGTACGTGGTGCTTTCGTACACGGAAGAGCCGACGGACTTCGTCGCCTACAAGGAAAACCTGCAGTTCAAGGGCCACAAGCGCATCAGCGAAGGCGTGAAGGTCGAGGTGACCGCGCGGGAACCGGACATCGCCCAGGAAGTGGAACTGGCGCGGATCCTGCTGGACAAGGGCGTCAAGGCGGTGAAGGACGCCGTGGACCCGACGTCGCCCCGCCCCAACGAGATCGACCTGCGCTCGGCTCCCCAGGCGGGCGTCGCGGGTTCGTTCCTGCGGTCGACGGAACGGATCGGGCTGGCCGACCTTCTGTCCTCGAAGGTCGCCGTGTACAGCCACCTGGCGCACGTCACCAAGGTGCCCGTGGCACTGGACGTGCTGCACGCGACGATCACGCTGGACATGCTGCTGGCGGCCGGGCTGGTGGACTACCGCAACATCTTCGCGCTGATGGGCAACCTGATCGCGCTGCAGCGCGGCATGATCCTGGACATCGAGCGCGACCACCCGGACCTGTCCACGACCAAGGAATTCGGCACCTACAAGTGGAACGTTGAAAGCGTCAAGCTGGACCGCCGGCACTCGATGGAACTGCTGGTGGACATCCTGACGACCCAGCGGAACGCGACGGAAGCGCTGAAGTCGCTGTTCGCCCAGGCGCTGCGGCCTCGCACCAAGGCCAAGGGCGCCCCGGAAGTCCCGTCGGAACTGATCTGGGAAAAGCTGAAGGTCCGCAGCGAGGACTTCACCGAAACGCTGTCCGTCGAAGGGCGCGACTTCAAGCGCGTGGACATCCTGGACATCTTCGACGAGGACAGCGAAAAGAAGCACCACTTCACAATCGCCGACGAAAAGGACCGCTACCGCAGCCGCCAGCGCCTGAAGTACCCCGACGGCGTGATGGTGGAGGACGTGGGCGTGCACTACGAGGGCGGCAACTGCACGTTCGAGGTGTCCAATATCGAGCCGAACCGCGACGTCATCCTGGTGACGCGCATCGACTACGTGCGCGGCGACTACGAGTGCGAGGTGCACGTGAACGGCCGCAAGGCGCCCGGCCTGTCGGTGCCGGGCAACGACATGAAGTTCCGCTGGCGCAACTGGCCGTATGTGATCCCGGCGGAACTGGCCACGGAACCCGTGCTGCGCATCACGCTGACGCCGCTGAAGCAGGATCGCGACGTGAACCTGTTCAAGGTGTGGGCGTACCAGGCGGTGTAGCGGGTCCGTTCACGCAGACGGGGGCCGTCCCGCCTATCCGAACGCGCGCGGCCGCGGGTCGCCGGCCACCGATTCCCACCGCAGCCCGAATCCCGCACCCGTCATGATGCCGGCATCCCAGGTTTCGATCTTCCCTTCTTCCGGCATCACGATGCGGGCGTCCGGGCAGGCGTCGATGATGTCGCGCTGCGGGTCCACGCCGGGCGCCACCTGGACCAGTTCCAGGCCGCGCGGGGTCAGGCGGAAGCAGCCGACGTTGGTGACGTAGGACACGTTCTTGCCGGCCGCGAGCGCCGCGCGCCCCGAGAATGTCACCTCGTCCACCTTCGATACGAACTTGGGGATGCCGGGCTTGCGGATCACCAGTTTGCCGCCCTCGATCACCATGTCCGCCCGGGCCATCCAGGAACCGACGAACACGATGTTCTTCGCGCTGGTGACCAGGTCCATGAAGCCGCCCGGCCCGATGTAGGCCTTCACGCCGGGCGCCTTGCGGGAGACGTTCACGTTGCCCTCGGCGTCGGCCTGCAGGATCCCCAGCAGCGTCACGTCCAGGTGCTTGCGGCAGAAGTGGAACATTTCGGCCGACGACATCAGCCGCTCGGGCGCGATGCCCATCCCGAAGAAGCACCCCGGCGCCGGGATGCCGCCGTAGACGCCGGTTTCGATCAGGAACTTCACGTCCTTGGACAGGCCGCCCGAGCGGACCAGCCGGCCGACCTCCTGGGGGAGGCCGTACCCGATGCAGACGTGCACGCCCGGGTGGGCCACCCGGGTGAACTGCGTCGCGCAGGCCCGCGCCAGGGCGTCCTCGACCGGTCCCCGCGCGGGGTCCAGCTTCAGGATGTCGTTGAAGGCCTTCATGCGCTTCATGGCCCGGTTGAAATCCACCTTGTGGCCGGGCACGAACTCGCGCCAGGGCTTGCTCTGCAGCACCGACAGGGTCATTTCGTTGCGCGGGTTCACCACGATGGCGTCCACCTCGTCGGCCCGCAGGAAGATCTGCGATTCGTCCTTCGGCACGATGGACGCGACGGTCACCAGGGCCACGCCGCCATTCTTCCTGGCCGCCCGGACGCCTTCGCGCACCTCGGTCAGCATCGGCGCGTCGATCATGTAGATGTTGCCCTCGGCATCCGCCGCCGTGGCCAGCATCACCGCGGCGGTGATCGTCGGCAGGTGGTAGCGCAGCGCATCGCCTTCGGGCGCCACCAGCACCTCGCCGAGGCCCGGGACCACCTGGGAACCGGTGCCGACGCGGGGGTCCACGAAGGTGCCCACGCCGACGTCGGTGACGATATGGTCCTCGCCGCGCCCCTGGGCCTCGATCAGGTGGACCATGGTGCCCTGGGGCAGGACGCCCAGCACGCACCGGCCCTTGTCGGCCAGCACCAGCATCGCCTTCAGCGTTTCAAGGTGGGCGCTGATCATCGTCGTGACCAGCCCGTCCAGGCCGCACTCCTCGACCGTGCCGGGGATGATGCTGCGGCCACCGGCGCCACCGGCGGCGATCCAGGTCAGGTTCGCCGGGTGCCCTTCGGTCTGGAAGACCTCCCGGATGCCCCAGTACAGGATGGACGCGCGCATGGTCCCGGCCATGCCGGTGGACACGACGCACGCGCCATCGGGGATCAGGCGGGCCGCCTGGCGAGCGGTCATGAACTTCGGGTTGTCCTTCACCGGGGGCAGGAGGTCGATGTCCCGCTTCGCCCACGTCTTCTTCCACCGCAGCAACTGAACCATCATCGCCAGCTTCGTCAGCATGTCGCCTCCACGTGTGTCGCAGGGCGCGAAAACCGCCCGCGCGCTTCATACACGAATGCGCCGGTGGTTGTCAGCACGAAACCGACACCTTCGTGACACTCGCAGTCCATCGGGTCGAAAGGCGGGGGATCGCGGGAGCGGTCAGGCCGTTTCCAGCGCCCGCTCGAGGTCGCGGCGGAGGTCTTCGGGGTCCTCCAGGCCGATGGCCAGCCGAACGCCGCCGGGGTGGATGCCGGCCGTGGCCTGGGTCTCGGAATCCAGCGCGCAGTGGGTCATCAGGCCCGGGGCCTCGATGAGGGTCTTCGTCATCCCCAGGCTGACCGCCAGCGTGATGCAGTAGGAATCGGTAGCCACCGCGTTGATCAGGCGTTCCCGACGTTCGAAGGACTCCCGCGGATTGCCCGCCAACTCAAAGTAGATCATCGAGCCCGGACAGAACCGCCCGTCGGGGGTCGTCATCTGCCGGCGCGCGATTTCCGCGTCGGGGAACGACGTCAGGCCCGGGTACAGGACCCGCCCGACCTTCGGATGGGTTTCCAGGAACTCAGCCACGCGCTGCGCCGTGGCGTTCTGGCGCTCCATCCGGATCGGGAGCGTCGACAGGCCGTACACCATGATCTGCCACGCCGCCGTGGGCGCCATCACGCCGCCGAAATCCTTGCGATGGCCTCGCATCGCGCCGTGCAGGCGCTGGGGCACCACGGCGACGCCGCCCATGTTGACGCCGAAGCCGCCCACGTTCTTGGTCAGGCTGTCCACGACGATATCGGCGCCCAGGGACAGGGGACGCTGGCCCCAGAACGTGTGGAACGTGTTGTCCACGACGATCTGCACCTGGTCTTCGGGGGCGCGCCTGGCGTTGATCGGGTCCAGCGCCCGCCGGATCGCCGCGATGTCCAGGCACTCCATCGTCGGGTTCGCAGGGGTCTCGAAGTACACGATGCGGGTGCCGTCGTCCACGGCATCCGCGATGTTGCTGGGGTTCCGGGCATCGACCTGGCGCGTGTTGATGCCGTAGCGCGGCAACTGCGTCGTCAGCAGGCTGAAGGTGCATCCGTACATGGTGCGATGGGCGACGATCGAGCCTCCAGCCTTCGAACAGGCCATCAGCACCGCCGAGATGGCCGCCATCCCGCAGGCGAAGGCCACGGCGGCCTCGCCCCCTTCGGCGGTCCGCATGTGGTCCTCGAGGAGGGCCACGTTGGGCTCGTCGAGCCGGTCATAGATATACGTCGGCGACGTGACCCCATCTCCCTCGGCGTCGGCCGCGTAGTCCTGGAAACCGCGCATGCCGCGTCCCACCGAATCCAGGCGGAACGTGGTCGAGGTCGTCAGCGGCGGCAGCAGGTGGTGGCTGTATTCCCATTTCGCGGAAAGGGTTTCGCCGTGTATCAGGTGTGTGGCGGGTCCGTAATCGTCTCGCTGGTTCTGATTCATCTGGCCCACTTCCTTTGAACCCGGGGACACCCTAGATCGCCGCTGATGCCATCGTCAATTCCTGTCGCAATCCCACCCTCTTGCATCCGGGTTATTGCCGGTCTAGACTGCCTTTCGTGTGCACGGGGGTGAAGGACGACACCCCTTTTTCGCACTCGATTCGTCCAGGAAGCGACAGCGACAATCGGATGCACGCCGGGAGGAACCCATGACGGAAGGAACCAAGGATGACTTCTACATCGAGGAACTGAAGGTCGCTCTGCAGGAGTGGCACAAGTCACACAAGGAACTCACGAAACTGACCGACGAACGCCGCCAGAGGGCGCGCCTGGTTCGCAACCTGCTGTCGATCCTCAAACTGCAGAAGGGCGAAAGCGGCACCCGGGACCTGCTGGAGGCCAGGGGCCTCACGGTCCAGGCACGCCCGTTCCTGACCATCGATACGCTGCACACCGCGGGCGCAGCCACCGTCGTTCGTCGGCGGAAGGGCACGCGGCAGGCGGTCGAGCCGGCCACGGTGCTGGAGAAGGGCACACGGGTGAAGATGCTGGCCGGCATGTACGAGGGCTATTCCGGCGTCATCGCTTCCACGCAGGCCCGGCAGGGCAAGCGCGGGTTGGACGTGACCTACTTCCTCAGCCTGCAGGGCACCCGGGGCGACCGCAAGCGCACGTCCGTGAAGCACGGCGCGCTGAACAAGTCCTGGCACGTTCTCAACGACTGATATTCCCCGGAAGCCGCGTCTCCACGTCCTCCCGGGCAACAGGAACCAGCGGCCGAGGGCCTATTTCCTTGCGGGACCGCGCGTACCTGCGGGATACCGCCGACGGGCAGGCGCGACAGGCCTCCCCGGCTCGCGGCGCGGAGGTGCCGCCGGACGGTCCTCCCGCGGCGCTCGCGGCGGACGCGGGGCGAAGGTGCCCGGCCGCGGACCCCGATCGACCGGCGGGCGCGCCGGCCCATCGCGACGCGGACGGTCGTCACGGGCTGGGGGAGGCCCATCGCGGCGCGGACGGTCCGGGACCCTCGGCGCTCCGAAGGCCGGCCTCGGACCGCGCGGGCCACCCGTGAAAGGCCGATCACCCGCGGGACGCGGCGATGCTCCCGGCCGACCGGGGGACGCGCGCCCGGGACCGTCCGGCGCAGGCGCCCCGCGGCCTTCCGAACCCAGCAAGGCCGCCACCCGGCGCGCATCGGGCCGAATCGCGAACAGCCGCGACCGTTTCACATGCACTTCGTCGGGAGGCGCTTCGCGCCCGGCGGGAGCCACTTCCCGGCGGCGGGCGACCTGGACCGGCTGTTCGCGGGTCGCGTCCGCCCTCGAGAAGTGCACCGCCAGGAGGCCCGCGTCGATCAGCGTCGCAAACGCCGGTTCGTGGCTGCCGCAGGCCACGATCACGTGCGCACCCGACGCCCCGTCCACCCGCAGCCAGAAGTCGTCGTCCTGCGCAGCCCGGAACGTCAACTGGGGCGCCGCCATCGGGTTGGACGCCACCCAGATGGGAGTGCCGTCCTGGGAACGGAAACGCCGGACGCCCGCAGGCAACGGCATGGGGGCGCCGACCGTCGCGCGCATCGGACGACCCTCGCCGCCCCGCGCACCCGCCCGGTCGTCCCTCGCCTCGACGCCCCCGGCGGCCGCCCGGTTCCCCAGGCGCTCGGCCAGCGGTGCCATGACCTCTTCCACGTGTCGGCGCGCGGCCTCCAGCCCCTTCGGATCGCCGTCCAGCATGCCCGTGATCAACGTTCCCAGGTGCTCGGCCGAGGCCCGGGCCTGGATCAGCCGCCGCTCCTGCCAGACGACCGACCCGCGCGCCACGGGCCTCGCCGGGGCCTCGGGAACGTTCGAGACCGCCGCCGCACCCTCCCCTTCGACCGCCACGACCGGCGCTTCGGCCACGGCCGCCTCGTCGGCAACGTCGGCCTCGGGCGCCGCGATCGCAACGGCGGCATCGGCCTCGGCATCGGACGCAGCCACCTCGCGGGCCTTCGCCAGGTCCCCGGTGATGGCCTCGATCAGCCGTTCCTGCCGTTGCAGCGCAGTCTTGAGGGCCGCACGGATCCCGCCGGCCGCCTTCGCGCGCTCGCTGCGTGCCTCCTCGCCCTCGTAGAACTCCTCGATGCGCTGGGACACGGATGCGCCCTGCCCGACGAAGCGCAGCGTTTCGACCGTGTCGTGCTGGTGTTTCAACGGTTTTTCGTACCGCGACCCGGGCCGCAGGTCCCGTCGCTGGGACTTCGTCATGGCCAGCATCATCAGGATGACGCGACGGTCGTCGCACAGGAACAGGTTCGCGTGCTGCCCCGAGCATTCGAACATCAGGGCCCGTTTCCGATCCCCGTCGTCGAATTCGAACATCACGACCCGGTCCCCCAGCACCCGCTTGATGCTGGTCACCTTCGCGCCGCGCAGTTCCCGCCGCAGGCGATCGGCGAAGTCCCGATCCTGCTGCGTGGCGCGCTCGCCTTCCGCCAGGTCGAAGCGCCGCGTGGCCAGGTTCAGCCGGGACGCGTGGGGCTGGGCGGACACCAGGACGCGCCGGGTTTCGCCACCCGCGTCGAAGCGGATCAGGATCGCCGGGCCCGGCAGCGGATCCGCCCCGACCAGCGTCGCGCCGGCCAGGGCCTTCGCCAGTTCGGCGACGACCGCGTCGATCTCGGTAAGGCTCAATGTCATGCACGCTCCCCGGCCCTCTGGCGGTTTGACTCTAGCATGCCCACTCGGTAACGTGCACCGAATCGGGAGGAGGCCATGGCGCGACGGGTCGGGTGGTGGTTGTCGGTGGCCTTGCCTTGCGTGCTGGCGGCTTGCGGCTCGGGGGGGGCCGG
This sequence comes from uncultured Myxococcales bacterium, assembly GCA_903857665.1. Lineage (GTDB taxonomy): Bacteria > Myxococcota_A > UBA9042 > DTJE01 > DTJE01 > CAIZWN01. Next base: position 116,974 of record CAIOFV010000061.1, read on the forward strand.
GAGCGACGTTCCGTTCACGCCCGACGTCCCTCAGGACGGCGTCGTCGGGGACACGGCCCCTGACACGCCGAAGGCGCCCACGAAGGTCGACGAGGCCTTCCGGGTCGTCTTCCCATACGCCCAGTACGCACCCTCCTCGACGGTCCAGGTCGAGTGGCTGGACCCCGCGCAGCGGGAGGCCGACCCGAAGACGTCGTTCGACACCCTCCTGGCAGCCCTGGATCCCGCCCTGTCGTGCCAGCAGGGCTGCATCCCGGATCGCTCCGGCAAATGGCTCGCCGTGGTCGTTTCCCTGCCCACGTCGGGCACCAGCGACAGCACCGTTCGCTTGTTCCGCCTGTTCGACGGCCCGGTCCTGGGGTCCTCGAGCATCCCCGACGTGGTCGGCGTCCGGACCTTCGCGTTCGGCACCGACGCGTTCGTGTTCACGCGGATGCAGTACGGCTGCTATGAATCGGACACGCAGAAGAGGGGCTGCGCCAAGTTCTTCCGCATCGACCTGTCGGTGCCGAACCCGGCAGGCGAGGAGTCCCTGTTCACGTTCCCGACGGAAGAACTGTTGAACACCCTGATCCCGCCGTCAGGCGCATTCCGGATCGGCCAGGACGGTCGGACGGTCATCGTTCTGGGACCGACGATCACCAGCCAGAGCGCGTGGTGGTGGCGGGGCCCGACCGGCCTGCCCATCCAGGCGGTGGGCCCGATCTGTGCCGGGACCGCCCCCGACGGCGGATGCCTCAGCGCCGGGTTTGGCTTCCTGGACACGGATCCCGTGGCCCTGTCGCCCGACGGCAACCACCTGGTGATGGCGCTGGTGGAAAGGGACCAGTCATTGATCCTCACCCACGTGGACCTGCGCGACGGCACCGGATCCCGGAAGACCGCGTCGCTGCTGACGATGCCCGAAGCGACCACCTCGTTTGCGACCAACGCCTGCTACAACCGGCTCATCCCCGGCAACGAATGGCGACCGACCTTCGTCTACCCGCCGCTGCGCTTCTCCCCCGACGGCACCGAGGTGGTGTTCGTGGCCGGGACCAGTTGCCAGCCGAACAACGCCCGCCCCTGGACCAACGTGCTGGCCATCCCGCTGGCCCGCATCGACGCCGAAGGGGTCATCGCCCGCGGCGACCTGCGGTGGATCACGGACTTCCCGACAGGCGACACTCTGGCCGCCTGCGTGTCGATCTCTCGCAACTCGATGGACCTGTCCCCGACCGGGGACTACGTCGTGTTCGCCGGATCGCCGATGCTGGATTCGTCCTTCCAGGTGATCCCCGACGGGCAGAGCCAGTTGGGAAGGGACGACGAAGTGTGGGTGACGCGCCGGGACGGGACCACCGCACCGGTCCAGTTGACCGGCCGGCAGAGTTGGAAGGCGACTTCGACCACCGCGATCGCGGTGCCTCCTGCCGCGCCCTGAGGCACGCCGGCCGCACGACGCTCATCCCGCCGGATCCCGACCTTCCACCCACGCCATCAACCGCCGTTCCATCGAGCGGATCGAACGGGCCTCGGGCCGCCCGGGAAGCGGATCGGGAGCGTCCCGGTGGAAGCAGCCCGGGTGGCGCGCGCGCAGCGTCCGCCAGCCAAGGGCGTCGGGACCGGGAAAGTCCTTGTCCGGGCGATCGCCGACCATCGCGAGGAGGTCGCCGCTGACGCCCAGCCGCTGCTCCACGTGCCGGAAGGCGCCGACGTCGGGCTTCGGCATCCGGCGGCCGTCCACGTCCGCGGTGAACACCACCAGGTCCACGGCGGGCTGCAGGCGCAGGGCGGCCACCTTGTGCCGCTGGACGTCCAGGTAGCCGTCGGTCACCAGGGCCAGTTGCACGCCGGCCGCCCTCAGCCTGGCCAGCATCGGCCGCACGCCGGCAAACGGTTTCAGCGGCGCCTGGTGGGCCCGGAACGCCCCCACCAGCACCTCGATCCGCTCGGGGGTCCGCGCGATGCCCAGGCGGTCGAGCCCCTGGTCGAACAGCCGGAAGGGCCCGTCGCGTTGCAGGACCTCAAGGAAGACCGCGCCCGCCCCGGGAACGCCCAGGGCCCGCGCCGCCGCGTGCAGCCCGCCCCGAACAAAGTCCATTTCCGGGTACAGCGTGTCATCGACGTCGAACACCACCGCGGCGAGCGGACGGGCCATGGCGACACCGGTTCGGGACGAATCACTCTAGCCCGAGGAAGAGGGGCGGGGCAAGGCGCGAACGGGAAGGCGGAAGCCGCCTACTCGTGCCAGCCGCACGGAGGCTGGGCAAAATGGTGCGGGCGGGGGGCCGCCGGGAATGGATCGGCGGTGGCGCGCAGCCAGGTGTCGCGAGGCGTCGGCGGGTCGATCGGCACGCCCTGGGCCAGCAGCCCGTCCCGGTCGTCGTACCGCAGGCTCAGCAGCCGGGTCGGAGCGGACGCGCTGGCCCGCACGAACGACGCCTCCACGACGTCGGAGGCGCGGGATTCGCCAAAGGAGGTTCCGAGGCCAGGCCGGGCGCTCTTGGATGCGGCGCGCTCCTCGGCCAGGCCGCTCGCAGATGGGGCGGGGGAGGACGCGGCGGGCCCGCCGAAGCCCATGCGGCCCAGCCCGCCGCCACCCTTCGCCTGGAACCGGGCGGTCGCCGGCTCGTCCGCGGGGGCGCCTTCCGCGCGGGACTCCGTGCGGGACTCCATGTCGTACGCGTCGGCGCCGCCGCCAGCGCCACCGGTCCGGACGTCATCACCCATCGGGCGGAACGGCTGGGGACGGCGCGGCGGGGGCGTCGGCCGACGCTCCTCGAAGAAGGCCACGCCGATCACGCCGACGTTCCGGGCGTTGCCGGTCCGGGCCGCGTACGAGCCTGCCACCGACGAGAACCGGAACGCGGCGACACGACCCATGTCCAGCCGGAAGCCCTCGACGTCGTAGGTCTGCCAGGGAGCCAGCACGTATCCGCGCTTGCGGACGAAGTCGCCGGGCTTCCCGTCCACGACGTCCAGGCCGTCGATGGTCGCGACGACCTCGACCCGGTGGTTCGTGTGGTTGATCAGGCGCAGCGCGTATCGCTGGCCCTTCGAGCCTTCGATCCAGGTGCTGCCGTCGTGCGGGTACTCGGTCCGGGGCACGCCGTCCACGACCACCTGTACCTCGTAGGGGGGATCCCAGGCAGGCGAGGCCGCGACCGCGAAGACGGGAGCCGGTAAGAGCGCCGCGGCGAACAGCGCCACGGCCAGGAAGGAACGGGATGCTGTGCGATGGTCCATGATGCCCTCCAGGGTAGAAATCCTGCAGGACAGACGGAGGTGCGGCGAAATCGGTTCATCCGGGTGAAAAGAAAGTTTGTCGCAGTGCCTAGAAGCAGTGCTGCGGAAGGAGCCACAGCGAGGAACCGGGGGCGTCGTCCGCGCGACCGGCGGCGGGACGGAGGCCGCCGAAGAACAGGGCCCGCCGGAATGAAGCGTCGTAGTCCGCGGCAACCCAGCGAAGGGCCGGGAGCGCGTTGGACGGAAGGGCGCGCAGCGACACCGGCGCCTTGAGGCCCAGGAGCATCGGCACCCGGTCCGGGCCCAGGCCCAGCAGCACCAAACCGGAATCCGTGTCGTGGGCCACCACCTCGATGGACGCCGCCAGCCGCGCGTCCTGGATCAGTGGCGCCCAGGCACCCGTTGCCGGATCCAGCGCATCCACGTCCCCGGCGGCCGTCCCGCCGATGGCGATCACGCGGGCCGAGGCCGGATCCCACACGGCGGCGTGACCCGACCGGGGCCGCCCGTTGCCGGGAACCTTGGCCCACCCGGAGACAGCGGTCCATCGCCAGGCGTAGGACAGGACGGCGCCCGCCCCCTGCCCGCCCATCAGCACCAGGGAATCGCCGGTCCACACCATCGCGTGGGCGCTGCGGGGGCCGGGCCCGGGCCCCAGGTCCACGGCCTCGGCCGGATCCACGCGGATGGACAGCAGGCGATCGACCACCGTGCCAGGGTCCAGGTCGGCAAGGCCGCCGTGCAGGTACAGGACGCCGCCGACGCGATCCGCGGCCACGGCGCCCCCCCGGAACGTCAGGGGCGCCCCGGACGGCGCGAACGGCTCGAACGCCAGGTTGTCCAGCGACAGCAGCCACGCGTCGCCCATCAGCCGGCTGGAATCCAGGTCCGTCCCGGTCCCTCCGACCAGCACCGCCACGCGATGGCGGGGGAAGACCGACAGCACGCCGCCGTAGCGCTGGGGAGGAACGCGCGAAAGGGCCTCGGACGACCAGGCGCCGTGGGCCAGGTCGAAACGGAGGACCTCCCGGAGGCCGGTCCCATCCCGGGTGACGCCGGACATCAGCCACGCCGCGTCATCCGAAACGCAGACGGACGGCCACTGCAGCGGGCCCGACGGCAGGGCGGCCACGGGGGACGAACGCCATTCCTGTCCCGCAGACCCCGGGGACAGGATCCAGGCCCCGGAGTTCGCGTCCCCGCCGGCCTGGGTGCCCCCGGCGACCAGCAGCGAGCCGCCCGGAAGGAACCCCAGCGCAGGGCGGAGCGGCGAGGGCATCGTGCCCTGGGTCGAAAGGGCCCTGGCCACTCCCAGGCTCGAAACCGTCCACAGGCTGTCGCTGCTCGAGACTCCGTTTCGACGCCCGCCGAACACGTAGAACCGCCCGGTATCGGGGTCGGCGGCCGCGGCGGCGTCCTCGCGATAGGGCAGCGTTGTCGGGGTTTCCATCGCCGGACCCACCCCGGACGCCGCGATTCGGGCCAGCACGGCGACGTCCTTGCCCCGGTCCATCCGCAGGAACAGCAGGTCCTTCGACCCGGGCTCGACGACGGCGGCCAGCACCTCGTCCTGCCGGACCGACGGGCCCGCTTCCGACCAGCGCGCGTTGACGAGGTCCCAGGCCCACACAGGAGCCGAGGCCGAATCGGCAATGCCGCCCACCAGCAGAAGGCGCGCCGACGACGAGTCGTACACCAGGCGGGCGCCGGCCCGGCCCCCGGGCGCGCCGGGACCATACTCCTGGTAACGCCGCGTGACCGGGTCGAACCGCCAGAAGTCGGCATGGTCCTGCAGGACGGTCGAGTCCTGCGCCAGGCGCGCGATACCGCCGTACATCCACAGGCCGGACAGGCCATCCATGCCCGCCGGGACCCAGGCCAGGGCGGCTGCCGCGCGGGGCGCGGGTTCCCCGGGATCGACCAGCGTCGCAGTGTCGGACCAGGCCAGGGGCAGGCCATTGTCCACCAGCCCATCGCAGTCGTCGTCACGGCCGTTGCACGTTTCCGTGGAGGCTTCCACGGCGGTGGAGCAGGCGCCCGCCAACTGGTCGGCCGAGCACTCGACGACCCCGCCCGCGCAGGCTCCCGCCCCGCAGGATTGGCCGATCGACCGCCAGCCGAGGACCGGGTCCAGCACCCGGAAAGCGTCCGCGTTGTCCAGCAGGCCGTCGCAATTGTCGTCCTTGCCGTCGCAACGGGCCTCTTCCGGGCCGGACCAGCCGGGAACCTGCGAATAGTCGCACTGGGGCTGGCCGTTCACGCAATGGATCTCGATGCGCCCGGGCCACTCCGCGCAGATGCCCCGGGGCGGGCAGATCCCGCCGGGGTCGCTGAACACCACATCGTCATCCGTCAGGCCGTTGCAGTCGTCGTCCAGCAGGTTGCACGACTCGGGCTTCGACCGGTCCGCCGAGCCGCCGGCCTCCGAGGAGCACCCGACGGTCCCGCCGGGTCGGCACTCGACGACCCCCTCGCCGCATTGGCCGCGGCCCATGCAGGGCTTGCCCAGCGGCACCCCCTTCCAGGTCAGGTTCTCGTCGGTGGCGCCGTCGCAGTTGTCGTCCAACCCGTTGCAGATTTCAGCCGTGGACGCGTCCATCGAGCCGCCCGGGCCGGAGGAGCAGCGTGTCCGTGTGGGGTCGTCCAACGCGCATTCGACGGCCCCGCCTCCGCAGATCCCCTGGGCGGCGCAGGGGCGGCCCAGGGGAACGCCCGCCAGCGAGAATCCCTCGTCCGTCTTGCCGTCGCAGTCGTTGTCGAGGCCGTCGCACCGATCCTCGTCGCAGCCCTCGGGACCCAGGGCGCAGCCCGCAGGTGCGGGACGCCAGTCCGGCACGTCGTCGTACCTGCACGTCGCAACCCCGCGCGCACAGGTCGCTTGGATCATCGAAGGGTTCCGGCCGCAGACGCCCTTCTGGCTGCACGCGTACCGGGCCACCTCGGCCGGCGTGGCGTCGGGCACGTCGTCGCGGGGATCGAACTGGTCCGGAACGCAGTCCCCGTCCTTGTCCGCCACCGCGCTTTCCAGGGCGTCGATCTTCCCGTCGCCGTCGGTGTCCAGGGGATGAAGCGGATCCGGCCCGACCTCGACGCCGTCCGGGATGCCGTCGCCGTCGGTGTCCGGGTTCAATGGATCCAGGCCCAGCCGGCGCTCGTCCGCCGTGGAGAGCCCGTCGTGGTCCGGGTCCCCGTCGGGGTCGGCGCATCGACTTCCCAGGCACAGGCCCGAGCGGCAGTCCGAATCCGCGGTGCAGATCGGGTCGGTCGCCGTGGCGGCGCCCCCCCCGCATGCGACCAGGAGGGGCAGAACCAGCAAAATAAGGGAGGGAAGCGGGAGCGAAACGGCGCCGTCGCGAGGTGTACCCCACGTCAGCCGGTTCCTGCCGGTGGCTCCCCCGACCCGTTCCACGTCCCTCTCCGCCTTGACCGCCGCGGACCCGCGGTCTATCTTGCGGAATCATGTCGGAATCCCACGACGGAAGCAACAATCCGGCCCCCGAAACGACGACGGCGCCAACGCCGGCCGAGGGGGGGGCTGAGGCTACCGAACACTCGGTGACGGTGGACCCCCCGCGGGACGGCGCACGGCTGGACATGGCAGTGGCTGCCCTTGTACCGGGTGTTTCCCGATCCGCGGCACAGCGCCTGATCGAGCAGGGCGAGGTCCGGGTGGACGGGCGCAAACGTCCCCAGGGATACCGTGTCGTGGCCGGCGCGACGCTCCTGGTCCGCATCCCCGCCCCGCCGCCCCGCACGGGATTGGTCCCGCAGACCGGCAGCGAGCTGGACATCCTGTACGAGGACGACCTCGTGCTGGCCGTGGCGAAGCGTCCCGGGACGGTGGTCCACCCCGGGGCCGGGCACCAGTCCGGGACGCTGGTCAACCAGTTGATCGCGTCGGGTCGCACGTTTTCGATCATCGGGGGCGAGGATCGCCCGGGCCTGGTCCACCGGCTGGACAAGGACACCTCGGGGGTGATCCTGCTGGCCAAGTCCGATGCGGCACACGCCGCGCTGGCCGCCCAGTTCAAGGACCGGACCATCCGGAAGGCCTACCTGGCCATCGTGCTGGGAGCCCACCTCCCCGACCGCGGCGTGTTCCGCTCGTCGTTCGGCCGACGGCCCGGCGACCGCAAACAGTTCACCGGCCGCGTCGCGTCGGAACGCGAGGCGGTCACCGAGTACGAGGTCCTGATGCGCTCCAGCCTGTGCGCGCTGGTCGTCGCCAGGCCGCGGACCGGTCGCACCCACCAGATCCGCGTACACCTGGCCGAAGGGGGCCATCCGATCGTGGGAGACCACATCTATGGGCGCGCCTACCCGCGCCCCGGCAGCCAGCCCGAGGCCGAGGTGGCGGCGTTGAAGTTGATCCAGCGGCACGCCCTGCACGCCTGGGGGATCCGGTTCGTCCACCCGGCGGACGGCCGGTGGATCGAGGTCATCGCCCCGCCGCCACGGGACTTCCGCACGGTCCTGGACGCCGTGTTCGGGGAAACCTGGCGCGAGACGCTTTCCCATGTGCTCATCGACGGATAGCGGGCTGCCCGATCCGCCACGATCCGCTATACTCCCGCGCGCCCGGAGGTGCCCGATGACCGAACGGATCCCCGACTTCCTCAAGGCGGCCAAGGCCACCCAGGCTGCCGCCAAGGCCGTGGAGGCCGCGTCGAAGGTGCTGGCGAAGGAGGCTTCGGGCCCCGCGGCGATTGCCGAAGCGGCGGATGCCGCGGTGACCGCGCTGAAGAAGGTCGTTCCGACCGACACCCTGGCGTCGGCGGTCCGCGAAGAACTGGCCTCGAAGGCAGCGGTGGCGCGCGCGGCTCTGGAGCGCGAGCGGGCACTGCTGGCCGGGGCGGTGGCCGCGGAACTTGCAAAGATGGGCATGAAGGCCGAGGGCCACCTGCCGATGCTGCGGGCCGGCGTGCTGACGCTGGAGTTCAACTTCGGCCCCAAGGGTCGCTGCGTGGCGTGGTTCGGTCCCCGGCACGAACGGTTGGCCGACTGCCCGCTGGAGGCGGTCGCCATCGCGGCGAAGGCGGCCGAACTGGACAAGGCGCTGCTGGGCGGCGAGTTCAACGAGGCGGCGTTCCTGGCCGACCTGCACGCGGCCTACCGCACGTGCGCGGTGCGCCAGGGCGTGGCGGAGGGCGATCGGGTGCCCCTGACCGCCCTGCTGGCCGAGGTCGCGTTCCGGCGCCAGCGGCCCGCCTTCCTGGCCGACCCGAAGCGTGAAACGTTCATGCCCTACGGGCGCGTCGAGTTCGCATGCGCCCTGTCCCGGTTGAAGACCCGGCGCCACGGCGACCGCGAGTTGCGTCTGGACGTGGCCACGATGGCCCAGACGCGCCGGCCCGAGGACCACGTGTGGGTCCCGCGCGGGCGAAGCGGCGACGGAACCCAGTACGCGACGGCGTCCTTCGTGAAGGCGGCTGTCTGACGATTCCACAGTCCCGGAGGAGCGAATGGTCGATTCCCTGACCTCCCGTCAAGCCCGCCACGTGATCGAGGTGGTCGGTTCGTCCGGCACTCCGCCCGAGTGGGGATTCCAGTTCTTCTCGACGGGGCTCGAAGGCTACCTGCGAGTCATCGAGGAAGACTACCTGCGGTCCTTCCTGCGCGAAGGCGGTTCGTCGTTCAAGGTGGTCGTCGGGACCTACGGCGGCGGCAAGACGCACTTCCTGTACAGCGTGCGGGAGCTGGCCTGGAAGCACGACTTCCTGGTCGCCTACTGCCCCCTGTCGGCGGAAACGTCGCCGTTCTACCGGCTGGACAAGGTCTACCGGTCCATCGCGACGAACCTGATGCGGCCGCTGACCCCGGACGAGCTGCTGGGCGGCGCCGAGCGCGGCCTGGGCGCGTTCCTCAAGAATGTGTATGCCGGGCTGGTGGAAGCGCTGACGGCCGAGGGCCTCAAGGGCGAGGAGCTGCGCAAGCGCCTGGCGGCCGTGGCGGCGGACAGCACGCGGGGGCTGGAGAACCCGAACTTCGGCCGGGCCGTCCGCCTGGCCCTGGAAGCGCTGGTCCACGACGACCCGGACACCTTCGACCAGATGCTGCAGTACCTGACCGTGGACGGCTACGACCGCGTGGTGCACCGCAACGCGGGCATCCTGCAGCCCATCGAGCGCGGGCAGGCCTTCGCGACGATCCGTTCCCTCGTGACCTGGATCCGCAACCTGCGGTTCCGCGGGCTGGTGATCCTGTTCGACGAGGCCGAGCAGGCCGGCGCGATGACGTCGAAGCAGAAGGAAATGATGCTGGCCAACCTGCGCGAGCTGGTGGACCAGTGCGGCTCGTCGGCCTTCGCCAACGTGATGGTTTTCTATGCCGTGCCGAACGAGCAGTTCCTGGTGGAAGGCCGCAGCCCGGCGTACGAGGCGCTGCGGCAGCGCATCCAGACGGTGTTCGATTTCACCAACCCGACGGGCGTGACGATCCGGCTGGACCGGCTGGCGCGCGAGCCCCGGACCCTGCTGACCGAGATCGGGAACAAGCTGGCGGGCGTGTACGAAACGGCGTACCGCAAGGAATTCCCGCTGGAATTGAAGACGCGCCTGGTGTCGCTGCTGGCCGACGCCGCTGCGGAACGGGCGTTCGGCGACATCGGGTACAAGCGGCTGTTCGTGCAGGGCCTGGTCCGGGCGCTGCACTCGCTGCGCCTGGCCAAGGGCGTGACGGTGGACGAGGATTTCGCGCGACGCATGCTGGCGACGGGCACGAACGAGCCCGACGGAGACGGCCTGGATGGCGAGCTACCGGAAGGGTGACGCCGTGACCCACCCCGCCTACGGGCGGGGCTCGGTCAACGGGACGCGGATCGACGGGTTCGAGGTCCGCGTGTCCTTCGGGGCCTACAGCCTGTGGGTCCCCGCGAAGGAACTGACCCCGGCCAGCGGAGGGCTGCGCCTGGTGGGCGCCGAGCCGGCCGAGGAAGGGCCACACCACACTGCCACCTCGTTCGACGCGATCCTGCGCCTGTTGACCGGCGAGCCCGCGCCCGCCTCGAGACGCGAACCCGCCCCGGCAGCGTCGGCGCCGGCCACCGCGGCGGCAGCGAAGAAGGCCCGCAAGCACGAAAAGCCCACGTTCCGCCCCGCCAAGGAAGGCCGGGCCGTGCGGGACGCGACGGCCATCGAGGCCTTCCGGCTGGGCATCGTCCCGGCGCGCCACATCGAGGACTGGACCGTGGGGCGCGAGGTCGAGGTGAAGGCCCTGCGGACGTTCCTGAAGGACGAGGGCGAGGGCGCGATCCTGATCGAGGGGCAGTACGGCGCAGGCAAGAGCCACCTGCTGGCATTCATGGCCCGGGAGGCCGAGGCGATGGGATTCGCGGTGGCGATCGCCGGCTTCGACCCGTCCGAGGCGTCCGCCGCGTTCCCGAAGAAGGCCTACCGACGCCTGTGCCAGGGGTTCCGGGCCCACGTCGATGGGCAGCCGGTCGACTTCCGGGGTTTCCTGACCGCCGTGGCCGCGCGCGACAACTGGCCGGAGGTCCTGGGGGATCATTGGCTGCTGGGGTCGTTCCTGAAGAAGGTCGCGAAGGGCAAGGCGGATCCCGAGGACTGGGAACACGTCGAGGCCCTGGGTCGGGGCGAAGACGGGCGCCCGACGCTGCACGACTACAGCACCTGCGCGAACCTGTACGTGAACCTGCTGTCGGCCCTGTCGCGCGCGGCGGCCGAGGTGCTGGGATTGAGCGGGCTGGCGGTGCTGCTGGACGAGGCCGAGGTCGCCCGCAACGTGCTGTACCGCTACCAGGCCCTGCGCGGCGTGAACTTCTTCCGGGGGCTGGTGCTGTCGGCGAACGACGATCACGACCTGCTGGAAGAGGCCTTCGTCCGCGAGGACGTCACGGTGGGCGAACTGACCCGCCTGCTGTACTCGGGCCACAACCCGGCCCGGTACACGACCGGCATCCCGTGCCGCATGAAGGTCGCGTTCGCGCTGACGCCCGGGTCCCTGCAGGACGAGTTCCGGCGCACCCGCGAAACGATCGGCCGCGTCGAGCTGGACGTGCTGGGCCTGGACGCGCTGAAGGCGCTGTTCTGGAAGATCCACGCGACCTACGAGGCCTGCTACGGGGTGCGCCTGGACCCGAAGTTGCGGGACCGCGTGTTCCGGCTGCTGGCCACCGCGGATCGTGTGTCGTCCACCCGGGGGTTCATCAAGGCCGCGGTCGAGGCCCTCGACTACGCGCGGTTCTTCCCCCAGGGCGACATCGAGGCATTGATCCTCGACGGGGTGGGTTGACGTGGCGTCCGCCGAAGACCGCGCCACCGTCCGCGCCGCCCTGCCCCGGGCGTTCGGCCCCTTCCTGTCGCGCTTCCCGTCGCTGACCGCCATCCAGGCCAACGCCATCCCGGCGCTGGCCCGGGGGATGGACGCGGTGGTGGTCGCCCCGGCGGCGTCGGGCAAGACCGAAGCGGTGCTGGCGCCCCTGTGCGAACGGCTGCTGGCCCATCGCACCGGCGCCCCGGGCATCGTGTACATCGTCCCGACCCGCGCGCTGTCGAACGACCTGGAACTGCGCGTCGCCGAACCGTGCGGTGCGCTGGGCCTGCGGGTCGTCGTCCGGACCGGCGACCGGCCCGCGGACATCGCCGGGGCCGAAGCCGACGTGCTGGTCACCACGCCCGAATCGCTGGACAGCCTGCTGTGCCGCCACGCGGAGCGGTTCGCCGCGGTGCGCGCCATCGCCATCGACGAGGCCCACCTGCTGGACGGCACGCCCCGCGGCGACCAGATGCGCATCCTGGTGCGACGGCTGGTGGCCTGGCACTGCAAGACCGTGCCCCAGCGCGTGGCGATGACCGCGACCGTGGCCGACCCGGAGGGCCTCGGCAACCGCCTGCTGGGCGTGGACGTGGCGATCCTGACGGGCGGCCCGAACCGCCCCGTGGCCGTCGAGGTGGTGGACGACCTCAAGGGCGCGCTGGCCGCCCTGCGCCGGGACGGCCTGACCAAGGCCATCGTGTTCTGCAACACCCGCCGTCGCGTCGAGGAGGTGGGACGCCTGCTGCCGGCCATCGGCCCCTGGCCCGTCGAACGCGTGATGGTCCACCACGCCAGCCTGGCCCGGCGCGAGCGCGAGGACGTGGAAAAGGCCTTCCGACGCTGGGATGCCGGGCTGCTGGTGTGCACGACCACGATGGAACTGGGGGTCGACGTCGGGAACATCGACGCCGTGGTGCTCGTGGGCGCGCCGGACGGGGCTGCGTCCTTCGCCCAGCGCGTGGGCCGCGGATGCCGCAGGCGTTCGGGCATGCGCGCCCTGTGCGTGCCCGAAACGCCCTCCGACCGCGCCTCGTTCGCGGCCCTGGCGGGCGCGGCGGCCGCTGGCGAGATGCCGCCGGTGGAAGGCGACCCGGACCCCGGGGTCGCGGTGCAGCAGACCTTCTCGATCCTCTTCGGCAGGCCGCGCGGCGTTCCGCGGGAAGACCTGCTGGACATGCTGTCGGTGCTGGGCCCCCGGGGCGACCTCGAAGCGATCGTGGACCACCTGATCGGCGAGGGCCTGATCGAATCCGCGGCGATGGACCGCCTGGTGGCGTCCACCCAACTGATGGACCTGGGCGAAAAGGGGCGCATCCACAGCACTATCGGGGACACGCGCACCGTTTCCGTCGTCGATGCCACGTCGGGCCGCGTGCTGGGCCAGGTGTCGGCCGCCACGTCGCAGGGCGGCTCGGTCGGCCTGGGCGGCCGGGCCTGGCACGTCGTGGGCGGCACCCGTGACAGCATCAGCGTCCGTGCCGGCGCCGGAATCGACGCCGCCACGCCGTTCGCCCGCCGCCCCTCCGCGGGCCCCTTCGCCCGCTACCTCCCCCCCGCGCTTCGGGGCGGTTGGACCCTCGAGCGTTGACCTTGCTGTCGGTGCCCGTTTCCCTGTGATATGTTCGGCCCGAGGGCGGGACGCAGGCGGAGGCAGCATGGCAGGGCGAAGCAAGGCGAAGGAAGCGTCCTCGACCCGGGTCGGCCCGAACCGTGCGGGAAAGACCCGTGTCAACGCGACGGTGGCGCGCTGCCGGCTGTCCATGCGGCAGTTGAACCACAGGGTCAACCTGAAGGACCTGAAGTTCCGCACCACCGACAACCTGGCGACGCTGGAAGAGGTCATCGAGCAGGAGCGCGCCCTGCGGGCCATGGAAACCGGCCTGCGCATCCGCAAGCGCAACTTCAACCTGTACATCAGCGGTTCGACCGGCACCGGGAAGTCCAGCATCCTCAAGGGGATCCTGCGGCGCCTGGCGGAGAAGGACCCGATCCCGCCGGACTGGTGCCTGGTGCACAACTTCAAGCGCCCCGAGGCGCCGGTCGCGTTCCCGCTGCCCCCGGGGCGCGCGGTGGTGCTGCGGTCCGCGATGGACGCCCTGATCACGGACCTCCGGACCGAAATCCCCAAGGCCTTCCACGGCAAGATCCACCAGGAGCGCATCCAGCGCGTCCTGAACGCGGGCCTGGAACGCGAGAACAAGGCCTTCGTGGACCTGTCCAAGAAGGCCACCGAGATCGGTTTCCTGGTCAAGCACACCAAGGACGGCCTGGTCACGATCCCGCTGGTCGATGGCAAGCCCGTCGGCAACAAGGAATACGCCGACCTGTCCGACGCCCAGCGGGCCACGGTGGATGGCAACCGGCAGCGCCTGGAACCGGTCGTCAGCCACTTCCTCGAAACGACCCGGAACATCGAGACCGCCGTCCACAAGAACATCCAGGACGCCCAGCGGGACCTCGGGCTGGTGGTGGTCGAGCGTCACCTGAAGCCGCTGCGCGAAACCTTCGCGGACAGTCCGCAGGTCCAGGCGCACCTGGACGCGGTGACGGCCCACGTCGTGGACAACCTCCCGCAGTTCCTCCCGGACGAAAGCGATCACCAGAAGGCCGAGCGGGCCCTGCGCAAGCCGCTGGTCGAGTACCAGGTGAACGTGCTGGTGGACAACAGCGAAACGAAGGGCGCGCCGGTGCAGGTCGAAAGCACGCCGACCTACCACAACCTCGTCGGCAAGATCGAAAAGCGCGTCGAAAACGGCATCTATTCGACGGACCACATGCTGGTGAAGGCCGGCGCGCTGCTGCGGGCCAACGGTGGCTACCTGGTGCTGCACATCCGCGAGCTGCTGGGCTATCCCTTCGCGTGGGATGCCCTGAAGGCCGTGCTGCGCACCCAGCGCCTGACCATCGAGGAAATGGGCGAGGCCTACCAGTTCCTGCCGACCACCGGCCTGCGGCCCGATCCGGTCCAGGTCCAGTGCAAGGTGATCCTGATCGGGTCGAACCAGTTGTACCACCTGCTGACGACCTACGACGAGGACTTTTCCAAACTGTTCCAGGTGAAGGCCGAGTTCGACAGCCAGGTGCGATGCACGCCCGGAACGGTGATGGAATACGCGCGGTTCGTGGCGACCACCTGCCGGCGCGAGGCCCTGCTGCCCGTGGACAAGGATGGCGTGGCGGCGATCATCGAGTTCGGCATGCGGCGCGCCGGTTCGGCGGACCGCATGACGCTGCGCTTCAACGAGATCACCAACCTGCTGGTCGAGGCCGACGCGCTGGCCCGCGGGGACGAGGCCAGGGTCATCCGCCGCGACCACGTCGTGCGCGCCCGGCGGCAGCGGCAGGACCGCATCTCGCTGCTGGCCGACAAGTCGCTGGACGACGTGATGGACGGCCTGCTGCGGATCGACACCGAAGGCACGCAGGTCGGCACGCTGAACGGCCTGGCGGTGTACCAGTACGCGGACCTCACCTTCGGGCGCCCGCTGCGCATCAGCGCCAAGGTCTTCCAGGGCAAGGCCGGCGTCGTCAACGTGGAACGCGAGGCGCGCCTGTCGGGCAGCACCTACAACAAGGGCGTGCTGATCCTTTCGGGATTCCTGGGCGACCGCTTCGCCCGGGACCGCCCCCTGTCGATGAGCGCCACGCTGGCCGTCGAGCAGTCCTACGGCATCATCGACGGCGATTCGGCCTCGTGCGCCGAGCTGTGCGCGCTGCTGTCGTCGCTGGCCGGTGCGCCGCTGCGCCAGGACCTGGCCATCACCGGCAGCGTCAGCCAGTCCGGCGAAGTCCAGGCCATCGGCGGCATCAATGAAAAGGTGGAAGGCTTCTTCCGGGTCTGCGAGGCCCGGGGCCTGACAGGCACCCAGGGCGTCATCCTGCCGGCGTCGAACACCCGGCACCTGATCCTGGACCCCGAGGTCCTGGCGGCCTGCGAGGCCGGCCGGTTCCACCTGTACGCGGTGCAGAGCATCGAGGACGCGCTGGAACTGCTGTCCGGGATGCCCGCCGGCGAGCGGGGCGAGGATGGCGCCTGCCCCGCCGACAGCCTGATGGGGCGGGTGGCCGCCAGGCTGGTGAAGTGGGCCGAACGGGAAAAGAAGGACCACGCCGCCGACAAGGACGAGGGGAACGGGAAGGAAGGAAAGGACGCGAGGAACGGTGGTGGCGGCGGCGAGAAGTCCTTGAAGAAGAAGGGGAAGCCGCGATGAAGGTCCGGAGGGTCCTGCTGACCTCCAAGACCACGCTCTTCGAAATGCCGGGCCTGGAGCGCCGCGACCCGCGACTGTCGGCGCTGCTGAAGGCCGGCGACCCCCTGGTGTCCCGCATCGAATCCAGCCATCGCGAAACGGTCCAGGCGCGCAGGATCGTGCAGGAAACCCTGCTGGCGTCGGGCATCCAGGTGTCCGGGATGCAGCGCCTGGGCCACATCCCGAACGGGCGCTACGACCTCGTGATCACCATCGGCGGCGACGGCACCGTGCTGGACATCGCGCGATTCCTGAACCGCACGCCGGTCCTCGCCGTGAACTCGTCGCCATCGTCGTCGTACGGCCATTTCACCTGCGTGAACGCCGAGGCGCTGGCCGGCCTGCTGGATCGCATCCAGCGGGACGAGGTCGAACCCGTGGAACTGGCGCGGATCCGCATGGTCGTCGATGGGAAGCGCCACATCCAGCCGATCCTCAACGACGTGCTCGTGGCCGACACCGTGCCGTCCACGACCTCGCGGTACGTGATCCGGATCGGGAACGCCGAGGAGGAGCAGAAGTCTTCGGGTGTCTGGGTGTCCACCGCGGCCGGGTCCACCGGGGCGCTGCTGTCCGCGGGCGGGCGGCCGATGGGCATCCTGGGCACGCGGCTGCAGTACAAGGTCCGCGAGCCGTGCCTGCAGGGCCTGCCCGCGCAGCACTGGAAGTTGCTGGACGGGGTGCTGGACGGGCCGGTGACGCTGGTGTCGCGGATGATCCGCGGCGGCGCCTTCCTGGACGGGCGACGGGTCGCGGTACCGCTGCGGTACGGCACGAAGGTCGATATCTCCCCCGACGGCCCCCCCCTGCGCATCTACCTCCAGAACGGCCGGGCGCGCATGGGTATGGCCTAGCAACCCGCAGGCGGGAACGGTCCGCGACGACACGAGGTGAACCATGCGACTGGCGATCATCGGTTCCGGCTCCACGCGGCTGCCGCTGATGCTGGCCTCGGTGGCGGAGGCGGTGCAGACCTGCCCGCTGTCCGAGGTGGTCCTGTTCGACATCCGGCCCGAGCGGACCGCGGCGCTGCTGCCGGTGGCGCGCGCGGTGGCCAATGAGTGCGGGAGCCTTCCGCCCGTGCGGGTGGCGGCCACGGCCGACGAGGCCCTCGACGGGATCGCCGCGGCCATCTTCACGATCCGCCCCGGCTTCGAGGAGACGCGGGCCCGGGACGAGCGGGCCTGCCTGGACGCGGGCGTGCTGGGGCAGGAAACGACGGGACCGGCGGGGCTGGCGTTCGCGACGCGGTCGATTCCCGCCGTGGTCGATTACTGCCGCATCGCCGAGGCGCGCAGCCCGGGCTTCCTGCCCGTGATCTTCACCAATCCCGCGGGCATGGTGTCCCAGGCGCTGGCCGACGAGGGCTTCCGGCGGGCGGTGGGGATCTGCGACTCGGCGACCGTGGCGGCCAAGGCCGTGGCGCGCCGGGCGGGGGTGGGCTTCGACGACGTGGACTTCGAGGTCCACGGCCTGAACCACCTGTCGTGGACCCGACGCGTGTCCATCCAGGGCCGCGACCTGCTGATGGACGCCCTGAACGACGTCCCGCTGCTGCAGGAACTGGTGCCGTGGTGGGTGGCCCAGACGCCCGCCATGGGCCGGATCCCCAACGAATACCTGTACTACTGGTACCGCGCCGCCGAGGCGGTGGCCGCCCTGAAGGCCGAAAGGCAGACTCGCGGCGAGGCGATCGTCGATGCGAACCGGTCCATGCTGGCCGACGTGGGCCGCCTGTCCGCCGAGGGGCGCGTGGGTGACGCGATCGTGCGCTACGCCGCGTACCTGTCGGGCCGCAACGCGTCTTACATGGAGTACGCGCGTGAGGGACACCTGCGCGGGGCGGCCCCCGACGCGATGACGCCGGCCGATGCGCTGGCGTTCCTGCGGACCCAGACGGGCGGCTATGCGGAGGTCGCCATGGAACTGCTGGCCGGTCGCACGGGCGCGAAGCCTCGCCGGATGGCCCTCAACGTACCGAACCAGGGCGCCCTGCCCGGCCTGGCCGACGACGACGTGGTGGAAGTGGACTGCGCGGTGGACGCGAGCGGCGTCCGCCCGAACCCTCGGGGTGCCCTCCCGCCCGACGACCTGGACCTGATCACACGCGTGAAGGCCTACGAGCGCCTCGGTGTCCGGGCCATCCGCGAACGCCGGCGCGACCTGGTCGTGGACGCGCTGGCGGCCCATCCCCTGGTGGATCGGCGCGACACGGCGATTGGGCTGGCGGGGGTGCTGGGGATCGCGATGTAGCGTCTACAGGTCGTTGCGGGACGTGACCACCCGCGACACCAGCCCGTATTCCACGGCCTCGTCGGCCGACAGCCAGAAGTCGCGTTCCGTGTCGTGCTGGACCTTTTCAAAGGTCTGGCCGGTCCCCTCGGCGATCACGCGGTTGATGTGTTCCTTGGTCTTCAGGATTTCGTTCGCGGTGATTTCCAGGTCCGACGCCGGCCCGAACACCTCCCCGCTGAACAGGGGCTGGTGGATCAGCAGGCGCGCGTTCGGCAGCGCGACGCGGTCCTCCTTCTTCACCGCCAGCAGGATGATCGTGGCGATGCTGGCCGTCAGGCCCGCGCAGACGATCTTCACGGGCGGCTTGATGAAGCGGATCACGTCGTACACGCCGAAGCCCGAATGGACCTCGCCGCCCGGGGAGTTCACGACCAGCGTGATGGGCGCCTCGGGGTCTTCGGCCTCCAGCACCAGCAGGCGCTCGATGACCCGCCGTGCGGTCGACGGGGAAACCTCCGACGACAGAAGGATCGTCCGCGTCTTCAACAACCGCTCGGCGAGGAAGGGGTCCTCGTCCCGGTTCACCTGGGCGACCTGCGTTGGCCTCCCGTCCTTGCCCCATGCCATGATGCCGCTCCTTGACGTTCGATCTCGAGGGCAACGTAGCCCCCCGCCCCCAGCCTGTCAAGGCGACGGGGCGGAACACCCGTCCGATTCCCGGAATCCGTTTGACCTTGAAGAGGCTTTCTGCTACAAACCCCCGTCCGTTCTCCCGGGAGGAAGCAATGAACGCGATCTTCGGCCTGCTGTTCCTGGCACAAGTGGCCCAATCCGGGGCGGTACCTCCCGGCGCCGCGACTCCGCCCGCGGAAGCGGCGACCCCCGCCGCGGTCCAGGCGGCCCCTGCCGCCGCCGCCGCTGCTGTCACCGCCCCTTCGGCCGCCGCCGCCGCCCCTGCCCCCGCGGAAGCCGCCTCGGCTCCCCAGGGCCAGATGTGGCAGACCCTGATTTTCTTCGGCGTCATGATCCTGGTGTTCTGGCTGCTGATCATCCGGCCCCAGCAGAAGCAGCGGAAGAAGCAGGAAGAATTCCTTTCGGCCCTGAAGTCCGGCGACAAGGTCGTACTGGCCTCGGGGTTCATCGGACGCATCGTGAGCATGTCGGGCGACGTGGTGACGGTCGAACTGGACAAGGACGTGCGCGTGCGCGTCGTGAAGTCCCAGATCGGTAGCCACTTCAAGGACGAAGGCGAGGCCAAGGCCTGACGCCGCCCGGGATGACCCCCGGACATCTTCAAGGATCCACCGGCGCGAGGGAGACCGGAATGAACCGAAGGAAACTGTGGAAGCCGATCCTGATGCTGCTGCTGACGCTGTTCGCGGGCCTATACGTGGTGCCCACGCTCGTCGGTGAGGGCAAGACCCCGTCCTGGTTCCCCTTCCAGAAGCGGCTGGCGTTCGGCCTCGACCTGCAGGGCGGCCTCGAGTTGCGCTACACGGTCGACTACAAGAAGGCCATCAGCGACAACCTGCTGCGCACTCGCGAAGCGATCATCGAGAAGGTGACCGAGGCGCTGGCCCGCAAGGACGGGAAGGAAGCCGACGCGCTCAGCGACGAGGAGAAGAAGGCCCTCGCGACCCGCTTCACGGCGGAGCGCACGGACTTCGACACCCTGCAGCTGGCGTTCGCGAACGAGGCCGACATCGAGGTCGTGACCCCGGAGCTGGTGGACGAGCTGCGCAGCGACCTGCGGCGCCAGATGCCCAGCGGCGGTCGTGTCGCGCTGAAGCTGGACGAAAAGCGCGTCGCGCAGATCCGCGACGAGGTCGTCAACCAGACCCTCGACGTCATCCGCAAGCGCGTCGAGGCGTTCGGCCTGGTCGAGCCCGACGTTCGCAAGAACGGCGACACGGACATCGACATCCAGATGCCCGGCGTCCACGGCGCCCAGGTGGACCAGGTTCGCGAGCGCATCGGCCAGACGGCCCGCCTCGCCTTCCGGATCGTCGATCGCGCGCCGGCCGCCCTGTCCTTCTTCAAGGACAACGAAGCAGCGCTGGCCGAATTCAAGGCGAAGTTCCCCGAAAAGGGCGCCTTGCTGAAGATGGACCGTGATTCCTCCACCGGCCAGTGGTACATGCGCGCCGACGCGGGCCTCAACCGCGGCACCGGCGACGCCCTGGCCAAGAACGCGCTGTTCAGCTTCCTCAAGATGGTCAAGATCGGCGACGACCACACGATCGGCTACGAAATGGTCGAGCATCGCGAAGAGAACCTGATCAAGGAGCGCTACTACCGGACGTTCTACCTGTGGTCCCGGGCCGACGTGACGGGCGAGCACCTGACCCGCGCGATGGTCCAGTTCGAAACCCAGGGCGAGCCCTACGTCAGCCTCGAGTTCGACGCACTCGGCGCGAAGCAGTTCGAGAACGTCACCGAAAAGAACACCGGCGAGTACATGGCCATCATGCTCGACGACGAGGTCAACAGCGCGCCGGTCATCAAGGAGCGCATCGGCGGCGGTCGCGCCAAGATCAGCATGGGCGGCAACCGGAACCCGCGGGAAATCCTGACGGAAGCCCAGTCGCTGACCACGGTCTTGACCCACGGCGCCTACAAGGCCCCCGTGCACAAGGTCCACGACTTCGAAGTCGGCCCGTCGCTGGGCCAGGACACCATCAACGCCGGTATCGTTTCGCTGATCATCGGCATCCTCGCCGTCTTCCTGTTCATGCTGGTGTACTACCACGGGTCCGGCGTCATCGCGGACCTGGCGCTGGTCCTGAACGTGCTGTTCCTGCTGGCGATCCTGGTCGGCTTCAACGCGGCCCTCACGATGCCCGGCCTGGCCGGCATCGTGCTGACCGTCGGCATGGCCGTCGATGCCAACGTGCTGATCAACGAGCGCATCCGCGAGGAAATGCGGCTGGGCAAGGGGCCGCGCGCCGCGGTCGAGGCCGGCTACAACCGCGCGTTCAGCGCCATCTTCGACTCGAACCTGACCACGGCCATCGCCGGCGTCGTCCTGTTGAACTACTCCAGCGGCCCGGTGTACGGCTTCGCGGTGACCCTGCTCATCGGTATCGTGGTCACGTTCCTGACGCAGATCTTCGTGACGCGAATGATGTTTGATTGGTACGTCGAGCGCATGCGGCCCGAGCGGCTCAGCGTGGGCATCTGACCGGGGAGACGGACGATGGAATGGATCAAGCCCGGAACCACCTACGATTTCATGAAGGCATCCAGGTTCTGGATCCCCTTCACGGTGTCCCTTGCGGTCATTTCCACCATCGCAGCCTTGTTCATCGGCTTCGATAGCGGCATCGACTTCAAGGGCGGCAGCAAGATCATCGTCGAGTTCAAGCGGGACTCGAAAATCGACCGCCAGGAAATCAAGACGGTGGTCGATGCGCTGGTCGAAAAGCAGACCGGCCAGAAGGGCACGCAGGTCGAAGTCCAGGACTACGACGTGGGCGCCAACAGCCAGGCGGACACGGCGAAGTTCCAGGTCTTCACGGAACTGCCCAGCCTCCTGACCCCCATGAAGAAGCTGGAAACCGCCAAGGCGCTGGAAAAGCACTTCGGCGTGGGCACCAGCGTCGATATCCCGTTCGAGGCCGGCGACAAGTTCTACCTGTCGGTCCCGGCGGAATGGCCCGTGGAGGCCATCGGCACGGAAATCCGCAAGGTCTTCGCGACGACCGGTTTCGCGCACCTGTCCATCCGCTCCGACAAGGAGCAGCAGATCCGGACCGACATGCTGCGGGAAAAGGACCTCCTGCTGTCCGCCAAGGACGACGACGTCAAGGCCGAAGCGGCCCGCGTCGAGGACGAGGCGACCCGGAAGATCGCGGGCATCCAGGACAGCCGCTTCACGATCGAGGTCGAGGCGATCAAGGACCAGTTGACGGACTCCCTCAAGGTCAAGTTCGGCGACTCGTTCGTCAACGTCCTGTCGACGGCGTCGGTCAGTCCCTCGGTCGGCAAGGAACTGTTCCAGTCAGCCATGCTGGCCCTGTTCTACGCGGTCATCGCGATCCTCATCTACGTCGCCTTGCGGTTCGAACTGAAGTTCGCGCCCGGCGCCATCATCTGCCTGATCCACGACGTCGCCGTGGTGTTCGGCGTGATGGTCCTGTTCGACATCAAGTTCACGCTGCCGGTCGTCGCGGCGCTGCTGACGATCATCGGCTACGACATCAACGACACCATCATCGTCTACGACCGGATCCGCGAAAACCTGAGCAAGGGCAAGGGCGGCGACCTCGCCAAGGTCGTCAACCTGTCGATCAACGAAACGCTGTCGCGCACGATCATGACCTCGCTGTGCACCGAACTGTCGGTCGTGGCGATCTGGCTGCTGGGCGGCGGAACGATCAAGGACTTCGCGTTCCTGATGTTCATCGGCATCATCCTCGGGACGTACTCGTCGATCTTCGTGGCCTCGCCGCTGACGATCTGGATCGACCGTGTCGTCCGCCGCCGCGCTGCCACTACCGCCCGGGCGTGATTCGACGGCCCCTTCGGCCGGGCACCGAGGTTCCGCACATGACCGCATCCGCGCCCGCGACCCGCTGGGACATCGCCCTGCCCGATCCCGCCGCCGTGGCCGGCCTCGTTTCGGCGCTGGGGCTGCGGACGCCCACCGCGACGGTGCTGGTGAACCGGGGGATGATCGGAACGGCGGATGCCGCGGCCTTCCTGGACCCGCGACTGGCGCACCTGGCCGACCCCGCGACCCTTAAGGACATGGACCGGGCCGTGGCGCGAACCGTGGAGGCGCGCCGGCGCAGCGACCCGATCTGCGTGTACGGCGACTTCGACGCGGACGGCATGACGTCCACGGCGCTGCTGGCCGAGTTCCTGGAGACTGCCGGGTACGCCGTGACGACGTTCGTGCCGGACCGGATGCGCGACGGGTACGGCGTCCATGCCCAGCGCCTGCGCGAAATCATCGAAGGCGGCGCGAAACTGATCCTGACGGCCGACTGCGGCATCCGGAGCCGCGACGAGGTGGCGATCGCCAGGTCGCTGGGCGCGGACGTGATCGTGCTGGACCACCACGAGCCGGACGACCAGTTGCCGGATGCGTCGGCCGTCGTGAACCCCCATCGCCGCGACTGCCCGTCGACCTTCAAGGGGCTGGCCGCGGTCGGCGTGTCGTTCTATTTCGTCGGGGCGTTGCGCCGCGCGCTGGTCGATGCCGGGCTGCTGGCCGAAGGCGCCATCGATCTGCGGCCCCTGCTGGACCTGGTGGCCGTCGGGACCATCGCCGACGTGGTGCCCCTGCTGCGAGACAACCGGGTGTTCGCCACGGCGGGCCTGAAGCGCCTCAACGACGGGCCGCGGCTGGGGCTGGTGGCGTTGAAGGCCGTGGCCGAGGTGGACGGCAAGACCGTGACCGCCGGCACCGTGGGCTTCCAACTGGCGCCCCGCCTGAACTCGGTCGGGCGGCTGAGCGACTCGCGGGTCAGCCTGGACCTGCTGCTGGCCCGGGACCCCGAGCAGGCGAAGCGCTGCGCCGACCTGCTGGACCGCGAAAACGAGGCGCGCCGCGAGGTGCTGCGGGTGGTGCTGGACGAGGCGCGGGCGAAGGTCGAGGCGGCGGGCGGCGCCACCCGGAAGGCCGTGGTGGTCGCCGGTGACGGCTGGCACCCGGGCGTGGTGGGCATCGTCGCGTCGAAGCTGGTCGAGGCGTACCACCGGCCCGCGATCGTGCTGTCGATCGAGGACGGCACGGCCAAGGGGTCCTGCCGCAGCATCCGGGGATTCGACATTGGCGCGGCGCTGGCGGAATTCGCGACAATGCTGGACCGGTTCGGAGGCCACCCGATGGCCGCCGGGCTGGCGCTGCCCACGGCGCGGCTGGCGGAGTTCACCGCCGCCTTCCTGGAGCGTGCAGATGCAGTGATTCCGGACGAAGCCCTTGTGCCCCGGCTGGCCATTGATGCAATGATCGAGGCTGGGGAGAGCGATCGCCCCCTGGCCCAGGAACTGGCGCGGCTGGCGCCCTTCGGGATGGGGAACCCCGAGCCGGTGTTCGCGTCCGCGGGGGTGCTGGTGGCGGACGCCCGGCCGGTAGGGCGCGACCGGACGCACCTGAAGATGACGTTCGCCACGGACCGGGGGCCGGTGGGCGCGATCTGGTTCGGAGGCGCCGTGTCCGAGGGCGCCCCTTCGACGGGCGACCGGGTGGACGTGGCGTACGCGGTGGAAATCGACGACCGATCCGGCGAGGCCCGGTGGAAGGTGCGGGGCTGCAGGCCGGCGACGGCGGCCCAGCCCGGCAATGGAGGAGTGGCATGAAGGTAATCCGGGCCCGGGACTACGACCAGATGTGCTCGTTCGCGGCGCACTTCATCGCGCGGCAGGTCAGCCACAAGCCGGACATGGTCCTGGGCCTGGCGACCGGACGGACGATGCAGGGCCTGTATCGCGAGGTGGTCGAGCGCCACCGGGCGGGCGAGGTGTCCTTCGCTGGTGTCCGGACGTTCAACCTGGACGAGTACGTGAACCTGGACCCCAACCACCCGGCGTCTTACCACTCGTTCATGCGGTGGAACTTCGTCGAGCAGGTCGATATCCCCCCCGAAAACGTGCACATCCCCGACGGGAACAGCGACCGACTGCTGGAGGCCTCGGGCCTGTACGAGGCCGACATCAAGGCGGCCGGCGGCGTGGACCTGCAGGTGTTGGGCATCGGCCGGAACGGCCACATCGCGTTCAACGAGCCAGGGTCCAGCCTGGTGTCGCGGACGCGCGTCAAGCGCCTGTCGGCCGAAACGATCCTCGCCAACACGCCCGAGTTCGGCGACCCTGAAAGCGTGCCGCGGTACGTCATCACGATGGGCATCGGCACGGTGATGGAGGCGCGCTTCCTGCTGCTGCTGGCGTCCGGGACCTCGAAGGCGCGGGCGGTCGAGCAGATGATCGAGGGGCCCCTGACGGCCCAGTGCCCGGCCAGCATCCTCCAGATGCACCCGCACGCCTTCGTGATCGTGGACGAGGCCGCGGCCGTGCGCCTGACCCACTCGTACGAAACGGTGGAAGAGGTGCTGTCCGATCCCTACGAAGAGTACTTCTGGGAAGGCGCGTGACCGGGCGCGCCGGTCGTCCTCCGCGACGGCCGAGCCCGCACGCGCTGGTTTCCGACCCGATCGTGTACGATCCCCGCATGATCCGCTTCCGCCTGCCACTGCTGGCCGCCGTCCTGCTGTCGTCGATCGCGGCGTCAGGCAACCCGCGCGACATCGCCGCCGAGGAGGAGGAAAGCGTGGCGCTGCTGACCCTGGACGGGGAGGCCGCGCTGCGGGACCGGTTGTGGGAGCGCGTGCTGCTGGTCACTGCGAAGCCCATCGGCGAACCGATGGAGGACCCGGCATTGATCCCGGAACGCTTCGGGCAGGCGACCCGGGTCACGCGCGACGGCAAGGTGGAGATCCTGACTGCGGCCATGCTGGTCGAGAACACCGCCCTGGTGCGGGTGACGAGGACGGGCGGCCGGCCCGGCGAGGGCATCGCGAAGGTCGGCCCCACGGACGAGGCGTCCCTGATGGCCCGCCTGGAATGCGAGGGGCCCTGCGCGCTGGCGACGCCCCTGGACGCGGCCCCGCCCGAGGCATGGGAGCCCCGGCGACTGCTGTTTTTCGTGCTGCCGGGACTGCCCGACCAGCCCGTGCTGTCCCACGTCGAATCGCTGGGGCGCCAGGGGACGCCGTTCGAATCGATGATCGCTGTCCCCGGGACCGTGCCCCCGGGGACCGTGCTGTTCGACGTGATGGGTCGGGCGGTGGCGCTGACGGTGCGCAACTCGCCCACGCTGCAGAACCGGACGCTGGCCGCCGTGATGGTGCTGCCGAAACCGGATCCGGCGTCGCCGGCCGAGCCGCCTGCCCCCGGGACGAACCCGGAAACGCCGCTGGACGACGGGCGGCTGCGGCCCGACCTGCCGCGGGAAAAGACGCCCGCGCCCCCGGCTGCGCTGGCTCCTGCGCCGCCCCCCGCGCCGGCTCCCGCGCCCGAACCCGCGAAACCGGCGGTTCCCACCCGGAAACGCCCGGCCCCGGCGGCGGCGCCCGAACCCCTGTACTACCCGATCCCCGTCGAGCCGCCCGATACCGCCCCACGCGCCGGGAGCCCACGATGACCCGACAGGCCCGCCTTCCCGCGCGGCTGGTCGAGTTCGCGCGGTCTCGCGACCTGCTCTCGCGGGGCAGCCGCGTGCTGGTCGCGGTGTCGGGAGGGCCCGACAGCATGGTGCTGCTGCGCCTGCTGGTCCAGGCGCGCAAGGCGCTGGGCATCGACCTCGCGGTCGGCCACGTGGACCACGGGCTGCGCGCCGCATCCAGGCGGGACGCGGCCTTCGTCGAGCGCCAGGCCGCGGACATGGGGCTGCCGTTCCTGTCGCGACGCGTGAACGTCCGCGAACGGGCCCGGCGGACCGGCGCATCCATCGAAACCGCGGCGCGGGAGGCCCGCTACGAGGCGCTGAGGGACCTGGCGATCGAGGCCGTCGCCAGCCGCATCGCCACGGGGCACACCGCGTCCGACCAGGCCGAAACGGTGCTGATGCGACTGCTGCGCGGCACGGGTCCCCTGGGACTCGCGGGCATCGAGGCGAACACGTCCAGCGGCATCGCGCGGCCCCTGCTGTGCACCACCGCGGACGAGGTCCGGCAGTACGCCGTGGACCAGGGTATCGCGACCCGCGATGACGCGACGAACCGCGACCCGAGGCACTTCCGGAACCGCGTGCGGTCGATGCTGCTGCCGATGCTGAGGGTCGAAAACCCGCGCATCGACTTCCTGCTGGCCGATCTGGCCGAGGACGCCGCGGCGCTGTCGCTGGCGATCGGTGAAGCGGTGCGCGTCGAACCGGGGACGGGCGAGGTCCGGCTGCCCCGGCCCACGGGGCCCGACCCGCTGCTGCCGTACCGGGTCCGTGCCGCCTACGAGCAGGCCACCGGCGCTCCGCTGGGGCTGTCCCGCACCCACCTGGTGGCCGTGACGCGCCTGCTGACGACCGCGGGCGCCACCGGCGAGGTCCACCTGCCCAGGCGGGTCGTGGCGATCGTCGGGCGCGACGGCCTGCGACTGCACCCGGTGAAGGACGGCCCGCCGCCGGGCTCGCGCCGCAGGACCCGGGTGGCGGACGAGGACCGCGTGGACGGGAAGCCGCGGGAGTGACGACGGGGGCCTGACCGGGCAGCGCGACCGTGGCCGACAGGCTAGACGCCCAGCACGAAGAACACCACCGACACCAGCACGAACAGCGGGATCAGGATCGCGGCGGAGTACAGCATGTACCCGCCGAAGGACGGCATCGCGACGCGGGTCGGCCCCTTTTCCTCGGCGATGGCCTTCACCATGAAGTTCGGGCCGTTGCCGATGTAGGTGTTGGCGCCCATGAACACCGCGCCCAGCGAAATCGCCCGCAGGATCGCCACGCCGTCGGCGGTGGCCAGCAGGTCCACGGCGCGCGTCACGCCCATCGACCCCTGCGCCAGGGCCAGGAACGTCAGGTACGTCGGCGTGTTGTCCAGGAACGAAGACAGGCCGCCCGCCGCCCAGAAGTACTGCCACGGCCGGGTGACGCCCAGCTCGCCGCCCCGGTACTGCAGCAGCACCAGCGCGGGCACCATCGTGATGAAGATGCCCAGGAACAGCACCCCCACCTCGACGATGGCGTTGAACGTGAAGGCGTTGGCGACGTGGTTGGCCTTCGGCGTCAGCACCAGCGACGCCAGCCCCAGGCCGACCATGATCCCGTCCCGCACGAACCCGTTCAGGCCCACCTGCCCGGACACGACGATGGTCGCCAGCACGCCCACGATCAGGCCCACGTTCAGCCAGCCGTCGATGCCCACCGGCTGGTCGTCGGCGATGTCGCGGGCCACGTCCTCGGGGGCCTCGCGGGCGAACGCGCGCCGGTCCCACACGTAGTACAGGCCCAGCAGCAGCGCGTTCATCAGCAGCCATTCGGGCCACAGGCCCAGCGTCCAGGTGAACGGGATGCCCTTCAGGAAGCCCATGTATAGCGGCGGGTCCCCCAGCGGCGTCAGGCTGCCGGCGATGTTCGACACGATGAAGATGAAGAACACGAAGGTGTGGGTCTTGTGGACGCGGTCCTGGTTGGTCCGCAGCATGGGGCGGATCAGCAGCATGGACGCGCCGGTGGTGCCGAACACGTTGGCGAGGACCGCCCCGACGGCCAGGAACGCCGTGTTGGTTCCCGGCCTCGCCGTCATGTTCCCGCGCAGCACGATGCCGCCCGAGATGGTGTACAGCGACCACAGCAGCGCGATGAAGCCGACGTAGTCCTCCAGCGACTCCAGCAGGCGCGGCACGTCGTTCAACGCGTAGAACGCGAGGATCGGCAGCGACACGATCGCCGCCACCAGCGCCTTGTTGCGGTTGCGTTCCCAGAAGTGCGGCGCAGCCAGGGGCAGCACGGCGATGGCCAGCAGCAGCAGCACGAAGGGCAGCACGGCGTAGACCGGGGGCAGCACGACGGCCGTGGCTTCGGCCGCCTCGCCGCACCCGCAGGATTCCCCCGCCCACGCCAGCACCGGGGTCAGAAGGGTCGCCAGGAAGGCGGGCAGGATCGCCAGGAAGGCCGGCAGGATCCCGAACGTCGGCGCGGTTCGACCGGGACACGGGAATCGCCGCGGAAACGGCACGGGACACCTCCCTCGGGACGCGGCCGGCCGCGTCCTGCAGGGCCGCATTGTACCCTCCCCCGGGGTTCCGGGATATGCTTCGACCCGTCCCTGGAGGGCGGATCGATGACCCTAGGACGATGGATGGGGGCCTGCGGGCTGGTCGTCGCGCTGACGACGCTGCCGATCGGGACGACGGCCGGGGCGGCCGAAACCGGCGTGGAGACCGCGCCCATCGACCGTCCCTGCGCCTCGCCCCGGCAGGTGATGCGGACCCTGCTTCACTGGCAGACTCCCCCGCTCGACGACTCGATCCGCGCCTCCGCGTGCATCGACCGGACGGAAATGGAATCCCCAGCGCAGGCCGCGCCCGAGATGGCGGCGAAGTTGAAGAAGGTGCTGGACGGGCGAGGCCTGTTCGTGGACCTCGAAAACGTGCCCGACGACCCGGAATACAAGGACGACCTGGGCCAGAACGCGTTCGACCTGTTCCCGGATCGCCTGGGCAACATCCCGATGGTCCGGCAGGGACACCGCTGGGTGTTCCCTCCCTCGACCCTCGACCGCATC
This sequence comes from uncultured Myxococcales bacterium, assembly GCA_903857665.1. GTDB lineage: Bacteria > Myxococcota_A > UBA9042 > DTJE01 > DTJE01 > CAIZWN01. Next base: position 146,189 of record CAIOFV010000061.1, read on the forward strand.
GACGACCTGTACCGGCAGACCTACCCGCTGGACCTGGCCGCCATGATGGGCGCGGCGCCGCTGTGGCTGCGGCTCCAGCTGGTCGGCGTGGCGGTCTGGCAGGTGCTGGGCATGCTGCTGCTGTTCGGCGCCAGCATCCTGCTGCAGCGCATGGTCATCATCCTGGTGGCGACCACCTTGCACCGGCTGGCCGGGCAGATGGGCCACGACGGCGCGAAGGAGGTGGCCCATCGCTCGGCCGCGCCACTGGGCGGGCTGGCGATGGCGGGCATGTTCGCGGCGGGGATGCCGCTGCTGCAGTTCGCGGTTTCCGTGAACCGTGTCGGGCTGTTCGCGGCCCGCGTGCTGGCCGCGGCGTCGCTGGTCTGGCTGGGCTACCGGATGGCGGACGTCCTGTCGGACGCGATGGCCCGGAAGGCGGCGAAGACCGAAACCAAGCTGGACGACCAGCTGGTGCCGATCGTCCGGAAGGTGCTGAAGTTCGTGGTGGGCGTGCTGGGCGGCGTCTTCATCCTGCACAACCTGGACGTCAACGTCGGGTCGCTGCTGGCCGGCCTGGGACTGGGAGGCGCGGCCCTTGCCTTCGCCGCCAAGGACAGCCTGGCGCACTTCTTCGGATCGCTGATGATCTTCCTGGACAAGCCCTTCCAGATCGGGGACTACATCCTGGTCGGGAAGGAGGTGGAAGGCACGGTCGAGGAGGTCGGGTTCCGGTCCACGCGCGTCCGGACGCCCCAGGACTCGCTGATGACGGTGCCGAACGCCAAGATGGCCGAGTCCATCATCGACAACCTCGGTGTCCGCAAGCTGCGGCGCTACCGGGCCGTCCTGGGGCTGGCGTACGACACGCCCCCGGAGCGCATCGAGGCGTTCTGCGAAGGCATCCGGCAGATCTTCATCCACACCGACGGGGTCGTCCAGGACCGGTGCCTGGTGGAATTCCAGGACCTGTCCGAATCTTCGCTGTCCATCCTGCTGAACGCGTTCATCGAGGCGCCGGACTGGGCGGCCGAGATGCGCATCCGCACCGTCCTGAACCTGGCCCTGCTGCGCCTGGCGAAGGAACTGGGCGTCGAGTACGCGTTCCCGACCCACACGGTCCACGTCGCGACGATGCCGCAGGACGGTGGAGCGGCGAACTGAGGCTGGTGATACGATCCCCCCGATGATTCGCCGCACCGCCATCGCCCTCGCGTCCGCCCTGCTGACCCTGTGGGCCATCGCAACCGGGACCTTCCTGCTGATGGAGCACGCCCCGGGCGGCCCGCTGTCGGGCGAACGACGCCTGGAACCGGCCGTCGAGGCGGCGAACCTGGCCGGCCTGGGCCTGGCCGACCTGGTGCGGGCGCCTTGCGACGGATTGTTGCGGCAGCTGATCGCCGAGGACGCCGAGGTCGAGCCGGGCGCCGCCGCGGGTGTCGTGGGCGGGGCCGGCGAAGGGTGCACGGTGAAGCCCGGTCGCGGCGGGACCGTGCTGCTGGCCCTGGCCGTTCCCGGGGATGCGGTGCGCCTGGACCAGCCGCTGCTGGCGGTGCGGCCACCCCTGTGGACCCGCTATGTCCACGCGATGGCCGCCCTGGCGCGGCTGGACCTGGGCGTCACGTACACCAGCCGGGGCGAACGAACGGTCCGGGAGAACCTGGCGGACGGCCTGCCCGTGTCCATGGCGATCGGCGGCCTCGCCCTGGCGTTCGCGACGCTGTTCGGGATCCCCCTCGGGCTGTGGGCCGCGGCGCGACGGGGCAGCCTGGGCGATCGGCTGCTGGCCGCGCTGTCCACCGCCGCGGTCAGCGTGCCGGCCATCGTGCTGGGCCCGTTCCTGATGTACCTGCTGGCGATCCGGTTCCGGGTGTTCCGGCCCGGCGGCCTGGAAGGGCCGATGGATCTGGTGCTTCCGGCGATGACGCTGGGCCTGATCCTGGCGGGCGTGTTCCAGCGGATGACCCGGGCCGGGGCGTCGTCGTTCCTGGAAGGGTCCGTCGCGTTCGCCTTGCGGGCCCGCGGCATCCCCGAGCGCCGCGTGGTGGGCGTGCACGCGCTGCGACACGCGGCGATCCCGATGCTGGGCTACCTGCCGCCGGCGGTGGCGTCGCTGCTGACCGGGTCGGTGGTGGTCGAAACGGTGTTCCACCTGCCGGGCGTCGCACGGTACCTGGTGGGCGCCGCGCTGAACCGCGACCACCCGATGGTGATGGGCGTCGTGCTGACCTACAGCGTGCTGCTGGTGGCCTGTACCGCCCTGGCGGACGTGGTGCACCCGTGGCTGGACCCCAGGCTGCGGGCGGCGGGAAGGTCGGGACGGGACGGCGGCGCGGGATCGGCGGACGCGGACCCGGCGAGTTCCGAAACGATGCGTACCGACCGCGTCCCCGAGGGCGACCGGTCGCGGACGCCCCCCGACGGAGGTGCGCCATGAAGCGCCTTCCGCCGACCCGCCTTGCCGCGTACGCCGGGCTGGCCCTGCTGTTCGCGCTGGCCATCGCCGGACCCCGGGCAGGCACGTGGGTGACCGGCTACGGCGTCGATGAGCAGCACACGACGTTCCCCTTCGCGCCGCCCGGGTTCCGGGACGTCCCGGCCGCGGACCCCGCCTTCGACGGCGAAAAGGCGGCGTTCGCGCTGCTGGACCTCCGTGGCAGCGGCCGCCTGGCCTGGGTCGCGGACCCCGACGGCACGCCCCGCTCGCCCGACCTGGAGCCGGCCGCCGCCGCGTGGCGCAGCCTGTCCCTCGCGCTGTCGGACGCCTGGGGCGCCGAGGGCGATCGCGGTCGGATCCCCAGCACCGTGGTGAAGGACGCGCTGCACGGCCGCTACGCCTGGATGGCCGCGGTGCTGACGGTGTGCGAAGACGACTCGTGCCCCATCGGGCCGCTGGTGGAAACCTCGCGCTTCCTGCGCCTGTCCCCGGCGCACCTGGCCGCACTGGACGTGAACGGCGACGGCGTCGTGGACATCGACGAATTCCGGGGCGCCCCGCGCACGTTCCCCCACCTTCTGGGCACCGACGACCTGGGGCGGGACACATTCGTGCGCCTGATGGACGGCGTCCGGATGTCGCTGGCCGTCGGGCTGGTCGCGGCGCTGGCCGCCTCGCTGATCGGCATCGCGTGGGGCGCCACCGCCGCGCTGGCCGGCGGCGCGATCGAGTCCGTGATGATGCGCGTGGTGGACGTCATCTACGGGCTGCCGTTCCTGTTCATCGTGATCCTGCTGATCTCGCTGGTCGGGCCGTCCACCCTGAACGTGCTGCTGGCCATCGCGGGCGTCCAGTGGCTGACCATGGCCCGCACCGTGCGTTCGCTGGTCAAGTCCCTGCGGTCCGCACCCTACGTCGAGGCGGCCGAGGTGATGGGCTGCGGCCCCGTGGCGCTGGTCACCCGGCACCTGGTCCCGAATGCCCGCCGCCCGATCCTGGCCTGGGCCGCGCTGCTGGTCCCGGCCGCGATCAAGGAGGAAGCCTTCCTGTCGTTCCTGGGCCTGGGCGTGCAGGCACCGCGCGCGTCGCTGGGGACCCTGATCGCGGACGGCGCCGGCCGGCTGGCCGAATCCCCCTGGCTGGTCGCGGCGCCCGCCATCGTGCTGTTCCTGCTGGTCCTCTGCATCACGGTGGCTGCCGACGAGGGGCGGTAACCAGGACCCTTCGCCCTTGATCCTCCCGCCCAGCGCCCCATCTTGCATGCGTCGCGATCCAGGGAGGCCCCATGCGAACCCGCGCCATCCGATTGGACGTCACCGGCGGTCCCGAGGTCCTGGACTTCAAGGACATCGAGCTTCCCCCCCCGGGACCCGGCGAAGCCCGCGTGCGGCACGTCGCGGTGGGCGTGAACTACATCGACACGTACTACCGGTCGGGTCTGTACCCGATCGCGTCCTTCCCATCTGGCCTGGGCCTGGAGGCCGCCGGCGTCGTCGAGTCCGTCGGCGCTGGCGTGACCGACCTGGCGCCCGGCGACCGGGTCGCGTATGCCGGCGGGCCGCTGGGGGCCTATGCCGAGGCCCGCAACCTGCCCGCGGATCGCCTGGTCCCCCTGCCCGCCGACATCCCGTTCGAAGCGGCGGCGGCGATGATGCTGAAGGGCATGACCGCCGAGTACCTGCTGCGGCGCACCTTCGTGGTGCAGGCCGGCGACACGATCCTGGTCCAGGCGGCGGCCGGCGGCGTCGGGCTGATGCTGTGCCAGTGGGCCAAGGCGCTGGGCGCCCGCGTGCTGGGCACCGTGGGCAACGACGCGAAGGCGGCCCTGGCCTACGCCCACGGATGCGACGTGCCGATCGTGTACACCCGCGACGACTTCGTGGCACGCGTGCGGGCCGAAACCGAGGGCAAGGGCGTGGCCGTGGTGTACGACTCGGTCGGCAAGGACACGTTCCTGAAGTCGCTGGACTGCCTGCGCCCGCGCGGCCTGCTGGCCCTGTACGGGCAGGCGTCGGGCAAGGTGGCGCCCTTCGACCCGGCCCTGCTGGCGGCCAAGGGATCGCTGTACCTGACACGGCCGTCCCTGTTCGCCTATACCGCCAGCCGCAAGGACCTGCTGGAATCGGCGACCGCGCTGTTCGATGTGGTGCAGTCGGGCGCGGTGCGGGTCCACGTCACCGGGAGGTACGCGCTGGCCGACGCCGCGCAGGCCCATCGTGACCTGGAGTCGCGGGCCACCACGGGGTCGCTGGTGCTGGCGCCGTAGGGTGGGAAGGCGGGAGGGCGGGAAGGTCAACGACACCCCGACACAATCACCGAAGCTTCAAGGCGACAGGAGGACGCGGTCGTAGGACGCCCCCCCTGCCCCGGGCACCCGGATGAGGGTCAGGCCGGGCGATGCATCGAACTGGATCTCGGCGCCTGCCCCGCTGCTGTAGGTGTTGGCCGTCTGGTTGCTGTAGGCCGCGTACATCGGGCCGTCCGTCTGCCAGACCATCGACACGACGCCCGGCGCGACCTGCGACGTCACCGCGACCGCGGGCCCGGCCTCGCCGTCCGCGGTCGGCAGCACCAGGGCCGCGAAGCCCGCGATCGTGGCCATCGTCGCGGTCGCCTTCAGGCGCTGGTGCATCGCCCACTGGCCCCACACCGTGCAGTGCTCCTGCGTGTCGGACTCGCGCGCCGTCGTGCCGGTCGCGGACTGCACGCGCACCTCGACCTTCGACGTGCCGTTGGTCCACCGCGCACCGTCGTCCAGCGCCTCGTACGACGAATCCGGCACGTCGGCGCCGCCCATGCCGTTCATCAGCCACGTGTAGGCGTGGGACGTGCCGCCCCCGTCGATCCGGTCCTCCACCACGAAGAATCGCCCGTCCAACCGCGCGATCCGCCGCACGAAGGTCGCCCCCCGGTAGGTCGCGGTGACGCGGGTCGATGTCACGAACCGGTCCGTCACCATCGGGTCCAGCAACGCGTCCACGCCCACCGACGTCGGGTAGCCCGCCAGCAGGACGACCGGGGTCCCCTGCCCGTCCACCAGGATCACGTTGTGGTCCTCGGCGGCGTTGACCAGGGCGTGGTTCGGGTAGTTGATGTAGCCCGGGTCGATCAGCAGCGGCCTCCCGCCGTGCCACAGCAGGAACGACAACTCGTCCGGGTGCTCGTGGCCCGGGTCCGCGGTCCTCGGGATCCCGTGCTCGCCCTGCAGCACCAGGTACGTCGCGTCGGTCGCCCACGACGACCGGAAGATCGCGAACCCCGCGTCGGGGACCGAGTCTTCCAGCGGCAGGCCGAGGTCGGCCGGCGGCGACGCGCCGTCGTACAGCGCGAATGCCGCGGTGGGCGAACCCTGGTCGGGGAAGCCCGCGGCGGGACGGAACCACGCGAACAGGAAGCGCGCGTCGTCGAACAGCCATGCCAGGATCCCGCCGGGCAGCACTTCCGGGTTCGCGTCGTCGGTGTTGGGCGTCCGCCCGTCGGGCTGCAGCGACCACAACGCGCGTTCGAACACCGCCCGCGTGCGGGCGTTGACCACGAAGTCCGCGATGGGATCGACGCGCCCGGTGTGCGGGGTGTCGGACGGCTGAAGGTTCGGCACGCCGAAATAGGGGAAGGTCGCGCCCTTCGCCCACCGGTGGTACGCGGCGAAGAACGGGATGTACGACCGGCCGCCATAGACGAGGTAGTTCCAGCCCTCGCCCCAGGCGCCCTCCGCGGACGACATGCCGGAGTTCATCATCCAGTCCAGGCCGGTCATCGCTTCCGACATGTCGGCGGCGGCCTCGGGCCGGTCGTTCAGCGCCATCGCGCACACGCCCAACGTCGCGAAGAACTTCATCACGTGGTTGTTGTGCGACGACAGCAGCAGGAACGCCACCGGCCCCTCGTGCCCCATCCAGCGGTAGGTGTCGATGCGCTTCACCAGGTTCGTTCGTGCCGCAGCCAGCGTGGTCGCGTCCACGCCCGGCGTTCCCGCAGCCAGATCGAACGCGATGCACATCGGGACCAGCGTTTCGGCCTCCTCCAGGTCGTAGTTGGAATTCGCAGCCAGGTCCGACGGGTCCGGGAAGTCGATCGTCAGCGCGGCCAGCGCCTTCGCGGTGTAGGCCGGGTCGGCGGCAAGCAACCCCCGCATGGCCGCCGATTCCGCGATGGCTCCCAGCGCCATGCCGACCTTCTGGTCGTAGGGGCCCGCCGGGTAGGTCGGAAGCGTTTGATCCGCCACGCCCTGCATGCGGGACCACAGGGCCGCCCAGGGACCGTCGGTCGCGGCGGTCCGAGACTGCATCGTGGCGATGTCAGCCGGGCCGAAGAACAGGCGCGGGCGCTCGGTCAGATCGGGAGCCCAGGCGTCGGCATCGGCGGGGTTCGGTATATCCGAAACGTCCGGGACGTCGGGGACGTCGGGGATCATGTCGGCCGGGGGAAGGTCCGCGGGAAGGTCCGGGGCATCGGGGGCGGAGACGTCAGGCGCGTCAGGCGTGTCGGGCGTGTCGGGCATCGCCAGGTCCCCGGCATCCGGGGTCGCATCCGCGTTCGCGGCGGTCCCCGAGCCCCCGCACCCGCCCCACCCGATCGACAGCAGGGCGCACGCCGCCGCGATCCCCACCATTCCTCGCATGTGTGGACCTCCCTTCGCAAGGGATCGGGATGGTGGCCTCCGGCTCAGTACCGGAACGCGCTGCCCCCCACGAACTCGCGCAGGATCGACGTGGCGGGCACGTCCTCGGCGAACACCGGCACGAACAGGTCCAGGAACTCCAGCAGCCGGACGGCCTCCACATGCGCCGGGTCGTCCTCCGGCACCTCCATCAGGAAGCGCTCGGCGAACACCTTCAGCACCGCGGGTTCGTACACCAGCGTGCTGTTGAACGTCGCGTCGGCCATGGGCTGGTGCGGGAAGATCCACTTTTCCTCGCCTGCCCGCACCTTGGGCCACATGTGGATCGCCTTGGCCGCGGTATACCCGCGGAACAGCCGGTCGCGCACGATGCGCCGGATCAGCCGCGCGTCCGACGTGAACACGCGGTTGTGGTCGTCGATGACCAGTTGCGTCAGCGCCGACACGTACAACTTGAACTTCTTGTCCGGCGGGACCGCTTCCGTCAGCCGGTCGTTCAGGCCGTGGATGCCTTCGATCAGCAGCACCTCGTCCGGGCCCAGCCGCATCGGCGTCGTATGCTCGTCACGCACCCCCCGCGGGAACGAGTACCGCGGCGTCTGCACTTCCTCGCCCCGCATCAACGCGATCAGATGCTGGTTCAGCAGGTCCAGGTCGATGGCCTCCAGGCTCTCGAAATCGAACTCGCCGGCCTCGTCCTTCGGCGTCTTGTCGCGGTCCACGTAGTAGTTGTCCAGGCTCAGTTCCTTGGGCCGCACGCCCGCCGCCAGCAACTGCATCCGAAGCCGCTTGACGAAGGTGGTCTTGCCCGACGACGACGGCCCGGCGACCGTAACCAGCCGGCAGGAACGCCGCCCCACCACCGCGTCGGCGATGGCCACGATCTTTCGCTCGTGCAGCGCTTCCGCCACCCGGATGACCTCGCCGATGGTCCCGCCGATCACGGTGCGGTTCAGGTCGGGCACCGACGACACGCCCACGCGCTGGTTCCATTCGCGCGTTTCGCGATACACGGCGTACAGGCTTTCCGCGCCCCGCAGTGCCGCTGGCGGCTCGTCCAGGTGGCCCGCCGGCGGCGGACACATCACGATGCCCCCGCCCCAGGGCCGCACAGCGAACCCACGGATGCCTTCTGCCGTGGGCAGCAGCGGCTGGAACCACAGGTGCACGCGCTCGCCCATCGTCACCAGCGGCACCCAGGAACGACGCGACGTCCGCACCACGTCCGCCGAGGCCTCCGCGCCCGCCGCCCGCAGCGCCTCGATGGCCTCCTGCCGGGGCACGCGCATCACCGCGATGGGAGCCTTCCGCTCCACCATCGCGCGCATCTCCATTTCCAGCGTTTCCACGTCCAGCGGCGACAGCGACGGCTCCTTCGTGACCTCGAAGAACACCGCGTCGCCGAAGGACTGGCCCACCTGCACCCGCGCCCCCGGGAACAGCCGCGCCACCGCTTCCGACAACAGCACCGCCAGCGTCGCGCGGTAGATGCGCGCCCCTTCCTTGCTGGCGTAGGTCACGGGGACCAGCTCGCAACTGGACGCGATCGGCGTTTCCAGGTCCACCAGCCGGTTCGACACCACGGCGCCCAGGCACTGCGGCTCGATGTCGGGCAGGAAGCGCCGCAGGAACGGCTTCACCCGCGTCCCGCGCGAGGTCTTGAACTCCTGGTCCCCCACGCGAACCGTGATCGTCTGCGGCAGGTTCAGCGGCACACCGGCCATGATCGACTCCTGGTCCCTGGACGGAACATCGTACGGTGTGGGGGCGAAAGGTGCCAAGGCGGGGTGGGTCCTACAGCCCCCTTCTCCACTCCGGTCGCAGCAGGTTTTCGTCGTGCGTTTCCAGCACCCGGTCCACCAGCGCCAGCAGCCGTGCCTTGTCGGCGGGCAGGTCCCCGGTCAGCGGCAGGAAGTTCGACGCGTGGTTCGCCGAGAATCGCGCGTTCGTCACCTCCAGCCCCGCCAGGATGGTCCTCAGTTCCAGCAGCATCCCCCACGAATCCGGCAGTTCGAACTGGCCCCGGTCCTGCCGCAGCGCGATGGCCGTCCCCGGCACCACCATCAGCGTCAGCAGACCCACGTAGTCCGGGTCCATCGCGGTCAGCGCCTCGGCGGTCCCCTTCGCGTGGTCCTCGGTCAGTTCCGTCCCGCCCAGGCCCAGCAGCGCCATCACCGAGTGCTTCACGCCCGACGCCTTCATCACCCGGCGCACCTCGGCCATTTCGTCGCGCGTCACCGGCTTGCCCACGCGTTCCAGCACCGCCGCCGAGCCGCTTTCGATGCCGTGGTAGACGATGCCCAGGCCCAGCCCGTGCAGCCTCGCCAGGTCGTCCGCGCCCTTCCCCAGGATGGACTGCGCGTCCCCGTACACGCCCACGCGCCGGATCCAGGGCAGCCGTTCCCGCACCGCTGCCAGCACGTCGGCCAGCAGGTCCGTCGGCGCCGCCAGCGCGTCCCCGTCCAGCAGGAACGCCCTCTGCAGCATCGGCCAGGCCCTCGCCTCCTCGATATCCTTCAGGATTCCGGGCAGGTCCAGCACCTCGAACTTCTTGGTCCGGTACATCGCGCAGAACGCGCACCGGTTGTGGCTGCAGCCCACGGTCACCGGCAGCAGCAGGCTTTCGGCCTCGCTGGGCGGTCGGAACACCGGCTCGGTCCATCTCACCCCGATCCTCCACGCATCGATCGCCCAATCCTACCGCACCCGCGGCCCGATCCTCCACGCAATAGCCATTGACAACCCAACCCCTGCCGGGCATACTGCTCAGGCATTTGGCGATCCCACCTGGATCGACTGTTGCGGGGTGGAGCAGTCCGGAAGCTCGTCGGGCTCATAACCCGAAGGTCGCTGGTTCAAATCCAGCCCCCGCTACCAAGCAAACCAACGTGACGCCTCCTTCGGGAGGCGTTTTCGTTTCCAGGCCCGCGATTCGTGGGCCGCAGGGCGCCCGCAGACGCCGCGCTACTTCCAAAACGGTCGTCAGATTGCTACCTTCCCCGCCGGGCGGGGCGGTCCCGCGAGTGAATGGGGGCGCGGATGTCCATGATCACCTTCGGCGACTTCAGTGCGGAGCACGGCTACAACATCCTGGACGAGCGGGTCATGCGGGGCAGCGCGGGCCTCATGCTGCTGGTCGGGGTCGCGGCCTTCATCAACGGGTTCATCGTCAAGAACTACGCGGTCCTGCCCTGGCTGTCCGGATTCCTGGTGGCGAACTTCATGGTCGGCATCTTCGTGAACCCGAAGTTCTCGCCGACCGTCTTCCTGGCCCGCCTGTTCGTGTTCAGGCAGAGCCCCCTGCCCATCGGCGCCATCCAGAAGAAGTTCGCCTGGAGCCTGGGGTTGACCCTGACCTCGTCCATCTTCGCCCTGTCGCTGCTGCTGGTGAACGACGCCTCGTGGTTCGAGCCGGTCTGCATGCTGTGCCTGACCTGCCTCCTGTTCCTGTTCCTCGAGACGGCCTTCGGCATCTGCGTCGGGTGTCAGATCTACTTCCTGGCGATCCGGCTGAAGCTGGTCAAGCCTCCCGCCGTGCGCCCGAACTGCATGGGGAATTCGTGCGCCCCCTCCCCGCCCGAGTGACCGTTCGCGGGGACCATCACGCCGGAGCGGGTGTCGAAGCCCGCGCAGGACGCGCAGGAGCAGGTGTGGCACCGGATGTTGTCGAACCCGCCGCGAATCCGGCCCTCCCGGGCGGTGACGCGCGTCCGTGGTCGGTTCCGCCGGCCCTCGTGGTCCGCGGCGTCCGCTTCGACCCCGCGCTCTTCTGCGCACCGATGGCCGGGATCACGCACGCACCGTTCCGCCGCCTGGTGGCCGACTTCGGCGGGTGCGGAGGGTTCTTTACCGAGATGCTGCCGGCGCGCTGGCTGCTGTCGCAACAGGCGATCCCCTCGCCCGCTGTCCTGCGCCGCCCCCACGAAGGGCCGGTGGTGTACCAGGTTCTCGTGGGCGATCCGGCCCACGCCGAGCCGGTCGTCCGTCGCCTACTGCCGCTGGAACCCGCGGGAATCGACCTCAACTGCGCCTGCCCCGCGCCCCTGGCACGTCTGTCCGGCGCGGGCGGCACCCTGTTTTCGGACCGCGAGCGCCTGGCGCGCATCGTCGCGACCGTGCGCGGCGCCTTCCCGGGCCTGCTGAGCGTCAAGATCCGACTGGGGGACGCTGGCGACGGATGGGAGGAACGGCTTGTGGACCGCCTCCGCCTCTTCGAGGACCTCGGCGTGGACCTGATCACGCTCCACCCGCGCTTCGCCCACGAGAAATGGAGGGGGCGGCCCCGCCACGAACTGTACGACGCCGCCACCGCCTGGACCCGCCTGCCGATCCTGGCCAACGGCGACCTCCAGGACGTGCGGACCGTCGAGGCGAATCCGTCTTCGTGGACGCGCGTCGCGGGCCTCATGCTCGGGCGCATGGCCGCCATCCAGCCCTGGGTCTTCGCCGCCTGGGGCCGGCCCTTCGACCCGCCGCCGGCCCTCGAGGTATGGGAACGCTTCTGCGCCTACGTTCTCGAGGACTACGGCCCGCGCAGGGGCTTCTACCGGATCAAGGACTGGGCGCCCTACTACGCCGCCAACTTCCTCTTCAGCCACACCCTGTCCACCATCGGCCGCGGTGCACGCGACCTCGACGACCTGCTGACCCGCGCCCGGGACTTCCTGGGGTCCGACCCGGTGCGCGTGCGAACCCCCAGCCTGGAAATCGAGAAGTAGGCCCGACGCGGCCCGACGAAGTCGCCCGATGTCGCGCTACGGCCCGTTGTGGGTGGGGCCCGAGAGGCCGGAAACGCCGCTGCCGCCGCCGGCGCCGCCGGTGCCGAACCGGAGCGACGACGTCGCGTCCACGCTTGCGGTGGCGCCGTTCAGCGTGACGATCGCGTAGGAGGGGCCGCCCGCGCCGCCGCCGCCCGTCCCGCCCGTGCCGCCCGTTCCGCCGTGGCCGCCCGCCGAGCCACCGCTGCCGCAGGCGGGCATGCCGAGGACGCAGCTGAAGGTGTGGTACTGGTAGGGGTACGTGCCGCAGATGCCCCCTTGCTGGCAGGAGTAGTTGGTGCCGCAGGCGGACGAGCCCGCCGCGCCGCTCCCGCCCGCCGCCCCGCTCCCGCCCGAGCCCCCGGTCGAGCCCTGGCCGCCCTTGCCTGCCTGCAGAGTGCCGCCGGTGATGGTCACGATCGCGTTGGTGCCCGACACCAGCAGCGCCGTCGAGGCGCCCCCGCCGTGGCCCGGCTTTCCGCCTGGACCGCCCGAGCCGCCGCAGCCACAGCTTCCATTGGATCCGCAGGCCTGCTTGCTGCCGCTCTGGCACTGGATGCCGCACCCGCCGCCACCGCAGGTGCCGTAGGTTGCGCAGGATCCCGCGCCGCCGGCCGCGCCCGCGCTGCCGCTCGAGCCGCCGTTGCCCGTGCTTCCGTCGGCGGCCGTGAAGCCGGACGCGACGAAGGTCCCCTGCGCGCTCGCCGCCGCGCCCGCCCCGCCCGTGCCTCCCGACCCGCCGGTGCCGCAGGCGTAGCTGCTGCACCCCGAGGCGCTCGATGCGGCGGTGGAGGCGCCGCCGTTTCCCGCGTTGGCGGCGGCCACGCTGACATGGTCCAGGTAGAACGCCGAGTTGTTGCCGCTGACCACCACCGCGGTGACCGATGCGCCGTCGGAGTCGCTGGACGTCGCCGGGGCCGCCTGCGTCTGGATCGTCATGAACCGGAAGCCGCTGGAATGAACGACGCCGATCGCCCTCACCGCGTACGAGCCGCCCTGCAGCACCGTGCTGGAAACGTTGGTCGCGGCGTTGCAGTCGCGCGTCCAGCCCGAGGCGCCGACCACCCAGCCCCCCTGGATGGACACGCCCGCCGGCGCATCGGTCAGGGTGAGGCTTTCGTTGTAGGTGCCCGGCGCGACGTAGACGTTCGGCATTCCCCGCAGCACCGTCGATGAAACACCCTTGGCGATCGTCGCGTAGGGACTCGCGAACGAGCCGTCGCCCAGGCTGTCGCTGCCGGTCGAAGCGCTGACGTGCACGCCGATGGCGGCGGCGGCGACGTACGTGGGGTCGCAGGTGCAGATCGACGACGAGCAGGCTTCCCAGGCAGCGCAGGCCAGGCCACACGCGCCGCAGTTGGCGACGTCGCTGGACTCGTCGATGCACAGGCCGCCGCACGTCTGGGTGGGACAGACGCAGCCCCCTCCGGCGCAGGCCGGCGTCGGTTGCCCGCACGGGATGCCGTTTTCCAGCCAGTCGCCCATCGGGTCGCACCACAGAGGTTGGTCGCCGTTGCAGCCCAGCGCGTCGGGAGTGCACGAGCCCTGGCACGAACCCAGCACGCACGCCTGGTCCACGCACGCGGCCGGCGTGCCCCAGTTGCCGGTGGCGTCGCAGGTCGCGACGTCGTTGCCGACGCAGGTGGTGTCGCCGGGAGCGCAGCTGCCGACGCACGCGCCCAGCACGCACGCCTGGTTCACGCAGGCTACCGGCGTGCCCCAGTTTCCGGCGCCATCGCAGGTCTGCCCGCTGTTGCCCACGCACTGGACGGCCATCGGCTCGCAGTTGCCCTGGCAGCGGCCCAGCACGCACGCCTGACCCACGCACGCGGCGGGGTCGCCCCACGCGCCGACGCCGTCGCAGGTCGCGACGCCGTTGCCGACGCACAGGGTGGCGTTGGGAGCACAACTGCCGACGCACGCGCCGGCGACGCACGCCTGGTCCACGCAGGCGGCCGGGTCGCCCCAGGCACCGGCGCCATCGCAGGTCTCCACCGCGCTGCCGACGCACCGGGCCGCGCCGGGCGCGCAGCTGCCGACACACGCACCCGCGACACACACCCGGTCCACGCACGCGACCGGATCCGCCCAGGCACCGACGCCGTTGCAGGTCTGGACGCCGTTGCCCGAGCACCTCGTCGCCAGCGGCGCGCACGATCCCGAGCAGGCGCCGGCCACGCATGCCTGGTCCACGCACGCGACCGGGTCGCCCCAGGCACCGGCGCCGTCGCAGGTCGTAACGCCGTTGCCCGAGCACCTCGTCGCCAGCGGCGCGCAGCTGCCGACACACGCATCCGCGACACACGCCTGGTCCACGCACGCGATCGGGTCGCCCCACCTGCCGCTGGCATCGCAGGTCTGGACGCCATTGCCCAGGCACCGCGTGACGGCGGGCGAGCACGTGCCCACGCACACGCCATCCTTGCACGCCTGGTCCACGCACGATGCGGGCGCGCCCCAGTTGCCGGCGGCGTCGCACACCGCGACCGCGTTGCCGACGCACGTCGTTGCGCTGGGCGCGCAGCTGCCCACACAAGCGCCGTAGCGGCAGGCCTGGTTCACGCACGGCACGGGCGCGCCCAGGTTGCCGGTGTCGTCGCAGGTCTGCACGCCGTTGCCCGAGCACTGGGAGGTCATCGGCGTGCAACTGCCCGTGCACGCCCCGGTCGAGCAGGCGGAACTGGCGCAGGGGACGGGCACGCTCCACGCACCCGCGTTGGTGCAGGTTTCGACGCCGTTGCCGACACACCGCATCGACGTCGGCGAGCATTCGCCGACGCACGACCCATCGACGCACGCCTGCCCATCACAGGGGATCGGCGCGCCCCAGTTCCCCGTCCCGTCGCACCGGATGACGCCGTTCTGCACGCACGCGGTCGCGTCCGGCGGGCACCCGACGTCGGGCCCGGGCACGTCGATCGCGTCCGAGGGCGGCGGACTGTCGGGCTCGAAAATGTCAGTCGCATCCGATGGAGAAGGAATGTCGGGCGTCACGATGTCGATGGCATCCGACGGCAACGGGCTGTCGGGCTCGGAAACGTCGCTCGCATCCACCGGCGAAGGAGTGTCAGGCGCCACGACATCGGTCGCATCCAACAACGAAGGAATGTCAGGCGTCACGACATCGACCACGTCCGCGCGCCAGCCCCCGTCGGGCGTCAGCACATCGACCAGGTCCGACGTCGGCACCCCGGTGTCCGGATCGCCCTGCAGGTGCGGCGTCGAACCGGACGTCGTGCAGCCCGCAGCCACCAGGATCGCAAGGATCCCGACTCGCAAGCACCTTCCCGATCGCGGCCGCCCTTCAGAACCGCCCGCCACGGCAAATCCCCGTAAGACCACGTCATGTTGCCTGCCCGGATCCGCCTCGTCAAGCAGCGCGCTTTCGGACCGAGTTTCACGGTCCGACGACCGCCCGGAGCGACGCGACAAGGCGGGGAACTGCGTCTGCCCCTCGGGCACGCAGGAGTGCGGCGACTACTGCAGCGGCACCGGGACCACCTGCCAGGGCGGCCGGTGCGTGAAGCCGTCGTCGGGCGGGGGCGACTGCCCGACCGTCACCTTCGAGTCGTGCTGCGGCAGCGACGGCACCGCGACCCTCATGTGCGAAATTTCGACGCAGTGCTGGTGCCCGGGGACGTCGAAGGAGGCTGGGGCCGCCAGCCCGACGACCCACCACTGCAGTTGCCGGTGACGCGGGGCCGTTCGGTGGGTGATCGAGGCGCGCTTCCTGGACGATCCGGGTGGCTAGTCGACCTGACGCGCCATCGTCACGGTCATGTCGATGGTGCAGCGGTTGTCCGCCTGGGCCGCTTCGGCGGGGATGTCATACAGGAACACCTTCGCCGTGCCGGTCGCGGTCCCGGCCGCCCCGAAGGTGACGACGCTGGTTTCCAGGCTCTTGACGCCCAGCGGGCGATCCTTCAGTTCGCAGGTGACTTCCATGTTCTGCCGGAACGTGCCCATCTGGGTCGTGCCGTCGGGCAGGTAGTCGCACGTACCCTCGAACTGCAGCGCGTGTGCGGTCCCCGTCGTCTGGACGTGGCCCACGGTGAACCGCGGATCGGCGGCGACAACCGTCGCATTGCAGTCGGTCGCGACCGTCGTGGTGGTCACCTTCCAGTTGCCGGAATGGTCGAAGGGCAGCGCGAGCGCGATGTCGCACGCCGGCAGCGCGCAGGCCGTGGCGGTGTACCACAAGGCGGGCGGCCACGTGCGCGCCATCGCGACGTCCATCTTGATTTCGCAGCGGTTGTCCGCCTGGCTGGCGATCGCCGGGATGTTGAACAACGCGACGGTCGCGGTGCCGGTCGCCGTTCCGTCGGCCGCGTCGGCCCCGAAGGTGACGACACCGGTTTCCAGGCTCTTGACACCTTCCGGCCGATCCTGGACCTCGCACGTGATTTCCGTGTCGCCCTTGAACGTGCCCATCTGGGTCGTGCTGGCCGGCAGGTAGTCGCACGTGCCCTTGAAGTTCAAGGGGTGCTCGCTGCCCGTGTGCTGTGCACCGACGACGAAGCGCGGGTCGGCGGCCTGAACGAGCTCGTTGCAGGTCGTCGACTTCGTGGTGGTCTTCACGGTCCACAGGCCGGTGTAGTCGAACGGCAGCGCGGCAGCCGTCGCGTTGCAGGCCGGCAGTTGGCACGCCTCTGCGGTGTACCAGGGCTCGGTCGGAGGCCAGGTCGGCTGGACGGTGTCGCCAGGCACGTCCGGAACGACATCCACCGGAACGTCCACCGGCACGTCCACCGGCACGTCCACCGGAACATCCAGACGCACATCAACAGGAACGTCGGCAGGCAGATCGGCCGGCACGTCCGCGACGACGTCCTTCGGGGCGTCCGCCGGGACATCCGCGACATTGTTCGAGCCGCCACCGCAGCCGAACCCTGCCCCGACGAGCACCGCGACCAGCAACAGCCTCCATCCACACGATTCCATCCGATTCATTTCCCCCCCCATTCTGGTGAACATGCCCGACCGACCGGAACCCCGGGTTCCGGTCCTGAGGTCCCTGCCCGGCCTTCACGCCCGGCGGGGAGCCTGCCCTTGGCTGATCCTTTCGAAGGCATGGTGGACCGTCATCCCGGGGGGAGCAAGACAAAACCACGTCCGCGCCAGTCAAATCACCGGGGGCAGACGGCATTCGCGACCCGTCGTTCGTCCCCACCCACAATCGTTGATGGGCAAGCCATCGCCGGGTTCTCGGCTCGCCCGAGGCGGTTGTGTCGAGTAGACTTCCCCCCATGAATCGACTCATGCGAACGCTGGTCGCCTTGATGATTGCCACCCCCCTCGTCCCTGCGTCCACGGGATTCGCGGCACCCCGGCCCCTGGAGCCGCCTGGCGCCGGCGAGCTGCGGCAGGCGCTGGACAAGTTGGGCACCGTCGGCAGCGTGCTGTACGTCGCCGCCCACCCGGACGACGAGAACACGCGCCTGATGGCCTGGCTGGCCGGCGACCGGAAGGTGCGCGTCGCCTACGCGTCGCTGACCCGCGGGGACGGAGGCCAGAACCTCGTCGGCCCCGAGCTGGGCCCCCTGCTGGGGGTCGCCCGCACCCAGGAACTGCTGGCGGCGCGGCGCATCGACGGCGCCGAGCAGTACTTCACGCGCGCCATCGACTTCGGGTACTCGAAGACCGCCGACGAAACGCTGCGCATCTGGGGCAAGGACGCGCTGCTGGCCGACATGGTCCGCATCATCCGGACCTTCCGCCCCGACGTGATCGTCGCCCGCTTCGACCTGCAGCCGCCCAACCACGGCCAGCACACGGCGTCCGCGATCCTGGCCCGCGAGGCGTTCGTCGCGGCCGCGGATCCCGCGCGCTTCCCGGACGGCCCGCCGCCCCACCAGGCCCGGGTGCTGCTGGAAAACAAGTCGCCCTGGCGCTTCAAGCCGGGGCAGGACCTGTCGGGCTACCTGTCGGTCGACGTCGGCACGTACAACCCGCTGCTGGGGCGTTCGACCAGCGAGATCGCCGCCGCCAGCCGCACCATGCACAAGAGCCAGGGCTTCGGCGTCGCGCCGGAACTGGGTCCGTTGAAGGAGTATTTCGAGGTCACCGCCACCGCGCAGGGCGTGACCCCGCCTGCCGGCGACCCGTTCGCGAACGTCGATACGAACTGGGGAAGGTATCCAGGCACGGCACGACTGCGGGAGCGCCTGGAGGCCGCCCGGAAGGCCTTCGATGGCGCGCACCCGGCTCGCATGCTGCCCGCGCTGGCCGACGTCCGGGCCGAATTGCTGAAGCTGCACGCCGACAACCCCGCCCGCGCCCCGAAACTGGCCGAGGTCGAGGCGCTGATGGTCGCAGCCGCCGGCATCGTGCTTGACCCCCGTACGCCCTCCCCCGCGATGATCCCGGGCCTGCCGGCCGATCTCAAGGCGGCGGTGCTGGTCCGCGGCGCCGACGGGGTCGTCGTCAACGGGGTCACGTGGCCGGACGGCGAACGGTCCGAAATGAAGGGAGCGCTGGCAAGGGGCGCGCTGACCAGCGTCACCCATACGACCACCATGCCGCTGTCGACCGCCTTTTCGACCCCGTACTGGCTGCGCGAGCCCCCGGTCGCCCCCGCGTCGGGCGGCCCCGCCGGGCTGTTCACCGTCCCGTCCCCGGACCTGGGGATCCTGCCGGAAGGGCCGCCGGACCTGCCCGTGGTGTTCGACGTGACGATCGCCGGCGCCCGCTTCGACGTGGTGCGCCTCCTGCGGAATGCCGCGGTCGATCGCGTCCTGGGCGAGCGCATCCACCCGGTCGAGGTCCTGCCCCCGGTCACGGTGACGCCTGCCGCAGCGACGCTGATGATTGCCAACGCGGCCCCGGGCGCCCTCCGCGTTCACGTGACGGCCAACGCGGACGGTCCGGCGGGCCTGGCATCCGTGCAGGCTCCGGCCGGCTATCGCATCACGCCGGAATCGCAGCCCTTCGCGCTGGCCAAGGCCGGCGACACGGCGGACCTGGCGTTCACCGTGACCCCGCCCCGGGGCGCCTCGGCCGCGGTGGAACTGACCCTCTTGGCGCGTGTGGGCGACCGCACCGTTTCGCTGCGCAGCGACCCGATCCGCTACCCGCACATCCCCGCCGTCACCGTGCTGTCCCCGGCCCGGGTGAAGGCCGTCCCGATCGCGATCCGCACGGGCGGCAAGCGGATCGGCTACATCCCCGGAGCCGGCGACGAGGTGGCCGAAAGCCTGCGGCAGGTAGGGTACGACGTCACGCTGCTGGACGACGCGGCCCTGGCAACCGGCGACCTCGACGGGTTCGCCGCCATCGTCGCCGGGATCCGTGCCTACAACGTCAACGAGCGCCTGGGGACCTTCCACGACCGCCTGATGCACTATGTCGAGCACGGCGGGACCTACGTGGTCCAGTACGTCACCTCGACCGCCCGGATGCCTTACGTAGGCGGCCCCATCGGGCCGTACCCCTTCGCCATCGACGCCGATCGCGTCACCGACGAGACGGCGGTGATGACGCCGGTCGATCCGAAATCGCGCATCCTGGCCGCCCCGAACGCCCTGGCGCCCGCCGACCAGGACGGCTGGGTGCAGGAACGGGGCCTGTACTTCGCGAAGACCTGGGACCCCCGCTACCAGCCGCTGTTCGCCGCCCACGACCCTGACGAGGAGCCGCTGCAGGGCGGCACGATCGTCGCGCACCATGGCAAGGGCGCGTTCATCTACACCGGCCTCGCCTTCTTCCGGCAATTGCCCGCGGGGGTCACCGGGGCCTACCGACTGCTGGCCAACCTCCTCGCCACCAAGAGCGCGCGATGAGTGACGACGACGCGCCCGTGTGGACGCCGGGGGACCCACTGCTTCCGGTGGACAGCGCGCCTCCGGGTGACCCACCGCCACCGATCGACGCTCCGCCGCCCTTCCTGGGCCGCTGGCGCAACGTGTACCTGGCCCTGGCGCTGACCGAGGCGACCATCATCGCGCTGCTGGCCCTGCTGACGATCCTGGCGTCGGGGTGTGCCCCATGACGGCGCTCGACTGGATCGTGCTGTGCGCGACCACGGCCGTCATCGTCGGCTGGGGGATCGCGCGGTACCGCGGCGCCCGCACCATGGACGGCTACCTCCGCAGCGGCAATTCGCTTCGCTGGCCGACCATCGGCCTGTCCGTGATGGCCACCCAGGCCAGCGCCATCACCTTCCTGTCGGTGCCCGGGCAGGCCTACGAAGACGGCATGCGGTTCATCCAGTTCTACTTCGGCCTGCCGCTGGCGATGATCGTGGTGTCCGCGGTGTTCGTGCCCATCTACTACCGCCTGAAGGTCTACACGGCCTACGAGTACCTCGAAAGCCGCTTCGACCTGAAGGTGCGCCTGCTGGGGGCCGGCCTGTTCCTGGTGTCCCGCGGGCTGGCAGCCGGCATCACCATCTACGCGCCGGCCATCCTGCTGTCGGCGATCCTCGGCTGGCCGCTGCACCTGACCATCGTCGGCATCGGCGTCGTCGTGCTGCTGTACACGGTCGTCGGGGGCTCGGAGGCCGTTTCGCAGACCCAGCGGCAGCAGATGGTCGTGATCCTCGCCGGCATGGTCGCGACCGGCTTCGTCGCGTTCGGAAAACTTCCAGCAGGCGTCGGGCTGGGCGACGCGGTATCGCTGGCCGGCGCGCTGGGCCGCGTCAACGCGGTCGATGCCTCCTTCACCTTCCACGACCGCTACAACCTGTGGTCCGGCCTGACGGGCGGCTTCTTCCTGGCGCTGGCCTACTTCGGCACGGACCAGTCGCAGGTCGGGCGCTACCTGGGCGGGAAGTCGGTCACCGAAAGCCGCCTGGGGCTGCTGTTCAACGGCGTGTTCAAGATCCCCATGCAGGCCGCGATCCTGTTCATCGGCGTGCTGGTGTTCGTGTTCCACGTGTTCGTGGCGCCGCCGGTGTTCTGGAACGGCCCGGCGCTGGCCGCGGCGCGTGCCTCGGCCGACGGTCCCGCGATCGCCGTGCTGGAGGACCGCTGGGCGGGGGACGTGGAGGCGCGCCGGCAGGCGGCGACCGCGTTCATGGACGCCGAGCACACGGGCGATACGAGCGCCCAGAACGCGGCACGAGCGGAACTGACCGCCGCCCAGGGGCGCATGGACGAAACGCGGACGCTGGCCAAGGCGGCCATCCATGCGGCCGTTCCAACCGCCGAAACCAAGGACGCCGACTACATCTTCCTGTCGTTCGCGCTGGCGAACCTGCCCAAGGGACTACTGGGCCTGCTGGTCGCCGTGATCCTCGCCGCGGCGATGTCGGCCGTTTCCGCCGAACTGACCGCGCTGGCCTCGACCGCCACGATGGACTACTACCGCCGCCTGGTCCGACCCGACGCGGACAAGCGGCACACCGTCCGCGTGTCCCGGCTGTTCACGCTGGGCTGGGGCCTGCTGGCGCTGGCCTTCGCGTCGTTCGCGTCGCTGGTGGACAACCTCATCCAGGCCGTCAACATCCTGGGTTCGCTGTTCTACGGCACCGTGCTGGGCATCTTCATGGTCGCCTTCTTCGTCAAACGCGTCGGCGCCACGGCGGTCTTCTGGGCGGCCCTCGTCACCGAAGCCAGCGTGTTCGCCTGCTTCCTGTTCACCGACATCGGCTACCTCTGGTTCAACGTGATCGGCTGCTTCGGCGTGGTCGGCCTGGCGAGCCTGCTGCAGGCGGCCGGGGGCTCGCGACGCAGGCTGAACCCCGGTTCGGGCGCGGCCGGTTAGCCCCGGGCAGGCACGTACCTGGCCCACGCCGTTGGCGCGACATTGCCAAGGCCCGTGGGATCATCAACAATCACGATGTCCAGCTCGAGTTCTGGCTGATGGATTCGAACGCCACCACCGCCCCGACACCGAAACAGATGGTGGCGGCGGTACGCTCGGTCCTGCCGTCCACCGAGTTCCGGATCGTCCTGTTCGGGTCAAGAGCCCGCGGCACGGCGCGACCCGATTCGGACTGGGACCTGGGAATCCAAGGCCCACGCCCGGTGACTGGGGAGGAGCGCCAGCGAATCCGCGACGCGTTGGAGGATTTGCCCACCTTGCACACCTTCGACGTCGTGGACCTGACGACAGCCCGTCCGGCCTTACGGGACAGCGCGCAGGCCTGTTGCTCGAGGTTGGCAGGATGAACGAATCGCTTCCGGGCATCCGGCTGCAGGATCTCCGTTCCGCCCTCGCCCGCCTGGACGATGCGCTGGCGCAGCCCCTGGATGAGTACGTCAGGGACGCCGCGATCCAGCGGTTCGAGTTCTGTTTCGAACTGGCATGGAAGTGCGTCCAGGCCCTTGCGCGCCTGGAGGGATTGGACGTGGCATCCCCCCGAGCCGCCTTCCGCACGGCCCTGAAGATGGGCCTGATCCAGGACGACCCGGCCTGGTTGTCCATGATAGACGATCGGAACCTGTCCAGTCACACGTACGACCTCGACCTGGCAGAATCCCTTTACGACCGCCTGCCGCAGCATGCCTCTGCGCTGAACGGCCTGCTCCAGAACCTGGCGAGCCGGCTGGGTGCGGAGGACTGACCGGCCGAAGTGCAGGCGTGGCAGGACCACCCCTCGGTCACCCAATCCACGACCGCACGCACCCGCCTCCGCCCGCCTGGGGTTGCGGGTCCTTCGTTTGCCCGCGTGCTCCGGCTTTGGTACGTTGGGGGGGCTTACTCTCTCGTGGAGAACACCATGCTTCGACGCACACTGGCTTTCGTGATCGCCCTCGCCGCCTACGGCGTGGGCCTGTCCGCTTTCGCGCAGACCAACCCCCTGCCCCTCCCGGCGCCCAGCCCGCACGCATCCGTGACGCAGACGGTCGGCGTCACCGACATCACGGTCGACTACTCGTCCCCGGGCGTGAAGGGTCGCACCATCTTCGGCGGGCTGCTGCCCTGGGGAAAGCTGTGGCGAGCCGGCGCCAACGCCGCCACAAAACTGACCGTGACCCGCGACGTGACGATCGCCGGGACCGTCGTGAAGGCCGGGTCGTACTCGATCTTCGCGATCCCGAACGAGGCGTCCTGGACGCTGATCGTCAACACCAACGCCACCGCGTCGGAGGGCGCCTACGACCCGAAGCTGGACGTCCTGCGCACCGAGGTGAAGCCCACCGCCGTTCCGCCGCGCGAGCGACTGGCCTACCTGTTCGCCGATGCCGCCGACGACGGCGTGCGCCTGGACCTGGAATGGGACAAGACCCGGGTGTCGCTGCCCATCGCGGTCGCCACGACGGCGCTGGCGAAGTCGGACATCGAAGGCTACGTCGGCGCGGCCTGGCGCCCGCTGGCCAACGCGGCCCGCTACACCGCCGAAACGCTGAAGGACCCGGCACGCGCGATGCAGTTGATCGACGCGTCCATCGGCGTGCAGGAGACCTGGTACAACGTCTGGATCAAGGCCGGCTTGCTGGCCGACAGGAAGGACCACAAGGCGGCCTACGCGCTGGCGCAGAAGGCCCACGAACTGGGCCTGAAGGACAAGATGTTCTTCTACAAGGACCAGGTCGAAAAGGCGCTGAAGGAGTGGCCGAAGAAGTAGCGGCCGCGATCAAGGTTCCTCGTCAGGTCGCGCGTCCGTCCCGCATCATCAGCACCCGCCGGTAGCACGCCTCGTACGCATCCAGCAGCGGCCCGTCCTGGAAGTGCCCGACCGCCCGTGCCCTCGCCTGCCGCCCGGCCTGGTCCCGGCGCCCGGGCGTTTCCAGCAACGACCGCACCGCGCACGCCATGCCGTCCACGTCCCCGCAGGGCAGCAGGTGGCCGCTGCCGCCGTCATCGACCATTTCGGGCAGCCCGCCCACGTCGGAGGCCACCACCGGCACGCCGCAGGCCATCGCCTCCAGCGCGGCCACGCCGAAGCTTTCCGTTTCGCTGGGCAGCAGGAACACGTCGCAGTCCTGCAGCAGGGGCACCAGATCGTCCTGGCCCCCCAGGAAGCGCACGCGGGGTTCCAGGCCTTGCGCCCGCACGCGCTCCTCGACACCCGCGCGGTCCGGCCCGTCCCCGATCATCAGCAGCCGGCAGGGCAGCGCCGCGTTGACGCGCTCGTACACCGCCAGCACGTCCTGGACCCGCTTCACCGGGCGGAAGTTCGACACGTGCACCAGCGTCGGCGCGCCCGCGACCGCCTCGTCCACCGGGCCGCCGAACCGCTGGAACAGGTTCCGGATGCGCCCGGACCGGCGTTCCGCGGGCGGCACGAACCGGTCGCAGTCCACGAAGTTCGGGATCACCTCGATGTCCAGCGCCGGCAGGTCCAGCACCGCGCGGGTGGCGTCGGCCAGGAAGCGCGACGGCACCGTCACCGCGTCGGACCGTTCCACCGACAGGCGCGTGACCGGCGTGTAGGTGGGGTCGGCGCCGATGATTGTGATGTCCGTGCCGTGCAGCGTCGTCACGACACCCGGGCTTCGCGGGCCCAGCACCGCCGCCGCCAGGAAGGCGCTGGTCGCGTGGGGCGCCGCGTAATGGACGTGCAGGATGTCCAGGCTCTCGGCCGTCGCCACCTGGACCATCTTCGAGGCCAGGGCCTCCGTATAGAGCGGGTAATGGAACACGGGGTAGTCGCGCACCTCGACCCGGTGGAACGCGGCCCCCGGCATCGGCGTGAAGCGGCGCGGCGGATCGGTGCCGATGAAGTGCACCTGGTGCCCGCGGCGGGCCATGCCCATGCCGATCTCGGCGGCGATCACACCGCTGCCCCCGTAGGTCGAGTAGCAGACGATGGCGATCCGAAGGGGCTGGTCCGTCACGGCAGGTCCACCTCGACGACATCCGGATGATACGGGATGACGGCATCGACGAGCGCGGCCACCAGCGCCTGAGGGCCGTGCTGTGCGGCGAACGCGGGAAAACCGTAGACGCGCTCCTGGGGGGTGTCCTGGGGCCAGCACAGGTTTCGCAGGCGGTCCAGGCGTCCCACGCGGACGGTGTCGGCCTCGGCGGCGACATGGAGGACTCGCTGGGCCAGCCGGGCCAGTTGCTGCTCGATGGACTCTTCTGCCTTGCGGGCGATGCGATCGAATCCCGGGTCGGCGGCCGCGGCCTGGCGGAGGTCGGCCAGCGCGATTGCGAGGGCGTCGCGGACGGGCGCCAGCGTCGCGTCGGGGTCGGCAGAAGCGTCCCCGTCGCGGGCGGCCAGTCGGGACAGGAGGGCTTCCCGCGGCGCACCGGCGTCCAGAGGCGCGATGCCCAGTTGCTCGGACAGGCGGCGGGCGGGCGGCCCGACGATCAGGAAGCGGGCGCGCGGGATCACCAGCGGCATCGGCCGTTGGAAGATTTCGTACAGCGGCGGTAGTTGCGCGAAGTAGGCCAGTTCGCCAGGGCCACCATGATACGCGGCCGTCGGTAGCAGCATGTCCTGCAGGATGGGCCGCAGCAGCGCCGTGGTCGAGAACGAGCGCGGCGAGGTCGCGAGCGCGGTTTGCAAGGTTTGCGCGTCGATGTGGCCGTCGGTGCCAGACAGCGTCCAGCCATCGCCGTCGGCGTCGGGGACCAGGCGATACCGCGGTCCGTCGGGTCCTGCGGGATGGAAGCACGACAGCGCCGCCCCGTCGCGAATGGGAACCTGCACCTTGAACCCCGCCGCTTCCAGGGCAGCGGAGCGGGCCGTGAGCGCCGCAGCGATGTCGTGGACATGTGCGAGGGCGTGGGCGTGGATCGGCGCGGACAGCGCGGCCAATTGAGGATCGCGCGGGTCCACCAGCACCAGCCCCGCATCCGCGAACAGTTCGGCCATCACCCCGGCAAAGGCGTCCCCGAAGGTCGCCTCCGGACGGTAGTGGCGTCGCAGCAGGTCGAGGGTCGCGTCGGCGTGGCGTTGTCCGCCCAGCGCACCGGCGAGTTCGTCCAGCACCGCGTCCATCCCGGCACCAAGGGGCCGCCCCGACAGCGACACGCGCGCCTTGTCAGGGCCCAGTCCATCGGCAATCTGTATCCGCCGCACCGCACCGGTCTCCGAATCCGGCAGCGCGACGGTCCGAACCTCCTCGAAATCGGCATCCTCGGTCTGCAGCCAGAACACAGCCACGGCGGGATGCCCGGTCTGGGCCTCCAGCGCCCGCGCGGTCGCAACAGCAGCAGCCGCCTTGTGCAGCGTGTAGAGCGGCCCGAGGCACAACCCCACCTGCTGCCCGGTGACAACGGCGATGGCTCCCGGTTCGGCCAGCCGAGCCAATGCGTTGGCCCGCGCCGGACTCTGAGGCCTCCGCGCCTCCTGAGCGACGATCGCCGCATGCACCGCGGGATCGATGGGCCTCCGTGCCGCCTCATCGACCGCCTGCCGCCGCTGCTCCGGATCCCGGAACGCCAGCGGCAACATCGCAGTCGCGCGCGTCTCGTCACGCAGCCAGGCAGGGGTGAAGGCGTCCGACAAGGGGGGTCCTCCAGTTCAGGACGTTTATACCATGGGGATCAGGAGGGGGCGGCGCCATGGGGCGCGCGCACAGCCGTAGATCGCGGAACGGGGCGGGTTCGTTCGGTCACCCCCCGTATTGACAGGCTGCTCCAGACCCTGGATGCTGCGATCCATCACTGCGACCGGAGCGAAACCCATGCACACGACCCGTATGATCCTGGGGCTGGCCGTGGCCCTGGCGGCCCTGGGCCTGGCCTGTTCCGACAGCGGCGCGGGCAACGGCGGGAACGGGGGGACACCGGGCGATGGCACCTCCGGTGTGGATGTCACCACGTACGCGTCGTCGGGCCCGGTCGGCGTGTCCGGAGGAACGGTGGCCATCGTCGGTGGTCCCTCGGTGACGGTCCCGGCCGGGACCCTTTCCGCCACAGCCGACGTGGGGTTGCGCCCCGCCGCCAACGCGCCGTCGATGCCTTCCGGGTGGACCAAGGTGTCGGGCTGGTTCGACGTCGGGGCGACCCGGTCCGACCTGGCGGCCGACCCCTCCGCCCCGGTCGAAATCCGCATCCCGATCACGCCGCCGTCGGGCGCCGAGGATCACCCCGGCCTCCAGTTGCTGGTGGCCATTCGCGGGATCGTGGTGCCGATCGACGGGACGTACGACGCGCTCACCGGCGAGTTCGTCGCCGAACTGCTGGCCGTTCCCCCGGCCTTCGCGTTTTCGGTGGCGTTCAACCCCAACATCAAGCGCCTGCACTCGACGGACGGCCTGCTGTACTCCGTCCGCGCATCGAAGGCCTCCGCGCTGTCCGGCGCGTGGCCCACGGTGGAATGGCGGATCGACTATGACAGCCAGACGCTGTCCGACGAGGAGGCCAGGAGCGTGCTGGCCTGGGGGAAGCAGGCCGCGTCGGAGTATTCCGCCATCGGGTTCAAGTCGCCCCTGCTGTACAACGTGCTGGAGCCTTCGGACATGCAGTTCTGGCACGTGAACCTGATCGCCACGGGCAGCCACTACAAGCAACCCGAGGACACCCAGTCGGCCGACGCCGCGCGCAAGCTGGGGCGCATCAACCTGGCGGTGGAGGACGTCCGGCAGCCGACGACCAATTCGTATGGCGGCGGGTACTCGATCGTGGCCCACGAACTGTTCCATGCGATCTTCGAGGCGTACCAGATTCCCAGGACCTGCTTCAACATCACCGAAAACGGCGTGGTGTGGTGCTACGAAAGCAGCACCGGCTTCAACGAGGGGCTGGCGACCGAGGTCGCGTACCAGTTGGAACAGGGGCAGGTGATCCCGCGCCCGTCCCCGTCCGCGACCACCCTGGAGGTGCCCCATGGCTGGTTCGACACCGCGAACAGCGGCGCGGCCTACCAGAACCAGGACTTCTACGTGTACCTGCTTCGGATGGGCGGGCTGGACACGGTGCGCCAGTACCTGGTTGCGCTGGCCTCGGCGACGGTGGGCACCCCCGCCTCCGCGGCCGAGTCGCTGGAGCCCTACGCGGTCGCCCTGGAAAACGGGTCGATCGGCTTCCCCTCGCCGTTCCACGAGGTCTACGCCGCCTATGTCGCCGACCGCGCCTACATCCGGACCTCCGCCGGGTACGTGTGGCCCGACGAACCGGACGCCGAGTTCCCGGGGAAGGCCAACATGCTGGCCCGGTCGCTGTTCCCGTCGGCCTACGACCTGAAGGGGTCGGACTGCACCGTGTCGGAAACCGACGCGGTCTGCACGGTCACCTTGAAGGACGTGGCGCCTCTGTCCGCGCGAGTCCTGCTGGCGGACTGGGTCAACAAGGACCAGATGCCGACGGGCACCCACCTGGTCGGGCTGAAGGCGAAGTTCAAGGCCGAAACCTCCAAGGGGCAGGTGTCGATCTTCGTGTTCGGCGAAAACTACGGGGAAAGCGCCGACGAGGCCCGCATTGGCAGCTACGACGGGTCCGAGGTGGAACTGAAGGACGTGGCCCAGAAGTGGACGAACGGCAAGGTCCTGCTGGTCCAGGGCGGCGGGGGCCCGGCGACCATCACCGTGACCATGACCTACAGCGCATCGGACCTGTCGGAGGCCTGCCAGACCACCCAGGACTGGATGTGCAAGTGCAAGTCCGCCGGCCCGCAGTACGGCTGCATGGTGTACAAGGTCACCATCAACCAGGTCTGCGCGAACATCCCGGCCGAGCAGTCCTGCGACGAGACCTGCGGGAACATGTCGATGAGCTATGCCGAGGCCTACGGCGCCGATGACCCGTCGATGTGGAACGCCATGTGCCCGAACGCTCCGAAGTGAGCCTCGTCGTTCCGGTGCGCACGTCCATCCGATTTTCGCAGCCGATGCCTTCGGGCTTCCCAACCGGTCGTCGGGTTGCTACCGTCCCCACCGGGCGGGGCGCTTGAACAGTGGAACGGGGGCGAGGATGGCCGCGGCTTCATGACGGGCGAAAACCCGCGCCGATCGGTCCCGCGTCGGCGCCGTTGACATCCGCCTCCACGACGCCTAACGTCCCGGTACTCCAACGCCGGACCCGACCTTGCTGCCGCTGGCCATCCTGTCCGTCATCGCCATGGCGCTGTTCGCCGTCATGGCGGCCTTCGGCCTGGCCCAGGGGCGAGGAAGCGCCCACGCGTATCGTTTTTCGGCCCTCGCC
This sequence comes from uncultured Myxococcales bacterium, assembly GCA_903857665.1. GTDB lineage: Bacteria > Myxococcota_A > UBA9042 > DTJE01 > DTJE01 > CAIZWN01. Next base: position 174,963 of record CAIOFV010000061.1, read on the forward strand.
CTGCTGCTGGCGATCCACAGCCTGGCCCAGGCCGCGCTGATCGACTCGCGCGACGCGGTGACCGCCCACGCCTGGAGCGAAGTGGCGATGCTGACGTGGGCGGTCGTGCTGCCGCTGCAACTGCACTTTTCGCTGGCCCTGTCGCACCGGCTCCCCGCGAGGTGGGGTTGGACCATCGCGCCCTACCTCCCGGCCGCCGTCGCGCTCCCTTTCCTGCTGCTGGACCCGACCAACACCCCGGACGCGATGATCCTGACCCCGCTGGGATGGGCGTGGGACCTCAGCGGCATCCGGTGGCTGCCCGTGATGATCGTCGGGTACCTGGTCACGACGGTCGCGACCCAGGGCTGGTGGTGGCGGACCGCCCGCACACGGCGCGAGCGGAGCCAGGCCCTGTTCGTGTTCACGACGGGCGCGCTGGTCGTCCTGCTGGATTCCGCGTTCATGGCGTTCAATGCGGTCTGGGAGCAGCCGACCCTTCCCCGCCTGCCCCACATCTACGCGCTGCTCTGGGCCACAGGCTACGGGATCGCAGTCCTCAGGTACCGGCTGATGGAACTGACCCCTGCGGTGGCAATGGACACGCTGCTGTCGGGCATCCAGGACCTCTTCCTGCTGGTCGATGGCGAGGGTCGGATCATCCTGGCCAACGCCCGCTCGACCACGCTGCTGGGCCATGCGCCCCTGGAACTCCGGGGACGGCGGCTGGGCGAACTGGCCGTGGATCCCGTCGCGCTGGACCGCGTTCTGGGCCAGGTGCGCGCCGCCTCCGGCCCCGTGACCGCCGTCGAAATCGCGCTGCGCACCCGGGATGGCATCGAGGTTCCCGTGCTGATCGGCGGGGCGGCCGTGCGCGACCGCGCGGGCGAGGAGGTCGGACTGGCCCTCGTGGCCCAGGACCAGCGGCCCATGCTCGAACTGCTGAAGACCCATCGCCTGGACACCGTCGGGGTTCTGGCGGGGGGAATCGCCCACGACTTCAACAACCTGCTGACCGCCGTGGCCGGGCACATCGAACTGACGCTGGCGGAAGCCCCTGCCGGTTCCGAGGCGGCGCGCCGCCTCGCCTCGGCCGCGGAGGCGTGCGAACGGGCCAACCAGTTGACCCGGCAACTGCTGACCTTTTCGCGCGGAGGCGCGCCCATCCGGCGGCCGACGTCGCTGGCGGCGGTCGTCCGGGAGTCCGCCGCGTTCGTGTCCTCCGGTTCGCGGGTCCGGCTGGACGTGTCGCTGCCGGACGACCTGTGGAGCGCCGATGCCGACCCGGACCAGTTGAGCCGCGTCGTGCAGAACCTGGTCCTGAACGCGATGCAGGCAACACCCGAAGGCGGCACCGTCCGGATCGCGGGGGTCAACCTGCCCGCGGGCGCCCGTCCCGTCGGCGAGGCGCCCGGCCTGCTGGACGACGTGGATCGCGTACGGCTGACCATCAGCGATGACGGTCCGGGCATCCCGCCCGAACTGCAGTCCCGGATCTTCGATCCGTTCTTCACGACCCGCCCCACCGGCACCGGCCTGGGTCTGGCGATCGCCGAATCGATCGTCCAGCGCCACGGCGGCGTCATCGGCCTGGAATCCCGTCCCGGAGCCGGCGCCGCGTTCCGCGTGGACCTCCCCCGGGCCCATGGGGCCCCCGCCCCCGCGCGAATCCCAACCCCCTCCGCGAGGCCGACGTACCGGCGCGTCCTGGTCATGGACGATGAGCCCGTGGTCCGCCAGGTCGCCACGGACATGCTGGCCTCGCTGGGCTGCGACGTCGAAACCTGCTGTGACGGCGCCGAGGCCGTTTCCCGCCACAAGGAAGCCCGCGCGGCCGGCCGCCCTTTCGCGGCCATCGTGCTGGACCTGACGGTGCCCGGCGGTCCCGGAGGCGCCAGGGCCGCCGAGGAACTGCGGCGGGTCGATCCGGACGTCCGCCTGATCGCGTCCAGCGGCTACACGGAAGACGCCCTGATGGCCGGCTTCCGCGGCCACGGCTTCGACGCGGTGCTGCCCAAGCCCTACTCGCTGGAGCAGTTGCGGGAAGCGCTGGTCGGCGGGGGAGCGGCCGGGGGCGGGCGGTAGGCGGCGGATTCCTGCCTAGAGATCTTGGACTTGGAGACCTGTTCGGCGGGCGATGCGTGCGATCATGACGGGGCCGATCTCGTCGCCATCATGAAAAGCGAAGACGTAGTCTGGCCACCCCTCACGACTCAGCACCTTGTGGGATGTCCCCGACTGCCTCCTGAGCGACCACCCGATCCGTAGAAGGGCGGCAAGGACGACTCGTGCTCTGCGGGAGGGCCACTGGCTCATGATGCGATGGCAAACACTTCTTTGAGTTCAGGAATGGACTCGCCGTGGTCCAGGCGATCGGCCATCACCCGAAGGGCCAATGCCTCGGCCCTCGCAATCGCCTCATCCCGAGACTGGCCGTATACAATGACGCCGGGAAGGTCAGGAATCTCGGCAATCCATCGGCCATCGGTCTCACGGTCAATCTCTACAACCATAGGAACAACCTCCAGGCTGGATTTTACCTGTTGCCGCTCAGACCCGCAATCGGTGAGCCGGCGCTCCCGCAGGCTGGGCTGGGGACGAGGCGGCGTGACCTACGCAACCTACCTCGCGGGAGTGGAATCCGCTACCGACACCAATCTGACGCGCCAAGGCGTGCATTGATGGAGCGGAAGTTCGGCCGGTTCCTACTTCGGGGGCACGCGCCGGGGGGTCTTGCGTACCTGCTTCCTGGCCAGTTCGGCGAGGAGGCGGAGGGCAGCATTGACGGACTTGGAATCGGGGAAGATCTCTGCCAGGTCGGGATCGATGACGACGATGTTGGTGCCTTCGGCGTACCGGACAGCATACTTGCCGCGGACGCCACCCGCGAAGTCGTACTCGGGTCGCATGTCGGGTTCACTGGAACTGCTGTTCTTCGCCATAGGCATTCACCTCTCGCCTGGTTGCCCGACGAGCGCCCCCGGAGTCAGCGGTCGGTCCGACGGGCCGCTTTCGCCTCGGCCTTGGGAGGAACATTGGCAGCCAGTTCATCACCTTTCACTGGCGCCGCGTCGCGCACCTTCGCCAGCACCGCATCGAACTTCGCACGGCTGCAGCGGGCGGCACGCTGCGCCAGGTACTCCTCGGCGCGAAGGGAGGAGAGTTTTTCGACCAGCGCGCTGGTAATCAGTTGGTTGATCGAGACGCCCTCCAGTTGCGCCATTTCCCGAACGCGCCTGTGGATGGAATCCGAGATCCTGAGGCTGACTGCGCTCATGGCTTCACCTCCAACGACGCAAGGAACTCGGACGGCCGGACATTCCTGATGCCGAACCGTTCGATTCCATCGAAATCCTTCGTGTTGTGGGTCACGATGGCATCGCAACCCGCCTCGACAGCCAGTTCCAGCACCATGTCGTCCTTCGGGTCCCGGAGCGTCGGCCGCCAGAGGAAGAACACCTCCCGGTGTTCCCCAACCTGGCAGAGGTAGTCCAGCAGGTCATCGACGTCCGCATGCCGCAGGCCCAAGCGATTGACGGTTCGCTTCATCGCGTCCTCGTACTCCAGCACCAACGGCACCGACAGGACGAACTGGAATCGCCCCTGCCCGACGAGGCTCAACAAGGCAAAGGACGCTCCCCTTCGGCTGCGAATCGCCGCAACGAGCACGTTCGTATCCAGGACGACGCGTGTCATGCTGGTATCGTAGGTGATATCACGATGCAGCGCAAACCGTCACGGTCCCAAACCCATGGTTTGGTTTCGTGCAATCCGATTCACCCCCGCAATCCCAGGTAGGCCGCCTTCACCGCCGGCCCGCCGTGCGTCCGTTCCAGCCTTCGGACGGTGAAGTGGCCCTGGGCCATCTTCTGGAAGTGGTCCAGGAACAGCACGTTGATCGCGGCGCCGCCGGCCGCCCCCAGGACCGGCACCGCGACGGCCGCCGCCTTTTCCGACACCACCACCCCGAAGCGGGCCGCGATGACCGATATCAGCCGGACCAGCGCGGGTGCGGACTCCCGGGCGGCACCCCGCGCGGCGATGTGCTCCGTCGCCTCCCCGATCGCCTTCGCCAGGGCCGCCCGGACCAGGAAATAGCCGCTTTCGGAGGCGTCGTCCCGCGGGGACCGGCCCCCCAGCGCGAAGACCTCCAGGCACGCCAGCTTCCCGGGAATCGAAGCGAGGTCCTCGCCCTGGCTGCGGGCGACGTCCGCGATCGAGCGCAGCATGATCGTGGTAGAGATCGGCAGCTCGACAGCCAGGGCCGCCAGCCCGAAGGCGCCTCCCCCGGCCCCGGTGGCCGCGACCAGGCCCTTGTGCAGGCGGTTGGTGGGGGAGCGGGGCGCGGGCGTGGGCGGGGGCGGGTCAGCCAGCGTGCCGAGCGCGACGTGCAGGGCGGTTTCGAGGGCCCGGTGGGTGGCTGATTGGATTTTGGCGTTCCAGTTCGCGGGGAGGAGTTTGAATCCGCGTTCGAGCGGCGTGCCCAGAAGGGAGGTCAAGCGCGCGGCGAGGCCGGGGTTCTCGAGGAGGCGCTTGGCGGCTGCGAGATCGGCGAGGTCGTGGGGTGTCCATTGCGGCATAGGTCCTCCCTCACGAGCGTGGGTGGCGTGGCCCGGATGCAAGGATGGAGTTTCACACGACGTCCACGGGTGGAACACTCCAATTCTTATCAGGAGTCCGTGCGTCGCCAACGTCCTTCCCTGGCACCAGAGGCTTGGCCCCGCACGCGACCAGAAACTCGAAAATCCTATCGTAGAACGCCCTGTCGCGAGTCGCGTCCTCGCCCGAGCAATCGCCGGTCGGCACGAAGATGACCATGCCCTTACGAGCGCGCGTGAGGATGACCCGATACCCGTTCTTGGCCACGGGCAGCAGTCCATCCTTCTGCCAATCGGAACCCGAGAGCTTGTACGCCGCCCACCGGCCCCTCTCGATGCGAAGGTCAGCGTCCCAGCACACGATGCAATAGTCGAGTTCAAGCCCCTGGATCTGGTACTGGTTCTGAACCGTTTCCAGGGAGTTGGAAGAACGGACGTCGCTGCTGGGCGCCAGCATCCAGGTCGCAATGTCAGGTTTGAAATCGACGAACAGGCCCTCGGCCGCCAGACGTTTCGCCTGCCCCGAGGCAATGATCCCGCAGCGCTGGCCGCCGACGGAAATCTCCCGCGCCCAAGTTCGCGCCTCACCGAGATCCCGCGTCAGCCAAACCGAGTTACCGTGCCCATCCATCTCCTGGGCCAGAGCATGGGCAGTTGACGAACGTCCCTCAAGTACCTGGCTGCCCCAGTCTTCCACTGCCGCATTGCGGTAATAGCGCATTGACTGACGAAGGTGGCCGTGTTCCAGCGGCCGTCGGCCAGGGTGCGCCGCCCAGTGGTCACGATCCTGGAACTCGGCCAGGGCCAGCGTCTCGTCTCCAATTGAGAACGTCCACCCATGACGGTCCGCGGCCTCGAGCCACGCTCTGATGCCCCGCTCGCCTCGGTTGATGGCCTGGTTGTGACCGATCAGCGCGACGACAACGGCCCCACCCTCGGGATACGACTGGCGCTGCACCGCGAGGATGAGATCGGCTTCGTGGTCCGCCAGTTTCTGGCCCAGGACTATACGCCCCTGCTCGTAAGTGCGCTGCGCCTCGTCAAAAACCAGGACGCGGCCGTCCTGCTGGCCGTGGGCTTGGCCGCGCTTTCCCAGGAAGTTGTGCGCCTTGACGATCTTGTATGTCGCCGCTCCAGCCACGAAGCCCTCGTCCTTGCGGCGATAGCCTGTCAGCGACCACGAATCCGCCCGCTGCGCCTGGGAACGGTAGGAGGTCATGAGGGCCTTGTTCAGCACCTCGACCAGAGGGGCGTTGCCGGTGACAAAGACCGCCTCGGCCGCATGACTGCCCCTCATGACCAGTTCAAGGCCGACCAGGGTCTTGCCCGCACCGGGGGCGCCCGAAAGGAAGACAACGTGGTAGGCCCCTTCGGCCAGCGCCGCATGGATGTGGTCCTGGATCTCGATCGTGCTGGCCTCAATGGCGGCCTTAGGTGCCGCGTGGTCCTGGATCGCTACGACATCATGGTTTCCGTACAGGGAGAGCGTCGCATCGAGGATCGACGACGAAGGCTGAAACGGGGATTGAAGCCAGAGTTCACTTGGAATCGGCTCGTAAGCCCGACGATTCGCGAGCCCGACCAGGAGGGCGTCCCTCAGAGTGTCCCCGTCACACTCCAAAGGCTTCCGCGCGATGGAGGGCCAACTGTGTCCCGCGAGGTCCGGCCAGGTCACGGGCCTGTGGGCCTTTCCTTCGGTCAACGCGAGCACCGGAACGAGGATCGCTCCCCTGTCGTCGCACCATTCACGCGTAACCCGGTGGAATTCGATCAGGTTGACTGCATAGTTCATCACCTGGTCCCGGTCGGCGCGCCCAATGCGCGACCGCTTGAATTCGATGACAAACAGGGCTCCCTCCGCCAGCAGGAGGCAGTCCATGCGGAGCCCCCGCCGCCGGAAGTCGAATTCGAGAATCACGTCGTGGATGGCGTCACAACCCGGCTCCTCCAGCGCCCTCCGAAGGAGTGGAATCTTGGCTTCCAGGTTAACTTGGAGGAGATTGACGCTTCGGGTCCATTCCTGGGCCTGCTCTCGTTCGATCTCCAGGCTCTCATCGGCCGCCCGGCCGGCCAGTTCGTACGCGATCTGCTTTGTCGGCGTAGCCAGGAACTGCATTCTCGACGCGGAATACCAGGCGGCATTACTGCTGGCCCAAACTGGCTCTGCCATGTGTTCGTCCTCCGGAGCGGCGCCAGGCTAACACTTTTTCGGCCTGCGTCCAGACACGGAGAGAACGATTTGGGCCTTGCCACGTGCGGGTACTGTCCCGGTCACGCAAGTGCCGCCTGCACCTGCGCCGCATCGACCTTCAAGAACTCATCCTTCGCCAGCCACAACCGCGTCCCTTCCCCCAGCCGGAAGTAGATCCCGCGCGCGGCGCCCAATGTGCGCTCGAGGTGGGACTCCCAGCGGAGTTGGCTGGCGACCGTGTCCAGTTCCGCGGTCCGACCACGGTTCCGTTCCATCCAATTCGCCACGTGCCCCGGCGCCGCCAGGAAATCCCGCTTCGCCCAATTGCACCGCCTGTCCGCGACGACCAGGTTGTGGATCCCATTGTCCGGGCGCCGCGCCCACGGGATGAAGTGGTCCACCTCCGCGGCTGGGCCGAGGCGGGCGCCGCAGTAGAAGCATTGGTCGTGCTGAAGGTCCGTCAATGCGGGGCGGACCGAGGCCAGGGCGGTGCGGTCGATTCCGAACAGGAAGGACTCCAGTTCGGATTCGGGGAGGCCGTTGAAGCGGGCGACCATGGCGGCCCAGCCACGGTAGATCAGGGGGCGCAGCAGTCCGTTCAGGCGGACCAGGTGGTCGCCGACGCCGGGCAGGAACCGGATGAGGTTGTCGAAGTCGCTGGCTTCGCCGCGCTGGTAGCGGCGGACGTCGGCGCGGCGCCGCTCGATGCCCAGGTCCCAGGCGATGTCGTACACGAACGGATCCGAGAGGCCGCCCACGACCTGCAGGCGGGGCAGCGGCATCAGGATCAGGGTCCATTCGACGTCGTCCAGCAGGCGACCGTACCCGGCGGAATCGAACAGGCGGGCCCGGTCCAGCGTCACCGACGGGTCGGGCAGGCGCCCGCGGAACGCGCCGATGTCCGACAGGATCCGGGCCTGGCGACCGCTGTTCTGCCGCAGCACCCGCGCCGCCGAATCGCGGTCGAAGTCCTGGGTGTGCGGCCAGTACAGCTCGATGACCTTCCGGGCCAGCTCGCGGGTCGTGACCGACTGCGGAGCCTGCCCGTGCCGATCGGTCGCTTCCAGGCACAGGTCCATCAGGCCCAGCAGCACCGCGTACTTGTAGGTAGCCACGAACTGGCCCTGGTCCAGCAGGGACATCAGCCGCTCGGCGAAGGCGATCAGGTCGTGCGGGGGCCGGGTCGACACGACGCTACTCCCTGGGTTGCGGGACGTGGCCGGGACGGCGGTAGTTCCCGCGGGACGGGATCACGAACCGGACGCCTCCGCGGGGGTCGTCGACGTCGCCGTCGAACCGCGGGATCAGGTGCACGTGCAGGTGCATGACCGTCTGGCCCGCCGCCTCGCCCACGTTGATTCCGATGTTGTAGCCCGCCGGATGCAGCGTCGCGTCCAGGTGGGCCCGGACCTCGGCCAGCAGGTCGAAGAGGGCGGTCTGTTCCGCGGGCGTCGCGTCGAACCACGAGGCGACGTGGCGCACCGGGATGAACAAGGTGTGGCCGGGGTTGACGGGGAAGCCGTCGGTGATGGCGAGGGCGAGGGCGTTCCGGGCCACGATGCGCGCGGGGTCCGGCTGGCAGAAGGGGCATTGCATGGCGGGAGGATAGCATGGGCGGACGCGGGGGGAGTTCTTGCAGGGGCGAAGAAGGACGCCGACGTGCTGCGGCGCCCTTTGATGGGCACTCTGGAAGGACTCCGACGTGCGTCGATGGCCTTCGATCGACGCGATCGAAGGACACTCACGTACGTGGACATCCTTCGATCCGGCCCCGAAGGCGCTGCCGGCGTCCATAGACGGAATGTGATCCCCCGATCAAACCCCGTCACTGGACGCAGGAACCATTCTTCACTGCCGATCAAACATTCCCCAGGAACGCGGATCCTTTTTCGACAACCTCGAAGAACGACGGATCGGTCTGGATCGGGTCTCCTTGCAGGTGATCGAGGGTCCCCGATCGTTTGCAACCCTTCGGTTCAACGCACTTCAATAGGTCCGATCTGCGTCGCGATAACTTTTTTTACCCCCCGTTGAACCGAAATCGTTCGGGCTCCGTCTGTACCCCCCATGAACACCGCGGGCGCGGCGTTCGAGGCTCCTTGATTCGGAGGTTCATCATGGCAACTCGCATCACGGGTTCGACGAAACTGATCGACGTGCTGGTGGCGCTGGGACGGCGCAGCGCCGAGAAGCTGGGGGGGAAGGCCGAACTGGCCGACCTGGCGCCGGGGGTGGTCCAGGCGACCGAACGCCTGGTGGCCGCGAGGGAGGCGCGGAAGGCCGCCGCGGATGCCCGCTGGCTGAAGCGGGGCGCGATGGAGGAAGCGGACCAGGCCGTGACCGATGCCATCCGCGTCGCGCAGCACCAGGCGCTGGTGGGCTGCAAGGGCATCAAGGGGGACGCGGCCTACCGCGCGCTGTTCCCCGATGACCTGAAGGGGTTGGTGACCGGCACCATCGCCCAGCGCGAAGTGGCGCTGGGGGCCCTGGCCAGGAAGATGGAGGCGGACCCGAACAACGCCCCGATGGCCAAGGCGCTGGCGGACGCCCTGGTGGCCAGGAAGGCGGCCATCGAGGCCTGCACGCAGGCCGCCGGCAACGAGCGCACGGCGGTCGAGGCCCTGGCCACCGAGGCCCGCACCTTCCGGAAGGTGTACTGCATGGCCCGGCACCAGGCGATCGTCCGCCTGGACGACACCGCCGCCGCGCGGCCGTTCTTCCCGAACGTGGCCCCGAAGGACCACGCGGTGGCGGAACCGGAACCGCCGGGGGTGGGGAAGCCGCAGGCGGTGCCGCAGGACCAGCACGCCGCGTAGGGCAAGCCCCGGATCGTCGCGGCGGGAAGGGCCGCGACGGTTCGGGGCGAAATGACAACGTTCTATTGACGCCTCAAAGTCGTCTGACTGGGCTTGCCGGCGACAGTGACGCGCCCGATTCCGGCGCTTCACGACAACTCGTGCACCGCGGATCTATCGGTCCAGGTCGGCGACTGTTCCAACTGGCCGTTCCGGAAGGGCGTAGCGTTCACGACCGCCCAGCGGGTCGTGGACCGCCTGGAGCAGGCGGGCATCGTGGCGCAGACCACCGGGGCGAAGCGGGACCGGATCTACTGCGCGACCGCCGTGCTTCCGGATCGTCTTGCGAGACGCTGTTCCCCGAACCACCGCCGCAGATCCGCCGTCAACCGGTCGCGCCGGGCCATCAGTTTCGTCACGTCCGGATCGTGAAGCAGCTTCCGGCCCTTCTTGATGAGTGTTCCGAATGCCACCAGCCGGAGGTAGAGCTTCATCGAGTACGTATCGATCCGCGAAATCCATACCTGCATCGGGCCTGCCGGCCCATGATCCCTGCAGTCCCGGTCAAACCCGTTCGGGAGTTTCCCCTGCAGCCTTCGTGCCCCTTCCCTGCAACCGGCGGTATCCTCCGTCCAACACGAGCGCGTGACCGGCCCCCCCCGGCAGGGGGAGGACCGGTCATCAGAAACGAACAGGAGGGGCAGATGAACCGGACGCGACTGGTGGTGCTGTGCGGGATGATCCTGGCGCTGGGCTGCAGCAGCGGCGACGGGGCGGCGGGAACCGATGGCCAGAGCGCCACGGTGACGGCCGAGGGGGCAGGGGCGAACTGCCCGGCCGGCGGCGTGAAGGTGCAGGTGGGGACCGGCGCAGCGACCTACCTCTGCAACGGGACGGACGGCACCAACGGCACCGCGGGGACCCGGGGAACCGACGGCCAGGACGCCGCCGTGACCTACGAGCCGGAGGGCCAGAACTGCCCGAAGGGCGGCCTGAAGATCCAGGTCGGCGACGGCACCGCGGCCTACGTCTGCAACGGGACCAACGGCACCAACGGGACCAACGGGACCAACGGCCTGGACGGCATCAACGGCACCAACGGCGAAAATGCTGTCACGACCCCGGAGCCGAAGGGCGAAAACTGCGTGGCCGGGGGCGTGAAGATCCAGGTGGGTGACGCGGACCCGGTCTATGTCTGCAACGCGGTCGCGCCGGCGTGCACCGGCAACCACGCGCCGGTGATCTCGGGCATCAGCGTCGATCCAGAAACCGTGCAGGTGGGCCAGACCGCGACGGTCACGATCGCGGTCACCGATGTCGATGACGACGTCCTCACGATCTCGATCGCCGGACCCGGCGGGACCTTCACCGGCGGGACCAGCGGGGTGTTCACGTTCGCGCCCCAGGCCGGGGACGAGCACCTGAACTTCACGGTCACGGTGACCGACGGCTGCCAGCTGGCGCTGGCCAGCTTCGCCGTCGACACGCTGTGCGAAAGCGGGCTGTGCGGCGGGCTGAAGGACGGAGTGTTCCAGAACCCGGCCGCCTGGGACACCACCGGCGGCGCGGTCGTTTCGCCCTCGGCGGCCGGGAACGGCAACCCGGGCATCGGGACCGTGCCCGGCGGCGTGGCAGGCGCGGCGCTGTCCCAGACCCTGACGGTGCTGCCGAAGTCCCTGCGCCTGCGCGGCAGCTTCGACGCCATGTCGGTCTGCAGCCCTCCCAACGCCCCCGATTGCATGATGATGCCGATCGGACCGACCCCGGTGCTCCGGACGGGGGACCAGATCGCGTTCTACGGGTACGGCACGACCACCGGCACCTGGACCACCTCCTCGTCCTGCCTGGGCGAGTCCGCGTACGGCACCGACGTGGTCTACTCGCTGGGCGACGCCGGCGGCTCCCAGACGACCTGGACCACCCAGTTCGACAACGCCCGCATCGACGTCGTCGACGACCACACCTGCCCCGCCATCGGGACCGTGCTGAACGGCGACATGAGCGGCAATTTCGGGTGGGCCCCCTGCGGGACCGGAACGGGCCTGATCAACTACGCGAGCGAGGACGGCGTCACGTACGTGAAGGTGACCAAGGACCCCAGCGCCTGCGAAATCATCTGCATGTCCAACTGGCTGTCGACGCCGCTGACCACGACGATGGCCCACCCGGCGTTCAAGTTCGACTACCGGACCAGCGGGACCCAGTCGGGCGGGTACAACTTCATCGTGCTGAACAACACCCAGACGGTCGACTACCGGAACTACGATTCCCCGGCCTGGAAGTCCGTGACGACCTGCGTCGCGGCCGCCACGCGCGGCCGGGCGGAGCAGGTCCGGATCTCGCGCGGCGGCGGGTGCGGTGCCGCGGACTACATCGACCTGCGGAACGTGCGGCTGGAAGACGACGCGGTCGCCTGCCCGTGATCACGCGGGCGAACCGGCCTCGGTCCTGAACCGACACGCCACAAGAGGATTCCTTTCCATTCACCTGAACCCGAGTGATTGGTTCAATCCATTGATTGGGCTTGCATTTCTCCAGTCGGTATTCCATTCATGCCCGCATGAAGACGAACGACCCCAGAGCGCACCTTCGGGAGCGCCTCATGTCCCTGCTGGCCCGTGGAGGCCCGGCGAGTCCCTCCCGCCTGGCCTTCCTGCTGGACGGCATGCGCGTGATGGCGCTGGCGCCCGTCTACGACATGGTCACGATGCACTACCATCCACGGCAAGGCGAACTTCCCCGCGAGGACCACGCCCTGCCGATCCTCGGCCCCGAGGTCGCGGACGTCGCGCGTTCCGCGCTGGACGCGGCGACGGAGTTCTGGGGCCGACTGGCGGAAGACTCGCGCGCTTCGGAATCCTTTCGGGTGATTGCGGCCCGGAACCTTCGCAGGACCGTCGCCCTGCTACCGCACGTGGACAGGCTGCCCGTCACCACCGTCCGCTGATCACGCTCATTCCCGGAAGGGCCCGGGACAGCGCCGGACGAACGCGGACGGATGCTGGGCCTGATGAAGAACGCGGACCGAGCGTTCAACCCTCCGGGCTGAGCAGGTCAGCGAAGTCGACCTTCAGCCCGCGGGCCAGGGCCTCCAGGGTCGCAAGGTTGGGGGACTGGATGCCCGCCTCGATGCGGGCCAGCGTGACGCGCCCGATCCCGGCAGCCGCGGCCAGGCCTGCCTGGGTGGCGGCACGCGCGCGGCGCAATTCGCGGATCCGCTGGCCGAGCACCCGCCTGCCCTTGTCGGCAGACGCCCGGGCGCGACGTTCGTAGTCGGGGTCGCAGAATCCACGCAGGTAGTCCCATGGGAAGGTTTCGGTGGTGGACCGGCCAAAGCGAAGCACGACTTTGTAGGGAGTGGGAATGGCGAGCTCGGAGGGCGGAAGGCGGTGCCTGCCTTGCACCACGTCGGCCGGAAGGATGCCATGCGCCCCGTCGGCGAAGTGCACCTCGAGCGCCCGGCCCACCAGGCGGGCCCTGGCGATGATTCGTTCGGCGTTCTGGACCAGGACGAACGCGTTCGATGACATCTCAACCTCCGCTACCGTTGGCGGACCCTCGTCCATCAGGCACGGATTTCCCAGTAATGCCTCCGGAACGACTGCAGAAGCTTCCGGCGTTTCCCGGCTGGGGGTTCCTCCATGAAGGATCGCGTGTCCAAGTCGATGCGCACTTCGTCATCCCCGAACTCCACGTGGACGTGAGGCGGCTCGAAGGGCAGTTCGTGCGGGTGAACCACGAAGGTGAACTCGCCATCACGAACGACCGTGGGCGCCATCCCGTCCTCCATTGACTGTATCGCCAGCGATACTCCGCGTCAACTCGTCCGCGGCGGATCTGCGGATCTATCGATGTTCGGCACAGTTTTCATCTCCTGGGCTGCCGGGGTCCCGGGCCGCGGCCCCGGAAGTTGCGAACGCTCGCAGATTCCATTGTCCGAGCGGCCTCGCCGCACTATCCTAGCGGGCGGCTCTCCCCTTCGATCGGCAGGAGTCTCCATGAGCCGCCCCTGGACGTCCCCGTCGATACCGACGATTCCACGGCATGCATCCGCCGGGACCGGCGAGGCCGCGCGGACTGGCGAAGCCGCGCGGACCGGCGAAACCGCGCGGAGGGTGCCTGCGCTGTTCGCGCTGTTCGCGCTGCTGGCGATGCTGGCCGTCCTGTCGGGGCTGGGGGCATGCGCCCAGTCGGGAAACAAGGCCAACGACCTGTCGAGGGATGACGCCCAGGGCCAGCCCGACAGCCACCAGGACCTCGTCGCGCCCGACGTCGTCGAGATCACCGATGCCGTCGCGGACCGCGACGTCGCACGTTCCGAGGACGTCGAGGAACCGGCCGACGCCCCCGACACCGGCCCCGACCCGGCCGGCGACACGCTGCCCCAGGACGTTCCGGACGACGCCCGCGCAACCGACGCGGCTCCCGAAGCCGCCCCCGACGCGGACCTTCCCGAGGACGCCGACACCGGCGAGGCCACGTTCCCCGGCGACCTGCCAATCGCCAACGACGCCTGCCCGGCCGACGACGACGGGTGCTGCCGGGTCGATGACGACTGCCTCGGCAGGTTGATCGCGGACGGCGAGGACACGTGCAACCCGGCCACCTGCGTGGACGGTCGCTGCGCGATCCAGCCGCTGCTGGACGTCGGCTGCGAGGACGGCGATCCCTGCACCGAAGGCGACCATTGCGTGGCAGGCCGGACGAGGTCCGAGTGCGCCCCGGGCACGCCGGTGGCCTGCAAGGCGGTGGACGACTGCCATGCGGACGGGACGTGCGACGCCCGGGCCGGCGGCTGCACCACCCCCGCCGAGCTGGACGGGACCCACTGCGCGACCGGCGCGTGCGAGTCCGGCGCCTGCATCGACCAGTGCGTCAGCGTCACCTGCGCCGCCGCAGACGAGTGCCACGTCGCCGGCATCTGCGACGTCCACACGGGCGTCTGCGGGAACCCGCCGGCACTCGACGGGACGTCCTGCGAAACGGGCGCGTGCGCGTCCGGCACCTGCACCAACCAGTGCAACGGCGTCACCTGCGCCGCCGCAGACGAGTGCCACGTGGCTGGCACCTGCGACATCCACACCGGCGCCTGCAGCAACCCGCGCGCCATCGACGGGACGTCCTGCGCCACGGGCGCGTGCGAGTCCGGCGCCTGCAACGACCTCTGCGCCGGCGTCACCTGCGACGCCGCCGACGAGTGCCACGTGGCCGGTGGCTGCGACGTCCACACGGGCGCCTGCACGAACCCGGCGGCGACCGACGGGACCTGGTGCACCACCGGCGCGTGCGATCGCGGAAGCTGCACCGGCCAGTGCGGCGGCGTCACCTGCAGCGCCGCGGACGAGTGCCACGTGATCGGCACCTGCGACATCCACAGCGGCGCCTGCACGAACCCGCACGCCACCGACGGGACGTCGTGCGCCACGGGCGCGTGCGAGTCCGGAGCCTGCAAGGACCTGTGCACCGGCGTCACCTGTACCGCCGCCGACGAGTGCCACGTGGCGGGCGCCTGCGACATCCACACGGGTTCCTGCACGAACCCGTCGGCGCACGACGGGACCTGGTGCACCACCGGCGCGTGCGAAAGCGGCAGTTGCACCGGCCAGTGCGGCGGCGTCACCTGCACGGCCGCGGACGAGTGCCACGTGATCGGCACCTGCGACATCCACACGGGCGCCTGCACGAACCCGTCCGCGACCGACGGGACCGTCTGCCCGACCGGCGCGTGCGCAAGCGGCAGTTGCACCGCCCAGTGCACCGGCGTCACCTGCGCCGCCACCGACGACTGCCACGTGGCGGGCACCTGCAACATCCACACGGGCGTCTGCACGACCCCGCCGGCGATCGACGGGACGTCCTGCGCCACCGGCGCCTGCGAGTCCGGAACCTGCACCGACTTGTGCATCGGCGTCACCTGCACGGCCGCGGACGCGTGCCATGTCGCCGGCACGTGCAACGTCCACACGGGCGTCTGCACGAACCCGCCGGCCGTCGATGGAAGGTCCTGCGGAACCGGGGCCTGCGAGTCCGGGTCCTGCATCGACCAGTGCATCGGCGTCACCTGCGCCGCCACCGATTCGTGCCACGTCGCGGGGACCTGCAACATCCACAGCGGCGCCTGCACGAACCCCGCGGCGATCGACGGGACGTCCTGCGCCACCGGCGCCTGCGAGTCCGGAACCTGCACGAACCTGTGCATCGGCGTCACCTGCACGGCCGCGGACGAGTGCCACGTCGCCGGCACGTGCAACGTCCACACGGGCGCCTGCACGAACCCGGCGGCGATCGATGGAAGGTCCTGCGTAACCGGCGCCTGCGAGGCCGGGTCCTGCGTCAACCAGTGCCTCGGCGTCACCTGCGCCGCCACCGACGAATGCCACGTCGCGGGGACGTGCGACATCCACAGCGGCGCCTGCAGCAACCCGGCGATCACCAACGGGACGTCGTGCGGAACCGGCGCGTGCGAGTCCGGCACCTGCACCAACCAGTGCATCGGCGTCACCTGCACCGCCGCCGACGAGTGCCACGTGCCCGGAACCTGCAACATCCACAACGGCGTCTGCAGCAACCCGGCGGCCACCAACGGGACGTCTTGCGGGGCAGGCGCCTGCGAGTCCGGCACCTGCGTCAACCGGTGCATCGGCGTCACCTGCACCGCCGCCGACGAGTGCCACGTTCCCGGAACCTGCAACATCCACACGGGCGCCTGCAGCAACCCGGCGATCTCCAACGGGACGTCCTGCGGGATCGGCGCGTGCGAGGGGGGGACCTGCACGGACCAGTGCATCGGCGTCACCTGCCCAACCCCCGACGAGTGCCACCTGGCCGGCGCCTGCAACGTGCACACGGGCGTCTGCACGAACCCGCAGGCGACCAACGGGACGTCCTGCGGGATCGGCGCGTGCGAGGGGGGGACCTGCACGAACCTGTGCATCGGCGTCACCTGCACCGCCGCCGACGCGTGCCACGTGGCCGGCGCCTGCAACGCCCACACGGGCGTCTGCACGAACCCGGCGGCGACCGACGGGACGTCCTGCCCGACCGGCGCGTGTGTGGCCGGCATCTGCAAGAACCTGTGCATCGGCGTCACCTGCACGGCCGCCGACCAGTGCCACCTGGTCGGGACATGCAACGTCCACACGGGGGTGTGCACCAGCCCGATGGCGACCAACGGCGTGACGTGCACGGACGGCAACCCATGCACCCGGACGGACACCTGCCAGTCCGGGGCCTGCGTCGGGGGAGCCCCGGTGGTCTGCACGGCCCTGGACACGTGCCATCTGGCCGGGACGTGCTCGGTGGCGACGGGGGGCTGTTCCAATCCCGCGAAGACCGACGGCTCGACCTGCAACGACGGCAACGCGTGCACGCGGACCGACACGTGCCAGGCGGGCTTCTGCTCGGGCAGCAACACGGTGGTCTGCTCGGCCCTGGACCAGTGCCACAACGCCGGGACGTGCCTCCCATCGACCGGCGCCTGCACCAATCCCGCGAAGACGAACGGCTCGCCCTGCAGCGACGGCGACAAATGCACGCACGGCGACATGTGCATGTCGGGCGCCTGCACCAGCGGCAACCCGGTCCTGTGCACGGCCAACAGTTGTCGCCAGGCGGGAACCTGCATCCCGGCGACCGGCGGCTGCACCAACGCGTTCCCCGATGGCACGTTGTGCGGTACGGGGGAAACCTGCGTGTCCGGGATGTGCAACTGCACCGATCCGTTCGGGAAGGGCAAGACGGACTACACGGTCGGCCTGGCCCCGTCCGCGATCGCGTTCGGGGACCTCGACCACGACTACCTGGCCGACATGGTCGTCGCGAACTACGGCAGCAACACCGTCAGCGTGCTGATGAACGCGTTGATCGAGCCGTTTGCCGCGAAGGTCGACTATCCGACCGCGGCGGGGCCGAAAGCCCTGGCGTTGGCGGACCTGGACGGCGACGGCTACCTGGACGTCATCGTGGTGGATTACACCGGCAACAAGATGAGCATCCTGATGAACAGAGGGAACGGAACGGGGCTGTTGCTGCCTCGCATCGACTACGCGACGGGCGCCAACCCATCGGGCGTGGCGGTCGGGGACCTGGACGGGATCGGGAGCATCGACATCGCCGTGGCGAACGCAGGCAGCAGCCGGGTCAGCGTGTTCATCAACAATGGCGACGGGACCTTCCAGGCGAAGCAGGACTACGCCACGGGCGCCGCGCCGCTTTCCATCGCGGCGGACGGGGACAGCGGGTTCGTGGCCGTCGCGGACTCCACGGCCAACACGGCGAGCGTGCTGGTCAACAACGGCGACGGGACCTTCCTGCCGAAGGTGGACTATGCGACCGGGACCGGCCCCCGATCCATCGGGATTGCCGACTTCAACCAGGACGGCTGCAGCGACATGGTGGTCGCGAACACGACGTCCAACACGGTGAGCCTGCTGCTGGGCAATTGCGACGGCACGTTCAACGCGAAGGCCGATTTCGGCACGGGTGCGGGACCCACGGCCGTCGCTGTGGGCAACATCGACATCGACTCGGTGGTGGACGTCGTGGTGGCGAACGGCGCAGGCGATTCGATCAGCGTGCTGCGGAACAACGTCGATGGGACCCTGGCCAGCCGTGTGGACTACGTCGCCGGGTCCGGCCCTTCGGCAATCGCAAGCATCGACATCGATGTCAGCGGGTTCTGGGACGTGGCCGTCGCCAACCAGTCCTCGAACACCGTCAGCGTGTTCCTGAACCAGTGCAAATGAAGCGGCGGATCGACGTGCCGCCACACCCCCGTTATTCGGTCCACCGATTGACACCTGCCCACCGGTCTGATGAACTGCAAACCGCCAGTCCAACAAGGAGTCGATGTGGACCCCAAGCGCGTGTTCCGGTGGATCCTGGGGATCGCAGTCGGAACGGTCGTGATGGGGCTTCCGACGTTCCTTTTCGTCTGGCAATGGCTCGACCTGGAAACCACGAACCCGAACTTCTGGTACGCACTGGCCGCCCTGTCCTCGTTCGGGACCTTTTCGACCATCGTTTCCGGCCTGCTGATGATGGAAATTCGCCTGAAGGAAATTGCGCGCACGAGGAAACGGGAACGGGCCATCGTGGCAATGCAGGTATACGCGGATGTCTTCCACATGATGATGACGCCGGACCAGATCGTTGCCCGGAAGTGGATCTATGAGTTCCTCCGAGACCCCGCGACGGCCAGTTCCGAAATCCCACAGGATGGCCGGGAGCATGTGAAACTGGTCCTGAACACGCTGGACTACCTGGGATTCCTGGTCAAGAACGACTGGCACAATTCCGAGGCGATCATCGAATGGGTTCGACCGATGGTTCAGAAGGTGTGGGTCCGGATCCAGCCCCTGGTGGAAAGGGAGCGGGAGCGCCGGAACGAACCCACGTTCTACATCAGCGCATCCCACCTGGCCGAAAGATGCCAGGCCCACCATCCCCTCCTCGATTTTGAGGTTGTGGACGGGGCCTTGTAAACGATCACGAAGCAGGGATTTCCGCCTTGACGCCCGGATCAGCTGAAGCCTAGACTCCCGTCCAAGCTACAGGAACGTGTTCCTCCACCAACTGGGGGTCCGGATGTGTACATCAGCCGATCCTGGCGATGGAATCGGGTTCGATGCGTTCGCCTGGTTGGCGGATGCGCATCGTAACGGGGACATGGCCACGCCCCAACCTCCCCCGGACGTAGGTCGGTTGCTGGGCCTCGGCCCTGGAAACTATCCGGTGTGCGAGGACTTCGAACTGGACTATGAACCTCGGTCCATGGCCGTACATCCGGACGGCTCCCTGATTGCGGTCGGCACCAAGGCCGGCGAAGTGCACGTCGCTGAATGTCGCGATGGCCACTGGAACTGCCGACTGGCGTGGAGCGATCAAGCGTCGGAGTCTCCCCCCAGCGCCATTCGCGCCCTGCTTTTCCTGGACGAACGGACGCTGGTGGCTGGAAGAGGTCACGGGGAGTTTCTCCTCGTGGATCTGGATCAGCGAACGATGAAGTCGGTCCGGGCCCATCCCACCACGGAAACGCCCGAACCCCGATCCACGCGATTTCGGCGAATGATTCCCTTGTCAAAGGATGAATCGGGCAGGTTCGACGTCCTGGGTGTCACCTTCGCAGGCAAGTTGTACCTGTTCTCGCGCGATGTCTCCGGAGCCTGCTCGGCGCGCTCGGTCGAATCCGAAGAAGTGCTTCCAGGTCTCCAGGGATTGCTCGTCGATGGAACCTGGGCGGCCGGATGTCTTTGGGTACTCGACTCGGGTGGAGTCCTGCACCGATTCCGGGTGGTTGAAGGGAAAGCGATCCGGCCAAGAACGTTCAGCCTGGGTCTGCGCACGGCGATCGGCGAACTGGTTGGCGTCAGTGGGTGCGCCTGGGGCTTGACGATTCTACGGTCCGAGGCGGTGGGCTTCCTCCGTTTCTTCCACGATGGATCAGGCGATTCGATTGATCCCGACGACGTGCTCGTCGCGCCAGAGGAGGCCCGCTGGGTCCAGGTCAGGAACGTCCTCGATGGCGCAACGGTCCTCCCTTATTACACCCCGGGCCGCAGGTTCAACGACCCGATCGATGCGTCTGCGCCCCTTTTGACCGTCGTTGCGACCAAGGCACCCCGCCTCGCCTGGATCGAGTGGACCGACCGGAGGGACAACGACCATGCGTGCGATCCGGTGAGGGTCTTCCGTGCTCCGTTCTTTTCCAGCAGCGAGGACGTGCGCCCTGTAAACCTTCGGTTCGCATGGGGACGAAGCGGCGGCGCTGTGGTTCTGGCGTGTGCGACCCGGGACCACAAACTGCGCGTCGCGTCGCTGCTGGACAGGGCGACTGTCGGAAGTGCCCTGGAACACCAGTTCGCCCCGGCCCTGCTTCGAACCCCCCTTGGCGACGCATCCAGGGAAGAACTGCACACGCCCGGTGTCTCCCTGTGGCTTGCCGAAAAGCGCATTCTGGACAATCTCGATCTGGCGGATCCGATTGTGAGACAGGCCCTGCAATGTCGCGAATCGTCCGAACTGGACGTTCTTGACCGGGGGGACCTGCTGCGCCTGACCGATCACCTCCTGGAATCCTGGGCGCATCACTTCGACCGAAATCCGGCAGATCGCAGTGTTCGTGAGAAGACGTTCGAGAAATGGATTCACCTGCTGCTCAAGCGATCCCACCAGATCCAGCCGAAGAGCCGCCAAGAGGATCACGGGGATCTTGCACGCGAAATCGGGCGACGGATCAACGACGTCATCCACGGACCGACCCAGGAACCACGTGATCTGGCCCGACGCGAGGAACTGGGTGAACTGGCACGCCACCTTCGGAAATGGGTGGTCTTCGGGTTCACCTACGGGGAAAAGCGGACCGGTCTTTTCAAGCTGTACGGTTGGAACAAGCGTTCGGGCCGGTGCCTCGATGCGTTGACCTACCTGGGCCGACTTCTGGGACAGCGCGTCGATCAACTCTGGGAAATCCGACCGTCTTCGGAAGGGCAACAAACGGCCTTCTGGCACATCGTACGATCCCCTGTCGGTGGCAGGCTCCTGATTTCCAGCCAGACGGATGGACGAATCCGTGCCATTTCGGAAAACGGGCATTCCTTGCGGTGGGAGTGCAGCGAGGCGGCGGCTGACCAGTTGTCGAAGTCCGGAATCGAGATTGCAGATCATGGCCATGCGCTGCAGCACGTCCGTGCCGAGGACTTCCGCAAGAAACACTGGCACGGCCCGTATGCGCGTTCGATGTCACTTCTGCCATTGCCGGGCGATCGCCAGGTCCTGGTATTCCCGCTGAAAGGCTTCCTTCTAGGGGACCGAGCGGAAGCGTTCGATGAACCGCGTCTGTGTGCCGTGGTCCTGGATGCGGTCGGTCCGGATTCTGGGGCAGTCCGGATCCTGGCGGCCTCGTTCACCAACATTCAGACCGAGGTGTACGCCATCGAGCACCTCGAGAAGCGGGGGGAAGAACACGTCCTGGTCGTCGGCACCTCCGGACGCGTAGGGCAGGAGGATCGTGCTTTCCTCCAGGTCCGGGTCACCGTCCGGTTCGCCGGGAACGATCCGGTCGATGTCGAAATCCGTGACGAGGGAGTACCGGTGAGGCTCTCGACCCGGGGACGACGCAGTTCGTGGTCCTCCTCCGACGGACGGAAGCCTGCGGATTTGAGGGCGATCCCGCACAATCCGTGCTGGAGCCTCGCACGTCTGCCCTCGGGATCCTCGCTTTCGGCAGGACGGTGCTGTCTGTGGGCGGGCTTCCACGACGGGACCATCCGCAGCTTCCAGCGGATCGAGCGGGACAAGCAGCAGGTTGAATGGATTGAATGTACGCCGGAATCGTCCTGTGGAAAGTGCACATTCGCCCTCTGCTCGCCAACGCCCCTGAAGGCTTCCGCCCCGATCTGGCAACTGCGCTGCTTCCGCAGCCGGGAGAGGATCTTGCTGGGTTACGGTACTGCCAACGGAGTCATCGGCGTACTGCCCCTGACCCCTGCCGACGTGGCGGACCAGGAAGGTGGGAGCAGTTGGGTGCATCTGGTTCATACGCGCCAGAATTCGGCGGTCTGTGGGCTGGGTGAGTACCAGGACGACGGACAGACGCGCCTGGCTGCCATCACCCAGGACGGTTCCGTATCCATTTTCGACGTCGACTCCGAAGCCGACCCACTGCGCGCTTCGACTTCCCGCGCCGGCCCCCCTGACTCCGGCCAGGGGCGTATTCCCGGCTTCCGGGAGGACCATTTCGGCCTGGGGAGCACCGCACGATGCGCGATCGTGCGCCAGGACCCTGCCGAGAGGCATTCCGGTGACGAATCGGAACCTTTGCCCCACTTCCTCGTGGGTTCCAGTGATGGCGCGATCCGGAAGTACTCCCTGCTATTTCCCCGAGGATGCAAGCGAACCGCTGACGCCGAAAAGGAAGCAACGGATCTGGTCCGCTATGTCGTTGGGGCCCTGCGCCAGCCGGGCGGCGAGGGGGACAAGGGCGTTCGTCGGTTCTCGAACGATGTCCTCGAGTGGATCCGGGTCCTCGAGGTTTCGGGTCCGCAACTGCTCCGGGCTTCCCTGGCTACGGAGTTGGGTGACGCTGCGCTACCCCTCCTGGATTGCCTGGAACTGCAGGACGCCACCGGCTTCGAGAAGCGCGTGGACGAGTATATCCAGTGTCTGGATCTGCGCGCCCGTGACGTGTACAAGCGGATTCCCCTGGACAAGCAATCGATCAAGGTCATCTACCAGCAAGGCGCCGAGATTGCCTACCAGATCGCTGAGAAGGCCATCGACGTCGCACTGATTCGGTCCGATGTCGCGCAGCGATTGGTCGCAAAGTACGTCGAACTGAATCGGCGGGTCGATGAACTGTGCAACCATTGGATCGGCCTTGATCAGACCGCCGAAGCGAAGGTGCTGATCAGCGTCCTGAAAGCGCTGGTGGATTGGCCCGACATCGTGTTGCTGGCACTGGCGGATCCAAGAGAACAGACGGTCAACTTCCGCAAGTTCTTCCTTTTCCAGGCCTTGCGCAAGCGCCTGGGATACACGGACCCCCTGGTGCCAACTGAAACCCTGCGCATCCTGAACGCGGCGGCCTACCGCGCCATCGTGCACATGTACCGACAGAAGCTGAACGAACCCAGCCGGACGCTGGCCCTTCGGGCCCGCGAGTCCGACGTCCCATCCTACTATGACCTCCTCGTCATGGTCGGGGATCTGGCGGAACGGCACGCCTCGACCCTTTCCCCGACACACCCACTGGCCACCGAGATCAGCCGTTTCTTTGCCTTGACGATGCTGCTGATTCCCCGTTCCGCTTTGCATGTGGGCCAGATCGTCAGCGAAAGCGGCCTCGTGGGGCACGACTCGGGTCTGGCCAAGGCCATCGCCCAGCACGCACAGTCGGCGTCGTCGATCCTGGGCAGATTCCTTGGCCACGCTCCATCGGACTGGAACGACTCGATCGACCTGTTCCGTGCCTACCTCTCCACAGAGCCTGATCTCAACGCGATGAAGGCGACCGTCAACGCGGAAACTCCCTGGCGAAAACTGCTGGCTGCGGCACGGGAATGCGGGCTCGAGCAATCCATGGAGGCCGATCTTCTGCGCGAGATGGCGAACGTCATCGCGGTTACCTGCAGCCTCGCGTCCCTGGAAAGGCAGCCCGACGAATCGTCCGAACCCATGCTCTGGCTGAAGAACCAGGATGCGGTCTACTTCAGCCATAGCCAGGCATACCTGCGCGACCTCGCAGAGCATCGCAGGAAGGTTCGCGAGATCCTGCTGGACGACGACACGTCGGACGAAGAGGTCGGGGAAACGAAGCCATCAAGACCCGGCCGGCCTCGAGCGCTACAGGAGTGCTCCAACCTCGAACAGAATCTGAAGAAGGCGGACCTGTTCGAGCCTCAGCAGAGCCACTACGGGAAGGTCATCCAAACCTGGCTGGGCGAGATCGAACGCCGTGGCCAGCATGCTTCCGCTCTCATGGGGATCCTCGATGGCTTCAATCGGCATGTCTATCGTACCTCGGCCGACGAGTTGATGAGCCATGTGACCGAGCTTGCGATGCAGGTGGCACCGATCGACCTGAACCTTCCGGATGACGAGGACGTTTTCCGGCTGCGCATCGGCCGCGCCCTGAACGATCACAGCCTTGTGAAGAAGGTGTTCGAAACGGGCATCGATCTTGTGGAAAACACGCACCTCGCGGGCACTCTGCTGGAACTCGTGCGGAACGACATGGAACACCCCGGCGTGGAGGATACCAGCCGGACCACACTGGGAGAACTGAACCTGATCATCGCGGAGGCTGCCCGCTATTACGGGCTTGGCATACCCGAACCGCTGTCGAGGAAGGAACTCGGGCTGCGTGGAAGCCGGCGAGTTTGGGAGACGATCGTCAGGGAATTCGCAAAGAACACGCTTCGGTACTGCTCGGGGGGACCGGACCCGGCGAAGCGGCTCTGCCTTGGATTCCTGGACGGGAGTCGCGAGCCTGTGCCCACATATGTGCTCAGGCTGTTTGGGAACCACCCTTTCCGCACTTCGTTTGCCGATTTGCAGGAGGCGATTGGGCGCCTGTCGCCTGACGACGCATGGGACCTCCTCAAGGCCAGAGTGGCGGATGCCCAGAAGCCCGGGCGACGTTTCCACGCGCGGCAGGAGGGATCGTCCGGATATGGCATGACATTGATCAGAAAGTTGTTTGCCATGATCCGGATGGACGGCTCGTTCGTCCTGGCCCCTCCGGATGATTCGTCCAACCTGCCGGAAGTCACCATGGTGAAGAGGCTCGACTGGCCCCTCTGCCTGGAGGTTCGCTGGACTGGGGGAACGCCACAGGAGGCCGGCTGACATGGACAACAAGGGCCTGCAGGAACTTGTCAACAAGACGTGGCGAGCCTACGGCAAGATCGGGCTGCTGATTGATGATGCCCCCGACGCGGGGGCATCGACTGCACGACAGTTGTACGGGACGGAAACCCTGCCTCAGTGGTGGCTGGAAGCCAAGTCCATCGAATGCGCGACCGTCCTGCTGGGAACGGTACGCCAATTGAAACGAAACGGCAGCGAGAACAGTGCGGTCGTCATCATCGATCGGACCCTTCCCGCCACCTGCGGAGGGCAATCCAATCCCCGGGCATGGGACAGGGAGTCCGAGCGCGAGGAGGACGACGAGACCCGGTCTAAGTTCCGGGCATTCTTCCAGGAAATCGTGGCATTACTGGATGCTCCAGCAGGGATGGTACTGGAATTCGTCACCAGTTTCCCGCCCACGATCGATGCCAGCCGAGCCAGCGAGAGCCTCCCGCAGGACCGGATCCGATGGAAGACCCGTACGATCGAGGCCTTGGCGGAACTGCGCCGAAACCTGCCCGTACCGCTCCTGCGCTTCGGGCCGGAGGCGAACGCGCTGGTCACAGCGCCTCCGGTGCTGGGCTTGGAGGCCGCGGGCCTGCCCGAAGAGAAATGGTTGGCCCATTCCTGGGTCAAGGAGATTGATGATCTTGCTGCCGAGATGGCCGCATCGGAGGATGAAGGCAACGGGCCGTTCATTCTGTTGACCGGGGTCGGTGCTTCGCTTCCGACATCCACCTACGGTCCGGGGGTCCCCCGAACCTCCTGGATCGTGCACGAAGCGCTCCGCGTCGTAGCCTCCGGCCAACTGGGCGAGCGACTGGACTGCGTACAACCGACAGGGTCCCTTGCGAAGCCTCTCCCCGTCCCGCCCCCGTCGAGGCCCGACCAGTGCCGCTGTCAACACACGCATCATCGCTCGGATCTCAGATCGAAAGATGCGGCGGTCTCTCTGGAGGCGCTGGCACACATCCTCCAGGGACAGGAGGGGCTATATGCAGGGTCCTACCCGTGGAAAATCGAAGAGTTCTTTGACCGTAAGTGCACTCTGAACGAACGATTGCGACTGCTGTTCGCCCGGGCGTTCAAGTTGGTCCTCCAACGATTCGACGATGGCTTCGCCTACCACCATTGGCTGCTGGCACAACTTCCTTGGACGGCCATCATCACAACGAACTTCGACGGATTCCACGAGCGGGCGGCCTACGCCGCATCGCGAACAGTGAACGAGAGGGAACGGGTCATCCAGCAGATCCTCCGACGAGGAGCCGCGTGTCCGACCAGCACCCTGACGTCCCGC
Source organism: uncultured Myxococcales bacterium (assembly GCA_903857665.1). Classification (GTDB taxonomy): domain Bacteria; phylum Myxococcota_A; class UBA9042; order DTJE01; family DTJE01; genus CAIZWN01. The sequence goes on from CAIOFV010000061.1 coordinate 201,174, forward strand.
AGGAAGGGCGGGCGGCCGATCCTCGAAGATTACGGCCTGTTCAAGCCGTACGGCAACCTGCTGGAACTGGGGCCCATTCTCATGTCGTTCGACGATGTCACGACAGCTGAGACAAGCATTCGCAAGGCGCTATCCCTGATTCCGAAGCGGGCCGGGGCGCGGTTGGTCGTGATAGGTCAATCGATGAACGACACGCAGTTGGCCAAGAAGGTGTTGAAATTGGGAGCCCGCAAAGGGTTCAAGGCTCTTTGGGTCGATCCGCTTTCGCACAATCGAGCAGCCGCGGTCGGGCTGGACTTGCCCGATTGGGACCGCAACTTTCATAGAACCATTCAGGAATTCGAATCCAAGTCCGGGAAGAGCGGCAGGTATCTACCGATGCCGATCGACGCGACGGCCTTCGCCCACGATCTGTGGCACGCGTACCGCAGGAAGCAGCCGCGTTGACAAGGCCGGTCGCGCCGATGGGTATCCGCGACCTCAAATGCCCTTGGCCGCCCGGAGAAAACTCTGGTGCGCCTTGGCCGCTTCCGGATCGCTGAGGTCCCTGGCGCGCGTTCTCAGAATAAGGCATTCGAGATACACGGGCAATCTGTCGTCGGGGTCACCGGTGTCCCGCAAATCGAAAATCCCCCGGGCGTCGAGGCTATGCCCCATCGCATAGAGAGCCGGCAAATCGCCGCTCCCGACAAAGGGAAACAGTACGCTCAGTGCGTGGGCAATGGGTTCCTTCACAGGACAGTCGCGCACGACCTGGAACAGAATGTCGCGAATCATCACCTTTGTCGATGGGTCCTTGGGGTGAAGCGCGCCTAGCGCATACACGAGTTCCGACAGATCGTTCAGTTTCTTGCCCCGCCTGGTGGGACACTTCTTGAGCATGTCGATGATCTGCTGCGAAAGCTTGGCCGCCACCATCCGCTTGCCGAATTCGCCCAGGCCGCGAATCTGATCGTGTGCCTGGCTCCTCACGCTCGTGGTATCCGACATGCATTGATCTACCCACCGCTTCACGTTGGGTCCAGGCCGGCGACCAACTTCCTGTAGGACCAGTGGATATTCGGTATGATCCTTGACGTAGAGCGTCCAGATATCGACAAGGGCCTTCAATTCGGCCGCGTTGATGTACGCCGTGCGACGGGCAGGGTCGTGCTTGATTTCGCGCGGCCCGATCTTCTTTTCCAGGACCACGTGCTGGCGGATCGGACCGCCATACTGCCCGATCAGTTCGTCACGGAAGAGATCAAAATCCAGGTCCGTCATCCCGAAGCCCACGGAAACCAGGCCGAAGTGGGTCAACAGATTGCCCATGAACGCGCGGTAGATCGGATTCCTGGACAGCAGGTCCCGATATTGCGAATGGGTGAAGGCGATTTCGCCGGTTCCGGTCCCGCCGCGTGGCCGGAGCGAGCCGTGAGCCTTGACCAGGAACAGCGTCTTCTGCTCGCCTCTCAGGACGCGTCGCAAGACGTGTTCGGTCCCGCGCGGATCATTGAGAGGGTCGGCGACGTCAAATTTGACGCCGAGTTCCTCCAGCAGCATTTCGTGGCCCTGATCGACATTGAATGTGACAAAGCCCAGGGGCTGCAGGTCCAGGGCGGCCCGCAACAGGCCCAATTTCTGATCCAGTACCGCTCGATCCTGTTGCGCCAGGGGCTTCAGCGCAAGAGCCTTATCGACGGTGTCCAGGAACAGGTCGTTGTTGTCGCGACAGAGGAGGGTGGCCGCCATGATGCTGTGGCGACCCAGGACGCCCATATCCAGGGGAATTCTGATCTGCTCGTCTTCGTCGCTGCCGGGGATCAACTTCCCTTCCGCCAACCTGCGCTTGCGAACCGCCGCCAGGACGTCATGCCAGCCCGGGGCCGGGTCTCCACTCAGGTTGACCAGGCCTCGCGACAGTCCCGCGCCGGTCAGGAACACCGTACGGCCTTCGGCTACGAGGTCGCATAGGATGCCGAAGGCGGGATCGCGTATGAAACCGGGCTCGCTCATTTCAACACCCATGGATGGCAGCAAAGTATCGGTGCAGGACAGAGGGGGGTCAAGCGGGTCGAAGCCTCACCTATCCCCTCATGTTGGCGACGGCGAGTCGGGTGAAAGTCTCTGGTTGCAGGGCGCCGCGCGTTGACGCTGCGGACGGGATCGAGTCAACCGGCCTGCAGCGATCCAATTGGCAAGCCCGCCCGCCCCTACGGCACGTGCTGCACGGTGAGGTCCGACCCCTCCGCGGCCAGCCCTTCCCGCAGGAACCGCCCGCAGCCGGCATCGCCCGCCAGGACCGACCGGAAGAACGACGCGGACGAGAGCATGACGATGCGAAGCTGGCGGTCGATGACCATCGCCGGTTCGGTGTCGGCCTTCGCACCGCAGATCGCAGGGCACTCGGCCAGCGCCACGTCGTGCGGCTTCCCCCCGAACTGCGCCGACAGGGTGGCCAGCGCCTCGGGCGTGGCGGTGGTGTTGTCCACCAGCGTGTCACACCCCACCTGGTCGGAGTTCGTCTTTTCCAGCACGGCCTTCGCCAGCCCGGCCATGCCCGCGTGGGTGCCGCCCTGGAAACTCACGAAGGTCTTCGGCGCCTGGGCCTCGGCGTACAGCGGCGGGCCGTTGGCGGCGTATGGAATGATCCAGTCGCGCGTCCCGTGCAGCAGCAGCAGCGGCAGGTCCACGATCTGGAAGAAGTCGGCGGGCAGGTAGCACCCCGGCGTGGCGGCGGCCGCGACCGCCTTCACCCGAGGGTCCCTCAAGGTCGCGTGGAAGCCGGTCAGCACCGACGTCAGCCCTCCCAGCGATACGCCCATCACGCCGATCCGCGCCGGGTCCACCATCCCGTACAGCAGGTTCGACGGGTCCGCGCTGGACGCCAGCATCGAGTCGATGACGAATTTCATGTCCCCCGGCTGGTTCACCACGTCGGCGGCGTTGGGTCCTCCGGACGTGCCGATGTTGGTCAGCGGGAACAGGGGCGCTGCCACCACGAAGCCGTAGGACGCCAGCAGGATCGCCAGGTCCTCGTTTTCGACGTTGAACGAAAAGAAGCCGTGGGCGTAGGCGATCAGGGGCCACGGGCCGCCCTGGGCCTGGGGAGCGCCGGGCGTCGCGCCGGCGGGCGCCCCGGTGGGGACCGTGGGATACCAGACGGCGGTGGACAACAGGCGGCTGTTCGTACCTGCGAGGGTGTCGCTGTCCGGCGTGGGCCGGGTCTTGTCCTCCAGATCCAGCGTCAGCGTCCCCACCCCGTAGGGGCCCGCCTGGAGGATTTCAGCCGCCGTCGGGAGCGCCACCGGCACGTCGGCGGGCGCCAGGTCGCCGGCAACCGAATCCGGGACGCTGTCGGCCATCGCATCGACGACATCGGAGGCCGCCGAGCCTGCCGAGGAGCATCCGGCGCACAAGGCCATGCAACCGAGCACCCAGGCCGGCGCGAGGAGCCGCCGGTACGCGCACCGGGTCTTGTCCCAGGGCATGCTCCCTCCAAACGTATGGTGTCGGGTCGAGTATGGACGGGGATCGAAGCCGGGTCAACGGCGGGGAGGCAAACCTGTCCGACGGCCCTGCGACCGGCCTCGGGTCACAGGCAGCGGCAGATGATGTCGTTCAGGCCCTCGGTGGTTTCCGACCAGTTGCCGATCTTGCAGGGCCCGCTGTCGCACGTGGTGTTGGTGATGTTGGTGCCGTTGCCGGTGCACCCCCCGTTCTTGTGCATCTTGGGCGCCGTCGGGGACGAAACGCCTCCCGCCGTGTAGCTGAGCGCCATGCACGTCTTGCCCAGGCGGTCGCCGTAGAAGTGCTTGCAGAAGTACGCGGAGTCGTCCGGCCCGTTGGCCATGCAACTGGCCGAGGACGCGCAGCAGCCCTGCGTGATGAAATGGTTCGAGGTCAGGCCCATGAACGTGTGGGTCGGTCCGTAGTCGACAAACGCGATGCATCCGCCGCTCTGGCAGATCTGGCCGGCGGCGCAGGCGTGGCCGCAGGTGCTGCAGTTGTCGTGATCGGTCTGCAGATCCTTGCAGGCGAGGCCGCAGGCCACCTTGGGGCTGGCGCAGATCACGCTGCACTTGCCCCCGACGCAGGCGGACAACTCGCCGCAGGCCGTGCCGCAGGTCCCGCAGTCGGTGTTGTCGTTCTGGAGGTCGGCACAGTAGAAGGGAACGGCGGCGCCGTCGCCACAGACGCCCAGGTCCGCCGCGCAGGTGATCTTGCACCCGCCGTTCTGGCACGACTGGCCCTTGCCGCAGGCCGTCCCGCAGGTTCCGCAGTTCAGGTTGTCGGACTGGAGGTCGGCACAATAGAAGGGCACGGTGGCGCCGTCGCCACAGACGCCCAGGTCCGCCGCGCAGGTGATCTTGCAGTTTCCGTCCTGGCAGGACTCGCCCAGGCCGCAGGCCGTACCGCATACGCCGCAGTTCAGATTGTCGGACTGGAGGTTCGCGCAGTAGGCCCCGTCCCCGGTCCCGCACGTGGCCAGCGTCGAGGCGCACGTGGTGGCGCAGGCCTTCGCCGAGCACACCTGGCCCGCGGGGCAGGCATTGCCGCATTCCCCGCAATCGAGGTTGTCGGTCAGGAGGTTCGCGCAGTACCACGGAACGGTGTCGCCGTCGCCGCAGACGACCAGGTTCGCCGCGCAGGTGATCTTGCAGCCGCCGTCCTGGCACGACTGGCCCAGGCCGCAGACCGTGCCGCATACGCCGCAGTTCACGTTGTCGGCCTTCAGGAAGGCGCAGTACTTCGGAACGTCGATGCCGTCGCCGCAGATGGTCATGCCCGTCCCGCAGGTGATCTTGCAGCCGCCGTCCTGGCAGGACTCGCCGATGCCGCAGGCGGTGCCGCATACGCCGCAGTTCACGTTGTCGGTCTGGAGGTTCGCGCAGTACAGCGGAACGGTGTCGCCGTCGCCGCAGACGGTCATGTCCGTCCCGCAGGTGATCTTGCAGTTGCCGTCCTGGCAGGACTCGCCGAAGCCGCACTTGGTGCCGCACACGCCGCAGTTCACGTTGTCGGCCTGGAGGTTCGCGCAATACAACGGAACGGTGGTGCCGTCGCCGCAGGTGAACAGCGTCGCCGCGCAGGTGGTGGCGCACACCTTGTCCGAGCACACTTCGCCCGCGGGACAGACCGTGCCGCATTCCCCGCAGTTCGCGTTGTCGGTCCGCAGGTCCGCGCAGTATTGCACGACGGCATCGGCGTCGCAGACGCTCTGGGTCGCGCCGCAGGTCAGGGTGCAATGGGTGCCCTTGCACGCCTCGCCCACCCCGCAGGCCTTGCCGCATTCGCCGCAGTTGGCGTTGTCGGTCTGGAGGTTGGCGCAGTAGGCATCGACCCCGGTGCCGCACGTGGCCAGCGTCGGCGCGCAGCTCGTGGTGCACACCTTGTCCGAACACACCTGGCCCGCGGCGCACGCGTGATCGCAGTCGCCGCAGTTCAGCCGATCCGTCGCGAGGGTCGCGCAGGCCGTCCCACACACCGCCTGTCCCGACGGGCACGACGTCGCACACTTCCCGTTCACGCAGGCCTGGCCCGCCGTGCACGGCGTCCCGCACCCGCCGCAGTTGTCGTAGGACGTCTTCATGTTGATGCACGCCCCCCCGCAGGGTTCCAGCGGCGAGGTGCAGGACGGCGCGGTATCGAGCCTCGTGTCGAAGGTCGTTGTGTCGGACTGGCCGTCGGCCACGACCTCGGCCACGACCTCAGCCACGACCGGGACGTCGCCGACGGAGTCCTTCCCGGGATCCTCCGTCCCGCAGTTCGTCGAGGAACCGCCGCCGCACCCCCAGGCCCAGGAAGCCGCGAGCACAACGAACAGGGTACCGTGGATTCGACGCATCGCCTTTCCTCCAAGGACGTGCATGGCACCGTCCCCTTGAGTTTCCGGAAGGACCACCCCGCCGCAGTATCGGCCGATTCCGAAAGGAGGGGCAAGGCCAGGGCCTTCGACGAATCGTGACGACCGGCCTCACCCGCCCGCCGCAGCGCGAGCCGCGCGGGAACGGTGAACGCGCCGCCAGGGCAGAACGCGATAGAATGGGCCCATGCGGAGGTCGGCGATGGGCGCGTTTGGAGGAATCCGGGTCCTGGGCATGGCGCTGCTGGTGGCGGCGGGATTCGCGGCCTGCGGCGGGACGAAGGCAGGCAGCGATCCGGGCGCAGGGGACCTGCCCATCGACGTGCCGGATGCCACGGATGTGCCGGGGGACCTTCCTCGTGACCTCACCGCGGACCCCTCGCCGGACCTCGCGGCCGACGGGACCGACGCCGACGCACCGCTGCCCGACTCCGGCGCCGACGCCTCACCCGAGGCCGAGCCCCTCGACACCTCGACAGACGCTCCCGCCGACACGACCGTTCTCCCCGACGGGTCCTGCACGCCGGCCGACGCCCTCGAGCCGTTCCAGGTGAGCGCCCCGGGTACCGAGGTCCAGCCCTCGTTCAACGCGCTCGTCAGCGACGACGCCGTGGTGACCTACAAGGGTCCCGAGCAGGACACGTTCTGCGACACTCCCTACTGCGACGGCGTCCAGGACCGGCAGGTCACGTTCCGGCTGACCGCCACCGGGAAGGATCTGGCCATCGTGTACGCCCTGCCGCTGGAGGTCGAGATCCCGGTCCGCGCGGGCCAGTCGGTGCACGTGTACTGGCGCCAGCAATCGCCGTGGTGGACCGACACGGTGCTGGCCGTCTGGGACGCCGGCGGCTCCCCGGTGTTCTTCTTCCACGACGCGGCCCAGGCCGGGGAAACGCCGTGGTGGGACTGCGGCGGCAAGGTCCCCTGCCCGACGCTGGTGACGCTGGCCGACGCGTGCCTGCCGATCCCGGGCACGTGCGGGAGCGTCGCCTACCCTCAGGTCCTGATGGCTCTGGACGGCGGGCTGTCCAGCGGCGAGATTCCCGCGCAACTGGGGCAGGGCCAGACCAGCGTGGCCCCGGTCCCGGAATTCCACGTCCGCTACCTGGTCGCCCGGTCCCAGCACAACGTCACGATGGAGTGCATGGACTACCCCGACCGGTGGCTGGCCGCGGCGATGATGCGCAACGACTTCGCGTCGCAGTGCCGCTGCAGCGCCGACGCGGACTGCCGGCCCCACGAGGTCTGCGAGCCCAACGCGGGCCGATGCGTGCCCGACCTGTGCGATGCCGACATCAACCCGCTGGTCGTCAGCGGCTGCGCCGACGGCGAGGGCTGCGACGCCTTCACGGGGACATGCGTGCCCATGGACAAGGCCTGCACGACCGACGCCGACTGCGCCAGCGTATCGACGGCGATCTGCAATCCCCGGGTGCGACCCTGCACGCCCGACGCCGGTTGCACCCATCCCTGGACCGGCGTGTGCGTCCGCGACTTCTGCGCGGTGGCGGATTGCATGGGGAACTGCAGTTCGCTGCTGGACCGATGCTACCAGTGCATCGGCGACTGCGAGTGCCCCGGGTACGGGACCGGCGGCTGGTGCGACAACTGGGGCTGCAAGACCTGCGACGCGGCCCGGATCGGGTTCACCCAGGACGACAGGTACGACTTCTGGGTGGCCTGCGCGACGAAGGCCGGGCTGGACGAGGCGGCCCTGAAGGCCCTGGATCCCAAGGCCACGTGCGGGGTCGGCCTGGCCCTGGGGAAGTGCGACGGCACGACCGAGGTCGCCTGCATGGGCAACCTGCAAAAGGACAACCGGGGCCGGCTGGCGGACACGGCCTGGGAAACGTCCTGCGGGCTGGCGGCCCTGCCATGGGTCACGCGGATCGTGGGCGGGTTCTACGAGCGGTGAGGGGGCAACGCGGGTTCGGGCCACCGGGCCTTGAGCGTGGATTTGCACGTATGCCGAGGCAGGGGGGGACTGGATGAACGGGATCGTGCGGACCGCACTGGCGCTGGTGGTCGCGTCGATGGTGGGCGCATGCAGTGGCAGCGGCGGAACCGATGCCGGCGATCCGGGAACGGACGTCGATGCCGCAGTTCCCGACACCCCGACGCTCGACGTCCCGGCCCAGGACAACGCGATCCCCGATGCCGCGCCCCAGGACAACGCGATCCCGGATGCCGCGACCCCCGACACCCCGGCCCTGGACAACACGCCCCCCGATGCCGCGACCCCCGACACCCCGACGCCCGGATGCGCGGCGGATGCCGACTGCCCGGGCTGCTCGCTATGCGACCTGAATGCGGCCGGCGGTCCCGCGTGCGTGAACCCGTTCACGACGATCGGCGTGCAATGCACCACCCGGCTCGACTGCCCCGAACAGCACTGCTGCTCGTACTCGCGGCTGGCGGACCGGCCCCTGTGCGGCGGGGTGTGCGTGATGGACGACGGGTCCGCGGACTGCGCCTCGTGCGTCAACGAGGGAATGGAGTTTTCGGGCGACACCGAGGCGTGCTGCCCCGGGCTGCAGCGAATCCCGATGCCGATGATGGCAGGGGACTCCTGCATCCCGTCGCGCTGCTTCTGCGACACCTGCGTGAAGCGCTGCGGGGACGGCGTCTGCGGAACGGGCGAGGACGCGTGCCGCTGCCCGGCCGACTGCCCGCACGGGTTCGCGAAGGGACCGGGAGCGCCCTGCACGTCGGACGCGGACTGCGCCGCGCCGGGCGGCTGCCTGACCGAGGCGTCGGGGTACCCGACCGGGGGCTACTGCGGGGGCGGCGCCTGCGACCCGGCGTCGGCGATGTCGTTGTGCCCGGCCGGGTCGGCCTGCACGGGGACCTGGTTCGCGCAGACGACCCTGTGCATGCCCACGTGCCGCAAGGACGACGACTGCCGCGCGGGCTTCACCTGCGAGGCTTTCCCCGAGCCCTACGCGCCGGCCGGCACCTTGCGCTGCTGGCAGGCGGGCGGCACCCAGTTGGCCGGCGTCGGACAGTCGTGTGCCCAGGACACCGACTGCCTGTCCAACATGTGCCTGGCGGCACCCGACGGGGCCAAGGTCTGCTCGGCCTTCTGCGACGCGACGACGCCCTGCAAGCAGGGCCAGGCGTGCAGCCCGATGGGCGGCTGCGGGTCGCCCTCGTGCGGCGCCTGCTTCACCCTCTGACCGCGTTTCCAAATGGGGTGCTATCCTCCCGGCCTGAATGACGGCGACGAGGCTGCGATGTCGGAGCGGATCGGCGGGACGGAGGGGCGCATGCGAATCGGTGCGGGGATCCTGGTGCTGGCGTGCGCGACGGCATGGGCCTGCGGAGACGGCTCGCCGAACGGGCCGGGGACCGACCCGGGGACCGCGGGAGACGCAGACGTCAGCCTGGCGGACAACGCGCTAGTGTACTCCGCCACAAATGCCTAGAACTGTGCTAGAGTCCCCCTGTCGAGACGGGGAACCGAGATGCGGCGTGCGGTGGCGGTGGTACTGAACGATGCTCAGCGGTCGAGACTGGAAGGGATCGTGCGGGCAGCGAC
>CAIOFV010000062.1 GCA_903857665.1 uncultured Myxococcales bacterium
CCGGCGGATCAGCGTCTCTTCTTCAGGAACTTCGAAATCGCCTTCTGCAGCGGCGCGAACAGCGATACGGGGGCGTTCCGCTTGGTGCGCATCGCCAGCAGGCGAGCCTCGCGCTGGGCATCCACGTGGTTCGGGTTGATGTGCAGGCAGTCCTGCAGGGCCCGGTTCTGCTTCAGCGTCTCGCCGACGGCCTTGTAGTACAGCGACTGGAAATAGTGCGCGTCCGCGTCGCCCTTGCCCATCTCGATGGCGCGCTCGAACCAGCCGCGGGCTTCGTCCAGGCGCCGGGCTTCCGGCACGTCGGTGTTCTGCATCACGGCCCAGCCGACGTAGCAGACGTACTTCGGGACCTTGGCGTCCAGGTCCGCGGCCTTGCGGAAATAGGTGATCGCCTCGGCGTACGCGCGGCGCTGCAGCAGCAGCGAACCCTTGTGGAAGAAGATCTTCGCCTCGGACTCGGCGTCGCGCTCGGAGGTCGCGGCCGGCTTCGCGTTCGCGGTGCGGGCCTCGTATTCGGCGCGGCGGCGACGGTCGCTCAGGACGTGGTACGCCTCGGAAATCGCCTTGAACGCGTCGATGGCTTCCCGCTGCAGGTCCTGCACGTTCTGGCGCGCGAGGGCGTCCGGGTGCAGCAGGCGGGCCAGGTTGAAGTAGGCGGTCCGCACGGCGTTCGGGTCGGCCGTCCGCTCGACGCCGAGGAGGGCGAAGAAATCCCCCGTCTTCAGCAGGGCGGCCTTCTGGCGAATCAGGTCGGCGACGTTGACGTCAACCTTCTCGTCGGGTTTTTCCTGCGGGTCCGGCACGACACCACCTTCCGCGGGGTGCAAATATACGCACGAACCCCGGATTTTTCAATCCGTTCAGCTTCTGTTTGGAGGTGTGCGGGAAGGGGGCCTAGAATGCGGTCAGCCTTCGTTCCGCGGGTGATCCGGATGATTCGTCGCAGCCTCCTCGTTGTCGCGTCGCTTCTGCTGCTGCCTTCGGCGTCCTGCCGCAAGGTCGAGAAGAACGTCGAGCAGCAGGACTTTTCGCTGCTGCGCGCGTCGCGGCCGACAGAGTGGTACCCGGGGGCGCAGGCCGGGCAGGGCGCGGTCGACCTGGGGCCGCAGCAGAAGCCGCAGGCGCTGCTGACGCAGGGGTACGAAGGCCCCGCGACCGCCTGCAACCTGACCATCGAACCCGAGGACACGCTGGACCTGTTCGCCCGCTGGACCGGTCGTCCGGTCGCCGAACTGCTGAAACTGAACCCCGAGGTGGTGGTTCACGGGCTGGTTCCGGGCGAGGGCTTCCAGATCAAGCTGACGGCGGACCAGTTCGCGCGGTTCAACGGGGCGCGCAACGGCTACCTGGCCGCGGCGCGGGCCCGCCACGACCCGGGCATCCTGACCATCGTCAAGCACGAGGTCCGCGAGGGCGAGACGCTGCGCGAGATCCTGACGAAGTACGCGACGACCATCGACCTGCTGGAACACCACAACCCCGAGATGCGCCTGACCGGCATCCGCGCGAAGCAGACGCTGGTGGTGCCGATCGTGGCCGAGGACCTGCGCGACCAGCCGGCGATGCCGGGGCCGAAGCCGCCGCTGCCGCCGCCGTC
>CAIOFV010000063.1 GCA_903857665.1 uncultured Myxococcales bacterium
CTCCACTACGCCACGCGCGAGCCCACCGTGCAGGAGAAGGGCATCGGGGACGAGCAGGTGCAGGTCCGGCTCTGGCAGTAGGGGGACGTCATGGCACAGGCATGGTTCGTGGGAGTCGGGATCAACCGGTTCAAGTTCCTGTCGGGCAACCCCCTGCGGGGCTGCGGCAACGACACCAAGGACTGCGAGGCGTTCGGGGCGCTGATGGATGGCGTGGACCCGCTGCGGTCGATCACGCTGTTCGACGAGCAGGCCACGGCCGAGGCGGAACTGGACGTGCTGGGCCGGGCGTGCATGGACATGGCCGTCGACGACGTGTTGTTCTACCAGCACTCGTCGCATGGGGCGCTGCTGCGGGACGGCGACCCCGAGTCGGGCGTGGTCTGCTGCTACGACTTCGACAACGTGAAGTGGGATGGGACCGGGGGGATCACGGCGGACCAGTACCACAAGCTGTTCACGGCGAGTCATGGGCGGATCCGATGGCTGGGTGACCACTGCCACGCCGGCCGGATGGAGAGGGACCTGTGCCGCCCCGGCCTGAACCACCGCTTTTGGCCCCGTGACGGCATCGACGTCGGCTTCGGGTTCCCGCGCCAGCCCCATCCGATGAAGGCGGTCGTGGAGGCATCCCCGAACGTCGTGGCCCTGTTCGCGTGCGACTGGAACCAGACCGCCGCCGACGCGCTGGTGGCTGGCCGGTGGAACGGCGCCGCGACCGCGTACGAACTGACCCAGCGCGGCGCCGTGGGCGGCCTGCTCATCCCCGCGACCGAACTGGCGCGCCGGACGAACGTGACGCTGGATGCCGACGGGTACGACCAGCGGGTCCAGCTTGTCGGGGATCCCGGGCAACTGGTCCTGCCGTTCAACCCCCTCCAAATCGCCGCGTGACGTAATTCCCCCAGCCAAGTTGAATTGCGTACACCGATGGGCTCCGGCATGCGACGGCATGCGACGGCATGCGACGGCATGCTACCGCAGGCCGAACCGGAGGGAGGACAAGCCCCAAGGATGACCTTCTAAGGCCCTATAATGCCCCTAGAACGCGTTCTGGGCGAGGCCCTATGGGTCTGGGCGGGTCAGCGGCCGGTTTCTGGGCCGAACGGCCGGAAACTGGGCCGGGGTCGGCCGGTTTCTGGGCCGCGAACCTACCAAGTGAGACTCATGACGTGGAGTTCGTGACATCCTTCGGGGCTGAACCGATAGGGCTGCCTGATGCAAGTGTCTGTAATCAAGAGTAAATTCGGTAATAAATTACCGATGTCACGATCTCGAAGATACCGGGAGGATCCTCCCGTCAGGCCGTCGCGCCCCGCGCCACGGCATCCCGCTTCCAGAAGTCAGCCCGCTCGCATTCCCGGTTCAGCTTGCCGGACAGGTCACGGACCTCGGCCTCCAGTTCGGCGATGCGGACATTCAGCGGGCCGGGGGTGCCCGCCGTAGCGGATTCCAGAGCCTGCCGCAGCTTGGTCCGCTGGCCGCGCGTCGGGGTGCAGTCGTGGGCCAGCGTGTCCAGCAACGACATCCCGATCACGACCAGCGCGTCGTAACGACCGGGCTGGTCGTCCGTCGGCTTGGACCAGTGGCCGGTGTCCCCGTCCTGCACGACGCCCTCGGCGGACAGAACCACGTGGGCCGTACCGCCCATGTCCCACGCCAGACCAGAGTCGCAGGAGCACTGGGTGCGGGCTTCGGCAATCGCCTTCAGCCCCGCAATCAGGCGGCTGGCGCGATCCGTCAGCGCCTCCAGTGCGCCCTTCTGGCTGGCCACCACGGCCCGCTCGACGTCGCGCTGGCTGACCAAGTCGGCGACCGCATCGGACAGGACCCAGCCGGGCGCCAAGGGGTGCCCGATGTTGGCGCGGATGATCGCGACGGAGTCGTGGAACATCTGGTGGGCCGCCGCCGTTTCCCGGTTGGCGCGGCGACCACGGTCAACCTCACGGGCCAGTTCGCCCTCCAGTTGCTTGACGCGCTCCCGTTCCTGAACGATCTGGTCCTGCTGGTGCGCACTCTCGCGGATCGCGGTCGACAGATCCCTGTCCAGTCGGGCAGCTTCCTGCACGCCCAGCGCGGCCTCGGGTTCCCCGGGGGACGGCGGCAGGTCGGTGCGGGGCCGGCCGGCCTTCCATGCCTCGACGAACGACTGCGCCGACGTCAGCCACTCCATCAGGCATTCGGTCCGCGCGGCCTCGGGAACGTCCTCGGTCACGACCTCGACGCCGTCGCCCAGACACGTGACCAGCGCGCGGAAGGCGTCGTTCTGGCGCCGGTCGGACAGAGGGAACTGCGCCAGCGCGTGAAGCCGCTCCGTCAGGATCGCATCCATCTGCGCGATGTCGGCATCGGACTTCACCTCGGCGGCCCCCAGCAGCAGGCACGCGCGAGCCATCGTGTCGGACAGGTGCTGGCGCCGCAGCTTGGCCAGCAAGGCCCCCAGCCGCATCTGCTCGGTCAGCGCGGCGTTGTAGTCGTCCAAGGTCAAGTTGGTCGGCCCCATCGGCCGGGCGTCCTCCGTCGCCACGCTGATTTCGTGGGTCCGCGCACACGCCGCCTCGTACTGCTCCTGCACCTGCTGAATCTCGTCCATGCTCTTACTCCTTCAACGACTTTATGGCCTTCATCGCAGCCACCATCGCGTCGATAGCCATGGCCCGCGACGCCCATGGCCGGCGTGGCGGTCACCGGTCGTCCGCAGATCCGACAGGGGTCAGCCATGGGTCCCTCCCCGCGCCCGCAGGCTGGCTGCGGCGCCACACCGGACGCAGAAGGCCGCGCCGCACGGCATCCCGGCGTCGTCCGGCCAGCGCGCCACGAAGTACAGCAGCCCCCAGATCCGCCGGCCGCAGTGGGCGC
>CAIOFV010000064.1 GCA_903857665.1 uncultured Myxococcales bacterium
CCCGCGCTGGCGCCAGCGAACGGCCGCAGCGAGTTCGTGCCCCCCGGGCCGGCGGCCTGTGACTGGCGTGCGGGACCGAGGATCCGGGTGCTGCTGGCCGACGACCACAAGATCGTCCGCCAGGGGCTGATCCACCTGCTTCAGGGCGAGCCCGACTTCGACGTCGTGGGAGAAGCCGGGGACGGCAAGGTCGCCATCGAGGCGGCCCGCATCACGCATCCCGACGTGGTGGTGATGGACGTGTCGATGCCTGACATGAACGGCATCGAGGCGACCCGCCGCATCCTTGCGGAGTTCCCGGAGATTCGCGTGGTCGGCCTGTCGATGCACGACGAGGAGGACCTGGCGTTGATGATGCGCGAGGCCGGTGCCACGGCGTTCGTCACGAAAGGCGGGCCCTCCGAGGACCTGATGGCCGCGATCCGCGACAGCGTCCCCCACATCCGACGCCCGCCGCTCCCCGCGCGCGCAGACGCCTGATCGCGCCTTGCCCCTCCACCGGCCGGTACACATGGTAGAATCCGCGCGCTCGCGGGGCCGGGGACGGTGCAGGAGGGTGCATGAGCTGGATGAAGAAGGTATTCGGGACGAAGAACGAGCGCGAGTTGAAGCGCATGCGTCCCCTGGTCGAGGCCATCAACGCCCTCGAGCCGCGCATGGAAGCCCTGACGCTGGACGAACTGGGGCAGACGACCCGGACCCTTCGCGCCCGCCTGGTCGCCGGCGAAACGCTCGATGACGTGCTGGTCGAGGCGTTCGCGGCCGTTCGCGAGGCCTCGCGCCGGACGACCGGCATGCGGCACTACGACGTCCAGCTGGTCGGCGGCATCGCGCTGCACCGGGGCATGATCTCGGAAATGAAGACCGGCGAAGGCAAGACGCTGGTCGCCACCACCGCGCTGTTCCTGAACGCGCTGGAACCCGACCCGAAGGTCCCCGACCGCGGGATGGGGGCCCACCTGGTCACCGTCAACGACTACCTGGCCAGGCGCGACGCCGAGTGGATGGGAACGATCTACAAGGCGCTGGGCATGACGGTCGGCGTCATCGTCCACGGCATGAGCGACCAGGAGCGCCAGGATGCGTACCTGTGCGACATCACCTACGGGCAGAACAACGAGTTCGGGTTCGACTACCTGCGCGACAACATGAAGTTCAGCCTGGGCTCGATGGTGCACCGCTACTTCGACTTCGGGATCAAGAACCAGCAGACCAAGACGCTGCACTACGCGATCGTCGACGAGGTCGACAGCATCCTGATCGACGAGGCCCGGACGCCCCTGATCATCAGCGGCCCGGCCGAGGAGTCCAGCGAGACGTACTACACGGCCAACGCGCTGGTGCCGTCGCTGCGGCGCGACGAGGACTACCTGGTCGATGAAAAGTCCCACGCGGTGTCGCTGACCGAGTCGGGCGTGGACAAGACCGAAAAGCGCCTGGGCGTGAAGAACCTGTACGACGGCGACAACGTCGAATTGGTGCACCACGTGTACCAGGCCCTGAAGGCCCACACGCTGTTCAAGCGCGACGTGAACTACGTGATCGAGGAGGGCGAGGTCATCATCGTCGACGAGTTCACGGGCCGGAAGATGCCGGGCCGGCGGTGGAGCGACGGGCTGCACCAGGCGGTCGAGGCCAAGGAAGGCCTGAAGATCAAGGAAGAAAACCAGACCCTCGCGACGATCACGTTCCAGAACTACTTCCGCATGTACAAGACGCTGGCCGGCATGACCGGCACCGCCGACACTGAAGCCGAGGAGTTCGCGCGCATCTACAACCTGGACGTGCTGGTCGTCCCGACCAACCGGAACATGATCCGCAACGATCACGAGGACCTGGTCTACAAGAACGACCGTGCCAAGTTCATGGCGGTGCTGGGCCAGGTGAAGGACTGCTACGCGAAGGGCCAGCCGGTGCTGGTCGGCACCGTGTCGGTCGAAAAGTCCGAACTGGTCAGCCGGCTGCTCAAGCGCGACAACATCCCGCACCACGTCCTCAACGCCAAGAACCACCTGCTGGAAGCGCAGATCATCGCCCAGGCGGGCCGCAAGGGGTCGGTGACGATCTCGACCAACATGGCCGGCCGCGGCACGGACATCCTGCTGGGCGGCAATCCCGACGCGCTGGCCCGGGGCCAGGCGGAATCGACGGACAGCGAGAAGTTCGCCGAGGCCCAGGCCATGTTCAAGCGGGTCTGCGCCGAGGAGCGCCAGGAGGTGCTGGCGTCGGGCGGCCTGATGATCGTGGGCACGGAACGCCACGAGTCGCGGCGCGTCGATAACCAGTTGCGCGGCCGCGCCGGTCGCCAGGGCGACCCGGGCGAGTCGATCTTCTTCCTGTCGCTCGACGACGACCTGATGCGCATCTTCGGCGGCGAAACGATCAAGAAGATCATGGACACGCTGAACGTGCCGGAGGACGAGCCGATCGTCCACCGCATGGTCACGCGATCGATCGAGGGCGCACAGAAGCGCGTCGAGGGCCGCAACTTCGACATCCGCAAGAACCTGCTGGAATACGACGACGTGATGAACCAGCAGCGCCAGACCATCTATGGCGTGCGCAACCGCGTGCTGGACGAGGACGCCGACATCCACGACATGGTCAAGAACGCGATCGAGCAGCAGGCGTACCTGCTGATGGACCAGTACTGTCCCGAAGGGGCGAACCCCGAGGAGTGGGACTGGGCCGGCCTGGTCACGGAAATCGCCGGGACCATGCGGGTGAAGATCGACGTGGCGGACCTGGCGGGTGAAGGCGAAAAGGCCGGGACGCGCCTGGTCGAAATCCTGCAGACGGCATACGACGACAAGGAATCCGCCACGGTGGAACGGGCGGTCGAAGCGCGCCTGCCGCCGCCCGAGACCGGCGTGGTGGACTTCGATCGGGACGCGTGGGAACGGGACCGGTCCACGGTTCGCGAACGGATGCTGATCGCGTGGCGGCACTACGAACGCGAGCGCTACATGCGGGCCCTCGATACACTGTGGAAGAACCACCTGTATGCGATGGACCATCTGAAGGAAGGCATCCACCTGGAGGCCTATGCCCAGAAGGACCCCAAGGTGCTGTACAAGAAGGAAGGCTTCGAACTGTTCAAGCAGCTGCTGGACCTGATCCACCAGTCGGTGGCGCAGACGCTGTTCCGGGTGGAAATCCAGGGGGAGGCGGACGTCGAGCGCCTTCGCCGGCTGCGATCCCAGGTCGCGATGACCTACGGCCGCGGCGTGATGCCGACCGCGCCGGGCGCGTCCGAGGGCGAGCAGAAGGCGA
Organism: uncultured Myxococcales bacterium; assembly: GCA_903857665.1. Classification (GTDB taxonomy): domain Bacteria; phylum Myxococcota_A; class UBA9042; order DTJE01; family DTJE01; genus CAIZWN01. The sequence goes on from CAIOFV010000064.1 coordinate 3,274, forward strand.
TGGAGGCGCAGGCGGCCGCGTCGTCGGGCGGCGGGTCCATGACCGTCGTGCGCCAGGGCGACAAGATCGGCCGCAACGACCCGTGCCCCTGCGGGTCCGGCAAGAAGTACAAGAAGTGCCACGGCGCCACCACCACCGGGGCGGATGCCTAGAGTTCCGCCGCTCCCCTGAAGCCAACGTCCCCGCGCGCCCATGCCACACTTGCGCTTCGTTGCAATATCGGGTAAATAGCCCGCCGGCTCGAACTCCGGCAGGGAGAACCCATGTACGAAACCTCCGACATCCGCAAGGGCCTCAAGGTCAAGATGGATGGGTACCCGTGGATCGTGGTGGACTTCCAGTTCGTCAAGCCCGGCAAGGGCACGGCGTTCACGCGCTGCCGGCTGAAGAACCTCAAGACCGGGTCGGTGCTGGAACGGACCTTCAAGACCGGCGAAAAGCTGGACGAAGCCAACATCGAGGAGCACCACGCGCAGTACCTGTACACGGACGGCGAGCAGTACCACTTCATGGACCAGGAGTCCTACGAGCAGATCACCATCCAGAAGAACGCGATGGGCGGGTCGGAAAACTTCCTGATGGAAAACATGGAAGTTGCCATCCTGTTCTACGAGAACGCGCCGATGAACGTGGAGTTGCCGACCTTCATCGAGGCCGAAATCGTGTACAGCGAGCCCGGCAAGAAGGGCGACACCGCGACCGGCGCCACCAAGCAGGCGACGCTGAACACCGGCGCCACCGTGCTGGTACCGCTGTTCATCAACCAGGGCGACTTCATCAAGGTGGACACCCGCGACGGGCAGTACGTGGAACGCGTCAAGAAGTAGGCCCCTCCCCGCCTCGCGCCCATTTTCAGACACGACACGTCCCGGCTGTCACAGGAGGTTTCCGTGGCCAACGATCGGAAGGAACGCTGGATGAACTGGCTGGCGCTCAGTACCGTCATCTTCGCCGTCTGCGCGACCCTGTCGACGTTCAAGGGGGGCGGCTACTCGACGCGCTCTCTGCTGGCCCAGAGCCAGGCCTCCGACCGGTGGGCGCACTTCCAGTCCAAGAGCATCAAGGGCTACCTGTACGAACTGCAGAAGGACTCGCTGGAACTGGAACTGGGATCGCGTCCCGACCTCGCCGGTGAGGGCCGCGCCGGGTACGAAAAGCGGGTCGCCGAGTACGGCGGGAAGATCACCGAGTACCGGAACGAGAAGACCGCCATCGAAAAGGAGGCACGGGAGTTGGAGGCCAGCCGCGATGCCGCCCAGCAGCACTCGGCCGCATTCGGGTTCGCCGTGATCTTCCTGCAGATCGCGATCCTGCTGTCGTCCATCGCGGCCCTGGTCAAGCGCCAACCGGTGTACTGGCTGGGCCTCGCCATCGGCGCGGTGGGCATCGTTGCATTCGCGAACGGTTTCCTGCTGTTCTACGCCGTGTGACCGGCTGAGCGACGGGCTGCGCGACGCTATCTGGATTCCCGCCGCGCGGACAGCCGACCCGCCACCAGGCTCCGGATCGTCCAGGACAAGCCCCCGACCAGCACCGTCGGCCCCATGTGCAGCCCGTGGTACAGCAGCGCGAACGACAAGGCCATGTCGGGACCGACCCCGGACTCCGCCAGCGCGAACACGACGCCCGCCTCGAACGTGCCCAGGTTCGCCGGCACCCCCGGCATCGCGGTCGCCACGTTGATGGCGATGACGATCAGGGCGGCCACGCCGGCGCTGTCCGGCAGGCCCACCGCGCCCAGCACCAGGTGCAGCATCAGGATTTCCGCCGACCACCCGGCGAACGCCAAGGCCGCCATCGCGAACACGCGGCGCAACGTCAGGGCCGACGCCATCGCCGTCAGGCCCGCCTGGATCCGGGGCCAGCGCGACAGGTGCCGCGTGACGGCAAGGTGCCATCGCGACACGCAGGCCAGCGCCACCGCGAACCCCAGCGGGGCCGCGATCCAGGGCAGCGGGATGACGCCCGCGGCGGCGGTGGAGCCCAGCAGGATCGTCAGCGCCAGGTACTCGCAGACCCGGTCGGCCACCGACGAGCCCAGGTCCATCGCGAACGACGCGGGACGACCCAGGCGGGCGGAACGGACCACGTCCCCGACGGCGGTCCCCAGCACCGAACCGGCTGCGGAGCCTTCCACGGCCGCGGCCAGGATCGTCGGGAAGGGCGGGGGGTCGTGCATGGCAAACCGCCACCGCAGCGCGCGGATCGGCTGGAACACCAGGAAGTTCACGGCGATGGCCAGCGCGAACGGCAGCCAGGGGGCCGAAGCCAGCCGGGGGGCCATCTGCTCCCAGGGACCGGTCGAGGCGACCCAGGCGACCAGCGCGATGGGCGGCAGGCTGCGCAGGAGGACCCTGCCCACGCGCAGCAGGCGCGACCGCGTGGATGAGTGCGGGGCTTCAGGGTTCACTTTGCGCCTGTCCTGAGGACGCCACGATTTGACCCGCCGGGCTGAAGCAGCGAGTCATAGACCCCCAGGATGCGCTGGCCGATGCGCTTCCAGTCGTATTCCGCGACCACGCTGCGCCCCAGGGCGACCCGCTCGGCCGGGTCCTCGCCGAGCACCTCGATCAGGCCTTCCGCGATGGCCTCGGGGCTGTAGTCGCGCGTCAGGCGGACGGGGGTCCAGTGGGCGTCGCGGTGCTCCGGGTCGACGAAGGGCGTCGCGACGATCGGCACGCCCGCGGCGAGTGCCTCCAGCACCATGATCGAAAACGTCCCGCCGAACCGGGCGGGGATCACGAACGCGTCGGCGGACGCGTACAGGTCCGGGCGAACCTCGTTGTCCACCAGTCCCAGGAAGTGGACCCGTTCCCGCAGGTCCTCGGGCAATTGCTGCCGCAGTTCCGCGTCCATCGGACCCGCGCCGGCAAGCAGCAACCGGACGTCCGGGTGGGCGCGCACGACCGCCGGCAGGGCCGCCAGCAGCAGGTCCGGCCCGTTCCGGGGTTCCAGCCGCCCCAGGTACACGATGTTCTTCCGGCCGTCGTCGAAGGCCTTCATCCGCCGGCCCCGGGCGAAGTCATCGACCTCGACCCCGTTGGGGATTACGGTGGCGTCGAAATCGGCGTAGCGACCCATCGTGGCGGCCGCCAGCGGCGACACCGCGATCACGGCGTCCGTGTGGCGCATCACCCAGCGGTACCAGGGCCCGGCCAGGGTGCGGCCGGGGCTGTGGTGGAAAGCCGAATGCAGCGTGGCGACGATGGGCCCCTTGTAGAACAGGTACGTCAGCAGCGGCAGGCCGAAGTCGTTCGGGCCGTGGACGTGGACCAGGTCGAAGCGTTCCTCCTCGAACAGCCGCCGCATCCGGGCGGCCACCCGGGGACCGATGGTCAGGTCGGTGAAGGTGCCCATCGTGCCGAAGCGCACCGAGTCGCCGACCCGGATGACCCAGCCCTCGTCCTTCGGGCCCACCCAGCGCGGCACCTTCTTCAGTCCAGTCACGACGCGTGCGTCGTGGCCGGCTGCGCGAAGGAAGCGGGCCTGGTGGTAGATGTGCTCCTGGATGCCCCCGACCGTGGGGTAGTAGTTCTCGCCGACGATCGCGATCTTCATCGAGCCGATTCTCCTGCGCAGGCCTTGAGGGCCCGACCGGGGCGGTAGTCTAGCAAACACGGGGCCCAGCGTCGATTGCCGCCCGAAGGCTGCCCATTCCGGTCGGAAGTCCCTAGAATGCCCCGGGTTGGGGCACGGAGCCGAACACATGAGCGACATCGTCCGCATGGCCGCACGCGACGGCGCCCTGCGCAGGAACCTGCCCCTGCGCGCCCGCCTGATGGACGGCCTGCGCGCCTTCTTCCGCGACAAGGGGTTCCTGGAGGTCGAAACGCCCATCGCCTGCGCGTCGCCGGGGGTCGAAACCCACCTCCAGGCGTTCGAACTGCGGGGCGCCGGTCTGGCGGAGCCGCGCTACCTGACCACCAGCCCGGAATTCCACATGAAGCGCCTGGTCGCGGCCGGTTTCGATCGCGTGTTCCAGGTGACCCGGGCCTTCCGCGCCGGCGAGGTGGGCGATCGCCACAACCCCGAGTTCACCATGGTCGAGTGGTACCGCGTCGGCGAGACCTACGAAGCGATCATGGACGACGCGGAGGAACTGCTGTGGGCGATGGGCGACGCGGTCGGGATCGAGGACGCGCCGGCCGTCGAGGGGCTGCGGGGACCGTCGATCCTGGTGCCGCCCTACCCGCGCATCCCGTTCGCGGACGCCTACGCCCGGGCCGGGGCCGGCGACCCGTTCCCGCTGACAACCGAGGAACGCGATCAACGGCTGGTCGAGGTCGTCGAACCGACGATGGGCGTCGATACGCCCGAATTCCTGATCGAGTACCCGGCCGACCAGGCCTCGCTGGCCCGCGTCAAGCCGGGCGATCCGCGTGTCGCCGAGCGGTTCGAACTGTATTCGGGCGGCCTGGAACTGGCGAACGGCTTCACCGAATTGCCCGACGCGGACGAGTACGTGGCGCGGTGCGAGGCGGACCTGCGCGAACGCGACCGGCTGGGCCTGTCCGCCTACCCGATCGACCGACGCTACGTGTCGATGCTGCGCGACGGCCTCCCGCCCTGCGCCGGCGTCGCCCTGGGCTTCGATCGCGTGGCGATGCTGCTGCTGGGCGCATCGACCATCCGCGACGTCATCGCGTTTCCGTTCGATGTCGCGTGATGCGCTTTCCCTCCCGCTCCCGGATCGCTAGAATCCTCCGGACGAACCGCGGGGGCACGATGCGCGGGAACCGGACGTTCGGACGCCTTCTGGCTGCGCTGCTGCCCGCCGTGGCACTTCTGGCCCCGGCCGCAGGGCACGCGGCGACCGCCCTCCGCATGGACCTGTCCGCGCTGATCGGTGCATCCGACCTGGTGGTGCGGGGAACGGTGGACCGTGCCTCCTGCCGCTTGACCGAGTATGGCCGCATCGTCACCGACTCCGTTGTGCGCGTGGACGAGCCCCTGGTCGGCGAACCGGGCGGCGACTCCCTCGTCGTATCGACGCTGGGCGGCGTGGTCGGCGACCAGGGCCAGTACGTTTCCGGCAGCCCCGTGCTGAAGCCCGGCGACGAGGTGGTGCTGTTCCTGAAGCGGACCGGCGCGCCCTCCGCCCTGTCCCGGGCATCTGTGGTGGGCCTCGCGCAGGGCGCGTTCCACGTCGAGCGCTGGTCGGGCCGGCCGACCCTGGTACGCCATCTGGACGGCATGATCCTGACCGGGATCGACGCCGTGCCGATCCCGGAAGACCTGGACGCCCTGCGCGAATCGATTCGCACCCTGGTTCCCGCGGGGGTGCAGCGATGAACCGGACGACACGGGCTTCCGTGCTGATGGCGGCGATGCTGGCGTGGACGCAGACGGGGTACCAGTACTACTGCACGCCCTTGGTGGACGCCATCACCCCGTCCACCTGCATCCCCAACAAGCAACTGCCCCTGCGGTGGTACCGGGGCGAGGTGCCCGTGCAGATGGACGCGGCCCTGTGCGCGGACATGACCGCGGCAGACGCCACGGCCACGATCCGGCAGTCCTTCCAGACGTGGAACGACGTATCGACCTGCAACCATCCCCAGATGATCGACAGCGGGCTGGTGTCGGGCAAGAAGCCCGTCGTCAGCGTCAAGGGCGGCAGCGTGGGCAACAACCTCGTCGCCTTCCAGAGCGGCGACGCCTGGCGGGCCGACAAGGCCGGGGTGGACCAGACCGGGGTCATCGCGCTGACCACGCTGTTCTTCGACCCGAGCACGGGCGAAATCCGCTCGTATGCCCTCGAGGCCAACGAGGGCAGCTACCGGTTCGCGAACTACCCACTGCCGGCCGGGTTCCCGGCCGACCCGAACCTGAGGTCCACCATCGACCTCGCCAACACGCTGACGCACGAGTTCGGCCACGTGATGGGCATGGATCACAGTCTGGACAATCAATCGACGATGTTCTACCGGGCCCCGGCGGGCGAAACGTCGAAACGCACGCTGGAAGCCGACGATACGAACGGCCTCTGCGGCCTGTACAGCCAGATGTATGCCGAGGTGAACCCGGACGCCGAAACCGGGGGCGGCGGCAGGAACTGTTCGGCCGGCCCGACGACCCTGCCATCGACGCGGTCGGCGCTGTTGCCGCTGCTGCTCGCCCTGGCGACCCTCGCGGCCGCCCGGATTCGCCGGGGCCGACCCTCCGGCCCGTGATCCCGCCCGTGGAGGAAGCGATGATCCCTGACGCGCTGCCCGGTTCCGTCCAACCCCTGCTGCCGCGCATCGTGACGGCGCTGGCGCCGCTGGCGTCGCTGACGGCGATGCTGCTGTCCGTGGCGCTCCCGGCCGGGGCCCAGGAGGCCGCCATCGACCTGGAAGCGAACAACCGCGTGCTGCTGGGCCAGGGCAAGCCCACGGTGACGATTCGCGCGACGCGCCCTCTGCAGGGGGTCACGGTCACGGTGCGGTTGCCCGACGGCCGCGCGAAGTCGTTTCCCGTCGGCAACCTGAAGATGGGCCAGTCGAAGACGATCCCGCTGCCGGAGGAGCCGGGCCACACCAAGGTGGCCCTGGAGATCGCCTCGAAGGCCATGAAGGATCCCGAGATCTACGAGATCCCGGTGGTCGTCGCGCGTCCGATGAAGCTGGAGGTCACGAAGGACACCGTGGATCTGGCCGACGGTCGGATCTCCTTCACGGCGACGGAAACCGTGGCCAAGGTCAGCCTGACCGTCCTGGGAGACGGGGGCCGGACCATCGTCGAGTTCGACGAAGCAAGGGACGCGGCTCCTGGCAGCCCGATCGCTGTGCGCTTCCCGACCGACCGGGGCGCCATCAGCCTGATCCGCCTGACCGCGACCGACCCCGACGGCTTCTTCAACGGGGTCGAGATGTCGCCGTTCTTCATCGAGGTGCCCCACGAGGAACTGAACTTCGAAACCGGCAAGGCCGACATCCTGCCGGCCGAGGTGCCGAAACTGGCCCGCACCCTGGAGGGCGTCCACGCGGCGCTGGTGAAGTTCGGCAACGAGTTCAAGGCGAAGCTGTACGTCGCCGGCTACACCGATACGGTGGGCGGGCGCGACTACAACCAGGATCTTTCGGCCCGGCGCGCCCTGTCCATCGCGTCGTGGTTCCAGTCCAACGGGCTGAAGGTGCGGGCGTGCTGGCAGGGCTTCGGCGAGGACGCGCCGGCCGTGGCGACCCCCGACGAGACCCCCGAGGCGCGCAATCGCCGGACCATCCACGTTCTGGCCAACCAGCCTCCCCCGGTTTCGAAGACCTTCCCCCGATCTGCGTGGAAGTGCCTGTGATCCCCTTGATTTGACCGCAAGGCACGCACACCGCTATTCTATCGGGCGGCTACCAGGGAGCGGGCACATGCGAAACAGCACGCGGGCGAAAGGGTTCAGCCTCCTGGAATTGATGGCGGTCATGGCCATCCTGGCGGTGCTGGGCACGATCGCGCTCTTTTCCTACAAGGTCTATCTGCGGAAGGCGCGCAACGGCGAGGCCGTGGCCTTCCTGATGGACATCAAGATGAAGCAGGAAACGTACTTCATGGCCTACTCCCAGTACGTCAGCACTGCCACGACGCCGGACGGCTTCTACCCGGACAGTTTCCCCGTCGCCCCGTCCCCCTGGATCACCAATTCGCGCCCCTGGAACTGCTCGGCACCGGCCAATATCGCCATCACGGGCTTCTGCGCCCTCGGCATCTCGCCGACGTCGGACGACACCTTTTTCCAGTACGTGACGATGGGCTGGGACCCGGTGGTGAACAAGACCGTGCCCGCGGCCGGGGCCAAGGGCGCCTACATCCGGGATCCGGCCCGCCGGTGGTGGTTCGCACGGGCCCGGGGATTCGCCGGCACCGGCGCGACGCTTCCCTTCGAATTCCGCACGTCCAGTGAAGTCAGCGAGATCATTGAAATCCCGCCGGACTGACCGCCATCGTGCACCTTCCCATCCCAAGAACGCCGCGCCCCCCGTGACATCTGGACAGTCCGTGTCCATATTGCTTCCAACCGCGCAATGGATGCGCCTGGAAACCAACACGGAGGAGATTCATGGACGCCAAGCTGTTCGCCGCCCTGAACGACCAGATCAACGAGGAGGCCTGGTCGGCCTACCTGTACCTTTCCATGTCGACGTGGTTCGACGCCAACAACATGCCCGGGTTCGCCAAGTGGATGAAGACCCAGGCGGGCGAGGAAACGAAGCACGCCCTCAAGCTGGTCGAGCACCTGCACGCACGCGGGCACCAGCCCGTCCTGAAGGCCATCGCCGCCCCGGGCAACCAGTGGACATCGGCCCTGGCAGCGTTCGAGGCATCGCTGGCCCACGAGAAGCACATCACCGGCTGCTACCAGAAGCTGATGGATCAGGCGTACGAACTGCGTGACCACGCATCCGTCGCCTTCCTGACGTGGTTCGTCACCGAGCAGGTCGAGGAGGAAAAGACGGCGGACGAGATGGTCCAGAAGCTGCGCCTGGCCGGGACGAGCATCGGTTCGCTGATGTACCTGGACGGCCACGCCGGCAAGCGCGCCTGACCGCGGTCGCGGCCCGACGATTCGACCCGGGGCGTGGGTGGCCGCCACGCCCCGGGCCGCTGTCAGCCCGAGGTCCCGGAGGGATTCCAGCGGACCAGTCGGGGGAGGATCACAAGGGTCTGTCCGGCCAACTGCAGGCGCTTCTGCAGTTCGAAGGCCGTGTCGTTGTGCAGCCAGTGATGGAACCACCGCTCGCGCTCGAAGACCAGTTGGCCCGCGAAGAAGGTGATTTCCGAATAACTGTTGGCCAGGGCGTTGCACTGTCTTTCCAGCGATTCGACCGCGTCCGTCGCCACGGCGGCGCTGTGGGTCGCGGGCAGCCCGAAGCGGTGCGCCAGTTCCACGTATTTCCGGCAGGTTTCGTCGGTACGCAGGCGGACGCTGTCGATGTCGCCTTCGCCCCGCATGGCGGCTGAGTCCACGACGCCCACGGACACGAACACAAGGTTCTTGTACAACCCCTTGAATTCGCGCAGCACATCGCGGGTCGTCGTGATCCCGAGGCCGCCGTAGGAGCCCACCAGGATCGCCGCGGTGCGCTGGTGGAGGTCGGGCCTGCCCGGCACGTGCCCCGGCGCGGCCGGCAGGGGCGGGACCTCCTGGTTCAACGCGGCGATCAGGCGGCCGACCGACCGGTAGTGCGCCCTCACCACGAAGCACAACCCGGTGACGCCCGCGGTCACCGCGACGGTCAGCCAGCCGCCCTCGGCGAACTTCTCGTAGGTCGTGACGCCCAGGATCGACGCGCACAGCAGAAGGCCGAACCCGAACAGCCCGATCCGGCCGATGTGCCTGGGCTGGCCGTCGGTCGGACGGGATTCCGCCCTCAGCATGCCCGCCATCGACAGCGAGAAGGTCAGGAAGACGTTGATGGAATACATGACCACGAGGTGCGACACCTGGCCGCCCGTGTACAGCAGCGCCAGCAGCGACGCGCTGCCCATCAGCACGATGCCGTGCCCCGACGTCAGGCGGTGCGACAGCGAACTGAAGCGCCGCGGCATCCACCCGTCCAGGGCCATGTTGGCCAGCACGCGTGGCCCGTCGATGAAGCCCGCCTGCGCGCCCACCATCAGCAGAAGGCCCTCGGACAGCAGGGTCAGCACGACGATCACGCCGCCGCCGGGGAAGTTGCCAAAGACCGCCTCGGACAACACCGCGTTGAGGGTCTTGCCGTCCTCGAAGCCGACGCCGACCAGCACGTAGCAGATCAGCAGGCCTCCGGCCGTGAAGGCCAGCGACAGCGCCATGTACAGCATGGTCCGGTGGGCCGTTCGGACCTTCGGCTCCTTCAGGATCGGCAGGCCGTTGGACACGGCCTCCAGGCCGGTATACGTGCCGCCGCCCAGGGACCAGGCCCGGGCCGAAAGCGCCAGCATGGCCACCAGGCCCAGTACCGAGTAGCCGTGGTCAAAGCCGGCGGACACCTCGGCGATGGCCCGGGGCGCGTCGAAGGCGTGTTCCAGCAGGGCGCCTCCGATCAGGGCCAGGTGCGTCACGACGAACAGCAGGAACACCGGCACCAGCGGAACGACGCTGTCGCGGACCCCGCGCAGGTTCAGCGCGGTCATGCCCACGATCACCGCGACCTCGAACGGAAGCTTCGCGGCCGCCCAGTCCGGCGGGAGGAACGAGAACAGGGCATCCCCCGACGCAGCGATCGACACGGTGATGGTCAGCATGTAATCGACGAGCAGCGCGCAGCCCGACAGCACGCCGGCGGGCTTGCCCAGCAACTGGGTCGCGACGATGTAGCCGCCTCCGCCGTGGGGAAAGCGCTCGATGATGCGGCTGTATGCGGCGGCGATGACCGCGATGGTGACCGTGGTCGCCAGCGCCAGCACCACCGCCAGGTACTTGTGCTCGCCCAGGGCCAGGAAGGCCTCCTGGGGCCCGTAGGACGACGAGGAAAGGCCGTCGGCGCCCAGCCCGACCCAGGCCAGGAACGGGATCAGCGCCAGTTTCTCGAAAAGTCCCTTTTCCTGGAGGTCGCGCGGCTTGCCCATCAGTCGTCGACGGGCGCGTTCCCACGTGGATGGCGCGAACGGATCGGGGGGAGTGCTGGATCGATTCCCGCCCATGGGGGCCTCCGGATGTCCGCCTCTGCGAGAGGACGAACGCCCGAAGTCGGACGGTACGCCTCTCCTCGATGCCTGCGGGGTTAGCTGACGGGCTCGGGCCGAGAAGTGCCCTACGCCATTACCGGCGATACGCCCCTGGACCCGCCCCGAAGGACGGGTCCCGATTGGGTCCCCCGTTCCCGGTTTCCCGGGATTCGGCACCGGGAAGTATGCACGACGCGTCCGGGCTTGACAAGGGTCGCAGGCCGGAAGACCGCAGCAACGGCAGGCGTGGGGCTACGATCGCATCCCGGCCACGTGCGTCCCGGCGGCGAGGCCCGTGCTCCAGGCGATCTGCAGGTTGTAGCCCCCTCGCGGCCCGTCCACGTCCAGCACCTCGCCGGCCAGGTGAAGTCCCGGCATGAGGCGCGATTCCATCGTGGCGGGGTGCACTTCCGACGTGTCGATACCGCCCAGGGTCACCACCGCCTCGGCGAACCCGCGCGTTCCCGTGATCGTGAGGGGCAACCCTTTCAGCATCGCCGCGACGGACTTGCGCCGCGCCGCGGGCAGGCGGGCCACGGGCCCATCCCCTTCGGGCAGCGCCCGGTCCGCCAGGCGCTGGGCGAGGCGTTCCGGGACCCAGGCACGCAGCAGGGACTTCAGATGGCGACTCCCCCCGGAGGACGCGGCGGTGGCCAGATCCCCATCGACCTCGTCCAGCGACCGGTCCGGGGCCAGGTCCAGGGACAGGTCGATGGGGCCGCCGTCCAGCCACCGCGCGACCAGGCGGCTGCCGTCCAGGGCCACCGGGCCGGACACCCCGAAGTGCGTGAACAGCAGGGATCCCCGGGCCTGGACCGCCTGCTTCCCCTGGCGGAAACGGGCTACGACGTCGTCCAGGCCGACGCCGGCCAGGTCGTGCAGCCAGGCCGGGCCCGCGACCAGGGGCACCTCGCCGGGTCGCGGCGGGATGATTCGGTGGCCCAGCGATGCGGCCAGGTCGAAGCCGTCACCCGACGACCCGGTTTCGGGGTACGAGCGGCCGCCGGTGGCGAGCACCACGGCGCGCGCCTCCGGTTCCGACGTTCCCGCCAGCACCTGCAGCCCCCCGCGCACCGGCCGGATCGCGGTCACGCGGGACTCGTACCTCACCTCGACGTGCCAGCGCACCATCGCCGCTTCCAGCGCGTGGACGACGTCCAGCGCCCGGCCCGACGCCGGAAAGCAGCGTCCGTCAGGCTCCCGGAGGGTCGGCACTCCCAGGTCCCGGAACCACGCACGGGTCGCCGCCGGGTCGAAGCGGCCCAGCGCGTTGTGCAGGAAGCGGGCGGCCGGCCCGCAATCCGCCACGAACGACGACGCGTCCCGGTCGATGGCCAGGTTGCATCGGCCGCCACCGGTCAGCAGCAACTTGCGCCCCGATCGAGGGCCCCGTTCCAGCAGCAGGATCCGGGCGCCCAAGGACGCCGCGCGGATCGCCGCCGTCATCCCCGCCGCACCTCCGCCGATGATGATCCCGTCGAACATGCTGTTGGACTACCAGAACCGGCGCGCCAGGGCAAGGACGGAAGGCGGTTCCCGCCCGCGGACGAGCGGCCCGTGAAACGCCCGCTCGTTGCGGTCGATCCTCCCTCCGACTACACTCCGCCGCGGGAGGCCGCCGTGTCCGTCGTCGTCATCGCCGAAAAGCCCTCCGTCGCCCGGGATCTGGCCAGCGTGCTGGGCGCGTCCACGCGCGCCGACGCCGCCCTGGTCGGCAACGGGTACGTCGTCACCTGGGCCATCGGGCACCTGGTCGGCATCGCCGAGCCCGCCGCGATGAACCCCGACTGGAAGCCGTGGCGCTTCGATCGCCTCCCCATGCTGCCGAAGGACTTCCTGCTGAAGGCGCTGGAGGGGACGAAGGATCACTTCGACAGGATCGCGCGGCTGCTGACCGCGCCGGACGTCGAGCGGGTCGTCTGCGCCACGGACGCCGGGCGCGAAGGCGAGCTGATCTTCCGGTACATCGTCCGGGTGGCCGGGTGCGATCGACCCGTGCAGCGCCTGTGGATCAGTTCGCTGACGCCCGAGGCCATCAAGGAAGGCTTCGCGGGCCTTCGCCCGGGCGCGGACTTCGACAACCTGGGCCGGGCCGCCGAGGCCCGGGGCCGGGCGGACTGGCTGGTCGGCATGAACCTCAGCCGCGCCTACAGCCTGAGGTTCGGGGGCCAGGGCGAAACCCGCAAGCTGCTGTCGGTCGGACGGGTCCAGACCCCGACGTTGGCGATGCTGGTCGAACGGGAAACCGCCATCCGCGACTTCGTCCCCGAGGTCTACCACGAGGTCGTGGCGACCTTCGGCGAGGGCGCCGATTCGTACCGCTCGACGTGGTTCGACCCTGCCCGGGCCGCAACCGAGGGCGACGCCCGCAACGCCACGCGGCTTCCCGCGGCGCCGGCCGACGCCGAGGCCATCCGGGATCGCGTGCTGGGCGGCAACGGCGAGGTCGTGTCGCTGTCCGGCGCGGACCGGAACCAGGCCCCTCCCCTGCTGTACGACCTGACCGAACTGCAGCGCCACGCGAACCGCCTGTATGGCCTGACCGCGAACAACACGCTGGCGGCGGCGCAGGCGCTGTACGAAAAGCACAAGCTGATCACGTACCCGCGTACCGATTCCCGGCACCTGACGAAGGACGTCGCCGCGCGCGTCAAGGAAGTCACCGACGTCATCCGGAAGTACTACGGCACCGCGGTCGCGGCGGGCACCGGGACGCGGCACCTGTCGTCGCGCTTCGTGGACGACGCGAAGGTGACGGACCACCACGCGATCCTGCCCACATCGGTCGATCCGCACGGCAAGCCGATGTCCCGGGACGAGGAACGCGTCTACGACCTCGTGTGCCGGCGGCTGCTGATGGCGTGGCACGGCGACCACAAGACCCGCGTCACGACGGTGGTGACCCGAGTCGTGACCGACGCCGCCAGCGACCTGTTCCGGGTGTCGGGCACGGTCGTGACGCAGGTCGGATGGAAGGTCCTGGACGTTGGCGGGGCGCGGGCGGAAAAGGGCGACGCGAAGGGCAAGGGGAAGAAGAAGGCGGCGAAGGCGGTCGCACCCGAGGGCGAGTCCCCGACCGACGCCGAAGACAAGGCCGAGGACGTTGCGGAGGGCCGCCTGCCCGACGGGCTGTCCGAGGGGCAGGTGCGAAAGGTCCAGGCGTGCGAGGCCCAGCGCAAGGAAACCACGCCGCCCAAGCGCCTCACCGACGCCAGCCTGCTGACCGCCATGGAAACGGCCGGCCGGACGCTGGACGACCGGGAACTGGAAGAGGCGATGAGCGAGCGGGGCCTGGGCACGCCCGCCACGCGCGCCGCGACGCTGGAAACGCTGATCTCCCGCGGGTACGTCGAGCGGAAGGGCAAGTCCCTTCGCGCCACCGAGGACGGGATCGCGCTGATCGACGTGGTGCACGAGAAGGTCAAGAGCCCCGCCATGACCGGCGAGTGGGAACTGCTGCTCAAGCGGATGGAACACGGCCAGGGCAGCTTCGAAGCGTTCATGGAGGGGATCGAGCGGTACGTGATCGAGGTGGTCGGGTCGGTGAAGGGGATGAGGAGGCCGGAAGGGAGAGCAGGAGCGGGTACGGGCTCGGGTGCGGGGACGGGAGAAGGGACGGGAACGGGAACGGGGGCGGGGACTCGAGAAGGAACGGGCACGGGGGCGGCGACGGGAACGGGAGCAGGGATGGGGGCCGGCGGGTCGGTTGATCCGCGGGCGTCGGAGTCCACGCAGCCCGCGTCCGTCCTGGGCGTCCGGGCTTCCGTCGTGTCGCCGGCGAGCCGCCCGCCTGCGACTCCAGCGAAGTCAGCGACTTCCGGAACTTCTACGACTTCCGCGACGTCAGGGATTCCCGTGACTTCCGTGAACCCCATGACTCCCAGGATCCCTGCCGCCCCGCAGCCGCCCGCCCCGCAGCCGCCCGCTCCGCAGCACCCGGCGGACCTCGCCACGCTGCTGCACGACCGCTTCGGGTTTTCCTCCTTCCGCGAGGGCCAGGAGGAGGTCTGCCGGGCCGTGACCGCCGGGCGGGATGCGCTGGTCGTGATGCCGACGGGCCGCGGGAAGTCGTTGTGCTACCAGCTCCCCGGCATCGCGCGGGGCGGCACCACGCTCGTCGTCAGCCCGCTGATCGCGCTGATGGAGGACCAGGTCTCCAAGTTGAAGGCCCGGGGGCTGCGTGCGGAGCGGATCCACTCGGGACGGTCGCGGGAGGACAGCCGCGCCGCCTGCTTCGACTACCTGAACGGGCGCCTGGACTTCCTGTTCATCGCGCCGGAGCGCCTGTCGGTGCCGGGCTTCCCCGAGATGCTGGCGAAGCGGCGCCCGACCCTCATCGCGGTGGACGAGGCCCACTGCATCAGCCACTGGGGGCACGACTTCCGGCCGGACTACCGGCTGCTGAAGGACCGCCTGCCCCTGCTGATGCCCACGCCGGTGATCGCGCTGACCGCGACCGCCACGACCCGCGTGCAGGACGACATCTGCGAGCAGTTGAACGTCCCGAAGGCCGGCCGGTATGCCCACGGCTTCCGGCGGGACGACCTGGCCCTGGAGATGGCCGAGCGCCCCATGGCGCGGCGCATGGACGAGGTCGAGCGGGTGCTGGCAGACCCGCACCGCCGCCCGGCCATCGTGTACGCCCCGACGCGAAAGGCCGCGGAGGAGGCCGCGAAGCGCCTGGCCGGGAAGTACCGTGCCGCCGCCTACCACGCCGGCCTGGACCCGGCGACCCGGGCCCGGGTGCAGGAGGGGTTCCTGGGAGGTGAACTGGAAGTGATTGTCGCGACCATCGCCTTCGGAATGGGCGTGGACAAGCCGGACATCCGGACGGTGTTCCACCTGGCCCTGCCGGGGTCCATGGAGGCGTACTACCAGGAAATCGGCCGCGCGGGACGCGACGGGAACGGGGCGCGGGCGATCCTGCTGTACGGGTGGGGCGACCGCAAGGTCCACGAGGGCTTCTTCGAGCGGGACTATCCCCCCGTGACCACGCTGAAGTCGGTCCGCGCGATGGTCCCGAACGACGGCATGTCCCGCGAGCTGCTGGTCCGGACCTGCGGGCTGGAACCGGAGGTGGCGGAAAACGCCATCACCAAGCTGTGGATACACGGCGGGCTGACCGTGGACGCCGAGGACGTCGTGCGGCGCGGCGCGATGGGCTGGGAGGCGTCGTACGAGTCGATCCGCAGCCACCGTGAGGCCCAGATCGACCAGGTGCTGGACCTGGCCCGATCGGGCGCCTGCCGGATGGCCCAACTGGTACGCCATTTCGGCGACAAGGCCGGGAGTGCCTGCGGCAAGTGCGACACCTGCGCGCCGCAGCACTGCAGCGTGCGGCGGTTCCGAGCGCCCACCGATGCCGAACGGCTGGCGATGAACGGGATCCTGAACGAGCTGCAGCACCGGGACGGCCTGGCGACGGGCACCCTGCACCGGAACCTCTTCCCGGACGGCCGCATGGAGCGGTCGGAATTCGAGCACCTGGTCAGCGCGATGCAGCGGGCGCGGATCCTGTCCGTTTCGGACGACGCGATGGAGCGCGAAGGGAAGATGGTCGCGTTCCGGCGGGCCCACCTGGCCCCGGCCTCGCGGCGGCTGGATTCGCTGGAAGACGCGGAAATCGCCATCGAAGTGCAGCCCGAAGCGCCTGCGACCGCCGCGAAGGGCGCCCGGAAGGCCCGTGCCGCGACCCCGCGCCAGAAGGCCGAAGCGGCCACCGGCGGGACGGCGGCGCCGATGATCGACGCGGGGGACAAGGACCTGTTCGAAACGCTGAAGGCGTGGCGCCTGGCGGCGGCGAAGGACGAAGGCGTGCCGGCGTTCCGGATCCTGACGGACAAGGCGCTGCGGGCCATCGTCGCGGCGCGTCCCCGGACGCTGATGGAACTGTACGGCCTTCCGGGCGTCGGGGGTCGGTTCGTGGAGCGTCGCGGGAAGGAACTATTGGCCGCGATGGAGCGGGCCGAGCCGGGGTGATTCCGTCCGGCCCTCACCGACTCCCCAGGCGTCGCGACGCGCGCGGCCCTACTTGCAGCGCTGGGTCTTGGTCCCCGTGCTGTCGGGGCTGCACCCCAGGCCCAGGAACCCCGAGCACGAATCCGACCATTCGCCGCTTTCGCCGCAGTTCGGGACGGAACTGGCCCATCCCGGCACCTGGTTGCAATTGCCGAACGTGCCGCTGCACCTCACCAGACTGCGATTTTCCTTGTCCGGCGTGCCGTTGCAGTCGTAGTCGAAGTCGCCGCAGCCGTTCGGCCCGCTGAAGTAGTTCGCCTGGTTGGGATGCACGTTGGCGTCGTGGTCGCAGCAGTCGCCCGAGACGTCGGTGGCGGTGTAGGGCGCAACCGCCGTGCAGAGGCACTTGTAGTTCGTCGGGTCGTTCGAGTAGCCGTCGCCGTCCATGTCGATGAAGTACTGGGTACACCCGTAGCCGCCTTCCTCGTCGGTCTGCCCGTTGCAGTTGTTGTCGATCAGGTCGAAGCACACCTCGGCGGCGCCCGGGTGGATCAGCACGTTGGTGTCGTCGCAGTCGCCGTCCTTCACGGCCCGGTAGTAGCCGCTGGCGGTCCCGCCGCACCGGCACTGCATCAGCGCGGTCAGCCCGTACCCGTCGCCGTCCTTGTCGTAGTAGAACCGGTTGCAGCCGACCGACCCGTCCTCGTCGATCACCCCGTTGCAGTTGTCGTCCTTGCCGTTGCAGTACTCGGTGGCGCCCGGGTACACGTTCGGATCGTTGTCGTTGCAGTCGGTGTTGACCAGCGAAGTGTACTGGTCCCCCGGCGTGCAGCGCACCTGGTAGTCGGTGCCGCTGCCGTACCCGTCGCCGTCCTTGTCCTGGTAGTACGGCTTGCCGCCCATGGTGTTGGGGGGATCGGTCACGCCGTCGCAGTCGTCGTCCTTGCCGTTGCAGATCTCGACGATGGACGGGTTGATCTTCTTGTCCTCGTCGTTGCAGTCTCCCCCGCGGATCGCGGTATACGGGGGCTGCTTGGCGCACAGGCACTTGTACGTGTCGGACCGCCCGTACGTGTCCCCATCGACGTCCATGTAATAGATGGTGCATCCCTGCGCGTCCTCGTTGTCCGTGGTGCCGTCGCAGTCGTCGTCCTTGCCGTTGCAGACCTCGATGGCCGCCGGGTTTACGCCTGGGTTCAGGTCGTTGCAGTCACCGGGCAGCCGCGCGGTATACAGCCCGCTGGGCGCGCACAGGCACTTCACGTCGGTGGTCACGCCGTACCCGTCGGCGTCCTGGTCGGAGTAATACGGGATGCAGCCCTGGGCGCCTTCCTCGTCGGTGGCGCCGTTGCAGTTGTCGTCACGACCATTGCACACTTCCGTCGCGCCCGAAAACACCTGGGGATCCGAGTCGTTGCAGTCGCCGTCGATGGTGGCGCTGTACGGCGGCGTCGGGCCGCACTGGCACTTCGTGTCGCCGGTGACACCGTGGCCGTCCTTGTCCTCGTCCCGGTAGTAGGCCAGGCAGTTCAGGGCGTTTTCCTCGTCGGTCTTCCCGTCGCAGTTGTCGTCGATGCCGTTGCACGATTCCTGGGCCGGTTCCCGGCCGCTGCAGACGATCTTGCCTTCCACGCAGGTGTTCCTGGCGGGACAGGTTCCCCATTCGTTCGTCAGCGTGCACGTGTCGAACACGAGGCCCTCGTCGGTCTGCCCATTGCAGTCGTCGTCGATGGCGTTGCAGGTTTCCGCGGCAGGAACCTTCGCCGCGCAGGCCTCGGCGCATGTCCGGTCGGCGCGGCAGGTGCCGAACTCGTTGACGACGCGGCACTCGGTGACGTTGTGCTGCTGCTCGTATTTCGCGGTGCAGGGGCACTCGGCGCCGGCCGCCGGGCGGCACTGCCTGGCCACGCCGCCGTCCAGGGTGAAGTCCGCGCACTCGAACCCGTCCGGGCAGTCGATGTCCAGCGCGCAGGAAACGCCGCAAAAGGAACCGTTCACGCCGTACGGGAGGCAGGCGTACCGGTACCCGGTGGACGCCAGCACCGGCACGCATTCCTGGTCCTGCTTGCACGGCTGGCAGAGGCGCGCGAAGGGGTCGATGCAGCCGTAGGTGACATCCGACCCGGTCCCGGCGACCACGTTGCAGTACCACCCCTTCGGGCAGGGATCGCTGGTCGCGCAGGAAACGGTACAGCGCTGGCCATCCATGGTGTCCACGCACAGGCTGGACAGGCAGTCGTCGGGCGACGTGCAGGGACACCCCTCGACGCCCGCCTTCGGCTGGCACTGCGCCTCGACCTCGTCGGCGACCAGGCCGTCCGCGACGCCTTCGCCCGGCACGTCGATGCGCCCCTCGTCCGCGGGGCCCGGATCGACCGGCCCCTTGTCGGGCGTGATCACCACGTCGGTCCCCACGACCTCCGGACCCGAATCGACGGGGTTCGTCCCGCCGCCACCGCCGCCGCAGGCCGCCAGCGCGGTCGCCAGAACCGCCGCCCACCCCGTCCTGCGAAACGTCGTCATGCCGTCCTCCGGGAAACCGATTTCGACCGTGTCACTCGCGGGGAAGTGTGCCGTTTGTCGTGCAAGGTCGTCAAGTCACTCGGCTCCGTGGTGGTATCTCGCGGCCAGCCGGGACGACACCGTTTCCACCGCCCGCCCGTCGTCGCCCCGCACCACGAACAGGGCGCCCGCCCCGGGCAGCGATTCGATCAGCGCCAAACCCCGCTCCGGCCCCAGGACCGCCACACCGGTCGACAGGGCGTCGGCGATCGCGTTCGGCCACTCGCCCTGGTCCAGCACCACGGTCACGCTCAGCAGGCGCGTATCGACCGGGGCCCCCGTGCGGGGATCGAAGATGTGGTAGTAGTCGACGCCCCCCACGCGGACCGGCTGCTCGTAGTTGGCCGACGTCGAAATCGCCAGGTCGCCCGTCGCCATCACCACGCCCTCGACGCCGCCCTCGTCCAGCGGATCGCGCACGCCCACGCGCCACGGTCGCGAGTCCGGGGAGGTGCCGAACGCGCGGATCTCGCCGCCGACCTGCACCAGGCCCGACGCCGCGCCGCGCGACTTCAGCAGCGCGACGGCACGATCCACGGCGTACCCCTTGATGATGCCGCCGAAGTCCAGCGAGGCCGGCGGGTTCAGGGGCAGGATCGCCCCTTCGGAAGACCACGCCAGGCGCTGCAGCCCGATGCCGGCCAGCGCCCCGTGGACGTCGTCGGGGGCCGGGGGCACCCCCTCCTTGACCGCCCGTTTCCACAGCGTCTTCAGGGGCCAGACGGTGACGTCGAAAGCCCCGTCCGTCATGCGCCATGCCGCCTGGGACAGCCGCAACACATCGTTCAGCTCGGCCGATGGGACGAACGGGTGCTGGCCGCCCTCCCGGTTGAAGCGCCCGACCTCGGACGACGGATCGAAGGGATTGAGGGCGGCCCCGGTGAGCCGAATGTCGTCGAAGGCCGCCTTCGCCAAGGAGGGCCCGTCGGCGGCCCGGGCGGCCGGCAGCGCGAACCGGATCCGGGCCGGGATGCCGACCCACAGGGACTCCGACCGGTCGGACCAGGCCAGGCCCGGGGTCGCTGGGGCCAGGAGGTCCCAGGCGATCGGGATCGCCGATGCCCCCGCCAGGAGGACTGCGATCCCGGCGAAGATCCAGGTGCGGCGGCGGTTGGTCATGCCCGGGGCCATCCCTTCTTCACGGTTTCACCGAGGAACGAGTCTTTCCGCACGCGGGCCTCCCGTCAAGCACCGGGTGCGGCGCCGGAGGGCACGGAACGTTCCGCGACCCGTCGGTTTCATCCCTCGCGACCCGCGGAGTCGCCCTCCGCCTCGTCGCGCGGGTACGCGGCCTCCAGCTCGGCGGCCAGCTCGGGCAGCGTGCCATCGACGATGGCCGCCCGCACCCGGCGCATCAGTTCCCCGTAGAAATGGAGGTTGTGCATCGTGTTCAGCACCGCCGCCAGGATCTCCTTCGCCACGAACAGGTGCCGCAGGTAGGCCCGGGTGTACCGCGTGCACACCGGGCAGCCGCATTCCGGATCCGGCGGCGACAGGTCGTCCCGGTACTGCGCGTTCTTGATCACCAGCCGGCCGCGGCGGGTCAGCAGCAGGCCGTTGCGCCCGGCCCGCGTGGGGAACACGCAGTCGAACATGTCGATGCCGCCCATCACGCACCGGGGCAGGTCCGGCGGCATCCCTACGCCCATCAGGTACCGGGGCCGATCCTCCGGCAGCACCGCAGCGGTCGCGGCCGCCACCGGGTACATCTTGTCGGGCGGCTCGCCGACCGACAGCCCGCCGATCGCGATGCCCTCGAACGGCAGCGCCCGGATGGCGGCGGCGTGCTGCCGCCGGAGATCGAGGTCCAGCCCGCCCTGGACGATGCCGAACACCGCCTGGTCGCCCCGCTTGCGCGCCGCCACGGCCCGCTGGGCCCAGCGGGTCGTCAGGTCGAGGGCGTGTTCCAGCTCGTCGCGCCCCGAGGTGGACGGGGGGCAGACGTCCAGCACCATCGCGATGTCCGACCCCAGCGCCTCCTGGGTGGCGATCACGTTTTCCGGCGTGAACTCGTGCAGCGAGCCGTCCAGGTGCGACCGGAAGGTCGCCCCGCCCTCCCCGACCTTCCGCAGCGCCGCCAGGCTGTATACCTGGAACCCGCCGGAGTCGGTCAGGATCGAACCGTCCCAGTCCATGAACCGGTGCAGGCCGCCGTGCCGAGCAACGACGTCCGGCCCCGGCCGCAGCGCCAGGTGGTAGGTGTTCCCCAGGATCAGCCCGAACCCAGCGTCGCGGACCTGCGCGGGCAGCAACCCCTTCACGGTCCCCTGGGTGCCGACGGGCATGAACGCGGGCGTCTCGATGGAGCCGTGCGGCGTCGTCAGCGTGCCCAGCCGCGCCGCGGTCCGCGCATCCCGGTGTCGCACCTCGAAACGGAAGCCGTCGGACATCGGGCACCTCTTACAAAATCAGCATCGCGTCGCCATACGAATAGAACCGGTACCCCGCCGCCACCGCTTCCCGGTACGCCGCCAGGATCCGCTCGCGCCCCACGAGGGCGCCGACCAGCAGCACCAGCGACGACCCCGGCAGGTGGAAATTGGTGACCATCCCCGCGATCACGCGGAACCTGTACCCGGGGGTGATCAGCAGCCGCGTCGCCGCCTCGCCCGCCACGACGCGTCCCGAAACGCCCGCCGACTCCAGCGTGCGAACCGCCGTGGTCCCGACCGCGATCACGCGCCGCCCCTCGTCCAGCGCACGGTTGATCGCGTCCGCCGCCGCGGCCGGCACGCGGTAGCGCTCCTCGCCCACGTCGTGCTCGCGGACGTCGTCCGTCGTGATGGGCTTGAACGTGCCAGGGCCCACGTGCAGCGTCACGTGCACGACCTCGACACCCGACGCCTGCAGCGACGCGAGCATCGCCGGCGTGAAATGCAGGCCTGCCGTGGGAGCCGCCACCGCGCCGTCCTCCCGGGCGTACACCGTCTGGTAGCGCTCGCGGTCCAGCGCCGCGTGGTCGCGCCCGTCGCGGCGGATGTAGGGCGGCAGCGGCATCCGGCCGAACCGCGCCAGCAGGTCGTCGATGTCGGCGCCTTCGCAGGCGAGGTCCGCGATCCCTCCTCCCCGGACGCCCTCGACCCGGGCCTGCACGGCGGTCGGGACGCCGTCCAGGTCCGCGATCGTCAGTACGGCGCCCAGGTGCAGCCCGCGATGCGTCCCGAACATGGCCACGAACCGGTCGTGCCGCCGATCCAGCACCAGCAGCTCGACGCGCCCGCCGGTGGCCTTCTGCGCGAACAGGCGGGCGGGCACGACGCGGGTGTCGTTCAGCACCAGCACGTCGCCGGGGCGCAGCCAGGCCGGGAGGTCGGTGAAGCTGCGGTGGATCGGCGCCCCCCCCGGCAGGGGCAGGACCATCAGGCGGGAGCCGTCCCGGTCCGGGGCGGGCACCTGGGCGATGCATTCCACGGGGAGGTCGAAGCGCCAGGCGTCGAGCCGGGCATCGGCGGGCAATCCGTCCACGTCCCTCCCGTCAGAAGCCGGCCGGCAGGCCCGAGTGGTCGATCTCACGGATCCGGTTGCGCAACGCGTCGCGGTCGGATTCGAACTCCAGTTCCTTCAAGACCTTGTAGAAATCGTCATGGTCCAGGGTCCGCGGGTACAGCGTCGCCGCGGCGTCCACCTTGTCCTTGCCGAAATCGAACACGGCAAGCACCTGGCGCACCTGCTCCGTCAGGAAGTAGTGGTGACGCCCGGCATCGCGCAGCAGCGCCAACTGGTCCTTGCTGAACGGCAGTTCCTTCAGGTCGTTGACCAGTTCATGGAATGCGCCGGGCCCCATCGGCAGCGGGCCCGCGGGCAGAGGCCGCGAGACCGGCGGAGGAAGCGGGTCCCGGTCGGGCGCCGGCAGCGGCGCCGCGTACATGCTCCCCAGCATCGTCATGGCGTCCAGAAGCCGCGCGCGGGCCATCGACAACTGCTCCAGCGCGCGCTCGCGATCCCGGGAGGGCCGCGCGTGCTGCAGCGTCTGGATGGCGCCGTCCAGGTTCACCAGCGCATCGTCCAGGCCCGCGGTCACCGGCGTCCGTGGCAGCCCCCCCCGGGCCGGCACCAGGACCAGCAGCACCAGGCACGCGACCAGCACCTGCAGCACCCAGCGCATCCTCATCCTCCCCACGGCAAGACGCCCGCGACGGGCGGGCAGCAGCCTTGGACGGCCGCTGCGGGCACGTATTCTAGCCCGGATGATTCACGAGCACCTGGCGTCGTGAATTGTCCGGGCCGGCCCGGAACCCTCACGGTGCGACCTCGCCGGAGGGCGGACGGGACGACAGTCGCAGCACGGCCAGCGACGACACGACCACCAGCGCCCCGCCACATACTGCCGCAGCCGTCAGCGGATCCTGGAACAGCGCCAGGCCCAGGCCGTAGGAAATCAGCGGGTTCAGGTAGGAGATCGGCGCGATGACCGACGCCGGCGCCCGGGCGTACGCCCCCGTCATCGCCAACTGGGCCAGCGTGCCGAACAGGCCCACGGCGCACAGGCACGCCAGTTCCCACGGATCCGACAGCGCCGCCGCGACGCCGTCCCACGGCACGTCCCCGAGGCCGGTGACCCACGCCACCGCCAGGGCCGCGACCGAAAGCACCGCGGCCCAGGCCGTGAAGTACCAGACGATCGTCGCGGAGGACTCGGTGGCGGACAGTTCCCGGACCGTCATGTAGGCCAGCGCGGCGAACACCGCCGACAGCAGGCCGATCGCCGCCGATGCCCCCGATCCCGACAGGTCGAAGCGGACCAGCAGGGCCACCCCGAGGAACGCGACGGCGACCAGCGGCAGCAGGCGCAGGTCCCGCCGATCGCGATGGGCCAGCACCGACAGCAGCACCACGAACACCGGCGACGAGTAGTTCAGCACGGTCGCGGTGGACAGCGGCAGCGCGCCGATGGACAGGAAGAACAGGAACATCGCCGTGAACCCCAGCAGCGCCCGCAGGAACAGCAGCCGGGGACGTACCGCGCCGGGACGGCGGCCCGTGGCCAGGTACCAGGCCGCCAGGGGCAGCAGCCCCAGCACGTTGCGGAACAGCAGCGCGAACAGGAACGGCAGCCGCCCCGTGGACGCCTTCACGAACGCGCCCATCACCGCGAACGACAGCGACGCAAGGGCCATGCTGGCCACCGCCTGGCGCAGATCCTGGCGCCGCGGCCCGGCAAGGGCCGGTTCAAGGGGTCGTTGACCGGAGGGTCCGAGAGGGGGCAGCATCGATGGATTCTGCATGGTTTCCTGGCGCCGACGGGGCGCCCTCGACGGATCAGCCCGAACCGGGCGCGGAGGATGCCTCGGCGAGGACCCACTCGAGGTACCCGGCCGACCCCGCATCCACCGCCAGGGCCAGCACCTCGGGCACCGCGTACGGATGGATTTCCCGCACGCGAGCCACCAGGGCGTCCAGCCGATCGGACGCCGTCTTGATCACCAGGAGATCCTCGCGGTCGTCGCAGACCTCGCCCTGCCATCGGTAGATCGAACGGACCCCGGGGACCACGTTGACGCAGGCGGCCAGCCGCTCATCGACCAGGAGGCGGGCCATCGCCACGGCAGGATCGCCCGGAGGAGCGGTGACCAGGACCACGCGGACGTCGGTCATCAACGGACTCCTGGAGGATCGGCGGACCGCCTACTTGACGACCTTCTTGCCGCCGAGGATGCCGGTGGTCAGGTTGAGCAGGGGTTTGGGCTTCGCAGCGCCGCCGTTGCCCTTGTGGACCGCAACCGGGGCCGGGGCCTTGTACATGGCCGGCTGCAGGACGGCCACGACCTTTTCCGGGTTGGGGGCGGTCGATACCTCCTGCATGGACCTGGCGCCGAACGGGACGGACGTCGTCACCACCAGGCCGGGCCGGGCCGTTTCCAGCGGCTTGTCCAGCGCCATCACCGCCGGCGTCCCCCGCGGGACCAGGAAGAAGGCCAGGGCGCCGATCACGACCAGGGAGATCGCCACGCCGGCATAGACCGGGGCCTTCGACTTCGGGGGCGGGGCCTTCGCGGCCTCGACGGCTTCCTGCTGGACCTGCACCTTGACCTGGGCGTCTTCCTCCTTGCGGCGCTTGCGATCCTCGTAGTCCCGGAGGGCGTCCTCGCGCTTGCGGCGCTCTCCCTCGACCCGAACGCGGGCCTCGGCGGCCTTCCGCTGCTCGTCCTCCTCCACCCGATGCTTTTCGGCGTCCTCCCTGGCGCGCATCGTCTGCATCAAGCGGTTGGTTTCGGTTTCCGTTTCGTCGCGGGTGCGATCGAGGATGTCCATCAGCACCGAGCGCGCCTTCGGCGGCGGCGGCGGCATGTCATCGCCGGTCACAGGGGGCGGGGGAACATCGTGTTCATCTGACATCGTCGCTCCTCGCGTCGCGGGACCCGTGCCCTTACGGGCGCAGGGAAGGATAGATTCCCGCGCGAGTTGCGTCAACCGACCGGAAGCGCGCTTCCGACACCGACCGGAAGCTCGCCGGTCTCACCGTGCCGACCGCTGGTCCCAGGCCGTGCATCCGCGGCGCAGAAAACGGGATCGGTTCCGCAACACGTCTTCGACATACTGGAAGTTCTTCGGGACCCGGCGCTCTTCGCGAGCGCGCGACGGCATGCCGTTGCCCGCGTTGTACCCGGATAGCGCCGAAACGAGGTTTCCGTCGAAGCGTTCCAGCCAGCGGGCCAGTACCTTCGCGCCGCACGCGGCATTGGACCGGGGATCGAACAGGTCGCCGCAGGCCAGTTTCTCGCCGATCCAGGGCAGCACCTGGGTCAGGCCCACCGCTGTCGCGCCCGAGATCGCGTTCGATGCGAAGGCGCTTTCGACCCGCATGACCCCGATCAGGAGGCCCGTTTCGACGCCTTCGGCCAAGGCCGCCTCCCGGGCGATGCGCGCCACCTCCTCGCAGGAAACGCGCCGCGGGATGTACGGGAAGGTCGCGGACGCACGGCGGTCCGTCGCGGACGGGGCCTCCGGCGGCCGGGGTTCCTCCGGACGGATCGCAGGCCCGGGCTGGTCCAGGCCTCGCGGACCTGCCTGCAGCAGGTTCTCGCAGGAACCCCGGGCCGGAACCGGGGTCGCTTCGGCCGCATCCCCGGCGACGACCGGCTCCTCGCCGCACGGGGGCGCCGGCTCCTCCAGCGGCGCCGGCCCGGTCACCCGCAGGAACGTGGTGGCCGCCGAACCGCACGACACGGCCCCGAAGAGCAGCGGGAGCAGCAGGATCGCCCGGGCCCGCGCGTCCGCCGCCGACCGGATCACCTCGCCACGCGTACCGGGCCGTGTCACGGACTGGGCCTCCTCGTCGTTCCTTGGCTATCATCCCTCCGTGAACCGACCAAGGCCAAGCCCGCGTCCCGCCGCCTTCCTGGCGGCCCTTGCCGTCCTGTCCGTCGCCGTCCCGCCATGCGCCCTGGCCCGCAAGGCGCCCCACGACGATGGCGAAGCGCTCAAGGCGCCTGGAAGGAACGGCAAGGCGCACGCCGGCCTGAAGCACGCGCCCGCCGAGGCCCCGCCGCCGGACCCGCTGGCCGGCGCCTGGCCGTCGAAAGAGGCCCCCCAACTGGGCAACGGCACCTTCCGCTCCGAGTTGCTGGTGGCCGCCCGCCGCATGGTCGGGATGTCGGGTTCCTTCGATCCCGACGGCTTCGTGAAGCACCTGGCCTACGTGCTGGACCTGGCCTACAAGCGCGATCTGCCCGATGACGCCTGGGTTCGGACGGTCGTCCGCCGGGCGTCGAAACGCGGCCTCTTGAAGAGCGATGCGAAGGCCCGACCCGGCGACGTCGTCCTGTTCTCGCTGGACCCGGCACGCCCGGGCTCGGCCAACGCATCGCACCTGCTGGCCGGCGTGGCCGAATCCTCCGCAAAAGGCGTCGTGCGGTTCATCGCGCCCGTGGGTGAAACGGTATCCCGCGGCGTTGCGCGTCCCGGCAGGAAGCCGGACGCCAACGACACCGCGATTCGCGAGTGCCGCGCTCCCGAACCGCCCCAGGGGGCTGCCGCACCGAAGGGCAAGGACAGGAAGAAGGGAAAAGGGAAGAAGGCGCACGCCCCGCGTCCCCTGCCCTGCCGCGCGGGCCAGATGTGGATCGGACGGATCCCGGCCGAGTCGCTGCCGGCGCTGTTCTGACGAACGTCCCCCGGATGCACCCGAGGCCGCCTCGACTGCGGCGACCGGTTCCTTCGGATAACCGTCACCTGCGCCCGGGCGCTCGGGCGGGGCGGTCACGCAGGAGCCAACGCGGCCGTCAGGCGTCCCCGGCGACCTCGACGCGGTTTCGCCCGGTTTCCTTGGCGCGGTAGAGGGCCTCGTCGGCCAGGCCCAGGAGCCGGGTCGGGGTTCGATCGGCGCCGCAGGACGCGAGGGAGGCCACGCCGATGCTGACCGTCAGCCTCAGCGTCTTGTGCTCGTAGGGAACCTCCATTCGTTCCACCGCGACCCGCACCCGCTCGGCCAGCAGCCGGGCGGATGCCAGCGGAACCTCGCGGATCACCAGGACGAACTCCTCGCCGCCGTATCGCGCCAGCAGGTCCTCGCGGCGGATCTGCTCGCCGACCAGGGCCGCCAGCCGACGCAGCACCTCGTCGCCCGCCAGGTGGCCGTGGGTGTCGTTCACCTGCTTGAAGTGATCGATGTCCAGCAGCAACGCGCAGACGCCGGTACCGTGACGTACCGCGTACGCGATTTCCTGGGACAGGCGGTCCGCCAGGTGCCGCCGGTTGAACATGCCGGTCAGCCCGTCCCGCACGCTGGCCTCGTACAACTGGACCAGGACCTCCTCCTCGTCGGCCGTCACGCGCTGGAACAGCAGGCGAACGCCGGAACCCAGCCGGATTCGATCCCCGTGGGACAGGACGTGATGTTCGGACTTCGCATTGTTCACATACGTGCCGTTCAGGGATCCCGCGTCGGCCAGCACCCAGTCATCCCCGTCGAACGTGATCCGGCAATGGACGCGCGACAGCGTGGTGTCGGCAAACGCGATCACGCAGTCGTCACCGCGGCCGATCGTCACCTCGTCGTCACGCAACCGGTGCACGTGGCCGGCATCGGCTCCGCTCATTTCCATCAGCACGCCCCGGTCCTTGCCGCCGGTGGCCAGGCTGGCCAGATCGATGGGACGCGTCAGGTTCGTGATGGTCGGGATGCGGACGGGTGCCGGTTCAGGGGGGAGATCGCGCGGTTCGTCCATCGAGGTTCCTCCGGTTTCCTCGATTCTACGGCACTCCGACGGTCTGGGATTCGGACAGGATCAAGGTGCCTTGTTCGAAATGCTTCGCGGCACCGCAGTCCGGGCTGGACAGGGAGGCCATGCACGTCGGCACGATCCCGGAAGCGAACAGTCGATCATGCACCGCGCATCGGGCGCCGTCGTCGTCCCACTCTGCCTCCAGCGGCCAGTCCTCGCTGTCGTTGCGGATCCCGATGCCGTCGTAGGCGTTCACCCAGGTGCCATCGACGGTGTACGGGGTCCCGTCCCCGCAGAAGTCCGCCCGCAGCATCCGCGCGCAGGCCTGGTGATGCGCGGCCAGCGTGATCTTGACGCACTTCTTCTTCGAGCCGCTGCCGGTGCACATCCTGCCTTCGACCCAGGGGGGGTACCCCATCGCCACGCATTTCGCCAGCACGAAGCCTTCGCAGGCGAACGTGAACGCATGGTCGTCGCCCGACCAGGAACCTCCGCCACGGATTCCCTGGTTGTAGTCCCAGACGCCCTCCAGCGGGATGGCCAGGATCGCGCCACCGGCGTCGTCCAGGCCGCACAGCGCCACCCAGCGGCCGTCGGCCGGGTACGACACGGCATAGCGCAGGTAGGGCGAACCCGGGTCCGTGCTGGACTGGACGTCGTCGATGCGCAGCGGCACCGGGTCCCCGTCGTCCAGGACCCCCTTGAAGGTCATTCCGACGGTATCCTTCCGCGCCTTCTTCAGATCCAGGCTGCCGCTGCTGAACGAGGTCGCGGACAGTTTCTGGTCCTTGCGGCCACCCTTCGGCGGCACGGCGTCCTTCAGCGACACCTCGACGACGAACCGGCCGTCCAGCACCTTGCCGTTCAGCGCCGTCCCGTTCAGTCCGCGACCGATCAGGTCCACCGCCAGGGTGAACCGCGGGAGGGGCTGGAAGTAGACCAGGGGCGGGACGTCGATCTGCAGGGCCGAGGACGAGCGCTGGACCGACTGGCCGGGTTCCAGGCCGGTCCCCTTGTCGCAGGCGGCGGCCGCCATCGCCATCGCCAGCACCAGCATCGTTGTCGTCATGCGTCTGCGGTTCATGATCGCCTCCCGCCGCTGCCGGCCTGGCCAGGACCCATTCAACCCTTTTGCAAGGCGGGTGCCACCTATGCCCTCCTGTTGTTTCGGTGAGTTGCAGCCCAAGAACGGGGGACTGGATCGCCCCACGCCGATTCGGCGCGCCGGTTCGGCGCGCCACGCCGTTTCAGCGCGACGGGAAGTCCGCGCACAGCCTGAACCCGACGCTGACGTCCCGGAAGGCCGGTTCCGGAGTCTCGCGATCCGCGGCGCTGGCCGAGTTCCGATCGAAGTAGAACGAGCCTCCGCGAGCGGCGTGCCCCGCGGGATCGACGGACGATTCCGTCCACTCCCAGGCGTTGCCGGCCATGTCGTCCAGGCCGAACGGACTGCGGGACGCCGGGTGCGACCCGACCTCGTCCGGCCCCATCGAGTCCGGGCGCTTCCCGTACGTCTCGTCGAAATTGGCGTCATCGGCGGCGAGGATGTCCCCGTGCGGCCACAGGCGCCCGTCGGCACCTCGGGCCGCCCGTTCCCACTCCAGATCGGTGCACAGCCGCGCGCCCGGCAGCCGGCCCGTGGACGCCATCCACGCCGCGTAGGCGGTCGCATCGTCGGCGGTGATGCCCACCACGGGAAACCGGGTCCAGTCCTGTTCGGCCAGCCGGTCCCGCCCCGGGTAGGTCAGCCGCTCGCCGGTCCGGACGCGCCACGTGCGCGCCGAGGGCTTGAAGTCCAGTTCCCACCCCCCCGCCGCCAGCGCCTGGAAGGCCAGGGCCCCCTCGAACCCGCCCGCGTGGACGGACGGCAGCCGGCCTGCCCGTTCGGCCCCGGGAAGCGCCTCGAGGTACGCGATCCACTCGGCGAACGTCGTTTCGGCCCGTGCGACGAGGTAGGCTCCCGTCCGGACCTCGTGCAGCGGGACCGCGTGCAGGAAGCCCCGCCGCTGGGCATCGTCCGACGCGCTTCCGAACAGGAAGGCGCCTGCCGGGATCGCCACGAACCCTGTCGGGACGTCCGACTCCGGGGGCAGCGACACGTCCAGCGCCAGGTCGGCCCCCCGCCTCGCCAGGAACGGCAGTCGCAGTTCGGCCCGACCGGGCGCGCGCAAGGTGACACGATAGGACCCCGGGGCCAGGGACAGTCGTTCCCAGGGAGCCTCGCGGGGCGCGGCGACCGGTTCGAGGGACAGGCGGCCGGTCGCATCCCGGATGTACCGTTCCAGGATCGCTTCCGTGCCGGCGGGGACGGCGGAGAGGCCCGCGCTGGCGGGTGCGTCCCAGAGCGCGAGCCGCGTCCCGTCGCCATCGTACAAGGCCAGGCGGGACAGCAGTTCGTCCCGCGCCGCGTCCTGGTGACGGGCCGAAGCCAGCAGCGCCCGCTGGTACAGGACGTCCGCGAACCGCGCCCGCACCAGTTCCCGGGACGGATCCAGGGCGACCGCGGGTTCCAGTTCCCGGTCCGCCCGGACGAGGGCGTCGGCAACGCGCCCCCGCAATTCCTGCACCCGGTCCCATTCGGCCTCGCCGGCCTCCCGTTCCCGACGATCGAAGGCCGCGTAGGCCCGGCGCTCGGTGGACTCCAGGACGATCGACAGGGAGCGCGACTCGTCCATCGCCACTGCCGCCGCCGCGATCCGCTGGTTCACGCGACTGGCGAGGTCCATCGCCGCCTTCACGCGCACCACGCCCCAGGTGGCCGCCAGGGCGAGGGCCACGGCCAACGCGACGCCCGAAAGCACCCAGCGGACGCGGACCCTCGCCCGATGCGAGGCGTTCAGGAATTCCGCTTCGGCCGGCGCGAGGGCCGACGGGTCCACCGCTGCCGCCTCGTCCAGCAGAAGCCCGCTCCACAACGCTTCCCGCGCCCGCCCCAGGCGCTCCCACTCGGCCCGCGCCGACACGATCCGCTCCCGGACGATCCGGGTGCCCGCGTCGGCGGCGAGCCATTGCGACAGGGTTCCCCACCCCTTGAGGAGCGCCTCGTGCGCGAGTTCGCAAGACGGTCCCTCGGGCGTCTCCCGGGCGACGACAAGCCGGCCCTGCACCAGGGCATCCAGCGTCGCGGCGGCCTCCGGATCCCCGCCCGACAGATCCTCGGCCGCCAGCCGCGATCGCGTCCCACCCGTCGTCACCAGGCGCAGCAGCATCTGCCGGGCACACTCGCGCTGGCGCGGACGAAAGCGGCCCAGGATGTCGTCCGCATGCATTCCAAGGGCACCCTCGACGCCTCCCAGGACCTTCAGCGATGCCATCGTGACGACCTGCCGATCGACGTCGCGGGCATCCCATAGCCGCTCCAGCGCGAACTGCAGCAGCGGGAGGCCGCCCTCGGAATCGACCGTGGACCGCACCAGGGTCGCCACCAGGCCCTCGCATTCGAACGTCACCCCGAGCGCCTGGGCCGGCCCGACCACAGCCTCCCGCACGCGCTCGGCCGACAGGGGCCGCAGGAAGAACAGGGAGCGGGCCACCGCGTCGCCGATGGACGGCAAGGCGGCGACACGACCCAGGAAATCCCCGCGTACGGTCGCCAGTGCACGGATGCCCGGCGCCGGTTCCACGATCCAGCCGAAGGCTTCCGCGAAGGCCGACGCCTCGGCCGTCTCGGCCAAGGCCACCAGTTCTTCCATCTGGTCCACGAAGACGATCAGGCCTCGATCCGCGCCCAGGGTCCGGCGCAGAAGGCGGCAGAAGGAATGGGCGCCGTCGGCCTGTGCGGCGCACCAGGCCTCGTCCGGCACGCCCAGGCACGCGGCCAGCCCGGCGGTCAGCGCGGCCAGCGGCCGCCTTCCCGGGACCATCGTCAGCACCGTCCAGGAGCGCCCACCGGCCAGCCACTCCGAGGCTCGCGGCAGCACGCCGGCCCGGCACAGGGAGGACTTGCCCAGCCCCGAGTCGCCCGCGACCAGCACCAGCGGGTCCGACGACAGGCGCTCCAGGAGGGCGCGGATCTCGGAATCCCGGCCAAAATAGAACGCGCGATGCTCGGCCTCGAAGGGCCGCAGGCCACGGTAGGGGTTCCCCGGGGGCAGGCCGGCTGGGTCTTGTGGAGTGGCGAGCCGGGACAGCGCCCCACGGACCTCCACCGCCGATGGATAGCGATCCCCGGGATCACGCCGGAGGCAACGATCGACCACCGCAGCGAAGGCCGGGTCCACTTCGGGAGCCGCACGGGCCAGAGGCTCGGCATCCTGCCTCGTCACGAGATCCCGCAATTCGGAAAGGGTGTCAGCCCGATGGGGAGGACGGCCCACGCACAGGACATACAGGAGGACGCCCAGCGAATACACGTCGGATGCGAAATCCGCGGTGAAGCCCAGCCATGCCTCGGGCGCCATGAAGGCCGGGGTGCCCAGCGCGCTGCCCGGAGCGGTCAGCAGCGCGACGTCCATCCCATCGACCTTCGGCCGGTCCTCCGGATCGTCCAGGTGTTCGGGCAGGGGTACTCGCACCGTCCCGTCCCCTCCGGGCATCGCGACGGGTGCGTCGGCGGCCTTCGGAGGAAACGTCGGCAAGGGTTCGTGATCCACGCCGCCCCGGCGCGATGGCGGCCGAGCCGAGGAATCCGGGGACGGCTTGCCGGGGGAAGCCAGGCCCAACGCCGAAGGGTCCAGCAGCCGGGCGACCCCGAAATCGAGGATCTTGACGGTCCCGTCCGCGGCTTCGATCACGTTGGCGGGCTTGATGTCGCGGTGCACCACGCCCGCCCGGTGGGCGGCCGCCAGCCCGCGGGCGATGTCGATCCCGATCCGCAAGGCCCGTTGCCACGGGACCGGTGTCGGCACCTGGTCCAGCGCGACGCCCTCGACGAATTCCGAAACGAGGTACGGCAGGCCATCGACCTCGCCGACGCGGTACACGGCCACGATGCAGGGATGCTGCAGCCGGGCGACGGCCCGGGCCTCGATCAGGAAGCGGCGACGCGATTCAGGGTCCGGGTCCGCCGCCGTCATGAACTTCACGGCAACGGGCCGATCCAGCAGCGTGTCCACGCCGAGAAAGACGCGCCCCATGCCCCCTTCGCCGATCAGGCGGGTGAGGCGATAGCCGTCGAACTCTTGCGGGACCCCATCCGTGTTCATGAATCCCGATCCTTCCCGGGCACCGGCGAGCGGCCCGGCGGATTGATCCCGAACTCCGACAGGCGGGTCACCAGGGTTCGAAGCGGCATGGACAGCAGGCGGGCCGCCTCGATGCGAACGCCGTCCGACACCGTCAGCGCCTGCAGGATCCGGGTGCGCTGCAACTCGCGCACCTCGTCCCCGAGCTTCGCATGCCGACGCCGCTCGAACGGTTCGAAGCCCGCCCCCACCAGGGCCGATCCGGTCGCCTGGCCCGGCTCGCCGGCCAGCCAGGGCGCCGCGTGTCGGGCCACGTCGGCGGGGATGTGCCGGGGAAGCAGGACGTCGCCGTCCAGGGTGGCGGCGCAGTAGTCCATCAGGTTCCTCAGTTCACGGACGTTCCCGGGCCAGTCGTGCAGCGCCAGTCGGCGCATCGCGTCCGGCGAGATCACGGGGGGCCGGCGTCCCTTCGCCTGGAACGCAGCCTCCAGGAAGTCGCGCGCCAGGACCGGCATGTCCAGGGGCCGGTCGCGCAGCGGCGGGACGGTCAGCCGGGCGGAGGCGAGCCGGTAGTACAGGTCCCGACGGAACCTCCCGGACAGCACGTCGCCTTCGAGGTCCCGGTTCGTCGCGGCGACGATGCGCACATCGACAGGCCGCTCCACGACGGCCCCGACCCGGGCCACGCGGCGGGTCTCTAGCACCCGGAGCAGCTTGGGCTGGACATGGGCCGGGCACTCGCCGATTTCGTCCAGCAGGACGGTCCCGCCCTGGGCCGATTCCAGGAGGCCCTTCTTGGTGGTCGCAGCCCCGGTGAACGCGCCCCGCTCGTGCCCGAACAACTCGCTTTCGAACAGGGTTTCGGCCACGGCGGCACAGTTGATCGCCAGGAACGGCCGCCCCGTCCGGGAGGACCATTCGTGCAGCGCCAGGGCCACCATCTCCTTGCCGACCCCCGTTTCCCCTTCGATCAGGACCGGAAGGTCGCTGGCAGCCAGGCGTTCCACCAGTTCCAGCAGGCGACGCATCCCGGGGTCCACCACCACCAGCTGCCGGTCGCCCACCGTGCTGCGAACGACGATCGCGGACACCGCCGCCACGTCGCCGATCCCGGCCGTGGACGCCGCATTCCGGGCGCCCGTCAGCAGGCCATCGACGTCGTGGGCATCGGCAGGGCACAGCGCGTACCCGGCTCGCACGCCCGGGGCATGGGCCGACGCCGCTTCGAGGGCGCGACGGGTCGGCAGCGACGCGGTTTCCGCGGTTTCGGGGAGGATCACGGCGATTTCGGACGTGCCGTCCCAGCAGACCACGTCCACCTGTCGCACGCTGGCACCGACGGCCTCGACCGCCGCACGCAGGTCCCCGGGTGCGGCACGCCCCAGGCGCAGGATCATGACGGACAGCGAACCACCGGACCGGAGACAGCGCTCGACTTCCTGCCGGAGGCGCGTCCGGAAGGGGCCGGGGTCCAGCACGGCGCGCCGCGTTCCGCGACCGGGGCGATCGTGGAAGACAAGCGTCACGCCCCCCAGGGTCAATGCGTCCCCGGAGGCCAGCACCCGGGGCGATGGGAGGGGGTCGTCATTCAGCAGCACCGTGGCGCCGGGGGACGGCGCCAGGAGGACCTCGGCAGGCCCCAGCCGAAGGGTGGCGTGGACGGGGCTGACTCCGGGCCCCTCCAGCAGGACGGTCGAGGCCGAGCCCGACCCCAGCGTGGCCTCGCCCTCGTCAGGCAGCAGGATCCGTTCGGACGAGCCGGCGCGGAACACCATCAGCCACGGTCGATCCGCCGGAAGCGCGCCGCCCGCCCGGGGGTCCGGCCCGACGCTGCGCCTGTCCCGCCTGCCCATCGTCCGCACTCCGCTCGCAACGTCCCCCGGGGAGAAATCGGTGGCGACCCGGGGGATTCGAGACGCCAGCATACCATGTCGGCACACGGCGTCCGGAGCCTGAGACTGCCCTGCAACGAGACGTTCCAGCGATGTCGGTGAAAATCCGCCTCAGACGACCTTCACGTCTTCGCGGGGCAGCTCGGCAAGGAAGATCGAGGGGCGGCCGGCCTCCAACTGCCCGTAGCGGACGCGGGTGGACGCGTAGGTCAGGTACAGCGCCTCGCGGGCCCGGGTCATGGCCACGTACATGAGGCGGCGTTCCTCTTCCATCGCGGACCGGTCCAGGCCGGCGTCGAACCCGTGCCCCCGGCCCCGCTGGCTGGACAGGGGGAACAGGCCGTCCTCCAGGCCGCAGACACAGACGTAGTCGAATTCCAGGCCTTTCGCGGCGTGGACCGTCATCAGGCTGATGGCGTCGCCGCTGGCGTCGTCGTCCAGCGGCTGCACCAGCGACACCCGGTCCAGCCAGGATCGCAGGTCCGTCTGCCCGCTCTGCTGCTCGAATTCACGCACCGACGCCAGCAGTTCCATCACGTTCTCGACCCGGCTCTGCCCTTCGGCCGAATCGTCCGCGGCCAGGTGGGCCATGTAGCCCGTCCGGTCCAGCACCGCCTGCACCGCGTCCCCGGCGCGGGCCTCCCGGGCGAACAGCGCCAGGTCCGTGATCAACTCGATCAGCGTGCGCACCTTCCGCTGCAGCGCAGGCCCCCCCTCGTCGCCGACGACGGCCAGCGCCTGCAGCAGCTCGACCTGGTCCTGGTCCGCCCGCGCACGGGCCTTGTCCAGCGTGGTCGCCCCGATGCCGCGGGGCGGGGAGCTGAGCGCCCGCTCCGGGCCCAGCCGGTCCAGGGGGTTCACCAGCAGGCGCAGCCAGGAGATCACGTCCTTGACCTCCTTGCGCTGGTAGAACCTCATGCCGCCGACGACCTTGTACGAGATCCGCCGCGCCCGCAGCGCGTCCTCGAACACGCGGGACTGGGCGTTGGTGCGATAGAAGACCGCCATGCGCGACAGCGGCGTGCCCTCGGCATGGCGCCGGACGACCTCGCGCACCACGAACTGCGCCTCGCCGACCTCGTTGAGGGCCCCGTGGACACGCACCGGCTCGCCCTCCCCGCGCATCGCGGCCAGGTCCTTCGGGTGGCGCTTGCGGTTGAACCCGATGACCCGGGCCGCCGCCGACAGGATGGGCAGCCGGCTGCGGTAGTTGCGGCCCAGCGTCACCACCGCCGCCTCCGGGTATTCCTTCGGGAACTCCAGGATGTTGTCCACCCGCGCACCGCGCCACGAGTAGATGGACTGGTCGTCGTCGCCCACCACGCACAGGTTCCGGTGGGTGGCCGCGAGGATCTTCAGCAGCTCGTACTGCGCCGCGTTGGTGTCCTGGAACTCGTCCACCAGGATGTACTCGTACTGGGACTGCAGCCGTTCGCGGATGTCGGCATGTTCCTGCAGCATCCGCAGCGACCGCGCCAGCAGGTCCCCGAAATCCATCGCGCCGGCGGACTTCAGCTCGGCCTGGTAGGCGCGGAACACGTCCGCCAGCTGCCGCTCGCGGGGCGTGCGGGGCTCGGGCGGCTCCAGCATCCCGTCGTTCTTGCAGGCGTCGATATAGTGCGAGTAGGCGCGCAGCCCGTCCTTGGGGAGGCCCAGGTCCTTCAGCACCCGCCGCAGCGCGCTTTCCGTGTCGTCGTCATCGTAGATCACGAAGCTGTTCGGGTACCCGATCCGGTCCGCGTTCATGCGCAGGAGGCGCAGGCCGATCGAATGGAACGTGCCCATCCACTTCGGGGCATCGGCGCCGCCCAGCAGCGTTTCGACGCGTTCGCGCATCTCGGCCGCGGCCTTGTTGGTGAAGGTGACGGCCAGGATCCGGGACGGCCAGACTGCGCGCGCCCGGACCAGCCACGCGATCCGCCGCGTGATGGCCCGGGTCTTCCCGCTGCCCGCGCCGGCCAGGATCAGCAGAGGGCCCCGCTCGTGCGTCACGGCGCGGCGCTGCTCCTCGTTCAGGCCTTCCAGGATGTCTTCGCAATCGGGGGGGATCTGCATCGCGGGTCGATTCCTCGTGGGTGACAAGGCGGCGGGCCCGAAGGCGGCGCCCCTCCGGGTCTACTCGACGGTCACGGATTTGGCAAGGTTCCGGGGCTGGTCCACGTCCGTCCCCTTCAGGTCCGCCACGTGGTAGGCGAACAACTGCAGGGGGATGGTGGCCACCAGGGGCGTCAGCAGCGGCGGGCAGGCCGGGATCCGCATGATGTCGTCCACCCGCTCGGCCACGTCCACGTCGTTGGTCGTGATCATGGCCAGCAGCCGGCCGTTGCGGGCACGGACCTCCTCCAGGTTGCTGACGGTCCGGGCGTACCAGGGCCCCTGCGGCACCAGCACCACGGTCGGGAACGTTTCGTCGATCAGCGCGATGGGGCCGTGCTTCATCTCGCCGGCGGAGTATCCCTCGGCGTGGATGTACGAGATTTCCTTCAGCTTCAGGGCGCCTTCCAGCGCGACCGGGTGCAGCAGGCCGCGCCCCAGGTACAGCATGTGGGCGAAGTGCATGTAGCGCTTGGCCAGCATGCGGATCTCGACGTTTTCGCGCAGCGCTTCTTCCATCAGGCCCGGCACGGTGAGCAGGTCGCCGATGTGCTTCTGGACGTCGGCGGCGGACAACACCCCCCGGGCGCGGCCGAGCGCCAGCGCCAGCAGGTACAGCGTGACGATCTGCGTGGTGAACGCCTTGGTGGACGCCACGCTGATTTCGGGACCCGCGTGGGTGTACACGACATGGTCGGCATCCCGGGCCAGCGAGGACGCCACGACGTTGCAGATCGCCAGGGTCCGCGCGCCCGCGGCATGAGCGTCCCGCTGGGTCCTCAGCGTATCCAGCGTCTCGCCCGACTGGCTGACCGAAACGAACAGTTCGCCTGGGCGCAGCAGCGCCACCGCCGGGTCGTACTCGCTGGCCAGGTGCACTTCCACCGGCACGCCCGCCAGCGTGGACAGCAGGTGCCTCCCGACGAGGGCCGCGTGGTGCGACGTCCCGCACGCCGCCAGGTGCACGCGTTCCACCGAGGCCAGGTCGCCCGCGGTCGGCCCCTCGGCGTCGAAGACGATTTCGCCGCTTTCCACCGAGACCCGGCCGCGCATCGTGTCGATCAGCGCGCGGGGCTGTTCGTGGATCTCCTTCAGCATGAAGTGCTTGAAGCCGCCCTTTTCGGCCATGGCCGGGGTCAGGTCCACGTGGATGCGCCGGGCATCGACCCGGGTCCCCGACGCGGCGTCGAACGCCTGGTACCCTCCGGCGGTGACGACCCCCATCTGGCCATCCTCGACGATCACCACGTCCTGGGTGAAGCCCAGCAGCGCGGGAATGTCCGACGCCACCAGCATTTCGCCTTCGCCCACGCCGACCACGAGGGGCGACTGGTTGCGGGCGATGACGATGCGGTCCGGTTCCCGCACGCTGAGGACCGCGATGGCCCAGGAGCCGCGGACCTTCAGCAGGGCCTTGCGGACGGCCTCGGCCAGCGGCGCCCCGGCAACCACCTCGCGGTCCACCAGGTGGGACAGCACTTCCGTGTCGGTTTCGGACGAGAAGGTCCGACCGGCCGCCCGCAGTTCGGCCCGAAGGGCCAGGTAGTTTTCGATGATGCCGTTGTGCACCAGCACGACGTCGCCGGCCCGATGGGGATGGGCGTTTTCCTCGCTGGGGCGGCCGTGGGTCGCCCATCGCGTGTGGCCGATCCCGAGCGTCCCGTGGAGGGGATTGGCGTCCAGGCTGGCCTGGAGGCGGCCCAGCTTGCCCGTGGCGCGCCGCACGACGATGTCACCCCCCTGCAGCACGGCCAGCCCGGAGGAGTCGTACCCCCGGTATTCGAGGCGCCGCAACCCGTCCATCAGCAGGGGAGAGCATTCGCGCGGGCCGATATAGCCCACGATTCCACACATGTCACAAC
Source organism: uncultured Myxococcales bacterium (assembly GCA_903857665.1). GTDB lineage: Bacteria > Myxococcota_A > UBA9042 > DTJE01 > DTJE01 > CAIZWN01. Next base: position 42,549 of record CAIOFV010000064.1, read on the forward strand.
CTCAAGAACCAGACGTCGTCCACACGGGTGAGGTGCAGACGCATGGTGAAATGGCGACGCCCTTCGGGTACGTCAAGGGCGAACGAGGCGGTCAGGTCCGCTTCGTCCCCGGTGCGGTGCACGCCGGTGCCGACGATCTTGCCTTCGGACAGCACGTCCCTGACCTGGGGGTGCATGTCCATGGTCCGGGCCAGCAGGAACTCGAAGAAGCGCTCCTTGGGGACCGCGGTCAAGTCCGCGGCGTCCAGGACCTCCAGGAAGCCCATCGCCTGCTGGCGGAAGAGCGGTTCGCTGCCCGCACGGTCCAGCGCGGACGACGTCAGCCCGGCGAGGTCGTCCGGAAAGACCCGCTTGGATGCCGAGGCCTTCAATCCCTGGCGCAGGTCCCCGACGTAGCCGAAGAACGCGGCGCGGATGTCCTCGCGCGCAGGGTCGCGGATCGCCCATGACAGCAGCATGGATACCACCGCCAGCACGGCCACCAGGGCCAGGAGCACTCGTTTCGGGATCGACAGCATCGACGCCTCCTGGAACCCGAGGTCAATCCAGCTCGATCTTCTTGATCCGCTCGTACGGCTCCCGGGCCTCGCCCGCCGCGGGGCGGGCACGCTCGGGGGACGCCGGGGGCGCGACGGGCTTCGAAGCCACGGGGGTTCCCACGGCCTGCGCCCCGGGCCCTTCGCCCGCCGGATCCGCCACGGGAACCGCGGCCGGGATTTCCGGATCCGGGGACGGCTCGCGCCCCAGGACATACGCCAGCATCAATCCATGGACCAGCGGGACCAGGCGATCGCCGCCCCCGGCCAGGAAGGCCAGGATCTGGAACTCGCGGTCCTCGCGAGCGACCACGGCCGCCTGCAACCCCTGCCGCGCCCCGTCGTCCAGCGATGCCCGGGCCACGGTCCCGTCCACGATCCGGGCGCCGGTGAAGTCCGCGCCGGACAGGTTCGCGTCGTCCATCCGGGTGCGGACCAGCAGCGCGTCCCGGAACCTTGCGCCGCCGAGGTCCGCGCCGCGGAGGTCGGCATCGACCAGCACCGCGCCGGTGAAGTCCGCCCCGGACAGCACGGCGTTGCCGAGGCGCCGGTTTTCGAACCGGGGGCGCACCAGCACAGCGCGAACGAACCGGGCGTTGTAGAGGCTGCTGCCGAGGAAGGCCGGGGCCACCAGCGTCGCGCCTTCGAAGTCGGCGTTGTCCAGGGGGGTTTCTTCAAACCGGACGCCCAGGAGGTCGGCACCGCGGAAGCCGGCCTCGACGGCCTCGCACCCGCGGAAGGTCACGTCCTCCAGGCGGGCATGCGTCCAGCGGGACCCGCGCATCGCCACGCCCGACCATTCGCTGTCCCGGGCCCGCAGCCCCTTCAGCGACGCCCCGGCAAGGCCCACTTCGGAAAACTCGACATCGACGACCTGCACGCCGTCCATGGGAACGGAACCGAGATCCACGCGACGCACGGCGCACCCGGAAAGAATACGGTCGGCGATCGCCCGCTCGACTTCGCCCGACGTTTCGACCTTGCGTCTGCCCGCAGCCATCGGCACTCCATTTGATCGCGGACGTCACTTCTGCAAGGGCACGCGGACGTCCGTCGGCCCGACCACCGCCGGACGGGCGCTGGTCACGTCGGCCACCATGTCGAACCCGCCGTCCGAGGTCCACGACAGGACCAGCGTGCGCTGCGCCGTCTTGACCTTTTCCCCTGGCGTCTGCTGCGGGGTGACGCCCGTCAGCACCAGCATCGCCGGCTTCGTCTTCGTCACCGACCACTTCAGGTTGAAGAACGTCGCCGAATTGATGCTGGGTTCGATCGCGTCCTCGATCCCGTCCTCGACGAAGGTATCCAGTTCGACCCGCTCGCCGTCCAGCACGAACAGCCGCTGCAGGACGCCCAGTTCCTTGCACTTGCACTCGGCCTCGGGCAACGTCAGGGAAAGCACCAGGACCTGCAGCCCCTTCCCGATTCCCCTCAGTTCGTCCCGGGATTCCACCTTGTAGCCGCGGATCGTGTAGCTCTTCAGCACGAACAGCGGGCGATCGTCGTCCGGGGTTGCCGACGGGGCCGACGGGGCCGCCGAGGGCCGGGCCCGGGCGACGCCCGACGTCGATGCCACGACCACGGCCAGGATCATCCACAGCGCACGCCTCATCGTCCCTCCTCGCGGGCCCGAAAGCCCCCGCTGGTTCGTCTTGGAAACGTCGCGATCAAAGCACACGGGCGCGGGGGCGTCAATTGACAGGCGCCCGGGGCGGCATCCGGCGAGCGCCTTGCCCCCCGGCCCGGCAATCCGTTTGCCCTCGACCGCCGGCCCGGACTACCATGGCCCCATGATCGACGATGGCCCAGGAATCCGGATCCTGTCGCTGGTGGCCCTGCTGCTGGGCCGGCGCGCCCCGGTGACGCTCACGTGGATCCAGGAACACATGGAAGGCGACTACGGGCCGCCCGAAGGCGCGGGCGGGGATGACCGCGATGACGCGTCCCACAAGGCCTTCGAGGCGGGACGTCGCAAGTTCCTGCGGGACCAGGAACTGCTGGCCCGGCTGGGCCTGCGGATCGTGTTCCTGAGGGGCGGCGAGGACGAGGAAGCCGGGTACCTGCTGGATGCCGACGCCTTCCGGACGCCGGAACTGCGCCTGGACCCGTCCGAGGCCGAGGTGGTCCGCCTGGCCGCGGCGCTGGCCGGCGGTGTCGAGGGCTTCCCGCTGGGGTCCGATCTGGCGCTGGCACTGGCGAAGTTGTCGGCCCTGGCGTCCGGCCTGGACCTGTCGAAGAAGGACGGCGACGTCGCCGCCTCCTGGTCCTACCGTCACCGACTCGCGGTCCGGGCGCCGCACCTGGACGCGATCCTCCCGATGCTGGCCGAGGCCGTCGTCGAACGCCGGCGGGTGCGGATGTGGTACCGCGCGCTGCAGGCGGAGGGCGAATCGGAACGCCTCGTGGACCCGTGGGGCCTGTTCCTGCGACGGGGCGTCTGGCACCTGGTCGGCTGGTGCCACCTGCGCAAGGACGTCCGCCTGTTCGACGCGCACCGCATCCGCCAGGCCCGCCCCGAGGGCGGCGAGGACGCCTTCCTGGCCGCACCGGGCTTCGACCTGTCCGCCTGGGCCCGCCGCGAGCCCTGGGAACTGGCGATGCACGAGCCGATGACGGTGACCCTCCGGCTGGAACGGACGGTCGCCGGCCTGTTCCACCCGGGCGCGGGCGCTTCCCGGACGGTCGCCACGACGCCCGAC
>CAIOFV010000065.1 GCA_903857665.1 uncultured Myxococcales bacterium
CGACCCGGCCGCGCAGGCGCCGCACGCGCCGCCGCACCCGTCGTCCCCGCACGCCTTGCCGTCACACCGGGGCAGGCACGGGGCGTCCGCGACGGGCTCGTCGGCGCCGTCCGCGGCCTCCACCCCGACATCGGACGCCGGATCCGCGGGAAGGTCGATGGCCGGGGCGTCACTTCCATCGGGGTCGCCCGTCGCGAGGTCCGTGCGTCCGTCCAGGGCCGACGTGTCGCCGGGGGCCCAGGCGTCCCCCGCGTCCCGTCCGATCGCGTCCCCGCTCGCGTCCCCGCCGTCATCGGGCGAGCCCCCCGGATCGTCGATCACGACCTCGGAAGACTGCCCCGCTGGCCCGCCCGACGTCCCACAAGCCGCCACGGCGACCCACAGCCCCAGGCACGCCAGGCCGATCCGTCCGCCCCTTCCCATTGCGGCACACCCCGACATCGCAGTGATGGACTTCGCTGCTCCGAATGTTCCGGGATTCGTTTCGCCGGGTCAATCCGACTCTACGGAATCCGCACGCACCGCTGCAGGCGGCGCCGCATCAGCAGCACGAGGCCCGCCACGAACACGGCGAAAGCCGAGTTCCCGGCGGGCCCTGTCCCCGCCTGGCAGCCGGAGGAACGGGCGGGGGCCGCAACCTGGGTGTCGGCCCCCGGAGAAGCGTCGGCGACATCGACGGCGTCCGGGTCGGCTGCCCCATCCGCCCCGACGTCCAGGACGACCGGGACATCCCCCGAATCCATCGCGTCACCGGGCACGGCGCAGGACGCGGGTGTTTCGGAGGTGTCGGGCGTCAGCCAGGACAACTGCACGCAGCCCGCCTGGAGCATCACCCCGGCGTTTCCTTCCAGGTCCCGGGCCTGCACGGCCGCGCAGTACACCGCGCATTCCTCCAGCGGCAGCCGCAGCCCGCTGTCGCAGGCATCCACCCAGCCGACCTCCAGGCCCATGGGATACGCGGCCTCCGGGACCTCCAGCACCGGCGACGATGGGACCGCGTCGCCCTGCTTCCACAGGTACACATCGACCACCGGGTCCCACGGGACGCCCTGGCTCCCCGGGAATGTCGACCACTGGATCCGGACGGCATTGATCCCGCCGCAGTCGCCCCCGGTGTTGTTCCGCCGTCCCGCCCAGTAGGCCAGCGAGGCGGTGGCGTCCCTCAGCAGATCGACGGCTGCCGCCACGGCCCCGCCGGCCGTCGCGAACTCCGACAGCGTCGTCGCCGACCCGTCGTAGGCCAGCACGAACTCGACACGGTACGCGGTCGATGCTTCCAGCGGCAACCGGGGCACCAGCCACAGGTAGCGGGCCGCCGGCCAGTCCGTGGGCGCCGGGCCCGCGACCCGGTCCACGGGCACCTCGGCATCCGACTTCATCAGCCGGTACGAACCCAGATCCTGGTGCCACAGGACGAACACCCGGGAGGTCGTCGGAACGTCCTGCGAACCCATCTGGGGCAGCACCCACGTGGTCGGGCTCATGCAACTGCACGCATGGGCCGGCGCCGGCGCGATGAGCGCAGCCACCACCAACCCCAAGGCAACCAGGCAGAGTCTGGGTGCAATCATCGACCACCTCCGGTTCCCGATGCCCCATCGTAGCGGTTCGTCGGGGGGGAAATCCACAAGGAAGCCTCCCCGGGGCTCGCATCTCCCGGGCCTCGGCTTGTAGTTTGCCGGAACTCGTTGATACTCGGGTCAAACGAGATCCGACCGTGCAGGCTCGATGGACCGGTTCCGATGGAGGGATGGGATGGGATTTCGCTTGCTGACCGCCGGATCGCTGCTGACCGCTTGCGTCCTCGGGTTGGCTGCCTGCGGGGGCGCCTCCGCCAACGGGGATCCGATCTCCACGGACGTGTTCATCCATCCGGACAGCGGGGACCCCGGCGGCGGGAACATCATCGTGGTCCCCGACTCGGGTCGCGAGGACGTGAGCGCGGGTGACCCGGGCACGACGGACACGAGCGTCGATCCGGGGGCGTCCGATCCTGACGCGTCCGATCCGGGCGTGGAACCGGGCGACACCCAGGCCATCGACGACGGCCCGGACACCGGCATCACGCTGGTCTGCAACTCGCGGACGCGCTATGTGTACGTGGTCACCGACACCCGCGAGTTCCTGAAGTTCGATCCCCCGACCGGTACCTTCACGCTGGTGGGCAGCCTGGACTGCCCGAACTCGTCCTTCATGGACCCGTTCAGCATGGCCATCGACCGCCAGGCGAACGCGTGGGTGCTGTACAACAGCGGAGACCTGTACAAGGTCAGCACCCTCGACGCGTCGTGCGAGGCCACCTCGTTCGTGGCCGACCAGAACGGGTTCAGCGAGTTCGGGATGGGATTCACGTCGGATCAGCCGGGATCGACCACCGAAACGCTGTTCGTCAGCGAACTGGTCGATGGCGGCTCGGCCCGCCTGGGGTCGATCGCCTTCCCGTCCCTGGCGCTGAGTCCCGTCGGCTCCGCCATCAGCGCCGGGAGCGCCGAACTGACCGGCAACGGCCTGGCCGAACTGTGGGGCTTCTTCCCGCAGTCCAGCCCCCCGGTGGTGGCCCGCATCGACAAGGCGACCGCCGCGCTGCTGGCGCACTACACGATCCCGGCATCGGTCTTTTCGGGGGACGTGACGGCCTGGGCCTTCGCGTTCTGGGGCGGGTCGTTCTATATCTTCGTGGCGGTGGGCGGAAGCAACTCCATCGTCGCCCGCCTGGATCCCGTCACCTCGGAGTGGAAGACCGTCACCGCGGACGCCGGGTACGCGATCGTCGGGGCCGGCGTGTCGTCGTGCGCGCCCTTCAAGAACGAGTAGGGCAGATCGCGCCCGTTGCCCCGCGTCACCGCCCCGCATCCTGGTACGTCGTCGCGAAGTCGATCACGCAGACGAAGCGCATCGAGCGATGGTGCCCGCAGGCGACGCCCGCGACGCGGAACTCGGGACGCAGCAGGTTCACGCGGTGGCCCCGGTCGGGGACGCCGTCGTCGATGACCAACTCGCGTACGACGTCGTACGCGAGGTCCGGCCCGAAGGAAATCACCTCGCCGGAGGTGCCCATGAAGTGGCCGTATCGTTCGAGGCGACCGCGCATCGTGGACCCGTCGCTGCCCACGTGCCCGCGAGCGCCATGGCTACCCAGGTCCACAGCGTGATCCCGGGCGGCCAGGGCAAGGCCCGCGGAGGCATCCAGCCCCGGCAGCGGGCTGGCGGATTCCAGGTCGCGGATCGCCTCGTCCAATGCCGCGACGCCTTCGACGGTTTCCAGCGGGGTCCGGTCGGGCTGCTCGAACAGCCGCCCGTGGAAGAGCTCGCGGTCGCCCGCCAGCTCGCTGGCGTACCCACGCGGGTCGGCGCGCAGCCGGTTCATTTCCTTCAGCACGGCCCGTTCCAGCGAGGATGCGGGCGCGGCGGGATGCGACGGCGACGAGGCGGCTGCAGCGCCGGGCGGCCTGGCGGAAGGGGCCGAAGGGACGGAAGGGGCCGACGGGGCCGAAGGCGCCGCACTGGCCGGCAAACGGCCCCCGCGCGACGGCGCGGCGGGCATCGATGGCCGGACCACCGCCACCGCGACGAACGCGGCGACCACCACCAGCGCGACCAGCGCCAGCCCGAAACGGCCGCCGCGGGAGGTTGCCGCGGGCGAATGGCTGCGCCTGCGGCTCATGGTCCCGAGGGCTCCCCGCCGTCCTTCATGCCCAGCCGTTCCAGCCGTCGCAGCAGCCGGAAGCGGCTGATCCCCAGCAGGCGCGCAGCCTCGGCCTTCACGCCGCCGGCGCGGTCCAGGGCCTCCCGGATCATGCGCCGCTCCACCGTTTCCAGCGTGTCCACGCCCGGGACGAAGTCCACCGGCATCGTGCCCGCCGGGATCGGCACGTCCACGCCGTCGCCCCGCAGCACGCGCTCCGGCAGGTGGCGCAGTTCGACGCGCCCCGAGTCGCCCAGGATCAGCGCCCGCTCGATGACGTTCTTCAGCTCGCGGACGTTGCCCGGAAAGTCCCACGACCGCAGGCATTCCTCGACCTCGCGGGGCAGGGTCTCCGCCTTGCGTCCCATCCGTCGGCAGACCAGGCCCACGAAGTGCGCGGCCAGCAGCAGCACGTCGTCGCCCCGGTCCCGCAGCGGCGGCAGCGCCACCGGGAACACCGACAGGCGCTGGTACAGGTCGAACCGGAACACGCCCAGGCGGGCCTGCTCCAGCAGGTCCCGGTGCGTCGCCGCGACGATGCGGGCCCGCACCGGCAGGCGTTTCACCGACCCGACCCGCGTGAACTCCCGCGATTCCAGCACGCGCAGCAACTTCCCCTGCAGCGACAGGTCCATTTCGCCGATCTCGTCGAGGAACAGGGTTCCGTCCCCGGCGGCCTCGAAGGCCCCCGTGACCGCGCGGTCCGCGCCCGTGAAGGCGCCCTTCTCGTGGCCGAACAGCAGGCTTTCAACCAGTTGCCCGGGCAGGGCCACGCAGTCCACCGGCACGAAGGGGCTCCCCTTCGGCGCGAACGCCTCGTGCAGCCAGCGGGCCGCGACCTCCTTGCCGCACCCGGTTTCGCCGGTCAGCAGCACGGTGGTGTCCGGACGGGCGCCCACGCGCCGCAACTGCTCGCGCGCGGCCTCGATGACCGGCGAGCGCCCCAACAGCCCGCAGCCCGGCTCCGCGTCGTCGCCAATGCCCGCCCGGACCAGCCGGCGGCGCCCGATTTCCATCACCGCGTCCACGATGGGCTGCACCGACGTCTGCTTGACGAGGTAGTCCTCGGCGCCTTGCCGGATGGCCTGGATCGCGTTCGGGATGGCCTCGAAGGCCGTCATCACCAGCACCGTCGCGCCGGGCTGTCGCGCCCGCAGGATGGGCACGATGCGGATGCCGTCGTCGTCGGGCAGCTTGTGGTCCAGCAGGATCGCGTCGTACCGGCCACCGGCGGCGCGTGCCAGCGCGTCGGCCGCGGTGTGGGCCACGTCGCAGGCGGCCCCGGCGCGCGCCAGTTCGCGTGCCAGGGCCCGTGCGTACAGCATCTCGTCGTCCACCACCAGCACGCGGAACGCATCGGGGGCAGCCGCCCGGGGGGCGATGGGTTCGGTCATGAAGGGATCCTCCGAGGCAGCGTGACCGATGCGCGGCAGCCGCCTTCCGGCCGGTTGGAAAGTGACACGCGGCCGCCGTGGGCCTCGACGACCTTGCGGACCACGCTGAGGCCCAGCCCGGTCCCGTTCTTCTTGGTCGTGAAGAACGCCTCGAAGCACCGGGCCGGGTCGCCGGACAGCCCGGGCCCCGTGTCCTCGACGTCCAGGGTCGCGTCGGAGTCGGTCGCCGACCCGCGCACGGTCACCGAACCGCCAGCGGGCGTGGCCTCCAGCGCGTTGGACAGCAGGTTGAACAGCACGTGGCGCAGGCCGTCGGGATCGGCCCTCACGGCCAGCCCCTCCGGGACCTCCCCGATCAGGGCCCGTCCCGCGGCGCGTGGCGCATGGCGCAGGATGGCCAGCACCTCCCCGGCCAGTTCCGCCAGGTCCACCCGGACCATCGACGCGTTGTGGCGCGCCGCCATGGATAGGTAGTCCCGCAGCAGCATGTCCAGGCGCGTGACCTCGCCGCCCACGGTTTCCAGCAGCTCCCGCGTGTCGTCGTCCGCGACGGGGTCCTTGGCCAGGGCCTGGATCGTGGCCCCGATGGCCAGCAGCGGGTTCCGGATCTCGTGGGCCAATTGCGCCGCCATCTCGCCCATCGTCGCCAGCCGTTCCTGGCGCATCAGGCGATCCACCTCGCGGGTGGCCTCGGCGCCTTCCAGCACCGGGTTTTCGCGGATCCGCACCAGGAAACCCACCGCTCGATCGGCGTCGTCGGCCAGCAGCAGCGCCTCGATGCTGCCGTCGAAGGTGGTCCCGTCGCGACGGCGCAGGGCCGCCTTTTCCTCGACGTACCCGTGGCTGACGAACAGCACCTGCCGGTTCAGGATCCCCTGCACGTCCCGGGGCGCCACGAACAGCACGCCCGCGGGCTGGTCCACCAGTTCGCCCGACGCGGCGCCGAACAGCCGTTCGGCGTCGGCGTTGCAGGACGTGATGCGCAGGTCCGGGTCCAGCGTGAACGCCGCCTGGTACCGCCCCAGCGCCAGCCGCACCAGCCGGTCGCCAGGCCCGTTGGAACGGCCCCCGACAACTGTGGACAGCAGTGCCAGCGTTTCGCCGCGGACCTGCAGCGGCACGACCTCGGCATCGATCTGCAACCGGCCGTCCGCCGCGGGCAACGACACGCACGCAGGCCCCTCGCCCCCGACCAGCACCGCCGCCGCACGGACCGCCAGCGCCCGCACCACGGGGTCCGGCAGGGTCCGGGCGGCCTCGTCGGAACCGGCCACCGCGCCCTGCGAATCCACCAGCAGGCGGGCCCCCGTCGGACGGTCGATGCCCGGGTCCGACGGCCCGGTGCGGCCCAGGATCTCGCCCAGGCGCTGCGCGTACAGGACCAGCAGTTCCCGCTGCTGCAGGCTGAACGGGCGAACGCTGGGCTTTTCGAACACGATGACGCCCAGCGCCCGATCCCCGCACAGCACGGGCACGAAGATGTACCGGTGCTCGCCCAGCATCGAATCGATCGCCAGCAGCGTTTCGTGCGGGAACGCGCCCGCCGCGAGGTCCGCCAGGCACGACGACTCCCGCACCTCCCGGTCGCGCCAGGCCGCGAACACCTGGCTGCCGGCCGCCTCCTCGAAGGTCACTTCGAGGGCCTGCAGCGAGCCCAGCAGCGATTCGGCTTCGGCCAGCGCCGCGTAGGACGCGGCCATCGTGCCCACGCGGATCCGCAGGATCCGCTCCTGTTCGTTCACGAGCAGCAGGGTGGCCGACGTGCAGCCCAGCAGCTTGGCGGCGCCCCGGAGGATCGCCTGCAGGACCTCGTCGGTGATGGTGGTTGCGCGGGAACCCGCGTCGGGGTCGAGGACGCGATCGGTCATAGGTAGCATATCTCCTGGCAGCGCCGTTCGCAGTCGGGACGCGTGTCGGCAGGCGTGGCGAACCCCCGGTCCGACGACCGGTTCAACTCGGTGGCCGGGCAGGACCGCATGCAGTCGTTGATCCTCTGCTTGCAGGAATCGGAAATCGTGGCGCCCCCGCACGAGGCCAGCAGCACCATCCCGATCGCCACGACGAACACGGATGCCTTCCGCATGACGTCCCTCCGGCTCTCCGGGGCGAAGTATAGCCGAACGGACGGGGGCGGGGGACGGGCGGGGGCGGGTGGAAGCCCCTGCGAACCCGTGTCCGTGCCCGATGGGCACGGAGGAGCGGGGACGGGAACGGGCTCGGGTACGGGTACGGGTACGGGTACGTCAAGATGCTACGGCACTTGCGCCGGGTCGGGAGCGGCGGCACCGGACTTGCCGAACAGGTCGTCCAGCGTGAAGCCCTGGTAGGGGTTCCTGGGGATCGGCAGGCTGCCGCTGGCCAGCCAGAAGGCCCGGCGCTTGGGCGCGAACACGATCGAGTACACGCACGCGTTGCCCGAGATGGTGCCCTGGCCGTCGAACACGTCCGAGGGCGCCATCACCTGCGTGTAGGGATTCCAGCGGTCGCGCAGCACTTCGACGGCCTTTGCCAGGTTGATGCTGCCGTAGACCGTGTCCTTCCCGTCGGGCAGCAGCAGTTCCTTCAGGCGGGCGAAGCGGGTCTTGGTGGACTTGCTGTCCGCGGGCACGACGCCGAACGGGATCATTTCCGGCACGACGTAGTGGTTGGTGACGAACACGATGCCCGTGTCGTCGATCTCGCGGATGCCCATGTGGTTCTTCGTCAGTTCGAACACCGCGCCGGTGTCGTGGTCGCCGTCGGCGAACACCAGGTTGTTGCCGACCGTCCGTTCCTCGGTGGCGAAGAACGCCTTGATGTCGGCCAGGCTGGTCGCGTTGGCCAGCACCTCGTTCATCATCTGGATCTCCGACCGGCCGCTGCGGGACATCTCCGAGTCGATGGCGTGGTTCTGGTTGGACCCGCACGAGATGCCGGCCGCGTTGATGCCGTTGTAGGTCGCGACGTTGCCCGGGAAGCCCACCACCACGTACGGGATCTTGCCCGTGGGGTGCCGCACGATGATGGTCGGGTAGTCCAGCAGGTAGTCGATCTTGCCCCAGTCCAGGTTGCGGCCGTGGATCAATTCGCCGCCGCCGGTGGCCTTGCCGGTCGCGATGAACTGGCTGCAGGCGATCGAGCTGGCGCCGGTGTTTTCCAGCAGCACGTCGCCCCACGCCAGCGCCATGCACCGCGTGTCGGTCCAGCCCTCGGCGCCCACCACGTCCCCCATGCCACGGCACTCCTCGCGGATGTCCGGGTACGATTGCGCGATGGCCTCCTCGATGTAGCCGTTGTCCACCGCAAGGGGCTCCAGCAGCATGAGCGTCGGGTCGGTGTCCAGGAACTGCCCGCCGATGACCAGCTGGTCGTGCAGGAACTGGCCCTGCTGGCGGCCCATTTCGTAGGGCGTGCCCTTCAGGCGGAGGATCCGGATGTTGCCGCGCATCTCGACGCCGGGCTCGTAGGACGTGGCGTCCCCCCAGGGATCGACCACGTCGGGGACGGCGTCCGCGACCGCCTCGGCAGGCACGTCGGACGGGACGTCCGCGGGGACGTCCGCCACGGACGTATCGCCGGAGGCCGACGATCCGGAGCAGGCGGCGAGCATCAGCACGGGAACCAGAACGGGCGCGAGGCGCATGGGTCCTCCACGTGAATCATGGCAACGGCGCATTGTAGCGGATCCGGCGGAAGACGGGGACGGGACCGCGTCGCGGTCAATCCGCGGGCCTCGGGCGACCAGGCTATGGCGCGCCGACCTTCACGACGACGGGCCCCACCAGGCCCGCGGCGATGCGGGTCTTGGACTTGCCCTTGAACTCCTTCGCGGCCGGATCGTCGGCATCACCCAGCGCCAGCATGCGGTTGCGCAACGGGGGCGTCAGGGTCACGTCGATCACGTTGGCCCCGGTCTTCGCGGTCGCCGTCACGTCCAGCACGTAGGGCGGCACTAGGGTGTCGCCGGCGTCCTGGCCGTTCACGCGGACCCGCGCCGCCCCATGCAGCCAGCCCAGGTCCAGCAGGACCCGGTCGCCGGTCGCGACGGCGCCGATGTCCACGGTGGCCGCGTACTGCCCCAGGCTGGCCGAGCCCTGCAGTTCGGTCCGCTGGCGCCAGTCGCCCAGCGCGCCGTCCGCGGCCTGGAACGAGCCGTTCGGGACGTCCGCGCCCTCGACCTTCAGCGTCCAGGCGTCCACCGGCACCACGCGAGCCGAAGGGCCCGGGACCGCGATCGGCGCGGGCACCGTGACGCCCTGCCCGACGGGCGTCGGCAGCCCGCACAGCAGCAGGACCGACCCGTACGAGGGAAGGGCGAACCGCAGGTTCCCGGACGCGTCGGGGACCAGCGACCGCGCCGTGCCGGCCCAGGCATCCGCCGCCTGGGGCGCCTTGCACGGGTCGGCGGGAACGAAGGACGCGGCCAGGGGCTCGATCCCGGGGTTGCGCAGGAACACCACGCGCGCCCCGCTTGGCATCAACCGGCGCTGCTGCTGGATCACGGATGTCCCGGCCTCGTGCTTCAGCCACGGCGTCGCCCCGGCGTCGGCCAGCAGCGCCGCCGCGTCGGTGATCGCCGCGCCCTTGCGCACGTGGGCGCCGCCCAGGGCCGCGGCCACGGCGGCCTTCACCCGGCCGTCGCCGGCGTCCTTGCCCGCGTATCCCGGCTGGTGGTCGGGCGTCGCGCCGACGAACACCACGGGCACCCCGGCCGCCGCCAGCCGCGCCAGCGCCTCGGCCGCTTCCGGCGGCATCGTCGCGACGTCCGGCACCAGCACGCCACGGTAGGCGTGCCCGTTGATCCGCGCCGTCCCTCCGGCGGCCACCGCGACCGTCAGCCGATCGTCGTTGACCCAGTCCCAGGCGTACCCGGCATTCGAGATCCCGGCCAGCACAGGCCGCAGCGCCCCCAGCCACACGGTCGCGGGCTGCAGCGACTTGCCGCCGAACAGGCCGTCGATCAGACCCAGCAGGGAGTTGTTCCCGGTATCCGCCTCGTCCTCGAACTGCCCGTGGTACAGCGGCTCGTCGCTGTCGTCCAGGCGCATCAGCGACGCGGGGATGCCCAGCCAGGGGTAGTACACCAGCAGGTCGGCTTCCGGCGCCCCAAGGCGCATCGCGTACTGCACGCGGCCGACGTAGCGGTTCAGGTCGGGCATCCACGGCCAGAACGGGTCGGCCTCGCCGATGCCGGTGCTGTAGGTCCCGCCGCCGAACGTCGAACTGAACGGCAGCCAGTCGGTCGGCCCGTAGACCGCCTCGCCGGTCCGGTAGGGGAACCCGTGGTACACGATGCCGTTGATGCCGGCCGCGAAGGACTTGTCGACGGCCGCGCGGAACTTGCGCGGCGTGGTCATCCAGTCGCGGCCCGACCACACCAGCGATTCCTGCCCGACGATCGCGCGATCGTACAGGTGCGCCCCGGACGAAACGGCCTTCAGGAACAGTTCCGCACCGCCCGCGTACAGTTGCTCGGCCTCGGGGATCGTGGCCGTACCGGCGGCCTTCAGGGCGTCCGCGTGGATGCCGTAGGCCTGGATACGGAAGGACAGGCCCCGCGCCTCCGACCAGTCCGTCGCCGTGCGGATGAACCGCTCGATGAACAGGTCGGACACGGTCAACTGGTAGTCGTACCGGACCCGCTCGTCGTCGGCGCCCAGCGCGAACGGCGCGGCGACCTGGATCCCGGCGCCGTCGAACAACTGGTTGTCGGCGCCGGGCGTCAGCACCACGGGCATCCACGGCACCAGGTCGTACCCGCGCCGCGCCTTGAACTGCTCCGCGAAGTCGTCTGCCCAGTGCCGCTCGCACTCGAACTCGAAGGAATCGGCGAACACGCCGCGGAGCGCCCCGCCGAAGTACCCCGCGAGGCCCGTCCGGTCGCCCAGCAGATGGTCGATCGCGGCCGTGGTCCGGGCCGCGTCGAAGTGGTCCAGCAGGTAGGACTGCGCGCCGTAGGCATGCAGGCTGACGTCCTCGCCGTCAGGCAGCGCCCAGATCGCGACGACGCGCCAGGTACCCTCCGGGACGTCCCACGCCAGGGTCCCGTCCGCCGCGACCTTGTCCGTCAGGACCACCAGCGACGCCGGGTCCAGTGTCACCGTGTCCGTCAGCACGAACACCTCGGGATCCCGCTGGTCGTCCAGCACGCGCGCCGCCATCACGGCCACCCGCTTCGCATACTGCGGCAGGTAGTTCCCCATCGGCTCGCCGATCTGGGCGGCCAGGTCCGTGACCGCGTAGAACGGGTCGTTGCCCGGAGCGGTGATCTGCACGGTGGCCGGCCCGGGTCCCGTCAGCGGGTACTCGCTGAACAGCAGCGTCCGCTGGGAATCCAGCACGTCGATGAACGGCCCGCCCGTGTTCCAGCCCGAGCCCAGCGTCAGGTCCAGCCGGAGGTTCGCCGTCTTCGCGGCATCCAGCGCCGCCCGGACGTTGGCGTAGAACGAGTCCGAATCCACGGAATCCCGCGCCGCCTTCCTTTCCGCCGAATCGTCCGGGTTCAGCGCAGCGTCAAAGGCCTGGACCTCGAGGCCGCCGAACCCGTTCGCGGCGGCGAGCGTCACCTCGCGCGTCAGTTCCTCCGGCTTCACGTCGTTGCCGGGCCACCACCAGCGGGCCCACGGGCGGGCCGCGACGGGCGGCTGGACGAACGCTTCCCAGGAGAAGGTGTCCAGCGGTTGATCGACTCCGCAGGACGCGGATGCCCCGGCCAGGAGGGCCGCGAAGGACAGGACGACGACTCGTTGTGCTGAGTGGCGCGACATGCGTTGCTCCCGTTCGGTACCGGCCCGGAGGCGCCCGGGTCCGCCGAAGTATACGCCGCACGGCGGACGAGGCGACAGGCCGGGTTTCCGGGGGGGTCCGCGTCCTGGGCCGCGCGCTCGTCCAGACTGGACAATCCCCGGAAATTGCATACATTGAGTCCTGAACTGAAAACGAAGTGGGGACCATGAGGACGTTGCTGCCGATGGTATTCGTGTTCGCGCTTCTCGCAGGGTGCGGCGGATCGAAGTCCAACCCGGGCCTGGCCGACGCCATCGTGCAGGACGGGGCGGATGCCGACCTCGTTTCGGTGGACACGGCGATCCCGGAGGACGTCCCCGGGCGCGATCTGGAACCGGACGTGCCCGGCGCCGACGACACGCCGGCCGCGGACCCGCCGCAGGCGGACGCGGTCGAGGACGCCGCAGGGGATGCCCCGGAAGACCCCGGGCCCGCGGACGCGATCGTGGCGGACCAGCCGGTCGATCCGGGCACCGTCGACCCCGGTCCCCAGCCCGCCGACTACCCTCCGTCCGGACGGGGGTTCTACGAAACCCAGCAGACCCCGGGCAGCGTGGTCCGCGGCAGCCGGACCACCGCGGTGGTCGCCCACGGTCCCAGGCGCATCGACGGGAAGCCGTCGCCCCTGGTCGTCTTCCTGCCGGGCTTCCAGGCCCCGACGGACCTGTACAAGGAAACCGTGGATCACCTGGCGTCCCACGGGTTCGTGGTGGTCCGTGCCTCCCCTCCGGGCGGACTGTTCGACGTGAACCATGTCGAAATGGCCAAGGACGCCATGGCGGTCATCGACTGGGCGGTGGACCCCACGGGCCCGCTGGGCGGACGGGTCGATGGCTCGTGGGTCGGCGTGATGGGCCACAGCCTGGGCGGCAAGCTGGCCACGATGGTCGCGTTCCAGGATTCACGGGTGAAGGCCCTGTTCGCGATCGACCCGGTCAACGGCGGCAACCCGTTCACGGGATACAGCGCGACGCTGCCCGACATCGTGCCGGACGACGTGGCGACGCTGGCGATCCCGGTGGGGTTCCCGGGCGAAACCTTCAGCGCGGACCATTCGTCGCTGGGCCAGTCGTGCGCGCCGGCCGACCAGAACTACACCACCTTCTATTCTGCCGCCGCGGCCGCGCCGTGGAAGGCGAAGTGGGAATTCGCGGGCGCCGATCACATGGATTTCGTGGACGACCTGTCGGCCTGCGGCACCGTGTGCTCGGTGTGCCCCGAAGGCACCGGGGACCCGCTGAAGCAGGTGGCCGCGCTCCGCACCCTGATGACGGCCTTCTTCCGGCGCCACCACGGGGGCGAAACGGCGATGGAGGACTGGCTGTTCGGCGCGAAGACGCCTGCCGAGGCCGCCGCGACCCATGCCCCGTGATCTTCCCCCCGGGAAGCGCATGCCGCGCCTTGACGACACAGGCCCGATCCGACAGGATTCCCCAGGCTGGCCGCAGGGTCGGCGTGACGTTGCCAGAGCCCCATCCGACCGGAGGCCGAACCCATGCGACGTGCCACGTTCATCGTCTTGACGCTGACGCTCACGGCCTTCGGGGCCCTGTTGACCCAGGCCGCCTGCGATTCCGGCAAGGCCACCGCCCCGCGGACCGATGTGATCGACATGCCCGACACGCCCGCGATCGATGACGGCGCGACCACGGACGTGCCCCCGCACCCGGACGTTCCCCAGGCGGACGTGCCGCTGGCCGAGGACCTGGTCCCCGCCGACGTTCCGCCCGTGGACGACATCGAGGACGTGGCTCCGGACGTGTTGCCCGACGTGGTGGTCCCGGCCTGCGTAGGTACCCCGGGCGTCGTAGCCTGGCCCACCGACGTCAGCAACACGTTCCTGCGCGGCCCGTTCGTGCAGGACGTGCGGGACAGCCACGCGGTGGTGGCGTTCCGGCCGGCCCTGCCGTTGACCGAGCAGGGCTGCGTGCAGTGGTCCATCGCTGGCGTCGCCTCGGCGATCCCGATCCAGGCGTGCATCGATCCCGACGCCTACGGCCAGTACGCGGTGCGGTTGGACGACCTGCCCCCGGACACCGAGGTCACGTACCAGGTGTCCGCCGGTGCCAGCCTGACGGCCGGCCCGTTCACGTTCCGTTCGGCCCCCCCGCTGGACCGGCCGCAGCGCATCCTGGTGATGTCGGACCTGCACGCCAACCCGGAGCGCACGGCCACCGTGCTGTCCAAGATCGTTTCGCAGGGCCTGGCCGACGGCATCGATTTCGCGATGACGGTGGGCGACCACGTGGACTCGCCCCAGGAACCCCAGTTCGACGACCTGTTCGAGGGCCTTCGGCCCCTCCTGCACCGGGTGCCCGTGTTCACCACGATCGGGAACCACGAGGGCCGCAACGCCAACTACTTCGAAGCCTTCGTGCTGCCGGAGGCAGATCCGCCGGACCCCGAGGCGGCCGAACTGTACTACTCGTTCCGCCGCGGCAACGTCTGGATCGGCGTGCTGGAGCTGATCGACTGGCAGATTTCCTGGACCATCGCCCAGCCCCTGGGCCAGGTCACGTGGCTGGAAAAGGAGTTGGATTCGGAGGCTGCCCGGTCCGCCCGCTACCGCCTTCTGTTCATCCACGAACCGCCGTGGGGCAAGAACTGGACGCCGTGCACGGACGCCTACTTCGGCGAGCAGTCCCTGCGCGACCTGCTGGTCCCGCTGGCCCACGAAAAGGGCGTGTCGGCCATCTTCAGCGGCCACTTCCACGACTACGAGCACGGGCAACTGGACGGCGTCGATCTGTTCGTCTGCGGCGGCGCCGGCGGCGGGCTGGAAACCGTCGATTGCACGCCTCCCGCGGGCTTCCCGGATCCCTGGAAGTGGGTGGAAACCCACCACCACCTGACAGTCGAAACGGGCTGCGACGCGCTGACGGTGGTCGCCACGGATCTCGACGGCACCGAGATCGACCGCGTGTCGCTGGCGCCGATCGGGCAGTAGCGGACGGGGGCAGTCCGATGACCAGACGTGCGATTCTTATGCTGGCGGCCTGCGCGATCGGGTGCTCGTCGTCGGGCGGGACTGCGGACCGGACCGGGCCCGCCGACGCGAACCTGGACCGGGGCATCGACGCCGGGGACCTGGCGCTGCCGGACACGCCCGATGTGCCCGGCATGACCGACACGCCCGACATTCCGTCGGCACCCCTCGACCTGTCCCGCCGACTCGCGGCAGGAGAGGTGGCCGCGGGCCGCGTGGCGAAGGCCGCCGACCTGCTGTCCGGCCCGACGGCCAAGGGACGGGTGGGCGACTTCAAGATCTACAACTCGAAGGTCGCCTTCATCCTCCAGGACACGGGGATCCACTCGTTCTACGAACGCTATGGCGGCATGCCCGTGGACGCCGACGTCGTGCGCGACGACGGCGAGGCGGGCGGCAGCAACCTGGGTGACCTGTTCTTCGGCTGGAACCTGCGCCTGTTCGATCCGAAGGCCATGGACGTGCTGCAGGACGGCCGGGCGGACGGCCGCGCCGTGATCCGCGCGAAGGGCCACGATGCCGACTTCCCGTGGCTGCGGTCGTTCGTGGGGCTGGTCCCGACCGATGACCAGGGACTGGACCTGGCGTACGAGTATTCGCTGGGTCCCGACGACGAGTTCCTGACGCTGGCGATCACGGTCACCAACACCACCGACGTGCGGTTCGAGTCGTCGATGGTTGCGGCGGCCTTCATCATGGGCGACGGCCTCCACAGCCACTTTCCGGGGCCCGGCTTCGACCTGTCCCGCCAGAACGGCACCTACCCGGGATGGGCGGGCCTGGGGGACCGCGTGTCCTACGGCCTGCTGGCCGGCGAGGGCCCGATATCGATGGTGATGAACGAGGCGAACGTCGCCTTCGGCACCTACGAGCCGTTCGCGATCCCGGCGGGCGGTTCCATCGTCCTGACGCGCTACCTCGCGGTCAGCGCTGGCGGCATCGACGACGTCTGGCGCGTGTTCCGCCGGATCCGCCCGGACGGCGACACGGGCGTGCTGGAAGGCAAGCTGACGGCCGCCCCCGAGGCGTGGGCCCGCGGTGTCCGGCTGCACGTGCTGGACAGCGACGGCGGGCACGTGTCCGCCATCCGCCCCGTCGCGCCCGGCAACTTCGTCGCGGAGCTGCCCGTCGGGAAGTACACCCTGATCGCGAAGGCCGACGGCTTCGCGCCATCGCCACCCGTGGACGTCGAGGTCGTGAAAGGCAGCGTCGCGCAGACATCGCTGGAACTCCCGTCGTCTACGCCCTTCACGTTCCGCGTGACGGATGGCACGCGGTCCATCCCGGCGAAGGTGTCGTTCTTCCCGAAGGGCGCGCCGGCCGCGAACCTGATGGACGCGAAGTTCGGCGAGGAGTTCTACAACCTGGGCTCGGCCCTGACGATCTACTCGGGGACCGGGGAGGGCCAGGGCGTGATCCCGCACGGGACCTGGGACGTGTACGCGACTCGCGGCTTCGAGTACGAGCGCGGCCTGGCGAGCGTCACCGCGGACGCCACGGCGCTGGACCTGCCGTTCACGCTGGAGCATTCGGTGGACAGCGACGGCTGGCTGGGGTTCGACGGCCACGTCCACGCAACCTACAGCCCGGACTCGGACGTCACCGAGGACCTGCGGGTGCGCACCGCGATGGCCGAGGGCCAGGACCTGCTGGTGATGACCGAGCACGATTCGGTCCGCGACTTTTCGGCCACCGTCAACGCGATCCCGGGGGCGACGGCGTGGATCCGCGCGCTGCCGGGCAGCGAGGTGACGACCTACGTGTACGGCCACTTCAACGCGTACCCGCTGACCGAGAAGCCCGACGAGGTCAACGCCGGCGGGATCGACTGGTTCGACATCGGCGCCCCGGTGCTGCTGCCGCGGATCCGGGCGTCGGAAAAGGGCGACGTCGTGATCGTGGTGAACCACCCCCGGTCCGGCAACGACGGGTACTTCAACTTCCTGGGGCTGGACATCGCGGCCGGCACCTACACGTGGACGGACAACTGGTGCACCGATTTCGACGCCATCGAGGTGTGCAACGGCGGGTGCGCCAACGGCGACGTGGTTGCGATCCGCGACTGGTTCGACTTCCTGGACCGCGGCTACCGCGTTTCCGTCGCTTCCGGCAGCGACGCCCACGAACCGTGGGGCGTCGGTTCGCCACGCAACTACATCCCGTCGCAGCACGGCCCGGCGGACTTCGACCCGGCCGAGATGCCCCCGGCGTTCCATGACCAGAAGGCCTTCGTCAGCACCGGGCCGTTCGTGCGGTTCCAGATGGGCGGCCACGCCTCGGGCGAGACGCTGACCGAGGCGGGGGCGCTGGCGGCCGACGTCGATGTCCAGGCCCCGTCGTGGATGGAGCTGCAGGACCTGCGGATCCTGCGCAACGGCGAGGTGGTGGTGACGCTGCCGGTCGCCGATTGGGGCGCGGCGACAGGCGCGGTGCGCTTCCACGACACGATCGACCTTCCCGCGGCGCCGTCGGATTCCTGGTACGTGCTGGAGGTCCGCGGGGCCGGCAGCATCTTCCCGGTGAAGGACGACGTCCCTTACGCCATCACCAATCCCGTGTATGTCGATGTGGACGGCAACGGCGTCTTCGACGCGCCGAAGCCTCCCTACCAGGCCGCGAGCGGCGGTTGACGTGCCGTCCGTCCGAAGGAGGGCCATGCGAGTCCTGATCACGGGCGGCCTGGGATTCATCGGGTGGCGCCTTGCCAGACACCTGAGACGTTCGGGCGTATTCGCTTCCGTCGTGGACAGCGTGTGGAACAACGGCCTGCCGATCGGGGAAGCGGTGCGGGCCGAGGTGGCGCGCCGACAGCGGCGGCTGGAGGGGCTCGCCGCGTCAGGAATGGACGCGGGAGGAATCGTCCAGATCGCCGACCTGCTCGACCCCGACCGACTGGACGACGTGCTGGCCGAGGCTCGCCCGACCCACGTCGTGCACCTCGCCGGCCTCAGCCGCGTGGATGTGGCGCGCCAGCATCCCGAGCGGGCGCTCGAGGCGAACATCGCCCTGACCCGCCGTCTGCTCGTGGCGCTTGAGCGGCGCGAGGGCATCCGCCGCGTCGTGCTGGCTTCGTCGTCGATGGTCTACGGGCATTTCGAAACCCTGCCGTGCCCCGAATCCGCGCCATGCAGGCCGGTCGAGCCCTACGGAGCCAGCAAGCTGGCCTGCGAGGATCTGCTGGCGGCCTGGGGGCGCCAGCACGGCGTGGAAACGGTGTCTTTCCGTACCAGCTCGGTATACGGAAGCGGGGACTTCAACGGCCGCGTGGTGGAGCGATTCGTGGAGTCCGCCCTCGCACACCGGCCCCTGGTCCTCAACGAGAACGGGCAGGAGCGCCTGGACTTCACCTTCGTGGACGACCTCGTCGATGGCATCGGGCTGCTTCTGCGTGACGGGCCCCTGTCGAGCGACGTTTTCAACCTGACGCGGGGCGAGGCGAGAACACTGAAGGAACTGGCTGGAATCATCCAGGAGCATCTGGGGCCCGTATCGATCGAGTTGAGGCCCGTCCCGAGCGACCGCCCTCGACGGGGGGCCCTCGACATTTCGAAGGCCCGCGAATGCCTCGGGTTCTCCCCGGCCGTTTCGCTGGAGGAAGGCATGCGACGCGTGCTGGCCGACCGCGTATCGCGCGCGTGAAAAGCCTTGCGTAGAACCGGGCCGCGGCTCGATGCGGATCCGCCATGGGGGGTGACTTGCCCCCGGGGCAGTTGCTTGACATCGCGATCCTGGGGTGCGACAAGAATGACGACTGTGAGAACTGCCAACGTCGGGACACCCGACCACGGTCCGGTGGTTCCAGGAGAAACCCACGTTGTTTCGGCGGGTTCTGATCACGGGCGGCGCGGGTTTCATCGGGGCCTCGGTGTCGGCGGAACTGGTCCGGCGCGGCCACGAAGTGGTCTGCCTCGATGTTTCGGCGGGTGATCGGCTTTCTTCCCTGGCACCCGCGGCCCACCTCGTCACAGGCGATGTTCGCGACGGCAGCCTCGTGGACCGGCTCGTCGTGGAATCCGACCTCGTCCTGCACCTCGCGGCAGTCGTCGGCGTCGATGAATACCTCCGGCGCCCGCTCGAGGTGCTGGACGTCAACATCCTGGGTACCCGGCACGTCGTCGAATCCTGCCTGCGCCATGGACGACCCGTCCTGCTGGCCAGCACCAGCGAGGTCTATGGCAAGAACCCGATGCCGCTCTTCGAGGGCGCGGACAAGGTCATCGGCAGCCTCGGGAGCGCGCGGTGGGCCTATGCGGTTTCGAAGGCGGCCGGGGAGGAATACGCCCACGCGCTCGGGCGCGAAGGGCTGGTGTTCACGATCGCGCGCTACTTCAACGTGTACGGGCCCCTGATGGACAGCGTCGGCACCGGCCGCGTCATCAGCAAGTTCCTGGGCTTCATCCGGGATGGGAAGCCGCTTCCGCTGGTGGACGGCGGCGATGCGGTGCGCACGTTCTGCTACATCGACGACGCGGTCGAGGCGACCCTCCGGATGGCCCTGGGCCTGGTGCGCGACGCCTCGTGGCAGGGCCGGGCCGTCAACATCGGGCGCGAGGTGCCGACCCGCATCCGGGAACTGGCCGCGCACATGATCCGACTGTCGGGCCATCGCGCAGGAACGGTGGCGGTTCCGGGCTGCGAGCATTTCGGCCCGGGCTTCGAGGAGATCGTCCGAAGGGTACCCGACGTGTCGTTGCTGCGATCGGCACTGGCATTCGAGCCGCTCATCGACCTCGACGACGGGTTGCGGCGGACCCTCGCACCCTGGGGGCTCCTGCGTTCCGACGCCTCGGAGGAGGCGGTGCCGGACGACGTGATTCCGACGATCCAGCCCCGGTTCGAACCGACCAACGCACTGATGGAACAGGTGGCCTTGACCCTGTGGTCCGGGAAACTGAGCAACGGGGGCCCCGCCGTTTCTGCGTTCGAGCAGGAGGCTGCTGCCTGGCTGGGATCGGACGGGGTCGCCGCGGTATCCAGCGGGACCGACGCCCTGGCCCTCGCCATCGAGGCACTGGCACCTGGGCCCGGAGCGGCGATCCTCCCGTCCTACACGTTCATGGCCACCTTGTCCGCCGTCGTTCGCTGCGGTCTCAGGCCGGTATTCTGCGAGGTGGATCCTCGCCGCTGGACGATGGACCCGTCGGACCTGGAGCGCCTTCTGGCAGCGACGCCTGATGCGCGCCTGGTGGTGCCGGTGAACGTTTTCGGCATGCCCCCGGATTTGCCCGCAATCATGACCGTTGCCCGCGCGCACGGCGTGGAGGTCGTCTATGACGACGCGCACGGGTTCGGCACGTCCGCACACGGCGCCCGGCTTCCGGACGGCCCCGCGGCGGTGGCGCTCAGCCTGCACGCGACCAAGATCGTTCCCGTGGGGGAGGGAGGGCTGGTGGCCTCCGGCGACCCGGCGTTGATGCGCGAAGTCCGCCGCCTCCGCAACCACGGGCTTGCCGGCGACCCGCTCGCGTCCACGCCGGGGCACAACGCGAAGATGTGCGAACTGCGCGGCCACCTGGGCCTGCAGGGGTTGCACGCGCTGCCCGATGTCCTCGCCCGGCGCCGGGAGTACGCCATGCGCATCAGGGCGGCCGCCGGGCAGGGCCCCCTGGTCCCGCAGATCGTGCCCGAAGGGATCGAACCCAACTGGCAGAACCTCGGGGTCCGCTGCACCGCGGACGGCGGGATCGAACCCGTGGTCGAGGCCTTCCTTCGATGCGGGGTCGAGGCCCGTCGCTACTTCTGGCCCCCGCTCCACCGGCTGGGCACCTGGAACGGGGCCTTCGACCTGCCACGAACAGACGCCGTGGCCGACTCGGTCGTCTGCCTGCCGATCCACAGCCGGATGTCCGGGCAGGTTCTCGAACGTCTGGAGGCCGCCGTCCGGCAGGTCTCGGAGTGGCTAGAGACGTGACGACGCCGGCACTGAGCATCGTGATCCCGGTCCACGACGAAGCCGCGACGCTCGACGAACTGCTTCGACGGTGCGTGGCCGCCGGAGAGGCCATCGGGCGGTCCTTCGAGGTGGTCGTCGTTGACGACGCTTCCGCCGATGCCACACCTGCGGTCCTGGGCGGCTGGGGCGGGGAACCCCGGGTGGTCGTTCGAAGGCTCCCCCGGAACGTCGGGCAGTTCGGGGCCACGCGCGAGGGGCTTGCCATGTCCCGGGGCGAAACCGTCGTCCTCCTCGACGGCGACCTGCAGGACCCGCCGGAGGTCGTGCCCGACCTCGTCCGCCGCCTGGACGCATCCCCGGCCCACGTGGGAGTCGCGTTCGCGACGAAGACGCGACGGGCCGATCCTGCGTGGTTCCGGGCCGCCGCCGCGACCTATCGGCTGCTGGTCCGCGTCGGCGCCCGCCCCCCTCCCGCGGGGGCCGGCTCCTTCTGCGCGATGCGACGCCAGGTGGCCGACGAAGTGGCGGAGGCCCCGGCACGGCACGCCAACGTCGCGGCCGTCATCGCCGCCTCCGGCGCGGAATGGACGTGCGTCCCCTACCAGAAGGCTGCGCGCCGGGACGGGTCGTCCCGGGTCGGCGTTTGGGGCCTGGTCGCCGAGGGGCTAGGGTCGCTGGTCGTCGTCGGGGGATTGCGGCGGATCTTCGCAATCCTGGCCATGCTGGCCGCGGGCGTCGCCCTTCTGCCCACGCCGGCCGGCGTCCGGGGATCGGCGCTTGCCCTGATGGTCGTGTCTGCAACCGTCGGGTTCCTGGCAGGGCCCTGGCGGCGACTGCGACGGCCCCACGCGCCTCCACGGGGGCCGAATCCGCTTGCCGATGCCGGCGAGCACGCCGGGAGGAAAGGACCCCGATGATGGATTCCAACGTCGATATGTTGTCGATAATCTGTAATCTCGGAGCGCTGGGGGCGGCAGCCATCCTCCTGGCGGACCGCTTCCGGGCCATGCGCCAGGAGCGAGCCTGGATCGGGCTGGGGGTCCTGCTGTCGGCCCTGGCCGTGGGCGCCTGGTTTGCCCTGTCGGTGCCTGACATGATTTCGGCTGACGAGGTGTTCGTCCTGCAGGAAGGCAACACCGCCCAGAACGTGAAGCATCTTCTGGGCGCCGGCGAGCACGTGCGATTCAACGTGATCGAGGTGACGAAGGCGATTTCGGGGGTGGGCCAGCCTTCCGTGATCGACGTGGCGCGCGTCAACGTCCTTCTCTGGGCGATCGATGTCGCGTGGTTCCTCTGCGTGGCCGGCGTGATGCTGAAGAGACGCTGGTGGCTGGCCATCCTGGCGACGGCCGTCTTCGCCTTGAACCGGAATTCCATCAACGCTGTGCTGGCCGGCGGCCCTGCGCCCCTCCTCTTCGGGTACTTCCTGCTCGGCGCGCTGGGCGTGGCGGCCGCGAACGACTCTGCCCGAAGGTGGGACTGGCGGGCCGCCATGGGCTTCCTGCTGGTGGGAACCTGTACGCTGCTCGCGACGCTGACCCGGCAAGAACCCCCGGTCATCGGCCTTCCTGCGACGCTCGTGATCGGAGGCCGCTTCCTGGCTGGACAGGCGCGGATGGAGCACTGGGCGGGCAGGGCCCGCACGTGGATTCAGGGTGTTCCGACGCGGTCCTGGTCCTGGCTGGCCCTGCCGGTCGTCACCCTGGTCGGCCTGTCCCTCGCGGTCAAGTTCCTGGAACCCGACCTCCCGAGCTCCTTGAAGTGGGCCTTGGCGGTGTTCGAACCCAACCGAGGCCTTCCGTCCCTGACGTTCCCGTTGACGCTCCTGTTCTGGCTGCCCATCGGGGTCGTCGCGCTGGCGGTCGTCGGCATTCTTTCGGCGTTCGCACACCCGATCCGGTTTGCGATGCTGCCCATCACGGTCCTGTTCCTCTCGCAGGTCCAGGTCAACGCAGGCCATGGGACCTTCTACGAGTTCTACCGCTATTTCACGATGTTGACCCCGCTCGCCCTGTTCTTTTCCCTGCTGGGTTGGCAGGCGGTCGAGCGATGGATGGAGGCTTCCGGCCTTCAGAGGAAATGGAGGGGGTTGGCGATCGGACTGTTGCTCTGGACCGCCCTCGTCCCCATGCCGGGCGCCAGAGAGTTGTTCCAGTCCAGTCCCGATGGGTCGGAGCGCTTGTCCCGCAGCGGACGGTTCGATCCGATCAGCCGGGATCAGCAGATCGGCGTACGCTTCCTCCTGAAGGCCGCGGCCAGGTATCCCGAATGCGTCTTCGTCACGCGCGCCTTCCAGTTTCCGCACATGGGCAGGCCGGCCGAAGCCCAATATGTCCTGTACGGCGAGGCATTCGGGCAGCCGCTGAACGTTCCTGCCACCAACGTCACCCTGGAGCAGGTCGTGCGCATGAATGCCCCGGACGCCCAGTGCGTGATTTTCTACCACGGGCTCGACTGCAACCGCCCCAGCATCACCGATTGTACGGCCGACGTCCTCGGCCGTCCGGTGCTCGACGAATCCGTGTTCGACAGCCTGCCCTACAGCGAGGATGGTGAAAATGGCCATGTCGCAGGGGTTGTGCGATTGAGCCTTCACTGGATCGACCCGATCTTCCTCGACCCGGCGTTTGCCGAGTGATCGGCGACCCGGGCGGCCCGCCGTCCCATCGGTCGCCGTCGCGGGCCGGTCGAGCCAGGCAGGCCCCTAGCGGCGCACCAACCTCACTCGCTGGTCGTAGTATGCCGCGCCCTCGCCGTCGTCCGTGGCGCGGGCCTCGACGAGGCGGTTGGCGCACTGACCGTCGGATACCCAGCCTCCCTTGGGGATCAGCACGACGTCCAGGCGCTGGCGGGAGTCGTGGCGCACGCGCACGTCGATGGATGCGAGCGTGGATTCCAGGCGCGCGAGGCCTCCGTCCGGGATGCCGGCCGCCGCGTCGGGATGGACCGTGACCTCCGCGGGCCCCTCGGGCCGAACCGACCACTGGGAGCACTGGCGCAGCGGCGTGGCCACGGACATCAGCAGGAGGGGATGGTCCGGGTCGGGGATCGCCGTCGTATCGGGCGCCGCGGTCATCAGGCGCGCCCGTCCCGTGGGCGTCGGGAAACGGCGCCCCTCGAACACGACGCGCGGCGCGAAGGGGTTGCGGACCGCTCCGGCCTCGAGGTCCGGGAGTGTCACGCCGGCCGCCTCAAGGCGCGGACCCACCAGGCGCCGCTTCCAGTCCCGGTGCGACCCGGCGAATTCGTCCGCCAGGCCCAGGCGCGACGCCAGCCCCTGCATGATTTCCAGGTCGCTGCGGGCCTCGCCTTCCGGCGGTACCACCGGCACCGACGCCGACAGGTACGAGTGGCCATAGGCGCCCAGCAGGTCGTCCGCTTCCAGCAGCGTCCGGGTGGGCAGCACCACGTGGGCGCAGCGCGCGGTGTCGGTCAGGAACGCGTCGGCCACCACCACGAATTCGCGCGTGCGCAGCGCTTCCGCCACCCGGTCCGAGTCCGGCAGCATCGCGACCGGGTTGCCCGCCGTGACCCAGACGGCCCGGATGGGCGGATCGCACGCGGCCAGGATCTCGCGGCCCAGCAGCGGTTCGCCCAGGGTCCGGGGCGACCGCGGCCCCCGCAGCACCGACACGTCGTACGCACTGCGACGGCGCCAGTAGTAGGAAACGCCCGCACCGGGTACGCCGATGTTGCCGGTCACCAGCGCCAGCGCGTCGATGGCCCGCACCGTGGCCGCGCCGTTCAACCGCCGCGCCAGCCCCCATCCCAGCAGGATTGTCGCGGGCCGTTCGCATCCGAGGCGCCGTGCCAGTTCCTCCGCCTCGTCGATCGTCACGTCCGCGTCGCGGCACCAGTCCTCGACGGGGCGGGACGTCGCCAGCGCCCGGAAACCGTCGAACCCGTCGCACCACGTGGCGGCGTCCGGGTCCGTCCATCCCTCGCGGAACAGCACGGCCGCCGCCGCCAGCGCCATCGCCAGGTCGCCGCCCGGCCTCGGCTGGATCACGCGATCGGCCACGGCCTCGGTCCGATGCATGACGGGGTCGATCAGCACGACGGAGGAGCCGCGCGCCCGGGCCTCGCGGACCAGCGCCAGCACATGCGGGCTGGACGTCGCGCAGTTCTTGCCCCACAGGATCACCGTCCGGGCGTTGCCCAGCTCGTCCAGGCCCGACGAGTCCGACACCCCGAAGTCCGCAATCTGGGCCGCGTCGCCGGCGCCGCCGCACACGTCGCCCCGCTTGGTCGTCACCGGGCCGAACCGGGCGAAGAACAGGTCGGGGATTTCCGTCAGCAGGCCCAGCGAGCCGCCGCAGCGATAATGGAGGATCGACGCCCCGCCCGACTCGCGCCGGAAGGTGTCCAGGCGCCGAGCGATGAGGTCCAGGGCCTCGTCCCAGGTCGCCCGGCGGAAGTCGGAATCCAGCGTTTCGCGCACCAGCGGCGTCCGGACCCGGTCCTCGGCGTACTGGCGCTCGAACACGCGGGCCGTACGGGGGCACAGGAAGCCGCGGGTGACCGGGTGGTCGGGGTCGCCCGCCAGTGCGACGACACGCCCGTCCTGGACGGTCGCCAGGATGCCGCACGTGTCCGGGCAGTCCCGGTTGCAGGTGGTCCGTCGGACCTCGATGCCCATGGTCCCTCCGGAAAGTATCCCGCACGCCCGCGACGACTCCGTCCGGGGCGCGGATGGGTTCGCGCCTCCGGCCTCCGTGCCCGGGCAGGTCGGGCCAAGTATACCCGCGTCGGACCCCTGGGGATTGACGCGATGCGTTATACTTCACCTGCCCTTGGGCCGGAGAAGCATCGTGTTTCCAATCCCCTCCGCTCCGTTCCCCTCGTCGCAGCCGTTCGCGGCGCGCCTGACCGCCCCGGCGGGGGCCGCAGAGGTCCGCCTGTTCGTGCGCGGCGGCGCAGCGGTACTGGCCCTGCCGAACCGCTACTCCGTCACCTACCTTGTGATGTCCGGGGACGACGTGGTCGTCGTGGACGTGGGTTCCAACGCCGACGTGCCCCGGGTCGTGGACGCGCTGCGCTGGCTGGACCGCCAGCCGTCGAGCGTGCGCGCCGTGGTGGTGTCGCACTACCACTTCGACCACGTGATGGGCATCGACGCGCTGGCCCGGCGGTGCGGCTGCCCGGTGGCCCTTTCGCGGGCCGCGTTCGATTCGCTGCGAGGAGGCCCGCAGTTGCGCAAGCCACCGGGCAAGGCCGCGTGGCCCTTCCTGCTGGGGTGGGTGCGCCAGGGCCTGCCGGTCCTTCCCGCGTCGGACTGGCGCGTGGTCCGACGCTACCTGGACCCCGCGGCCGCGAACCCCTTCCAGTCGGACATCGTCCCGCTGGACGACGGCCAGACGCTCTTCGACCTGCCGGGCTGGCGGGTGATCACGACACCGGGCCACTCCGACTGCTCGATGGCGCTGTTCCACCGGCGATCCGGCTTCCTGATCACCGGCGACACGGTCCGCAACTACCTGGGCGGCGAATGGAACCCGCTGCAGGTCGATCCGGAACAGTTCGTGGCCACCAAGGCCCTGCTGCGGGCCCTGCCCGTCCGCACGGTCTTCCCGGGTCACGGCCCGGTACTGGACGGCAAGGACGTGCTGGAACACCTGAAGACCGTGCGCGCGTGAGATCAGGGCGGTTGCGCAGGGCGGGGAACGAGGCTGCGCGGCCTACTTCTTCGGCTTCAGCGCCTTCAGTGACGACGCGATCAGGTAGGCGGCCAGGCCCAGGATGACCACGCCGCCGGTCCACTTCATGCCGAACCAGCCGGGCACGTCCGGCACCAGCTTGATTTCGGCGGTGACCAGGATGGCAAGCACGATGCCCATCAGGGCCTCGCCGGCCACGAATCCCGACGCCACCAGCAGGCCTCGGTTCGACACGTCCTCCAGCTCCTTGTCCGTCGTGGCGCCCTTGCGCTTCGCGATCAGGCCGCCGACCCACTGGATCAGGCCGCCCGCGAAGATCGCCACGATGGTCGGGAACGGCAGGTACATGCCGACCGCGACCAGCATCGGGCTGGGCACGCCCACCGCGATCAGGCCGATCGCGAACATCACGCCCATCAGGATCAGTTCCCACCGCAGCGATCCCGAAATGATGCCCTGGGCCGTGACGGCCATCAGGTTCGCCTGCGGCGCGGGAAGCAGGTCGCCGCCCAGCCCGCCCGGGGTGGCCTTGTGCAGCAGGCTGATGACCGACACCAGGAACAGCGAGGACGCCAGCACGCCGATGAAGCCGCCGATTTCCATGCGCCAGGGGGTTCCGCCCAGGTTGTACCCGACCTTCCAGTCCTGGGCCATGTCGCCGGCCACGCCGGCCACGCAGCACACCACCGTCGCGACGCCCAGCACGGCCAGCACACCGGTCCGCATGGCTTCCGACATCGACTTCCCGTCGGCCAGGTAGCCGCCGCCCATGCCCAGCATGACCAGCAGCCCGGCCGCAATCAGCAGCGTCGACAAGGTCAGGCCCGAAATGGGGTTCGACGACGAGCCGATGATCGACACAAGGAAGCCCGCGACGGCCGCAAACAGGAAGGCCATGATGCCCATCACCAGGGTCACGATCAGGGACACGGCCAGCGAGCTGCACAACACGACGTACAGGCCGAACATCGCCATGGCCATCAGCGCGATGGCCGCGAACACGATCCGCATGTCCAGGTCCTTGTCCGTGCGCAGCACTTCCGGGCCGCCCGCCTTGCCACCGCCGACCGACGTGAAGGACCGTGATATGCCGGCCGCGAGGTTCTTGCGCATCTTGAACAGGGTGAAGAACGCGCCGACGATCATCGCGCCGATGGCGATCATCTTGATGTTCTGGTTGTACAGCGTGGACAGCCCGGCGAACCCGCCGTCGCCGCCGAACAGGCCGGCCCAGTTGCCCGACGCCACCAGGTCGTTCAGGTGCATCGACATCGCCGCGTCGCGGCTGGCCATCAAGTACAGCAGCACGGGCATCAGGAACATCCAGCCGAACACGCCGCCGGCCAGGGTGATGGCGCCGTACTTGGGCCCGATGATATAGCCGACCGCCAGGAAGGCCGGCGACGGGTCGGGGGTGAACACCGGGAACGCGCCCGACGACGTGTCGTTCAACTTGAACGCGCCGCGGAACGAGCCGCCGAGGATCGGCACGCCGTTGCCGTTCTTGAAGAACTCGACCAGGCCGGCGATGCCCATGGCCGCGAACACCGAGCCCGCGCCCGAGGCCCCGCCCTGGCCGGCCTTGACGATTTCGGTACAGGCGACGCTTTCGGGGAACGGCAGGGTGGTGTCTTCCATGAACGTGCGACGCAGCAGGATCATCAGCAGCACGCCCAGGAGGCCGCCCACAGCCAGCAGCGCCGTCGCCAGGAACCAGTTCGCCGAGAAGAGGTCCAGGTTGTCCCACGCGCCCACGATGATGAACGCGGGCACCGTGAAGATGGCGCCCGCGGCCAGGGCCTCGCCGACCGCGCCGGTGGTTCGCGCGATGTTCTCTTCCAGCACGTTGCCCTTGAACAGGCGCAGCACGGCCATCGAGATGACCGCCGCCGGGAAGGTCGCCGCCACCGTCATGCCGGCCTTCAGGCCGAGGTACGTGTTGGCCGCGCCCAGCACGATCGCCATCAGGGCGCCCAGCACCAGGGGCTGCCAGGTCAGTTCCTTCATGGTCGATTTCGGATCGACGTAGGGCTTGTACTCGTGCGCCATTCCCCCCTCCTTCACGAACCGTCGGCCGAGGGTATCCCAGCGCGCGAGAGAGTGTCCAGCGGAAAGACGGGCTGGGATTCCCTAGAGATCGGCGAGGAGAGAGGGGTCCACGACCGTGCCGCCCCGGATGCCCACGATGCGCGACGCGACCCTCGCCGCAAACGCCAGCATGTCGTTCGAGGCCATGCCGCGCAGTCGCGCCACCAGCAGCCCCGTCAGGAAGGAGTCGCCCGCGCCCGTCAGGTCCAGTACCGGGACCGGGAGGGCCTCCACCTGCACGGCGGCGCCATCGAGGATCCCGAAGGCCCCCCGGGGACCGTCCGTGACGACCACGTCCACGGATGCGCCCGCCAGACGCGCGACGGCGTCCTCGGCGGGAAGGCCCGTCGCCACCTCGGCCTCGTTGCGGTTCAGGACCAGCAGGTCGAACGGCTGCGTCCGCTCGCGACCCAGGAGTTCCAGGTGGGGCGCGGACCAGCAACCGGACACCGCGATCCTGGCGCCTTTCGCCCGGACCTCCGCGACGCGGCCCGGGACGGTGTATGCCTCCTTCACGCCACCCACCAGCACCCACGGGGCGACCGGGATTTCCGGCACGTGGTCCAGGCACGCGTGGTCGCCGGCGCTGATGAACGACCTGTCGGAACCATCGGACAGCACCAGCGACAGGAACGGGTCGGGACGCGACGGCCAGGTCACCGAGCGGATGCCCAGCCGGAGCATCAATGCCTCCGCCGCCAGGTCCACCATGCCGCCGCCCGACGGGTGGACCAGCGTCACGTCGATGCCCAGCGCGGCCGCCACCGACGCGGCGTTCATTTCGCCCCCGAAGCCGGTCGGGATGGCATCGACGTACCGTTCCTGGCCGGGGGCCGGCAGGGGTTCCAGGGCCGGCAGAAAGACCTCGAAGAAGACGGGGCCCACGACGGTCAGGCGGGGACGCGGTATCACGTTCACCTCAATGCAGCCGCCCGAGCACGGAGGCGGAGGCGAGGGATTGCGCATGCAATCTCTTGCCGCAGACGGAGTCGCCTCGGGCCCACTCAACACCCCCGCCCGAGCACGGAGGCGGAGGCGAGGGATTGCGCATGCAATCTCTTGCCGCAGACGGAGTCGCCTCGGGCCGATCCAGAGTTCCCGGCGAAGCGTAGCCGAGCGGCGGCGGGGCGGCAAGGCAGGGATGGTTCCGCGCTGCCGATGGAGCGA
This sequence comes from uncultured Myxococcales bacterium, assembly GCA_903857665.1. Lineage (GTDB taxonomy): Bacteria > Myxococcota_A > UBA9042 > DTJE01 > DTJE01 > CAIZWN01. The sequence goes on from CAIOFV010000065.1 coordinate 29,636, forward strand.
GTCCCTCCGGACTCGCCCTCGGCCCGGGTTCGCGGTAGAATCCGCCGGACCGCATCGAGGACGTCGCATGATGCTCCGGAACCTCCTCGCAGCCTCCCTGCTGGCCGCCCTGCTCGTCGCGTGCGGGGGGGGCGGCAGCGGGACCGACCTCGGGCCCGACGAGGACCTGCCTCCGGTCGCCCTCCCCGACATCCCGGCCAACGAAGCGGGGCAGCGCGACCTGGTGGACGCGACGCCGGATGAGCGTCCCGAGGCGACCGATCCGGGGAAGGACCTGCACCAGGACCTGGGACACGAGGCCATCGCGGACCCGGGCGAAGACCCCGCGGGCGAGGCGACGGACGAGGCTCCCACGGACGACGGCCTGGCCGGGGATCCCGACCCCGGTCCCACCGATCCGGGCCCGCCCGACCCCGGCGCGCCGGACGTCCCCTGTGCCGCGCCCTGCGAGGAAGGCAGCATCTGCGTGCAGGGCACCTGCATGCCGTGCAACACCGACCTGCGGTGCGGCACGACGTGCCGGCCCTGCTCGGGCAAGACGATCCACTGCCTGGAGGGCGTGTGCATCCAGTGCCTGTCGGACGTCGAGTGCGCCCTCGACTCGTTCTGCTCGTCGAACACCTGCAAGAAATGCTCGGACATCGACGACCCCAACCACTGCGGGCGCACCTGCGACGTCTGCGGTGGCGAGGCGCCCACGTGCAGCGGCGGACTGTGCGCCTGCACGGCCGGGTCCTGCAAGACGGGCCGGCACTGCGTGGACATCGCCTGCCTGCCCTGCAACGTCTCCGATGCCTGCGGGACGGCGTGCACGCCCTGCGACCCCGACCACCCGTTCTGCGTGGCCGGCGCCCGGTGCGCGGCCTGCCGCGACGACAACGACTGCGGCACGGGCCTGCAGTGCCACAACGACGCCTGCGTGCCGGAATGCCGGCCGCCGGTGGAGGCGTGCACCACCGACGCGACCCCGGGCGGTGCGGGATGCGGCGCCGCGGTGCGGCTGGGCCGGGCCACCGCGACCGCCACGATTACGGACTACGACTACCTGCTGTACGCCCACGCGAACTCCGACGACACGTCGGGCGCCTGCCCGGGCGACGGGCCCGACAAGACCTACTCGGTGTGGCTGGCCAAGGGCGAGTCGATAGACGTGACGGGCATCCCCGACCTGGACCCCAACAACAGCACCTATCCGGACCTGGTGCTGAAGCTGTACACCGGGACGGTGTGCGCCCCCGGGGGCGGCACCCCCCGAACCTGTGTCGATGCGGGGGGGGCTGGCGCGGTCGAGACGCTGTCGTTCACGGCGGATGCTGCCGGCTGGTACTCCCTCGTCGTGGACAGCACGAACGCCTACTACGGGGACTACGGGTACTTCTACCTCCAGGTGACGCTCCACTCGCTGCGGTCTGACGCGTGCTGCGGCCCCTGACCCCCATCGGATGAACGCCCCGGCCGCGGACCCGGCACCTTGTGCCTGCCGGCTTGCACCCGTATCCTTCGGGAAGGAATCGAGATTTGGAGGCATCCATGCGTCGGGTCCTGGCGACCGCGATCGTGGCGGCGTCCCTGCTGGCCGGCTGCGAAACGAAGGGACCGTCCCTGGGCGACGCGATCCCGGACCCGGGTCCGCAGGACGTTCCCGGCGACACGGCGCTGCCTGACGTTCCGGACGACACGGGCCCCCGGGATGCGTTCGACGCGGACGGGACGGGCGACGTCCCCGCGGACGCTCTTGCCGATACTCCGCCCGACACCACCCCCGACACCGCCCCCGACGCCTGCAGCCCCGTCGCGTGCGCGCTGTTCTGCCCGCATGGCTTCGCGATGGATGCGTCCGGCTGCGAGATCTGCGCCTGCCGGGACTGCCAGGCCGCGAAGGACTGCACGTCGTTCCCGTATCCCTGCGACACCCCGTTCTGCAGCGAGTCCGGCACGTGCCTGTGCGACTGCACGACCCAGGTCCCGCAGGACTACGCCTGCCCCGACGGCACCCTCGTGCCCTGGTGCGCCTGCGGCCCGCTGGGCCGGGACTGCATCGCCCGCCCCGAGGAGCGCTGCCCCTCCCTCTGCAACCCGGGCCAGGCGGAACCGTATCCGTGCGCCGACGGCTCGACGGTCCCCTGGTGTTCGTGCGCCCGGGACGACTGCGTTCCCGAGTGCCGCAACGGCGGCACCGACGCCGAGGGCTGGTACGACCCCTGCACCGACGCCCCCATCGCCAACCGCGCCTGCCAGTCCTGCCGCCCCTTCTGCCAGGCCATTGGCACCCGCTCCGAGGGGTGGTACGACGACTGTGGCGGAGGCCGGATCGAGTGGGCGTTCTGCGCCCCGCGGCGAACCTGCGACGACAACGCGCCCGGCGCCTGCCCTGACAGCGCCTGCACCCCCCTGGACCCGCCGGTGACCTGGGCCTGCCCCGACGGAACCGCGGTGCCCGAGTGCGCGTGCGACAAAGGCACCTGGGCCTGCGCCGCGACCCCTTGGGCCGGCTGCACGGACCACGCGACACCCTGCGTCGGCGAGGGCGGAGGCACGAGGCTGTCCAACCCGTCCCAGTGCTGCCCGGGGTTCGCGATGATCGGCGCGGCCTCCTGGGACGGCGCACAGTGCCAATACCCGGACTGCCTGTGCGCGCTGTGCACCTACTGCGGCGACGGCCACTGCGTGCCGCCGGAAAACCGGTGCAACTGCCCCGACGACTGCATGCCCTGACCTGCGGCGCGGCTTGCGCCGGCGCGGCTCCACGGCGCCGATCCCGCCCCTGCGCGCGAATCAGGTTTCGCAGATCCACGTGAGGATGAGCGTGTGGCAGCCGGCATCGTGCCAGCCGCTGCCGTCCGGGTAGGTGATGTGGTCCACCTCCCAGCCCCGGATCTCCAGGTGGTCCCAGGGCTGGATGCGCCGGACCCACGCCCGGACCCGGTCGTCGATGGGGAATGCGTGGACGTTCAGGAAGAGGTCGCCCGGGTTGCCGCCGCAGTTGCACCAGCCTTCGTGGCCGGATTCGCCGCACGGGCAAGCCGGATCCGCCAGCCCCCCCGACGTCAGCAGGAAGTCGCCGATCAGCGGCGCCTGGTTGTCGTAGTACCACCGGTCCCGGATGGTGCCCGCGTATGACGAAATGACGTCCGATTCCAGCACGACGGTCCACGCCTTCGTGACCAGCACCGGATCCGGGTCGGCGGGATGGCCTTCCGAGCACCGGGGGAACAGCCGTTCGCCGGTCGCGGTCATCGGGACCACGACGGATCGGCCGTCCGCCTTCACTTCCAGCGAGGCCGCGAATTCCCCGCCGTCCCCTGCCTTGAACGACACGGGAATCGCGATCGCCGCGCCCGGGCCCAGCGGCGACGGGAGCACCAGGTCGGGGACGCCGATCCCGAACCCGGGATCCCCCCCGGGCATCACGCCTGCCGATTCGACCTCGACGTCCTGCGACCCCACGTTCCAGCAGGTCACGTTGCCGTGCCGCACCTGTCCCTGCAAGGTGGACGGGAAGACCACGGTCGTCGGGACGCACCGCACCGGCGCGTCGCACGTCCCGCCGGCAGCCAGCGGCACGTCGATCCCGAACGGCGCGACGTCGAAGATCAGCGACAGGGTGGCGGTGGCCAGGCACCCGCAGCCGCCCGGGGCGTCGGCCCTGGGCACGAACGCGATGTCCATGGCGACGGGCCGGTTCGCGGGAAGGCTTTCCGGCAGGTTCCCGACGACCTCGAAGGTGCCGCAAGCCGACTCAAGCAGCACGATATCGGCACCGACCAGCCGCGCCGAGGCCGACCCCTCGTTGGTCACGCGGACGGTCAGGCGCGCGGCGGGGCCTCCCGGTTCGACCCCCTCCCAGGCCAGTTCCGCCGGTTCCGCAAGAAAGGGCCCCGCGGACCCCGCCTGGCAGGCCACCAGGAGGGGCACGATCGCGGCCAAGGCACACCGCAGTCCCCTGGGCAGCGTCGCGCGCTCGGTCATAGCGTGATTCCATCGACCGCCAGAGACTTGCGGAACGCGATCTTGTCCAGGGCGCGGTCGAAGGCCTCCCGGGGGTCCACCTCGCGGCGGCGTACCAGGTCCAGGATCGAGTCGTCCATCGACACCATGCCCAGCCGCTTCCCGGTCTTGATGGCGGTGTCCACCAGGTGCGGCTTCCCTTCGCGGATCATGTTCGGCAGGCCCACGGTCCAGAACAGCAGCTCGACCGCCGGCACGCGGCCGCCGGACCGCCGGGGCAGCAACTGCTGGGCCAGGATGCCTTTCAGGACGCCCGCGAACATCCCGCGCACGGCGTCCTGCTCGGCCGTCGGGAACACGTTCACCATGCGGTCCACCGTCCGCGACGCGCTGTTCGTGTGCATGGTCGCCAGCACCAGGATGCCGGTCTCCGCCGCCTGCAGGGCCATCGTGATCGTTTCCAGGTCCCGCAATTCGCCGACGAGGATCACGTCCGGATCCTCGCGCATCGCCAGCCGCAGCGCATCGGCGAACGTGCGCGCGGAGGTGCCGATTTCGCGCTGGGTGATGCGGCTGCTGATGTTCGTGTGGACGTGCTCGATGGGGTCCTCGATGGTCAGGATGTGCAGGCGCCGCGAACGGTTCAGGAAGTCGATCAGCGACGCCAGCGTGGTGCTCTTGCCCGAACCGGTCGGCCCGGTGATCAGCACCAGCCCGTTCGGGTACTCGACCAGCCGGGACACCTGGGTCGGCAGCCCCAGGTCCTCGAAGGCCAGCGCGCTGTCCGGCACGTGGCGGAACACCCCTGCCGGGCCGCGCTCCTGCCGGAAGAGGTTCACCCGGAACCGCCCGATGCCCACGGCATCGTAGGCCCAGTCCAGATCCCCGGTGGCCTTGAACTCCGCCCAGGGCCCCTCGGGCACCACCTCGGACAGCCACTCCTGGAAATCGTCCGCGCTGACGGCCTTCATGCGAAGGGGCGACATCTGGCCCACGACCCGCAGGATGGGCGGATGCCCGGTGGCCAGGTGAAGGTCCGACGCCCCCATCTCCACCGCGATTTCCAGCAGGTCGTCGATGCGCGGCCGTGTCGGCACGTTCGTCTCCCCGGATGCGTCAGGCGCCGGGCATCAGCGCCCGGAACGCCTCCTTGTTCGTCGCCTTCGCATAGGCGTCCTCGGGCGTAATCTCGCCGGCCTGCATCAGTTCGAGCAGCGCGTTGTCCAGCGCCTTCATGCCCTCGGAGCGTGCGATCTGCATCTGCGCGGCCACCTGGGTCAGCTTGTTTTCGCGCACCAGCGCCGCCACCGCCTGGTTGCATACCAGCAGCTCGAACGCCCCGACGCGGCCGGGCCCCTTCTTCCGCCGCACCAGCGTCTGCGCGATCACCATCCGCAACGCGTCGGCCAGCATCAGGCGCACCTGCTGCTGCTCGGAGGCCGGGAACGCCTCGACCATGCGCTGGATCGCCCCCACCGCCGTCGGCGTGTGCAGCGTAGCAATGACCAGGTGGCCCGTTTCCGCGGCTTCCACGGCCATGCGCATGGTCACCAGGTCCCGCATCTCGCCGACGACCATCACGTCCGGGTCCTCGCGCAGGGCGGCCCGCAGGGCCTGCGGGAACGATTCCGAATGGCGCCCGATTTCGCGCTGGTTGACCAGGGCCAGCTTGCGCTCGTGGAGGTACTCGATCGGGTCCTCCAGCGTGATGATGTGCGCGGGGCGCAACTCGTTCAGCAGGTCCACCAGGGCCGCCATGGTCGTGCTCTTGCCGCTGCCGGACCGCCCGGTCACCAGCACGAAGCCCTGGTTCATGGACACGATCTCCCGGACGATCGCCGGAAGGCCCAGGTCGCGCAGGCGCGGCGGCTCGCCGGGGATCAGGCGGGCCACCGCCGACCACCCGCGCCGCTCCAGGAAGACGTTCACGCGGTGCCGGCCGATGCCCGGCACCACGTGGGAAAAGTCGGCGCCCAGGTCGCGCTCCAGGCCCGCGCGCATGCGTTCCGGCACGGCGGGCAGGATCAGGGCCTCCGCGTCCTCCCGCGTCAGCGGTTCACCGGTGACGTCCACGAGTTCCCCGTGGATCCGGAACGCCGCAGGCGACCCGGGAACGATGTGAACGTCGGAGGCCCCCCGCAGACGCGCCTCGGCCAGCAGCCGATCGAAGGGCACGTCCGGGAGGGCCAGTCGGACGACGGGTCGCAGATCGGCTTCGTCCAGCGGTACGCCGTGCCGCGCGGCCAGGCGACGGGCGGCGACGGCAGCCTGGTCGCGGACGCGGGAGTCGGGGTCCGAGGATGCGGAGCGGATGAAGTACGGGACCAGGCGCCTGTCGCCGAAGTTCAGCAGGGCGCGGATCACCTCCAGGCGCACTTCGACGTTGGCGTCCGACAGCAGCCGGGCAACGTCGGGCATCGCTTCCTGGGCGCCCCGATCCGCGAGGAGGGCGACCGCAGTCCACCGCAGGTCGTCGCGATCCAGGGCGGCGACCAGCACCGATGTCGCCTCGGGCCCTTCGGTCTGGCCGATGGCCTGCAGAGCCATCATCGCGGTCCACCGATCCGGGGCTTCCAGCAGCCGGACCAGCGCGGGCAGAAGCGCGGGCAGCGCCAACCCCCGGGCCAGACCGATGACCATCCGAAGGTCCGCTCCGGACAATCGGGCCAGGCGGCGGTCGATCGCCGGGGCAAGCCGCTCCCCGATGTCGGCAAGCGACCGGTGCAGCCGCTCGCGACCGGACGCCAGCAGGTTGCGCTGGGCGTGCAGCAGGGCCAGCAGCGGATCCTGCGAAGGGGCCGGCTCGCCCGCGGCGTCCGCCGATCCGATCGACGCCACCAGGACCTCGAGGGCCCGGCGGCGCTGGGCCTCGTTCCCTTCCAGGAGGGCCTGGACGATGGCGGCGGGACGCGTCCTGCTGCCGGTCTGCCTGCCCTCGGACTGTCCCGGATCCGCCACTGCGCCCCCTGCTTCCGGTCACGACGGATTTTCATTATACCCGCGCGCCCGTCCTTGAAAGCGGCTAGAATCTGCGCCGGCCGTGATCCGGAGGTTTCCATGCGTCGATTCAACCCCTTGCCCCTCGTCGTCGCGCTGGTCGCGCTGGGATGCGGCGGCTCCGGCACACCGTCGCTGGGAGGCCTGGACACGCCTCCCGTGCCGGATTCCACGACGGTCGCGGACGAGTCCCCGTTGGACGACGTACAGCAGCGGGACATCGTCGCGGACGAATCCCCGATCGACGTCACGAAGATCGATGTCTGGCTGCCCGACGCGACGGGGCAGGACGGGGTCCAGGCGGACGCCCCCGGCGACGCCCCGGACGTGCCGCCGGTCACCCTGCCCTACCCGCTGTGCCAGCCCTGCCGCGCCGACCTGGAATGCGAAACCGCGGACGTCAAGGCGCCGTGCCTCGTGGAAGGCCCCGACGCCATGACCTGCGGGTACCCCTGCGCGGTGGACGGCGATTGCCCGGACGGTTTTGAGTGCATACGGGACGACGTCCACGGCCGCCAATGCCGACCGATCGGGGGCGCGGCGTGCCCCTGCCTGCCGCGCTTCGTGGCCGCGGGCTTCGTGACCACCTGCTGGCGCGAAAACGGCGTGGGTCGTTGCACCGGCGTGCGGATGTGCAACGAGGACTGCCCCGTATCGGCGCCGTCGGCCGAGGTCTGCGACGGCATCGACAACAACTGCGACGGCGCCATCGACGAGGGCCTCGGCACGATCGCGTGCGGCAAGGGCGCCTGCGAGGTGACGGTCCCGGCCTGCGTGAACGGCAAGCCCCAGGAGTGCGTGCCGCGGGCACCGGCGCAAGAGGTCTGCGACGGCATCGACAACAACTGCGACGGCACCACCGACGAGGGCCTCGGGACGTTGACCTGCGGCCTGGGCGTGTGCGCCGTGACGGTGGACGCGTGCATCGGCGGCCGGCCCCAGCCCTGCTGGCCCGGGCCCGCGGGCGTCGAAACGTGCAACGGCCTCGACGACAACTGCGACGGCGCCACCGACGAGGGCTTCGGCGAAACGACCTGCGGCGTCGGCGCGTGCATGCGTACCGTCCAGAACTGCGATCACGGGCAGGCGACGACCTGCGTGCCCGGCGATCCGTCGATCGAGATCTGCAACGGCCTCGACGACGACTGCAACGGCAAGACCGATGACGTCACGATCACCTGCGGCACCGGCGCCTGCCAACGCACCGTCCCGGCCTGCACCGGCGACGGGAGCGTCGCGGTCTGCGTGCCGGGCCAGCCCGCACCCGAAGCGTGCAACGGCATCGACGACAACTGCGACGGCACCACCGACGAGGGCTTCGTGCTGGGCGCGGCCTGCGACGGGCCCGACGCGGACCTGTGCGCGAACGGGACCATCGGCTGCCTGCCCGACGGCACCGCCGGCTGCATCGAGCCGGGGCCTGGCTTCGTCGAGACGTGCAACGGCAGGGACGACAACTGCGACGGCCAGATTGACGAGACGGGCTGTCCCTGCCCGGCCTTCCAGTACAATGGCCACAACTACCTGTTCTGCTCGCCCACGGCCAACTGGTCGGTCGCCGGGACCTCGTGCAAGGGATGGGGTTACCACCTGGCGAAGATCGAGGACGCGGCCGAAAACAAGTGGATCGTGGACAAGGCGAACTCGATCGATCGCACCGCCGGCTGGTGGATCGGCCTCAACGACATCGCGAAGGAAGGCACGTTCGTGTGGGCGGACGGATCGGCGCTCGGCTACTCGGTCTGGGTGCAGGGCCAGCCCAACAACGGCGGCTTCGGCGGGAACGATCAGGACTGCGTCGAAATCCTCAGCAACCTGGTATCAGGCTACGGCTGGAACGACGGCGAGTGCGGCAACCAGCTCCACTTCGTCTGCGAGCTGCAGTAGCCGCGAAGGCCCGGGACGGGAGTCTGCTAGAACTCGACCGCAGCGCCCACAGACCAGTTGAGCCACCCGCGGTCATAGCCCTTGCGGATTCCGTACCCCATCGAGCCGCTCAGTTCGACACCGCCGGGAATCATGAACGCCAGGCCCAGCGACGGCAGGATGCCGTAGGGTGACGCGCCGCCCTCCGTTTCGGCCTCGGGCTTCGTGTCCGTGGGCCAGTTGGTCAACTCGTTGCGCACCATGATCTTGACGAAGCTGGCCGCCTTGAGGTCCAGTTCGGTGACGAAGGACCAGCCCAGCGACTTCGCGCCCTTGATGCCGATGTCGAAATGGGTGGACCGGACCGGGCCGAAGCGGAACGTGATGCCGCCGCCCGGCTCCAGGCCGACGCGGCTGGCGCCCAGCATCAGCAACGGTTCCACGCCGAACACGTCGCCGAATTCCCAGTAGAGCTTGATGAACGCAAGGTAGGCGCCGGGGCGACCGGTCGCCGGCGGATCCTGGGTCTTGACGCCCAGGCGGTCGCCGACCAGCAGGAAGCCGGCCTGCGCCTGGTACAGCCCCGCCATCAGCGCCCGGAACGTGTACCCGATTTCCAGCTGGTTGAAGCCGTCCACGGACCGCGGGTCGGTGGGCAGGCGCCGGCCGAAGTCGACATGCCGGAACGTCGCCTCGAAGCGGTTGCGATGGCCGCCGTGCTCGGCCAGGCGGTCGCGTTGGCGCCCCTCGCGGGTGTCGCCCGATACGCGGATCACCTGGGGACGATCGGCCGACCCGAAGCGCGCCCGGGTCGAGCCATCCGCCTCCACGGATTCGATCCAGTAGGACAGGCCGGGGGCCGTCAGGTCGCCCGCCGGGATCTTCGCTTCCAGCATGTCGCGCCGCGCAACGAACACCGCGCTCTTCCAGGGGGCGGCGTCACCGACCCGCCAGTTCAGGCGCAGTTCCCGGCCGTGCCACTCGCCCTGCCAGCGTGCGGAAACCGTCAGGCCGCGCCGATCCGGCCGGGCTTCCGACACGGGCCAGTGGAACAGGATCGCGCCGGCCGGCGGCACAGCCGAAGGACCCGCGACCACGCCTGCAGGCGCTGGCGCCGCGTCCTGGCCGACGACGTCCGGCCCATCGGCCGCCTCGTCGTCCGGCTCCCCGGAAAGGGTCGCCGCGGGGGGCTGCACGGCCGCACCCGCCCGCTCCCGGGCCCCGACCGGCGTCGCCGCCAGCCCGACCGTCAACGCCATCGCCATCCCGATCGTCACGATGCGCATGGCCATCCTCCTACCACCAGAACGAGAGCCCGAGGCCCCCGCCCAGGCCCGCGTGCTGGGTCGAACGAATGTTGACGCCGACCTTCAGATCCAGGGAGAGCCAGTCCAGGCCGTGCCACCCGCCCATCAGCATCACCTGGCCCGCCCAGTCCGCGTGCACCGGGAACGACGTGGCGCCGATCGACAGGCCCGCCTGGAAGCCGTGCCCCGCCTGGATGGTCGTGAGGATCGCCAGCTCGGCGCCGATGGGCACCAGGAAACTGCCCTTCAAGCCGATGCTGAACACGTCCTCCGGCCCGAACTCCAGCAGGCTGGCCGCGCCGCCGATCACCTCGCCCCGCTTGTAGGAGGGCTGCGTCCCGATCCGGTCGCCGGCGAAGGTCGCGACCCCGCCCAGCATCACGCGCGGGGTCCAGCGGACGTACCTGCCGAAATGGAACACCGGCTCGACCCACGCGTACCCGACCCCCCGGTGGGGGCGCTGGAAGTACGCGTCGGACTCGACCAGCCGGGTTTCGCCGCCGACGCCTTCGACGGCGCCGAAGCCGGCCCGGATGGCGTGGAAGGCGCCGCGCAAGACCCGGTACTCGAACCCCAGTTCCGTCCGCCAGTAGGTGTCGGTGTTGGGGCGCTGGAGGTAGGACTCCTGCCACTCGAACGTGCCGATGATCCCGGCCCGCCGCCCGCCGGAGGCCGCGGCCCTGGACTCGACGGGCACCTTCCACGGCTGGCGGGGCCCGGCGAACACGGTGACCTTCCTGCCGTCCGGATCGGTGCCCCGGACGTAGTACGACAGGCTTCCGTCCCGGACCTCGGCCCCCGGGATCGTGGCGGTCCAGCCCGCGTCGCCGGTCCGCTCCATCGCGATCTCGGTGAAGTCCCGGGCGCGGCCCGTCCGGTAGAACAGCGTGGCGCCCGCCAGCGGCGGGACCGAAACGACCACCAGGCTCACTTGCAGCGGCGCGCCTTCGGTGATCCGCGACACGGGGTCGTGGGCGACACGGGGAACCGGAGGCACGGCGGAAGGCGCCGGCGCGACCGCGGCCGTCGCGGCCGATGAGGGGGGCGGGGGCAGCGCGGGCGGCGGAGGCGGCAGCGCGGTCGGGCGCGCGATGGGGGCCGGCCTGGGCGCCGGGGCCTCGGCAGGCTCCGCCCAGCCGGTCGGTTCGGCCACCACGATGTCGCCGGGGCGGACCGCGCCCTTCGGCAGGTGCCGCAGGCCGACCCAGCACTGCTCGTCGGCAACGCGTACGACCCGGGTCTCCCCGATCGCCACGCGCTTTCCCTTGACCACCTGGAACAGCGTCACCCGGTCGGCCCGCTCGATTCCGTCCATCGAGCCGATGTCCACGACGGCCAGATCGCCATCAATCCGGTCGATGGTCCCCTCCAGGGACGCCGCGTGCTGCGGGTGGGGGGGGGCCTGCTCGCCGCGGCCGATCGCGGGAACCGCGAAGACCGCAAGGATCAGCGCGACCTCGACGGTGCGGGCCTTGACAATGCTGGGCCATGTCGTCATATGTCACCTCTGGAAACGGCCGGTTCGGCACCGCCGTGGCAACCCTCTTCCATCCCGGGCACGAAGGCTGCGGCGCGGATCCGATCGCGCCGGAAACCCCGTTGCCTCGGGCTCGCTCGAGGAGTGCAACGAGCGTGCCGTGTTCTTGCCGATGATGATGCAGGTTTCGGAAGGCCGCATCAAGCCACCTTCCGCCCTTCCAGGGGGGAATCGCCCACCTCGCCGGTGGACGGCTGTTCCTCCATGGAGTGGATGAAACACCCGCCGGCGCGCGGCTCGGAGGACGAACCCATGCCCTGGGACTATTCCAACAAGGTCATGCAACTGTTCCGGGACGCGATCGCCGGCAAGGCCGGCACGCATTTCGGCAAGGTCGAAACGCCGGACGGCCAGGGCCACCACGGCTCGATGCAGTGCGGCGACGCGATGGAGTTCACGTTCCGCGTCGATCGGACCGGCGACGACCCGAAGCTGGACCGGATCGTCGAGGCGCGCTACCAGACCTTCGGCTGCACGTCGGCCATCGCCTCGTCCGAGGCCCTCTGCCGGATGCTCGAGGAGCGGAAGATCACGCCCATCGAAGCCATCGCCATCAAGAACGCGGACATCGTCGATTACCTGGAAGGGCTGCCGCCCCAGAAGCTGCACTGCAGCGTGATGGGTGCCGAAGCGTTGCAGGCGGCGGTGGTAGACTGGGCCCGCAAGCGCGACGTGCCGCTGTCGGACCTGGGCATCGACCCCTCCCAGTTGGTTGAGGACGAGGGCCGCGTGGTCTGCCATTGCTTCACGCTGACCGAGCCCTACATCCGGCGCAAGGTCAAGGAACTGAACCTGAGGTCGATCGAGGAGATCAGCGCGGCCATCAAGGCGGGCGGTGCGTGCACGTCCTGCCACCACGAGCCCGGCGGCCTGCAGGACATCCTCAACGACGTGTGGGGCGTCCAGCCGGCGCCGGTGGCGTCCCCCAACGTCCCGCTGCCCGAGCCGTCCCCCTCGTCCCCCGCGGGCCGCAACGCCCGGACCCCGTACCAGTTGGCCAAGGAGGTCGAGCGCGTGGTCGACAAGGTCATCCGGCCGCGCCTGGCCCTCGAAGGGGGCGACATCGAGATCGTCGAGATCCGGGACAAGAAGGTGTTCTGCCGACTGCTGGGCGTGTGCGCGGCGTGCGTCGGCGCACAGCAGACCCTCAACTTCGTGGTCGAGGACTCCCTGCGGCAGAACGTGGACCCCGAGATCGAAGTGATCCCGGTGACGGTGTAGCGATGAGCAAGCAACCCATCTACCTGGACAACAACGCCACCACCTGCGTGGCGCCCGAGGTGCTGGACGTCATGCTGCCCTTCCTGAAGGAGCAGTACTACAACCCGTCATCGACCTATCCCGAGGCCTCGTTCGCCCACGACGCGATCGAGCGGGCCCGGGAGCAGGTGGCCCGCATCGTCGGCGCGGGCACGCGGTCGGAAATCCTGTTCACCGGGTGCGCGACCGAAGGCAACAACGCCGCGCTGTGGGGCGCGCTGCGGGCGAACCCGGACCGAAAGCACGTGGTGACCACCGCGGTCGAGCACCCGGCTGTGCTGGAGGTGGCGAAGGACCTGCAGCGCTTCGGGTATCGCGTCACCGTGCTGCCCGTCGATACGGCCGGGCGCCTCAATGCCGGGGACCTGTTGAAGGCGCTGGCCCCCGACACGGCCATCGTTTCGATCATGCACGCCAACAACGAAACGGGTGTGATGTTCCCCGTGGGCGAACTGGCGCGGCTGGTCAAGCGGGTGGACCCCAAGATCGTGTTCCACACCGACGCGACGCAGACGGTCGGCAAGGTCCCCATGTCCTTGTCGAAGGACCTGGCCGCGGTGGATCTCCTGACGATGTCCGGGCACAAGGTGCACGCGGCGAAGGGCGTCGGGGCGATGTTCGTGCGCCGCGGCGCGCGCTGGCGTCCCTTCCTGATCGGCGGCCACCAGGAGCGCGGCCGGCGCGCGGGCACCGAGAACGTCGCGGGCATCGTGGGCCTGGGCCGTGCGTGCACGCTGGCGCTGGAGTCGTACCGCGAGGAGGAGCGCCTGCGCCAGCTGCAGCAGTGGCTGGAGCAGTCGATCAAGGCGAAGATCCCGAACGTCTTCGTCAACGGCGAAGGGGCCGAGCGCCTGCCCAACACCAGCAACTTCGCGTTCGAGTACGTCGAGGGCGAGGGCATCCTGATGGCGCTGGTGGACGCCGGGATCCTGGCCTCGTCCGGGTCGGCCTGCACGTCGGGGTCCCTGGACCCGTCGCACGTGCTGAAGGCGATGAACGTGCCGTTCAGCGCGGCGCACGGCAGCCTGCGCATCAGCATGAGCCGCTACACGACCGGCGCGGAAGTCGATCGCCTGATCGAGGTGCTGCCCGGCGTCATCGACAGCCTGCGGCGCATCTCGCCGTACTGGGACCAGGAAAAGAACGCGCCCCGCGAAGGCGTGGACATCTTCGTGCAGGAAAAATACCGGTAGTTTGCGTCCGGTCGCTTGCTACCGGTAGGCAGGGCGGAAGGCGAGCCGGCCTCGCTGCCGATCAGATGTTCCCGGACCGCCAGGCGAACCACCCCCAGCGCGCCACGTCGAACAGCCAGGGCAGCAGCGCCTTGTTCGGAGGATACGGCAGCACCCCGCTGCCCACCGGGACGTCCACGCCGATCCGGGCCAGCGCCTCGCGGGTGTCCGCGCCGCGTTCCTTCGGAGGCGACACCTCGACCAGCGGCGTCCCCGACAGCCGGAGGGGATTGCGGACGAAGGTCAGTTCCCCGGGGCAGCCCGGGTACGGACGACGAGAAACGGCCGGAGGCAGGTCCGGATCCAGGCGCGGGAGTTCGACCAGCAGCCGCGATGCACGAGCCACCGGAACGACGGCGACGCTGTCGGCCAGGCCCGCCCGGGCCACCGACTGCTGCAACGCCCGGGTGGCTCGCCACCGCATCCGGCGACCGATGGCGGCCACCGGGTCCCCCGGAGGAACGGGCCCGTCGGCGTCCACGAAACCCGCGCCACGCAGCCACGCCCAGAGGTCCGCCTGCGGGCCCGCCACGCACACGAAGCCGTCCCGGGCCCGCACGATGCCGGCGACCACCTCGCGCCCCGCATCGTGGGACACGCCGGTCCCGCGATCCCGCGAGGCGGCCAGGCACCGGTCCCGCTGGCCGGCCGCGATGCGACGCACCTGCAGCAGCAGCGCCACCCAGGTGAGGTGGGTCGTCGCGAACACGCCTTCCCCGGTACGCCGGCGATGGTACAGGCCCAGCAGCGTCGCCAGGCCGCCGGCGAGCCCCGACCCGATGTCGATGACCGGCGTGGGCAGCAGCTTCGGCTTCCCGTCGCGCCCGTAGGACACCTGGATCCCCGACACCGCCTGCACCACCTGCTCGAAGCCGGGCCGGTCCTTCCAGACCCCGACGTCGCCGTAGGCGTTCAGGTGCGTGTACACGATGTCCGGGAAGTGGACGCGCACCGCAGCCGGGTCCACCCCGACCGCCCGGGCGACGTCCATGTTGCGATAGTTCTGGATCATCGCGTCGGGCCGCAGGTCCGTGAGCACCGCCCACAGGCGCTGCTTGCCTGCGTCATCCGTGGAGTCGATCGTCACCGAGCGCTTGCCCGTGTTGAACATCAGGTGGAACGACAGCGACCAGTCCAGCCCGGTCGGGCTGCTGATCGACACGACGTCCGCGCCCAGTTCCGCCAGCAGGCGCGCGGCGCAGGGGCCGGCGATGATCCGGGACAGGTCGGCCACCCGGATGCCTTCGAGGGGATGGCGGACCGTCGCGCCGGGCGCGGGGAGCGCCGCCGTCGCGTCGGAGGGCCCGGATTCCCACAGGGCCAGCAGCGTCGCCACGGTATCGGTGCCCACCCGGCGGGGCGCGAGGGGCACATCGTGTCCCGGCGACGTGACGCCCGGGCCGGGCACGGTCACCGGCCCGAAGACCGGGTCGTCCACCACGCCCGCATCCGACATGCCCGCGTCGATCGAGTCCCGCAGCCACTCCGCGACGGTCCGCACCTTGATGCAGCAAAGCTCGCGCCCCAGCAACGCCTCCCACTCGTCCGCGGTGCGCTGCAGGAACACCGCCTGGTAGATTTCCCGCAGGCGCCCCGCCTCGGCCAGGCTCTTGACCTGGCTGGGGTCCGCGGCGGTTTCCGCCGACAGGGCCTCGCGCAGCATCCGGACCTCGGACGTGAACCCGACGCCTTCCAGGACGTCCATCACGCGGGCGTTGTGCGTCGGCAGCGTCACGTGCAGGTAGACGTAGCGTCCGTCCCGGCACTCCCACGATCGCATGAAGGGCGTGCCGATCATCTTCAGGGGCAGGAACCCCCGGGGCATCCCCGTCTTGATCAGCACCTGCAGGACCTGGGCGAACAGGGTCGAATGGAACAGGGTCGCCCCGACGTGCTGGCCACGGCCGGTTCCCAGGCGGGCGATGAGCGCTGCGACGATGCCGCTGGCCGCGAACATGCCCGCCATCACCGAGGCCACCGGGAGGTCGTGGTACACCGGTGCGCCCAGGGGCTTTTCGAACAGGCAGCCGGCGGCCGCGGCCACGGCGTCATGCCCGGGCAGGTGCGCCCGCAGATCCCCCGCCGCGAAGGCCGGGATGCTGCAACTGACCAGCCCCGGGCACGCCGCGGCCCGCAGCGCGTCCGGGTCGATGCCCAGGCCTGCCAGCCTGCCGTGGGGCAGGTCGTCGATCACCACGTCGCAGCGCTGAACCAGGCGCAGCAGGGTCGCCTTCCCCGCGGGCGTGGACAGGTCCAGCGGGACCTCGGTCCGGCCGCGGCCCGCGACCGCCTCCAGCACGGGGTCGGCGGGGGGCGACGACAGGTCCACGACGCGGACGCCTTCGGCCCCGGCGTCGGCCAGCAACATGCCCGTGACCGGCGCGGCCAGGCCGGCGCCGATCTCCACGAACCGGATGCCCGCCAGCAGCCCCTGCGCCGGGCGCGTCGGGTCGATCGGGGTCGTCGTGTCCGTCATGGTTCCCTCCGTCGCGCGACTATAGCGAGGGAGCGGCGGACGGGGAAGTGCGAACGATGCGGTCGGATCGGCGCCCCGCCCCGATGGAACCCGCCCCCCGATTGCCGTATGATGGTTGCGCCCTGCAGGTGGAGAATCCGATGAACAGCCTCAAGCGCGCCGGGCGGTTCCTGCTCCGCGTGGCGATCACGCTGCTGGCCCTCGCGGCCACCGGCGCCACCGGGGGCACGTGCGGCGGCAGCGGCGTCAGCCCCACCCTGAATGTGTGCACGACGGCCTCGGACTGCCCCCGCCTTCCGATGCCCGGCCCGGGCCAGTGGGCATGCGTCGATGGCGGTTGCCAGTGGCAGGAATGCGCGGTGGCGGCCGACTGCGCGGTCAGGTCCCACGAGGACTGCACCGGGTCATGGTCCTGCGCCAACCTGACGTGCGCCTGGACGTGCGACTCGAACCCGCCCCCGGCCTGCTTGACCGCGGCTGATTGTGCGGGCGCGACGCACGCGGATTGCGCCGGGGCCTGGTCCTGCACGCAGAACGCCTGCGCCTGGGCCTGCATCGAGCCGCCGAATTGCGTGGCTTCGGGGTGCTCGGGCGAGATCTGCGCCACCCAGTCGATGGACAGCGATTGCGTCTGGAAGGACTGGTTCGCCTGCCTCAAGTACACGTCGTGCGGCCTGATGGCGGACGGCACCTGCGGCTTCGCCGACAACGACGCCTACCGGGCCTGCCTGGCGGGCGTGTCCCCCTGCTCCGACAACGTCGATTGCCCCTCCGGGTTCGAATGCCTGGATGGGACGTGCTCCACGATCGCCTGCGTGCCGTCCCCGGAGATCTGCGACGGCAAGGACAACAACTGCGACGGCGTGATCGACGAGGGCTGCAGCGCAGCGACGTGCACCGCCGACGCGGACTGCCCGACCCTGCAGTACTGCGATCTCACCGCAGCCACCAGCGCTCCCGGCTGCTGCGTGCGACTGGCCGACGGCTCGGGCTGCCCGGCCGACTACCCGGAATGCCAGGGCGTGTGCCGCACGCGCGACGTCGCATGCGTGACGGACACCGACTGCGGCACCGAGGCGTCGTGCGTGAACGGCACGTGCGTCGCGGGCCCGACCTGCCGCGCGGTCCAGCCGGGCTCGCATGGCTCGTGCAAGATGGTGATCGGCGTCCTCTTCGACGGCAAGCAGTGCGTGCTGGAGGGCGGCTGTACCTGCGAGCCGGACTGCGACGCGCTCTTCCCGTCGATGGACGCCTGCAACACCGCGTGCGGCATCGTCACGGGCTGCACCACCGACTCCGAGTGCCAGGCGGGCGAGGCCTGCATCGCCGGCGCCTGCCAGGCGGTCGCATCGACGTGCACCCAGGACACCGACTGCGCGGTAGGCCGGCACTGCGACGGCTACGTCTGCGGCAACGGCTGGTGCAGCGGAACGTGCACGGTGAACCCCGATGGCGTCTGTGCCAAGGATGCGGACTGCCCGACGGGCGAGTCCTGCGTCAAGGTCGCCTGCATGGGATGCATCGGCTGCCCCTGCTACGGCACGTGCCAGGGCGCCGCGGCCTGCACCCCGGTGAAGCCCGGTTCCCATGGTGCCTGCGACATGATCCTGGGCTTCGTCTTCGACGGCAACCAGTGCGCGTACGAAAGCGGGTGTTCGTGCCAGCCCGACTGCGCGGCGTTCTTCCAGGACCTGGCGTCCTGTCAGTCCGCATGCACCAGCGGCTGATCCGCCGCCCGGGCTCCCGCGCCGTCTGCCAGTCGGATGCCGCCCTCGATCGCCCGCGCCAGCACGTCCTTCGAAAAGAACAGCGCGTCGTGGCACCAGCCGGAGGTCACCAGCACGCTGTCCGTGGGCAGCGCCGCGGAGTCGCGGGGGGCCACCAGGCTGTCGTGGATCGTGCAGACGTTGAGGAGGGGGCGCATCGCGGGGGCCTGCCGCAACTCGGCCAGGAAGGCGCTGCCCGGCTCCATCTGGCGGGCGCACATGCCCGGCCCCAGGCGCGCCAGGTGCGAGCCGGCGTGCGGGGTCGCCACCGCGACGACCGCGTCGGCCGGACATCCCAGCACGTTCACCGCGTAGCGTGCGACCAGCCCGCCCATGCTGTGGCCGAACAGGATCACGCGCCGGGAAGGATGCCGCCGGCGCAGGTCCGAAACGCGCCGCCCCAGCCGGCCCGCCTGGCTCCGCAGGTCCCCGACCAGGGGCACGTTCCGGTAGGTCGAAAACGAGTGGCCGCCGGCGCGCAGGGCCCGCTGCACGCCCGAACAGATGAAATCGGTTTCGAGGTAGCCCGGCAACAGCACGAAGTGGTAGCCCGACGTGCCCTGGTGCGCCGTCCAGCGGGACCGGGCCAGGTCCACCGGCATCCGGAAGAACACCGCGTACTGCAGCAGGGACTCGCGCAGAAGCCCCAGCAGCCCCCGGATCCGTTCCGCCCGGTAGCGCCGGGGGCTGAGGCAGTGGGTCACGGACAGGGTGATGACGCAGTACAGGGGCGGGACGGCCACCAGCAGGATCGCGAGGCCGAGCAACGGGGCCATGTTCCTCTTGTCGGGCCGGTTCAGCCCAGGCGGTGCTTCACGATCGCGTCCACCAGCTTCTCGGCGTAGTCGATGGAATACAGGACCTTGTCCACCTCGAGGTTCTCGGGGGTGTCGGATGGCATGTGGTAGTGCCGCGGCGCGCCGATTTCCGGGTCCACGCAGATCAGGCAGACGCCCTCCCACCCGCGGGCCAGGAAGGCCGACACGTCGGAGCCGCCAATCGGGATTTCGAAGCCCGTGACCTCGGCGAACCGCGGTTCCGAGGCGGTGACGTCCTTGCAGACCTGGTCCAGCCACCCCGGGATCCGCCGCGCCACGATCTCGCCTTCCTCGACCGCGTAGCGCAGGTCGCCGTTGGCGAGGCCGTCCAGGCCCACCACCACGGTGCGGGTCTTGTCCCACTCGCCGTCGAAGTCCCGGGCGATCGCGTCGCCGCCGCCCAGGCTGGCTTCCTCGCAGCCCGTGGCGATGAAGACCAGTTCCACGTCCGGCCGCTTGCGGGCGACCAGGCGACGCGCCAGCAGCGGCAGCGCCGCCACGCCGGACAGGTCGTCGTTGGCACCGGGGACGATCGTGTTCCGCAGCACGATGTCGATGTTGGCAGCGGCCGAGCCCAGCGACGGGACGGTCAGCAGCCACTCCAGGGGCCGCAGCGGCAGGGCCAACGGCCCCAGGATCATCCGGACGATGTCCAGCGCCGCCAGCGCCACCTGTGTCCGCACGATCAGTTCCATCGACCGGTGGATGAACTTCAGGCCGAACGGCGGCTCCCGGCCCATGGCCTTGATGGTCCCGGGCCAGAAGGTGAAGCCCGTGAACGCGGCGTCCACGTGGGCGCACATCACGATGCGCAGGGCCGGCTGGGGCGTTTCGGCGGGCACGACGCCCAGGATGTTCCGCGACGGCTTGAAGCCCATCAGGCGGCGGCCGAGGTAGGCCTTCCGCGTGGACTCGAGGTAGTACGAAACCGCCGGCAGCAGGTGCAGCGGCAACGCCAACGCGGGCGCGATGCCCGAAATCGCGGTACCCAGCAGCGCCGGGAGCGAGTGCAGCAGCGCGTTCGCGTACAGGTTGTCGCTGAACTCGAACGGGTGCTCGCGGATCGCCAGGCCCAGGCGCTCGAACTCGATACGCATCATTTCCGACGCGCGACGCTCGTCGTCGCTGCAGGGCTGGCGGCGCGGGCACTCGTTGACGATGCGGGTGACCAGGTCCAGGACGTACGCGGATTCCTCCCCGCGGGACAGCCGGGCCGGCCCCTTCGGGGCGGGGGGAGGCGTCACGAGGGCGGGCGTCGGGGGTGGCACGGGCGCGGCCACGGGCCCTGCAACGGGGGCCGGAGGACGGGGCCGGGCAACCGGCGGTACCACCTTCACGGACGACGGCGCGACACGGGCGCGCGGGGCCGGCGCAGGGGCCGACCTCGTCGCGACCTTCTTCACGACCTTCTTCACGTCCGTCGTCGCGACCTTCTTCGCCGCCGTCGCCGGGACCTTCGTCGCGGGCGGGGCAACGGGCGCAGGCTTCGGCGCCCGCTTCACGCGGGGAGCGGGTGTCGCCGCGACCTCGACCTTCGCGGTCGCGTCTGCCGCGGTGGCCTTCGGTCCGGCCTTCCGGGGGGTCTTCGCCTTCGTTGCCTTCTGAACGGGGGTGTCCGCCATGGTGCCCTCCTCCGAATGCGCCGATCATGCGTGAGGTCGTGCCCGTGCGCAATGGCCGAACAGTTGCAAGGATGGGAGTTGGCCGGCGATCCAGCGGTTGACTTCCGGTACCATCACGAAGGACTCTGTGCCGCGATCTCGACGGAGGTTCCCGTGGGCCGCATCCCCGCCGCGTGCTGCATCGTCCTCCTCGCCGGCCTGGGCGGCGCGGCCCGGGCCGACGTCCGGATGGTGCCGTCCACCACCAAGGTCCTCGGGGGCGTCGTCCCCCCCGGCGCGCCCAGGGTCGACATCACGGGGGTCCGGAACGAATGGACCGCGTTCCAGGTGGTGGTGTCGGCGGACGGCGCTCCCCTCACCAACGTCGATGCCACGATGTCTGACCTGGCGGGGCCCGCCGGCGCCGTCATCCCCGGCACGTCCGTCGAGCGGTTCCGCGAGTACTTCGTGGACCTGACGTCGCACCAGTCCTACTGCGACGTGATCTTCAACCCCGACTGCGCCGACCACCCGGAATACATCCGACAGCCGGGCTGGTACCCGGATCCGCTGATCCCGTTTCGCGATCCCTACAGCGACGCCCATGGCCCGGTGGGCGCACCCTTCGACGTGGCCGTCGGCACCCCGCAGGTGATCTTCGCGGACCTCCAGGTCCCGACCGGGATCCCCGCGGGCGCCTACACGGGCGCTTTCACCGTCACCGGCGCCGCCGGAACCCTGGCGACGCTGCCGGTCTCGCTGGTCGTGTACGACGTGGACCTGCCCTCGAAGCGTTCGATCAGCACTGCCTTCAACTTCAGCGTTTCGGAACTGCCGAACTTCCATGGCGGGCCGGACGGGGGCGACGCGGCCACGCGCGACCGGGTCTTCAGGAACTACGACCTGGAAATCCACAAGCACCGCATCGACTTCTCGCGCACGGGCCCGCGGATCGATTTCCAGTTCGGTGCCGACGGGCACCTCGTTCCGCCGGACTACACCGCGTATGACGCCTACTGGAGGCCCCGCGTGGACGGCTCGTGGTATTCCGACGGCGCCGGCGTCCGGCGGTGGGACCTGGGCATGCTGAAGCCCGGAAGCGGCCTGAGCGGGTGGACCGACGCACAGCTCGCCGAGGTCGCACAGGACCTCGGAGGCCACCTGAAGGACACGGGGTTCCTGGACCACGTCTACATGTATGGCAGCGACGAGCCCTGGCTGCCCAACCATCGGGCGGACGGCTCGTACGCGGCGATCGTTGCCGACGTCGCACGCCTCCACGCGGCGACCGACCTGTTCAACGGCAAGGTGATGACCACCAGCCCATGGGTGCAGGAAATGGACGCCGCCGTGGACATCTGGTGCCCGGACACCGCGATGTACGGCGCCAGTTTCTGGCCCGCGGGCACGTGGCCCGAAGCGGACAAGTACCGCGAGCTTCGGGCGGCCGGCCGGGAAGTCTGGTTCTACGTGTGCAACCAGAACTACCCCCCGCTGCTGGGCTACGACGTCGACAGCCCGGTCGGCTACGAGCCGCGCCTCGTGAAGTGGGGCGCCTGGCACGAAGGTGCGACGGGGTTCCTTTACTGGCGCATGACCTACTGGATGGAACCGGATCCGTGGGACGTGCTGGCGGACGTCCCGGGGTTCGGCGCGACGCTGGCCCGCAACGGCGACGGGATCCTCGTGTACCCGGGCGACCACGATGGCACGCTGGGCCAGGACCCGCCGCCGCCCTGGGCGCCCATGGACGGGCCGCTGCCATCGCTGCGGCTGAAGCAGATCCGCGACGGCCTGGAGGACTGGGAACTGTTCCGGATGGCAACGGACCTTGGCGGCGAAGCATTCACGCGCAAGCAGGTCGAGCGCGCCTACCGCAACTTCGGGGATCCGCTGGACGACGACTTCGATCCCGCGAACCGGCCGTGGACACTGGACGACGCGGTGCTGCTGGACGCCCGCCAGCAGATCGCGCTGAAGGTCCAGTACCTGCTGCACCCGGGCCTGTACGCCGACCCGGAGGCGCCGACGCTTCCGGACGTCATCGAAGGCGGCGACGAAGCGACCGCGGACGCGTTCGACGCGGCGGACTCGCCGGTCGCAACCGACGTGCCTGTCGCGACCGACCTCGCCGTGGAGGCCAAAGACGCGCCCGCCGCCGACGCGATCGGCCCGCTTCCCGATGCACCATCGAAGGGTACCGGGGGCTGCGCCGCGTCGGGCCGGGGCGACCCGTCGGGCGGGATGCTGCTGTCGATCGCCGTGCTGGCCTTCGCCCTGGCGCACCGGCGCAGGGCTACTTGATCACCGCGACGGTCTGCTGGTTCAGCGCCAGCAGTCGGCCGTCCTCGCCGATCAGTTCCCGGAACTCCACCAGGTAGCCGTCCCGCCCCGCGACCACGCGTTCGTTGATGAATACCGGCGACGCCGGATCCAGCCCGTCCCACGTGCCCACGATGTCGATGCTGAACGCCACCGTGGCCGTCGGCCGCGGGAACGCCAGGGTGCTGAAGATGGCGGGCCACCAGGTGTCGGCCATCGCCACCAGGAACGCCCCGTCACGCGCCGGGCCGGGCGCCTTCGGCCGCACCCAGCCGTGGGTCGCCGGCTGATCGTGCCCGGAAAACGGCAGCGGCCCGGTCGGGCGATATTCCATGTACCGAGTGAAGACGGGCGCCATGGGCAGCGGCAGTTCGAACACGGGCAGGTCCCGCCAGGAAGCCGCGACCTCGCGCCGGGCCGCAATGCCCAGGTCGTCGGACAGGCGCGGCCGCCCCAGGATCGCCACCGCGTGCGTCTTCACCTCGCCGTCCTGGACCAGGCGCGCCGCCAGCGTGGACATCCCGTTGCCGATGCGCAGCGGCTCCACGAGGATCGTCGCCTCGCCGGCCGGCACGACCCCACCCAGCGTGGCCATCAGCGTTCGCAGGATCCGATCCGGCGTCCCCGCGGCATGTTCCACGGCCCGCGCCATGGCCGCCAGCACCAGGCCTCCGTAAGCGCCGCGGCCCTGCTCCCAGCCTTCCGGCACCCTCCAGAGGTAGCGGCCCTCGCCGATCGCCTCCGGCGTCGTGATCGTGGTCAGGTCGTCCATGTCGCCTCCCTTCCGGCGTATTGTCGATACCTTGCCGCCGGCGCGCAACCTGCGCGCCTGCACCGGGGTGCCCCGGTGTGCCCGGGGAGTCTCGTTGCGCCCGGACCCGCATCGGACTATCGTGCACCCATGGAAAGCCGCATCACGGACCTCTTCCTTTCCCTGACCCCCGAACGGGTGCTGGACGCCGTCGAAGCGGCGGGCCTGGACTGCGCGCCGGTGTGCCACCCTTTGAATTCCTTCGAGAATCGCGTCTACGACGTCCTGCTGCGTGACGGCAGTCGCATCGTCGCCAAGTTCTACCGGCCGGGCCGCTGGTCGCAGGCCCAGATCCAGGAAGAACACGCCTTCATGGCGGAACTGGTCGAGGACGAGGTGCCGATCTGCGGGTTGCGGCCCTTCCCGGACGGCACCACGCTGAAGCGCATCGACGACGTCTGGTACTGCCTGTACGACCGCTTCGGCGGCCGCGCGCCCGAGGACCTCGACGACGAAACGGTCGAGCGCCTGGGCATGATGGCGGCCCGCATCCACAACGTCGGCGCCCGCCGCGACGCGCCCGCCCGCATCCGTATCACCGCCGACACGTACATCCGCGACGACCTTGCGTGGCTGGCCCTGAATGACCTGCTGCCCGCGCACCTGCGGGGCCGCTTCACGAAGGCGGCCAACGCCATCGCGGATTTGGCCGATCGCCTGCTGAAGGGCGTGCCGACCTTCCGCATCCACGGGGACTTCCACGCGGGCAACGTGCTGGTCCGGGACAACCGGTTCCACGTGCTGGACTTCGACGACATGGTGGTCGGCCCGGCGGTGCAGGACCTGTGGCTGCTGCTGCCCGGTCGCGACCCGCACACGATGCGGCAGCGCGAGGTCTTCCTGGAGGCGTACGAGCAGTTCAGGGCCTTCGACCGGTCCACGCTGGACCTGGTGGAACCGCTGCGGGGCATGCGTCGCGTGCACTACGCGGCGTGGCTGGCCCGACGCTGGCATGACCCGATCTTCCCGGCCACCTGGCCGCAGTTCGGGACCGAGGACTGGTGGACGGCTGAAACGACGGACCTCGAAGACGTGCTGGCCCACGTGACGGAGGGCGGCGTCGCGACCGGGAACGGTCCGGACGACTCCGAGGCCCTGACCAACGCGGACCTCTTCTGGGACTGGGACGGGGCGCCCCAGTCCGTGGAAACGGCCGAGGTCCAGCCGGACTCGGCCGCCCCGTCGTTCGGCGGATCGACGTCCGACGGGACGACCTCGGACGAGGGCTTGCCCTGACGCTCGCCCCCCCCAACACGAAGGCAACACCTTGATGGATTTCCACCTGTACGCCACCTGCCCCGACGAGATCGTCCCGACCCTCGTCGCGGAGATCGCCGAACTGGGCGGCACCGACATCCGGTCCGCCTACAAGGCCGTCCACTTCCACGCGACGAAGGAGGTCTACTACGCGGCGCATCGCCAGTTGCGCACCGCCAGCCGGCTGCTGCGCGTGGTCCGCGAAGCCGCCGCAGGCTCGTCGCAGATGCTGTACGACCAGGCCAGCCGCATCGCCTGGCCCGACCTGTTCGACACGACCCGTACCTTCGCCATCGACGCCATCGCCGCCGACGGCAAGGAATCGGCGCTTTCGGCATCGGACATCACGCGCCGGGTCCGCGAGGGCGTCGTGCAGTCGTTCACGCGACGCCAGTTGAAGGCGCCTCGGGTCGATGCCGAGGCCCCCCGGGTGACGATCGTCGCCTATGTCCAGAAGGGCCGCTGCACGTTCGCGATCGATTCCACCGGCAAGAGCATGGACAAGCGCGGGTACCGTCTGGAGGGCCACCCCGCTCCCCTGAAGGAAACGCTGGCCGCCGCGATCCTGCGCATGCTGGAGTACGACGGCACCCGGCCGCTGCTGGACCCCATGTGCGGCAGCGGCACGTTTCCGATCGAGGCCGCGATGATCGCGCTGCACAAGGCGCCGCTGATCCACCGGGGCAAGGGCGAGTTCGGCATCGAATGGCTGTCGGATTTCGATCGTGAACTGTGGCGGGCCACCGAGGAGCGCCAGCGAACCGAGCGCGTGCCCGCAACGCCGGCGCCCATCTTCGCGTCGGACATCGACCCGAAGTTCGTGGACCTGTCCCGCAGGGATGCACTGCGCGCCCGCGTCGAGCGCGACATCCAGTTCTCGGTGCAGTCGTTCCTGGACCAGCGGGCCCCGGCGGCGAGCGGCCTGCTGGTGGCGAACCTGCCCTACGGCACGCGCATCGGCGGCACCCCCGACGACGTGAAGCAGTTGTACAGCGACATCGGCGACACCCTGAAGCGCCACTTCCAGGGATGGACGGCGGCCCTCCTGGTCGCGCAGGATTCCCCGCACAAGTTCGTCGGGCTCAAGCCGAACCGCAAGATCGCCCTGATGAACGGCACGATCCCGGCGTGGCTGCTGGTGTACGAGATCCGGGCGTGGCGCCCGAAGGTCGCCGAGCCCCAGGAAGCGTGACGATCAACGGCTTCCCGATTCGGGGTCCACGACCGTCACGTGCCGTGCCGTCACGCCCACGCCATCCCGCAACTGCCGCGTCAGCACCCGGTCCAGCGCCGATGCGAACGCCTGCCGATCCTTCGGCGAATACGGCCGCGGGCCGCCCGTTTCGACCCCCGAGG
This sequence comes from uncultured Myxococcales bacterium, assembly GCA_903857665.1. Classification (GTDB taxonomy): domain Bacteria; phylum Myxococcota_A; class UBA9042; order DTJE01; family DTJE01; genus CAIZWN01. The sequence goes on from CAIOFV010000065.1 coordinate 56,190, forward strand.
AACGCAGGCCGTCCATGAAGTCCCGCACCGACAGGCGCTCGGCGATGTTGGCCTCGCCGTACTCGCGGCCTCGCGGGTCGATCACGATCACCTGACGCCCGACCAGGATCGCGGCCAGCGGGATGTCGGCCGTGACCGCCACGTCGCCGGCGACCGCGCGCTCGGCGATGTGTCGGTCCGCCACGTCGGGCCCGCCCTCCACCACCACGGCGCGCACGGTCGGATGATGCCGGGGCACGGCCAGGTGCTGGTTCGCCACCAGCACCGTCTGCAGCCCCAGGCGCTTCGCGGCCCGGAACACGATGTCCTTCGCGTCCCGGGGCGCGGCGTCCGCGTCGATCCACAGCGTCATGCGCACCTCGTCCTGCGTGACTCTATCCGACCGACGCGGTTTCGTCGCCCCGGACCTCGCCCCCCCCATTTGCACCCTTGTCGCCCGTTGCGGCCCCCGCTAGACTCCGGCCATCGGCGCCCTTCCCTACTCCGGAGGAATGTCATGGAATTCAAGGGATCCCGTACCGAGCTGAACCTGCTGGCGTCCTTCGCCGGCGAGTCCCAGGCCCGCAACCGCTACACCTACTTCGCGTCCAAGGCGCGCAAGGAGGGATTCGTCCGGATCGCACAGGTCTTCGAGGAAACCGCGGACCAGGAAAAGGAGCACGCGAAGCGTTTCTTCAGCCAACTGAAGGGCGGCGACGTCGAATTGACGGCGACGTTCCCGGCCGGCGTCGTCGGCACCACGGAAGAAAACCTGTGCGCCGCCGCGGCCGGCGAGAACCACGAGTGGACGTCGATGTACCCCGAGTTCGCCCGCATCGCCCGCGAGGAAGGGTTCACGGCGGCGGCGTTCATCTGGGAAGCGATCACGGTGGCCGAAAGGAACCACGAGCGGCGCTATCTGAAACTGCTCGACGAGGTCACCCGGAAGCAGGTATTCCACAAGGACGCGCCCACCACGTGGCGCTGCCTGAATTGCGGGTACGTGCACGAAGGGCCCGACGCCCCGGCGGCCTGCCCCGCGTGCGCCCATCCGCAGGCGTACTTCGAGGTGAACCGGTTCTAGGGTCCGTCGCCGCCCGCCGCCGCGCTCCTCGTCGATGCGTCACCCGCCCGCACAGGACGCCAGCACCGTCGTCGCGACGTCCCGCACCTTCTGCAGGAACTGCAGCAGGGGCGCCGGCATCGCGCTGCCCATCAGCGACTCGTCGCACCAGGCGGTACCGGCGTGGACCGTGCCTCCCTCCGCCAGGACCACCGTCACGGCAAGGTCGTAGGTGAACTGGTCGCAGCAGCAGGACGGGTTCTGGGGCGACACGTAGGTCGCCGGCACGGTCGCCCAATCGACGGCCCGGGCGGCGGCCTGCAGGTCCAGGTACTGCGAGGGCGTCAGGCAGGCCGTGCACGCGGTTCCCCCGGGAGGGGTCACCTTCAGCACCCCCCCGGCCAGCACCACGTCGTTGTCGCCCAGGCCCGTGAAGCCGCCGCCCGATTCCAGGTCGAAGGACAGGCCGGCGAAGGCCCCGGGGTCGGTCCCGCACTCCTTCGGCGGCTGGCACCGGCCGGGCTGGGTCCCGACCTTGCACTGCTCGCCGCAGCCGCAGAAGGTGGCCCCCACGCACGCCTGGGGCGGCAGGCAGTCCTTGTCGCTGTGGCACTGGCCCGCCTCCAGGGCGGCGACGCAGGTGCCGGTCTGGTCCAGGCACGATTGGCCGGCGTCGCAGTCGGCCGCGTCGGCGCAGCACCCGGCGGGCAGCTTCTTCCGGCACGCGCCCGGAACGCCGCACCCGACGTGAAGGGCCGGCATGTCGCAGGGGCACGGCGTGGCGCCCGCGCAGACCTCGTCGGCGGCACATTCGGTGGACGTCCAGCACCGCCCCGGGTCCTTCTTCGGCTTGCACGCGAACGGCTCGTTGGTGTCGGCCGTGGGGTTCAGGTCCACGCAGTCCTCGCCGGCGCCGCAGTCCGCCACCGTGTCGCAGCAGCCCGCCGCCAGCGTGCACGTGCCGGGCACGTCCGCAGAATCGCACATCGCGCCGCACGGGCACACCGATGCGCCCGAGCACTGCTGCCAGGGGCCGCACTGGGCGAGGGTCCAGCACCAGCCGTCGAGGGGCGGTTCCTTGCACCGGCTGACCGGCCCGTCGAAGAGGTCGGAACCGCATACCAGGCCCTGGGCGCAGTCCAGGGTCGTCCTGCAGCAGTCGGCGGCCACCGCCAGGCAATCCCCTTCGACGGGGATGCTGTTCATCATGCAGTTGGTGACGTGCTCGCCCAGGCAGCGTTGTCCCTCGGCGCAGTCGGCGTCATGGAAGCACTTGCCCGCGGCGGGAGCAGGCCAGCAGGTCCCCGGGGCGCCGTACTCGAGTCCCAGGCACACCGCGCCAACGGCGCATTTCGTGGCGTCCTCGCAGCACCCCGAGGGCCCCTGGATCTCGCCGGGCAGATCGCCAGGGCCGGGGTCGCCGACTGCATCGACGGCCGTGTCGCGCGGTGCATCGACCCACGTTTCGGTCCCGTCATCCCTCCCGGGATCCGACACGGCGTCCGCGGAGGGTTGCAGGTCCGACGAGGCCTTCAACGGCTCGCACGCCACCCACGCCAGCGCCACCGCGAGAACCAGCAGCGTTCCCGGCCCGCAGCCCTTTCGCATGGCCCCTCCCGACGGTTCGTGCCTGACGCGATCAGTCTATCACTCCAACCGATGGCGCGCGCCTGGCGTGTCGTGCAGGGGAAAGCAGCAGCCTGGATGGGGGGACGCCCTGGACCTACCCTCCGAACTCCTTCTTGACCAGCGCGAAGCAGTCGTCGGCGACGTCCAGCGTCTTCTGGATGTCCGCCTCGGTGTGCGAGCGCATGATGAACCAGTTGTGGTGCGGATGCAGCAGCACGCCGCGCTTCGCCGCGCCACCTCCGAACACCTGGCTGCGTCGGAAGTTCGTTTCGTTCGTGAAGGTCATGTAGGGCAGCGTGGGCGGGCCGCTGATCGTGACCTGCAGGCCCCGGTCCTCGGCCGCCTTCTTCAGTCCCTTCTGCAGCAGGGTGCCCATCTTCATCATGTGGGTCAGCGTTTCAGGCTTCTTCAGTTCGTCCAGGCAGGCCAGCGACGCGGCCTGCTCGACCGCGGACGTGTAGTACGTGCCCGTGAAGAACACCTTCGACGCGGCGGGCTTGTACTTGTTGGTGCCGCAGGCCGCCGAGATCGCGTAGCCGTTCGCCATGGCCTTGCAGTAGCAGGTCATGTCGGGCTTGAAGTCGAAGTACTCGTGGGACCCCTTGATGTCCAGCCGGAAGCCCGCACGCACGTCGTCCAGGATCAGCGCGGCCTCGTACTTGTCGCAGATGCGCCGCAGATCCTGCAGGAAGCCCGGCTTCGGCATCACCTGGTCCGCGAAGGCCGGGTGGTGGTACGGCGTGATGATGACGCCCGCCACGTCGCCCGGATACTTCTTGAAGATGTCTTCCACGCTGGTCGCGTCGTTCCAGATGAAGTCCAGCACGTGCTCGAAATCGCTTTCGATGATGCCGCCCAGGCCGTGCCGGCACCACGACTGGCTGCCGTGGTAGGCGCCGTGGGCCTTCAGGATCTTGCGACGCTGGGTGTGCTCGCGCGCCGTCTGGACCGCATACGCCGTCACGTCCGAGCCGTTCTTGCCGAACGCGCACCAGTCGATCAGCGGGATCATGCCGACCAGCTTTTCGGCCAGTTCGACCGCGACGGGCGTCGGGTGGTTGAACGCCGTGCCCAGCTTGCGCTGCACGTCCGCCGCCGCATCGACGACCGGGTCGTTGTACCCCAGCACGATCGGCCCGTACCCGGCCAGGTAGTCGATGTACTCGTTGCCGTCCGGGTCCCAGTACCGGCATCCCTCGCCCCTCACGGCGTAGTACGGGAACGAGCCCGGGACCGCGAAGGCCGGGTTCTTGTTGCCCGAGATGCCCGACGGGATGACCGCCGTCGCGCGCTGGAACAGTTCATTCGACTTGTCGAACTTGTAGAGAGCCATATCCGCCTCCGATGGGCTACTTCAGGTACAGCCCCACGCGATCGAACAGGTTGAAGTACTCGTCCACCAGCGCCAGGGAACCCGACGCCCGGATATCGCCGCTGCCGTTCGCGGCGAACGTGTCCACCGTACCCTGGATCAGGCCCAGGGCCAGGCCCATGTTCTTGATCGTGACGGTCGTGGACGGGTCGGCCAACCCGCCGGCGCCCGCCTCGATCACGCCATGGTCGATCTTCACGTGCGCCTTCGGACCGCCGATGACCTCGAACATCACCGTTCCGCTGGGCAGATCGTGGGCGATGCGAACGACCTTCGGGTCGTAGTCCACCAGGTCCCGGGTGGCCATCATGCCCACCAGCAGCGACAGTTCCACGTGCTTGGCCAGGAAGGCCGGGTCGTCCAGCATGCCGGCGGGCGGCTTCAGGAAGACCGTCAGCCGGTCGGTCAACTTCGGCAGCAACTGCAGGGCCTTCAGGTGGAACGGGAAGGCGCGGAACGGGATCGGGGTGACCTTCTCGCCGTCGAACATGCGGTTCAGCGCATCGCACGACGGGAAGAACAGGCCCACGTTGCCGCATCCCTCGCGAGACAGCGTGACCTTCCCGTCATCGAAGGCGAGGACCGCGCGCGGGCCGTCGAAGACCCGGAATTCCAGCGCTACCTTGCCCATCTGGCGGGCCGTGGCCGCGGCCTCCTCGTCCAGTCGTACCAGGTGCGGAATGGCACCGAGCACCGCGTGGAGGTGCATCCCGGCGCGGACGCGATCCCGCACCGACGGTGAGGTGTACAACCCCAACCGGGTGAGCAACGGCGTGAACATGACTTCCTCCTGCCTAGCCCATGGTCAAGGAATCGAGGTGCTGCATGAACAGCCCGACGTCCTTGCTCCCTTCCATCGCGCCCTCGACCGTCAGGTACCCGTTCTTGACCGCTTCCACCGTGCCGACCCGCTGGGTCAGCACCTCGAAGGCCGCGGACACGTCCTTGAAGATCATGTGGACGTAGGGACGCCGGCGGGCGTAGGTCCCCAGGCCGGCCTTGGACTTGCCCGCCTTGACGCGCAGGTAGCACGCGGGCCCGCCCCGCACCGTGAACTGGAACACGCGGTCGGGGCTCTTCTTCGCGTAGCCGCCCAGCACCTCGTCGCCGCCCTTGACCAGTTGCGACAGGCCAGACGCGATCATCTGCATCAGCATGCGGACCTTCAGCGCCTTGCCTTCCAGGTCCTCCGGCATCGCGGTCGGCATCAGGATCTTCAGTTTCAACATGAACGGCAGGAAGCGCACCAGCGTGGGCAGGCCCCGGATGCCGTGGATCCCCGGCAGCGCCATGCCCCCCGCGAAGAACGTGTTCAGTTCCTTCAGCGTCTTGAACGTCAGCGTGATCGAAGGTTCCGGATGCTTGCCGGGCTTGACCTCGATCCCCTCCTCCGTCATGCCGACCCAGGCGCCCTGCTCGCTGTCGCGCGCCGCGAACTGCAGCACGCCGTTCGCGCGACGCAGCAGGTGCCGGTACTGTGGACGTTCCGCCAGCACCACCTTCACGAGAGGCAGCGCGGAACGCAGGAAGACTCGCGCCTTCAGTTCCTCTCGGGCATCAGCCATCAGATTTCGTCCTCCCAGTCCTCGTCCTGTTCGAACTCGGCCTTCAGGACCACGCCGATGGCGTCCAGGATGCCGTCCGCGTCGATCCCGTAGTGGTGCTGGAGGTCCTCGTAGTAGCCCACCATCGAGAAGCAGTCCTGGTAGCCCAGCTTCTTGAAGGCGCAGCCCTTGCCGCTGCGGGCGATGACGTCCGCGACCGCGTCGCCCAGCCCGCCGATGACCGTGTGGTCCTCCACCGTGATGATGCGCCGCGTGTCCAGCAGCGCCTCGCGCACGGCGTCCTCGTCGAGCGGCTTGATGGTGTGCATGTCCAGCACGCGCACCGACACGCCGTTCTGCGACGCGCGCTCGGCGGCTTCCATCGCCTGCAGCACCGTCACGCCGGTCGCGATGATCGTCAGGTCGCGGCCGTCGCGCAGCTTGATGGCCTTGCCGATCTCGAAGTCGAAATCCAGCGACTTGTGCATCGGCGGCTCGAAGCCACGGCCGATGCGGATGTACACCGGTCCGGGGTACTCGATCGACGCCGCCACCGCGCGCGCCGTTTCGTAGGCGTCCGCCGGCGCGATGACCGTCATGCCCGCGAAGGACCGCATGATGGCGATGTCCTCGGTGCAGTGGTGCGTGGTGCCCGCCTGCCCGAAGGAGGTGCCCGAGTGCGTCGCGATGATCTTGACGTTGCGCTTCTGGTAGCACAGGTCCGTCCGCACGAACTCCGCGGCCCGCATGGACGCGAACGCGGCGAAGGTCGATACGACCGGGATCAGCCCAGCTTCCGTCATGCCCGCCGCGATGGCGATCATGTTCGCTTCGGCGATGCCGACGTTGTAGAAGCGCTCGGGGATCTTTTCCTCGAACTTGCCGATCTTGGTGGACCGCGCCAGGTCGGCCGTCAGCGCCACGACCCGCTTGTCCTTCAGCCCGATCTGGGTCAGCGTCTCGCCGTAGATTTCGGCCTGGGTCATGTGATCCGCGTCATCGATGGTCCAGGTCAGTCCCTGCGCCTTTGCCATGTCCGCCTCCTCGCCCTACTTCGACTTCCGGATGCTCGCCAGCGCCGCGTCGCGCGTGGCCTCGTCCAGCCCGCCGTAGTGCCAGGCGGTCTTGTCTTCCATGAAGTCCACGCCCTTGCCCTTCACCGTGTTGGCGATGACCATCACCGGCCGTTCGGTTTCGGCCCGGGCCGTTTCGATCGCGTCCAGGATCTGGTCGAAGTCGTGGCCGTCGATGGTCAGCACGCGCCAGCCGAACGCCTCGAACTTCTTGTCCAAGGGTTCCAGCCGCATCAGCGTTTCCGTCGGGCCGTCCAGGCTGAACCGGTTGCGGTCCACGAAGGCCGTCAGGTTGGTCGTCTTGAAGTTGCCGGCCGCCATCGCCGCTTCCCAGACGGAGCCCTCGGCGCACTCGCCGTCCGACATCACCACGTAGGTGCGCCAGGGCTTGCCGATCTGGCGGGCGCCCAGCGCGGCGCCCACGCCCAGGCCCAGGCCGTGGCCCAGCGAGCCCGTGGAAAAGTCCACGCCGGGCACCTTCAGGCGATCCAGGTGCATGCCGAAGGGCGAGCCGGTCTTGTTGAACTCCTTCAGCAGCGCGGGATCGAAGAACCCGAGGTCGCCCAGGATCACCGCGTGCCCGACCCCCCCGTGGCCCTTGGACAGGATGAACCGATCGCGGTCCTCCCATGCCGGGCGCTTCGGGTCGATCTTCAGGGCCTTGTAGTAGAGCGCGACCAGGATCTCGTGCTGGCTGAACGCCCCCCCCACGTGCGCACCACCGCAGGTGAAGGTCACCTCGATAATCTTTTCGCGCAGTTCGCGGGCCTTGGTCTTCAGCCGCTTTCGTTCCCCGGCGTCGAGCATGGGACGGTCTCCTCGTTCAGAGGGTGAAAAGGGCCCGGTGTTCCGTCAGACTTTGTACCGCCGCGTTGCGTCATTGGTCAAGAGGTTGAAATAGGGGTCGAGGCGAACTTCCGGACCCCGGGGCAGCGCTAGAACAGCGGATAGACGAAGGGTCCCAGCGGACTCGACGCCGACACCGCGATCAGCGCCCCGACCAGCAGCAGCGCCACCACGATCGGGAGCAGCCACCACTTGCGACGCGCACGAAGGAAAGCCAGGAGTTCCTTCAACAACTGGTACAACGGCAGCACCTCCTTCAGAACGGGTGACGGTAGGATTCCGGGTCCGGCGCCCGGGCGACCCTCGCGGACCACCAGGACGATCGCGCGCGGTCGGGCCGGAGGCCCAGAGGATCGGGCCGGAACGCCCGCCGGATCAGGCCGATCGGCGTGACCAGCGCCAGGTGGACGACGGCGGTCAACAGGAACGACAGCCCCCCCGCGACGACACGAACCGTCCGCATCCAGGGACGCTCGACGGCCGCCAGCCCCGAGGGCCGAACCCAGGCGAACACGGCCAGCAAGGTCGCGGCGATCGCCAGCCCCAGGGCCGCACGCGGCGATTCCCATGCCCACAGAGTCAGCCCCGCCGCCGCCAGCAGGCCGGCCGAAAGTTCCAGGCCGAAACGGCGCAGGCGTTTCGGCGTGGCGGCGTCGGCACCGGGCCTCGGGGGGGGCAACGGGACGATCGGCAGCCCCTCGGGCCGCTCGACCAGCCAGGAATCGACGACCAGCGCGTCCAGGTGGCAGGCCCGGAACGTCCGGCACGCATCCCCGGGGGTACGGACGATCGGTTCCCCGCGCAGGTTGAAGCTGGTGTTCAGCAGCACCGGGCAGCCGGTGCGAGCCTCGAACGAGCGCAGCAGGCGATGGAAGTCGGGGTCCACGTCCGCCGACACCGTCTGGACCCGCGCCGATCCGTCCACGTGGGTGACCGCCGGGATCACCGACCGCGCAACGTGCAGCCGATCCAGCCCCTCCGGCTCCGGCGAACCCGGGTCCCGCGCGACCCTCTTCGACCGGGCCACCTCGGCGACCAGCAGCATGTATGGGCTGTCCGTGTCGAGATCGAACCACTCGGTGACGCGCTCCCGCAGGACCGCCGGCGCGAAGGGTCGGAACCCCTCCCGGAACTTGATCTTTTCGTTCACGCGCCGCTGCATGTCGGGCCGGCGCGGGTCGGCCAGGATGCTGCGATGGCCCAGCGCGCGCGGGCCGAATTCCATCCGCCCCCTGCACCACCCGACCACCTTCCCGTCCGCCAGCAGGCCCGTGACCGCGTCGAACAGGGCGTCGTCGTCCAGCCGTCGTCCGGGAATCCCCGAACGGGCCAGGGCCTCCTCGGCCTCGTCCCCCCCGATCCCCGGTCCCAGCAGCGCCCCTTCCATCGCATCCCGGGGGTCCGCGATCCGGGGCTGCCCCTGCACGTGGTGCCAGGCTACGTAGGCCGCCCCGATGCAACCGCCCGCGTCTCCCGCGGCGGGCTGGATCCACACCCGCGAAAACGGTCCTTCGCGCAGGATCCTCCCGTTGGTCACGCAGTTCAGCGCCACCCCGCCCGCCAGGCACAGGTTCTTCAGCCCGGTCAGCCGGTGGGCGTGCCGGGCCTGGCGCAGCAGGACCTCGTCGGTCACGGCCTGGATCGAGCGCGCGAGGTCCATGTCCGCAGGTCGGATGGCCGCCTCGGGGCGACGGGGCGGCAGCCCGAAGAGGTCCGCGAACCGGGAATTCACGGTCCGCTCGCCCTCCAGGAACGCGAAGAAGGAAAGGTCCAGCCGGTACGAGCCGTCCTCCTTGAGGTCCAGCAGCCGTTCCAGGATCCGATCGACGTATCGCGGCTCGCCGAAGGGGGCCAGCCCCATCACCTTGTATTCGTCCGAGTTGACGGCGAACCCGAGGAACTCGGTGAACGCCGAGTACAGCAGCCCCAGGGAGTGGGGGAACAGGAGTTCCTGCAGCAGTTCCACGCGCCCGCCGCGACCGACGCCCACGGTGTTGGTGGCCCACTCGCCGACGCCATCGACGGTGAGGATCGCCGCCTCCTCGAAGGGGGACGGGAAGAAGCTGCTGGCGGCATGGGACTCGTGGTGCTCGCAGTAGAGGATCGGGCCGCGGTAGCCCAGCCTGCGGCGCAGCAGGTCGGGCAGGCGGGCCTTTTCCGTGAACCAGGCCGGCAGGCGCGACGCGAAGGACCTCAGTCCGCGAGGCGCCACGGCCGCGGCCGTTTCCATCACGCGATCCAGTTTCGCCAGCGGTTTTTCATAGAAGGCGACCTCGTCGATCCCGGACGGCTCGATCCCCGCCTGCGCCAGGCAGGACCGTATCGCCGCCTCGGGGAAGGACGCGTCGTGCTTCACCCGGGTGAAGCGCTCTTCCTGGGCCGCCGCCACCAGTCGCCCGTCGCGCAGCACGCACGCCGCACTGTCGTGGTAGAACGCCGAGATTCCCAGGATCGTCATGTCGTCGAGGCCCCGGTCGGACCGTCCGAATGTAAGCGTTCCAGACATCGGATTCAACCCGGGATTGACCCGGGTCCCGGCCGGATGTATCACCACTACACGTCGACAAGAAAGGGGGGGACCATGCCGATGCAGAACCGGATCGACGACTGTCTTTCCAGGCGCGACGGCCACCTGTTCATCGAGGAATGCGACACCGTCGATCTCGTCCGCACGTTCGGATCGCCAATCTTCGTGGTGTCCGAGGATCAGATCCGTCGCAACGTCCGCCGCTTCCACCGGGCGTTCCAGGAAGGCTGGCCCGACGGCGAGGTGAAGATCCTGCCCGCCGCCAAGGCGAGCTGGTCGCTGGCGATCCAGCGCATCCTCGCCGACGAGGGCTGCGGCGCGGACATCTACTCGACGGGCGAACTGTCCGCTGCGCTCCAGGCCGGGGTCAATCCGCAGTTCATTTCGGTCAACGGCGTCCCGAAGGACGACGCCCACATCCAGCGAAGCCTCCAGGCCGGCGCGCGGATCACCATCGACAGCGTGGAGGAGCTGGACGCCATCCAGAAGGCGGCGAACGACCTGGGCGTCACGGCGATGGTCCGCCTGCGGATCAAGCCGACCGTCAGCGGCTTCACCGATCGCACCGATTTCGTCGCGGAGGGGCCGGTGCCCACCGACCTGGCCGCGCTGGCCTACAAGGGCGGCCTGCCCGTCGAGGACGTGATCGCCCTCGGCAGGCGCATCCTGGGCATGGGCAACGTGCACCTGGTCGGCTTCCACCAGCACCACGGGCGGCACCACGCATCGACGCGGTACTGGGTGGAACAGATGAAGGCCTACGCGGCGGCGATCGGCGAGGTGTGCCGGGAACTGGGCGGATTCCGGCCGCGGGAGATCGACATCGGCGGTGGGTTCGCGATCCCGCGCGACCCGTTCAACAAGGCGACGAACTACACGGAACCGGCGCAGTTCGCGCTGCTGAGCGGCCTGTCGATGGGGCTGGAGGGGTTCGGCACGGCGGCCCGCTACACGATCATGGCGAGGATCATCGACCGGCTGGTCACGCATCCGAACACGACGCTCGCGCCGACCATCGAGGAGTACGGCGCGGCCTGCACCCGCACCTTGCGCGAGGAACTGCCACGGCACGGGGTCGATCTCCACGGGGTCATGCTGCAGGTGGAACCGGGGCGCGCGATGCACGGCAACACCGGCATCCACCTGACGACGGTGCGCAACCTCAAGCGCATGACGTCCCCGATCCGCTACAACCACGTCATCGTGGACACGACCGAGTTCTGGTTCACGGGCGGGCGCTACGAGCACCACCTGCACGACTACGTGTTCGCCAACAAGGCGGACGCCCTGCCCGTCGGGAAGGCCGACATCATCGGGCGCAGTTGCTATGGCGATCGCCTGTACCCGTTCGTGCCGGTCCCGAAGGTCGAGGTGGGCGACGTGCTGGCGATGCTGGACACGGGGGCCTACCAGGAGGTCTCGACCAGCAACTTCAACGCCATGCCACGTCCCGCCACCGTGCTGGTGACCGGCTCCCGGGCCGCGGTCATCCGGCGGGCCGAAACGGAGGAGGACGTGTTCCGGCGGGACGTCATCCCCGAGCACCTGCGGGTCGAGCAGGCGCCGCCGCCCGCGCGGGCCGTGCGCCCTACTCCCCGATCACCTTGATCAGGATCCGCTTGCGGCGCCGACCATCGAACTCGCCGTAGAAGAGCGGGTATTTCCCCGCCCCTCGTAATCCTTGGGACTTGTACCACGGGGCACTGGTGCAGCACAGCCCATTCCCGCCCTTCCAGGCCTCGAACCCGCACAACCCGCACAACCTGGAAGGCCTGGCCGGGACCATCGACAGGGTGGTCCCGGCCAGGCGCTGCAACGGTGAAAATTGGGAATTTCGCGCCAACCTTGATGCACGATTTTTTACGCCTGTCGGTTCAGGCACTTAGTACCGCTCCAAGGCACGATTTTTCGGTCGCGAATATTCGTGATTTCTTTCCGGAGGGGTCGTTGTGAGACGATCAACCTGACGGCACGGAGGGGCTTGAAATGGCACCGCAGGACACGCTGGACGGCAGGCTCGCGGTTTCGGTTCCACGCGCGGGACGCCTTGCGGACGTTTCCGCCCGGCTCATTCGCAAACTTGTGATGGAGGGGCGGCTCCCGTCGTGCCGGGTCGGGCGGCGCCGGCTCATCCTCGTCGCGGACCTGCAGCGGCTCCTCGAGGCTGGCCGCCAGACCGGCGGGGCCGAGTAGCTGGAGGGCGGAAGGATGGATGTCCACGAGTTCCTGACCCATCTGGACGGCGTCAAGTCGAGCGGCGACCAGTGGACCGCCCTCTGCCCCGCCCACCGCGACAGCCACCCCAGCCTGAGCGTTCGCGGGGGCGACGACGGCCGCGTCCTGCTGAACTGCTTCGCTGGCTGCTCCGCCTCGGAGGTCGTCGAGGCGCTCGGGCTGGAGATGCGCGACCTCTTCCCCGACTCCGACGACCAGGACCGGGACCCCCGGGACGACGCCGAGTACGAGTATCGGGACGATGCCGGTCACCTGCTCTACAAGGTCGTGCGCCGGGCCGGCAAGCGGTTCAGCCAGTGCCGCCCCGCACGACCGGACGATGACCCGGGGACCGTACGCAACGGCTTCGTCTGGTCCATGAAGTACGCGGATGGAAGCCGGGTTCCCCGGGTCCTGTACCGCCTGCCGGCGGTCCTGAAGAACATCGTGGGCGGCATCGACATCCTCGTTGTGGAGGGCGAGAAGGACACCGAGACCCTCTGCGAACGCCAGTACATCGCGACCTGCAACTCCGGCGGCGCCGGGAAATGGCGGGGCAAGGACGCCGAGGGGTATGCCAAATCGCTGGAGGGGGCAAACGTCCTGGTTATCCCCGACAACGACGACCCCGGACGGGCGCATGCCGCGGACATCGTCTGGTCCATTGAAGGTCGCGCCCGTGCAGTCCACGTCCTGGACCTGCCTCCCGAGGTTGGGGGCAAGCCCGTGAAGGACGTGACGGACTTCTTCGACCACGGAGGCACCGAGGATGATTTCGAAGCGGCGTGGGACGCGGCTCCGAGCGCCGCCGAATGGATGGACAGGCACGGGTTCCTCGTCGCGGAGAAGCCCGAGTGCGTGGCCAAGGGCAATGGCACGAAGGTGAGTGCAAGCGCGAACCCTTCCAGCGTGCCCCAGGACCCCCGACCCCGACTCCAGGCTGACGACCACGACCTCGAACGGATCACCGGCAGGACCTGGGAGGTCATCAAGGCCGCGAACGGCTCGACCCCGAAGCTCTTCCGGCACGGCGGCGTGCTGTCCCGTGTGGAGATGGGAGACGATGGGCGCCCCTTCCTGAAGGTCCTGGGGCTCGACCATGTCCGGGGATACCTCGCCAGCATCGCGTCCTGGGGCCGCGTGAACCCCAAGACCGAACTGTGGGAGGACGCCTACCCGCCCGTGCCGGTCGTCAGGAACCTGCTGACGACCGCCGAACCCCCGCTGCCCGTCCTGGAGCGCGTCGTCGAGTCGCCGGTGTTCACGGCGGACGGCACGCTCGTCGCGACGCCCGGCTTCGACGCCAAGGGTCGCGTGATGTACGCGCCCGCCCCGGACTTCAAGATGACCGACGTCCCAGTCAACCCCTCGCCCGCTGACGTGGCTGAAGCGGCTCGAATCCTTCAGGAGGAGCTGCTGGGGGATTTCCCGTTCGTCGGGGCTCCCGACCGCGCCCACGTGATCGCCGGCATGCTCCTGCCGTTCGTGCGTGCGCTCGTCGACGGTGCGACGCCCCTGCACCTGGTCGAGAAGCCCAGCCCGGGAACCGGCGCAACGAAGCTGGTGAACGTCATCTCGCTGCCCTTCCTTGGGCGGCCCGTGTCCACGCTGACGGAGGGGAACGACGAGGACGAGTGGCGCAAGCGGGTCACTGCCCTGCTTGTGGGCGCGCCCTCCGTCATCCTGATCGACAACCTCCGGAGGAAGCTGGACTCCGCGGCCCTGTCGGCGGCTCTCACGTCCCCAACCTGGGAGGACCGCCTGGTCGAGCACGACGACGTGGTGCAGATCGGCGCCATCGGCTTGGTGAAGGCCTGGCCGAAGTTCGACCCGAACCGCAACTGCTCCATCGAGACGTTCGTTTCGTACGCGGTCCGCGGCAGCATTTTCCGGCAGTTGCAGGAGATGTGGGCGCAGGCGAACCACGAAGCCCCGCCGCCCGATGACGAACCGGTGGGGCCGTGGCCGCTGCCCGAGCGCGCTGTCCTGTGCCGCGAGGTCGTGGACTTCGTCAGCGACCTGGGCGTCGCGGAACAGTCGCTGATCTATGGCCGAATCGACGATGAGACGTACGCCGCGCTGGCGGCACAGCTGGGGCTCACCCTCTCGGCGGCCGTTCGGTGGCACGCGCGAGCCTTGAAGCGGGTGCGCCGCGCCGCTGGCGTGACGTACGCCCCCGAGTCGGCGACGACTTGCTCCGTCACGACCTGAGCCACGTTGGCTACCATTGTCGCCGTGCCGTGCGTCACGACCCTCCCGGTGGGCAGGAAGCGGGTGGGGGGAAGGAGGTGACTGCATGGCTGGATTCTGGATTCGACTCATCAGGAGCCCCAGCCTGCCCGGCATCCTTGCCGCGGTGGCGCTGGCGATCATCGAGACGGTCCTGGACGACGAGAAGTAGCCGTCGCAGGAGCCCGGGGCGTCCGCGCACTTGGCCGGCGCCCCGGGCTCCGCCTGCCGTGGTCACCACCAACAGGAGCAAAGGATTCATGACGAACGACCTTGACGGCAACCAGGCGCAGTTGGGCAGCGTCACATGGTGGACCCACGGAGAGACCTGCAGCTACCTGCGGGTCGACCCCAGGACGGTGGCCGCGCGGATGCGGCAGACGCCGGAGGACATCGAACGCCCGTGGGTAAACTTCGGGACGCCCCGCAGGCCGTTCTACCGCTGGCTGGCTGGCGGCGTTACCCGCTGGTGGGTCGAGGTGAACCAGCGGCGCAACGGCGAGAAGCCGCCCGGTCAGCAGCCCCGTTTCCGCCCGGGTCCGGGAGGCCGCCGGTTCAACCGGGAGCTGATGGGCACACCCAAGGGGCGGTCGACCTGCGCGGACTCCGAGTCCGATAGGCGGCCCGGCCAGAGCCTGGCGGACTACGTCCGGTCCTTGACGGTCAAGAAGAGCTAGCGAGGCCTGGAACAAGGCCCACGTGGCACGCTTGACCCACGAGTGGCATGGAGATACTCTTGAAACCGGTTGGACGCGCCTTGGCGCGGCCGTTGACTAGTAGTCCCGCTCCCGACCCCAGTGCTCTACGCGGACTGGGGGCCGTCCGTGACCCACCAGGTCGCGCGATGGCCTGATGCCGGTCCCCTACGACCTCGGACTCGAGGTCAGCAAGAGGACTCTACCTGGTCGGTGGCACTCGGTCGTGGTCCTGACCACGCCGAGAGGCCCGCCCGAATGGCGCATAAGTGCGCCCTCGGGTCCGACGAGAGCCCTCATGGCACGCCGTATCCCGACGGCACCCCCACAGGACCCGCGCCCTGCGCGCGACGGCCCTGCGCCAGGGCTGCCCGCATCGAACGCAGCGCGCATCCCGCCCTCGAACGGCACCGGCACGTCTGGGCCGGCGTCTCGCCCGGCGTTCCCATGCCCACATTGCGGCTTGCCGGTGCAAGTCCACGTCTCGGTCCCGAAGAACCACCAGGAGGAACCCATGGCAGCTGCCACCGCACTTGCGGCGGTCAGCGAGGCCGTGCCCTCCCAGGATGCGCTCCCTCGCCGCCGGCTCGACCCCAACTCGGTCCTCTCCACCGCCCAGGCCGTCCGTGCCCTTCCCTGGCGGGAGGCCGACGCCCGGGCCTGGCTGCGCCGGGAGGGCCTGGTCCATCGAGTTGACGGCCGCGGTCTCGTCATCTGGGGGGACGTCCTCGACAAGATTCGGCAGGACGTTGCACCTGCCGGAACATGGCAACCGGTCCGCGTGCCCAGGGGCCTCCCGCGGGTGCGCATCGAGTAGGAGATGTCGGAGGTGAAGAACTCGAAGAAGCCGAAGGCCTGGGGTGTCGGCGACATCCGGGTGCGGGCCGTCAGGGGTCCGCGGCCCGATGGCCGCTGGTACTTCCGCGCCGAGCGCTACGAAGGCACCGCGGCCGTCACGGTCTGGGCCGGATGGGCCACCCGGGACGAGGCCAACAGGACGCTGGCGTCATCCGTCGCCAATGGGACCGAGGTCGCCCGGACCCGCGGTGCCGAGGACGAGGTCCGCACGGTCCGGGACGTGCTGGAACTGTGGCTGGGAGCTGTAGAGACCCGGCCCCTGGCGAAGGACACCACCATCGCAGTCGCCAGGGCGTCGCTGCGCCACCTGAACAGGCACATCGGGAACCTCGGCGTGGACCGCCTCGACTTGATGACCCTCGACCGTTACGTGGGCGCGCGGTTCAAGGAGTCGACGGACCCGAAGACCGCCGGCGGCACCATCGACCTGGAACTGACCAAGCTGCAGACGGCCTGGACCTGGGCTCGGCGCCGGGGGTTCGTGCCCGACCGCGCGCTGGACGTACCCCACGTCGAGATCATCGGGCGGCCGAAGTACACGCCCACGCCGGCCGAGTGGTCCGCAATCCTCGAGCACCTGAAGCGCCTGCCGTGGGTGTACCGCCTGCTGCTCATCCAGGGCTGCACCGGCGCCCGAATCCACGAGGTCGCCCGCCTGACGTGGGCGGACGTGGACCTGGAGACCTGCACGTTGCGCATCCCCGCGGAAAGCAAGACGGGGTACCGGCCCGTCACCATCCCCGTCAGCCTCAAGGACTTCCTGGCCGAGATCCCCGAGGAGCTGCGCAAGGGCCGGGTGCTGGAAGAGGCGGTCGAGAGCACCATCACGACGAGAATCTACGTGTACTTGCGCGAGGCCTGCCAGGCGGTCGGCATCCCCCGCATCGGCACTCACGCCCTGCGGCGCATGGTGGTCGACCAGTACTACCGGGGCGGGGCCGACGTCGGGACCGTTGCCGCGCAGCTGGGCCAGTCCCCCGAGACCGCGTTGAAGTACTACAGGCAGGCCACGAGCGCCGACCGGGCCCGCGCCGTGACGTTGGCCGGACTGGGGGTTCCGCCACCGGGCGAGGACGGGAAGGTGCTGAAGTTCCCGAAGCGGAAGACGGGGTGAACCCGCACAAATGACCCGCACAACTCGGGTGTCACTCGCCGATAACCTTGACCAGGACTCGTTTTCTGCGCCGACCGTCGAACTCGCCGTAGAACACCTGTTCCCACGGACCGAAGTCCAGCCGGCCGTTGGTGATCGCCACGACCACTTCGCGACCCATGATCTGGCGCTTGAGGTGCGCGTCGCCGTTGTCCTCGCCGGTGCGGTTGTGCCGGTAATGCGACACCGGGTCGTGGGGCGCCAGCGTTTCCAGCCAGTCGTCGTAGTCCTGGTGCAGGCCCGGCTCGTCGTCGTTGATGAACACGCTGGCCGTGATGTGCATGGCGTTGACCAGGCACAGGCCCTCCTGGATGCCGCTGCGGCGCACCGCTTCCTCGACCTTCGACGTGATGTTGACGAAGGCGCGGCGCGTCGGGATGTTCAGTTCCAGGTGCTCGGTCAGCGATTTCACGGGCGGACCCCCGAAGGCGATGGCGGGATTGTCGCGCGGCCGGGGTCGGGAGGGAAGGCCCGCGACAGGGGGCCGTGCGGCGAGGCGACCGCAAACCGTACGCTTCATCCCGGATTGATCCCCCAGGGTGCGTTCCGCCGGATTCCTCCCGCGGTCATTCGCTATACTGGTGTTCATCGTGAGTTCTTCGAGGAGGCCGCCATGCGTCGCCTTCCTGCCACCCGTTGCACCTTCCTGGCCTTCCTCGTCCTTGCGTGCAGCCCGGCCGCTCCCGGCACAGGGGACGATCGTGACCTCACGGATGGCGGCAATCCCGCCGACGAAACGACTACCGCCGATCAACCGGATGCGTCGGGTCCCGGCGACATCGCGGGCGACGGATGCCCGGACGTCCCCGGCTGCTCCTGCGCGGGCCATCCCGTCGAACTGTCGCTCCTGGTGGCGCAGGACGGCTGCCCCGGCGGGGCCGGGTGCCCCTGCAACGTGAAGTGCGACTGCCTCGGCGGGATCTGCCTGGAAACGATGGAAGGCCACGAGTGCGCGCGCCCCTGCGGGGACGGGCAGGCGTGCCTCACCGGTTCGACCTGCGACTTCGTCCTGACTCCCGGCGGCGGTTCGATGACGGCGTGCCTGGCGCCCTACCTGCTGTGCCGGCCCTGTCATATCGACGCCGACTGCGTCGCCACCGGGTGCCTGCCCGGGATCTGCATCGATCATGGGCCGGACGGACGGTTCTGCGGCGCCGGGTGTTCCGACACGGCCCCGTGCCCCGACGGATTCGCGTGCCAGGCGGTCGCCACGACAAAGGGCCAGGACCTCCAGTGCCTTCCCGTGGGCGGCACGTGCCCGTGCACCGCGAAATACAGGGACCAGGGCGCCACGACGACGTGCTGGGTCCAGAACTCGTTCGGGACGTGCACGGCGGAACGGACCTGCGACGTCCCCTGCGCGGCCCGGGTGCCGGCCGCCGAGTCGTGCAACCTCGTGGACGACGACTGCAACGGCCTGACCGACGACGCGATCCCGGCCACGGACTGCGACCTGACCAACCAGTGGGGCACGTGCAAGGGCAAGGGGCTCTGCGCGGGCGGCCAGATCCTGTGCCAGGGGTCGTACGCCAGCCCCGAGGACTGCCTGACCGCGGCGGATGACAACTGCAACGGGACGGCCAACGAGAAGGACGCGCCCCATTGCACGTCGTTCTTCCGCGATGTCGATGGCGACGGATGGGGGACGGTGGAGTCGCAGTGCTGGTGCGCGCCCAGCGGGGAATGGCGGGCGATCAAGCCCGGCGACTGCGACGACGGGAACGCGGCGGTCCACCCCGGCACGACCGAGGACTGCGCGACCGCCTTCGACGACGACTGCGACGGTTCCCTGGACGCCGTGGACGCACTGCACTGCACCGCCTGGCACTGGGACGCGGACAACGACGGGTGGGGCACGGGCGCGACGCAGTGCCGCTGCGCGGCCAGCGGCTCCTGGCGGGCCACGAAGGGCGGCGACTGCGACGACACGAACGCGGCGGTCTTCCCCGGGGGCGGCGCGGTCTGCGGGAAGGACGGCGGGTGCGACGGCAACGTGCTGGACTCCGGCGAGCAGTGCGACGACGGCAACGCCGTGGCGCGGGACGGATGCACGGCCTGCAAGGTTTCGGAGTACCGGTTGTTTCCCGACGTCGTGGGCACGGTGGAAGGGACGCCCCAGGCCGCCGGCAAGCAGGAAAGTTGCGTCGGCAACAGGCCGCACGTGGACGCCGCGGCATTCGCGGACGGGAGCTACGTGGTGACCTGGACGGGCACCACCGCGACCGACACACAGACGGCCGTCTACCTGCGACGCGTCAGCGCCGCCGGCGTCGCCGGGCCGCTGGTGACCGTGACCACGCCGGAGTTCGGCAGCTTCAACTGCCACGGCGAGCCCTCCATCGTCGGCTTCCCGGATGGGAGGTTCGTCGTGGTCTGGACCTCGGGCAACGACAACGACTCCGCCTACACCGCGCCCGCGTACCCGCCGGGTCCGGACGGCTGGGGCATGGGGATCGCGGCCCGCCTGTTCCTCGCCGACGGGACGCCTGCCGGGGCGCCGTTCGTGGCGAATCCCTGGACCACGGGGCACCAGTTCCACGCCCGTGCCGCGGCGATCCCCGGAGGATTCGTCCTGGTGTGGACGGGACAGGGGGCGACACGGGCAGCGGGGATCTGGGCCCGGCGCTTCGATTCCGCCGGTGCGCCCCTGGGCGACGCCATGGCAGTGAACACGGTGGCGGAAAATGCGTCACCCCTGGTCGCGGCGTGGGCCGACGGCCGGTTCGTGGTGTACTGGAACGTGCTGTACGGGGAAAGCTTCCCCTTCCTCCGGAAGTTCCGGGCGGACGCGACCCCGGACGGCAGCGAGATCGTGGCCAACGGAAACTATGGCAACCCGAACTTCAACGTCACCCCGACCTCCCTCGCGGCCGTGGCCGGAGGGGCGCTCGTGGCCGACTTCGACCTTTCGTCCAAGGACATCTTCGAGAACTGGGCCACGTCCGTTCGCACGGTGTTCGCCGCGGACGGGACCGCCGGGACCCCGACCCTGGTCGTTCCGACCGGAAACAGTTCGCTGAACGGCCTGTCCGGCAGCCTCGCGCCCCTTCCCGCGGGCGGCTTCGCCGCCTACTGGGTCATCGATTGCAACCACGGCTCCCGGTGTTCGACGGACCTGGCCTATGCGTGCGTCGACAGCCTCAACTGCACCGAAGTGGTTCCCGGCGGCCTGTTCACTGCCGCCGGCGTAGCGACCGGCACAACGTTCGGCGTCGGCGGACATGGCGGGCCGATTGCCGTCTTCCCGGACGGCAGCTTCCTGGTCGCCTGGGCCGAACTGGTTTCCAGCAGCGGGCCCTCGCTGTTCGTCCAGCGGTATGGTGCCGACGGCACCCGCGTCTACCGGTGATTGTCCGGGTGGTTCGCAGAAGGGGACGTACGGTGGGGTCGGCCTACGGCTGGTCGGCCTTGCCGGTGAACCCACGGGACCACGGGGCGATGCGGCGGTAGGCGGGGGTCTGCTCCAGCTCGCTTTCGCCGTCCAGGGGGTTGAACACCGGCGTGCCGAACACGTTCTCGTTCACCGTCGAGGGGTTGGGGGCAGCCCCTCGAAAGGAACGCGCCACGGGTTCCTCCGCCTCGGCCAGGCTGGGGCGCGCGCCGTAGCGATCGAACTTGGACACCTGCTTCACGATCCCGGGGGACGCCTGCTCCTGAAGGTCCACGCCGGCCCGCACGACCTCGATGTCCTCGAGGCCCGACGCGATGACCGTGACCTTGATGCGGTCCCCGAGGGACTCGTCGAAGGCCAGCCCGAACGTCAGGTTGCCGTCGTTCGCCAGCAGCTCGTTGACGCGCTGGCCGATCAGGCCGTTCTCGGAGTTGGTGCCGTCGGGGCCCTGGACCACGTTGACCAGGATCGACCGGGCGCCGTCGATGGGGGTGTCCTCGAGCAGCGGGTTGCTGATCGCCTGCTCCAGCGCCGACAGCGCGCGCCCCTCGCCCGACGACACGCCGGTGCCCATCACGCACTGGCCGCAGCCGGACAGCACGGCCTTCACGTCGCGGAAGTCGCGGTTGATGAAGCCCGGGCGCGAAATCAGGTCCACCACGCCGGTGACCGAATCGCACAGGACCTGGTCGATCATGCGGAAGGCCTGCACGGTGGGCAGGTTCTCGGGCGCCACCCGCGACAGCTTGTCGTTCGGGATGACGATGTAGGCATCGACGACCTTGCGCAGCGCCTCCAGCCCGTCCCACGCCTTCTGGCCCTTGGCGCGGCCTTCCCACGCGAACGGCAGCGTCACCACGGCGATCGTCAGGATGCCCTTGCTGCGCGCGATTTCAGCGATGACCGGCGAGGCGCCCGTGCCGGTGCCGCCCCCCAGGCCCGTGGCCAGTACGACCATGTCCGTGCCTTCCAGGATCGCGTCGATGCGCTGGCGGTCCGCGACGGCCGCCTCCTTGCCCACGATCGGATCGCCGCCCGCGCCCCGGCCCTTCGTCGGGCCCTTCAGCAGGATGCGCATCTCCGCGTGCGACTGGCGCAGCGCCTGGAGGTCCGTGTTCACCGCGATGTACTGAACGCCGGCGACCTTGTGATCGATCATCGAGTTGACGGCGTTGCCGCCACCGGATCCGACGCCGACGATCTTGATGACCGCCTCGTCCACCTGGAAATCCGCCAACTCGTCCACTTCGTTGACCACTTCGAACAGTCGGTCCATTGGTTGTCCCCCCTTCGTAACTCCGTTCTCCGCGTCCCGCCGCGACGTCCCCCCTTGGACCACGCGGCCGGGCCCGGAATCACCATCCGATCTTCTTCAGGAACCCCCGCCACCCCGCCGACGGCTGCACGTCCATCACGGGCAGCATCGACTTGGGCATGTCCGAGCGCCACGACAGCGACGCGAACACGGCCAGGCCGTATACCGACGCCAGCGCCGGGCTTTCCAGGATGCTCTTCAGGCCCTGGATCCCGCGAGGCTGGCCCAGGCGCACCGGCAGGTTCAGGATCTCGTCCCCCAGTTCCACCATGCCGGGCATCTGGGATGCGCCGCCGGTCAGCACCAGCCCGCCGGCCAGGTTGTCGTCGTACTGGGTCTTCTGGATCTCGCGCTTCACCAGGCTGAAGATCTCGATCACGCGCGGCTCGATGATTTCCGTCAGCACGCGGCGGGACAGGGCCTTGTCCTCGCGCCCGCCCACGCCGGGCACCTCGATCTGGTCCGACGCGTTGACCAGCTCGCCCCACGCGCAGCCGTGCTTGACCTTCATCTCCTCGGCGCGCGACATGGGCGTCCGCAGGCCGGTGGCGATGTCCCGGGTGATCAGTTCGCCGCCTGCGCCGATGACGCCCGTGTGGACCAGGCGCCCGCCGTGCCAGATCGTCAGGTCGCCGGTGCCTCCGCCCAGGTCCAGCACCACGACGCCCAGCTCGCGCTCGTGGTCTTCCAGCACCGCCAGCGCGGACGCCACCGGGTTCGCCACGAACTGCACCACGCGCAGGCCCGACCGCTCGCAGCAGCGGCGCAGGTTGTCCAGCGCGGACCGGGCCGCCGTGACCAGGTGGACCTCGGCATCCAGGCGCACGCCGGCCATCCCCACCGGGTCCTTGATGCCGTCGTGCTCGTCCACCGCATACTGCATGGGCAGCATCGTGATGACCTGGCGATCGACCGGCATCGACCGCGCCTTCGCCATTTCCAGCACCCGCGCCACGTCCATTTCCGTGATCTCGCGGGCCTTCGGGGACACCATGGACTGGTTGTTCATGCCGACGATGTGCGTGCCGCCCACGCCGACGAGCACATCGGACACGATGCAGCCGGACATCTGCTCGGCGTCGTGGCGGGCCTGCCGGATGGCCTCCACGACCTTGCCGATCGCGATGACCATGCCCTTGCGCAGGCCTTCCTCGCATTCCGCCGTGCCGACCCCGAGGACCGTCAGCCCGTTGTCGTCGATCTGCGCCACCAGCACCGATATCTTGGTGGTGCCGAAATCGACGGCGGCGACGATCTCGTTCCGGTTCTTCATGGCACCCTCCCGAGCCGGTCGCCGCGGTCCGCGTCGGCGAACGGCCCGAAGCCGCCCAGCCTCAGCGTGACGCGACCCGGCCGGATCCCGTCGTCCAGGTAGGCCTCGGCGACGGGGAGGCCGCGCCTCTTCACCACCTCCAGGGCCGTCTTCAGCCGCTTCATCTTGGGCGGGAACGGGCCCAGGCCGAACCGGGCCGACATGCCACGGGCGGTCGGCGCGATCGTGAAGCCCAGCGTCGGGTCGTGCTCGATCAACAGGCCCTGCCCTTCCCAGGGACCGACCTCCCGCCCGGTCGTCCGCAGCAGCGCGACGGCCTCCCGCAACAGCGGCTCGCGCTGGACCGCGGTGGCGGTTTCGGAGGAACCGACCATCAACGGAAGATCGACCACGTCCATCGGGTCCCAGGGCGCGTAGGTTTCCGCGAACGCGTTGACCAGCCAGACGCCCCGATCCGTCGCCACGGCCAGCACCGGGCGTTGCTCTTCCACCACCACGCGGATCCGGTCCGGGAGGAACGATTCCACCCGGGCCGAACGAATCCTCGGATCGGCCTCGCATGTCGCGACCACGTTGGACTCGTTCAGGCCCAGCACCCGGGTCCCGCCGATCGCCAGCCCGCAGGCCGCCAGCACCTCGTGTTCGGGCAGGGCGACGGCGCCGACGACTTCCGCGCGCTGCAGCCGGAAATGCGGGCTGTCGGCGATCGTGGCCCACGTCCAGGAACCGCCCACCGTCATCCCGAACCCGGCCAGCAGGGCCAGCACGGGACCAACGGCCTCGCACACCTTCCGACGGGTCGAAACCATCGCGCACGAGCACCGCTGCCCGACCGTCACCCGTTTGCGGTTGCCTCCCCAGCGCCTCATCGGCTTCCCCCTCCTGCACCTGCCATCGCGGCCACTTCGGCGCCCAGGGCGTCCAGCGCGTCCCGTCGCCCCTGCCCCCGGCTGGCGCCTGCCATCGCGGCCAGGCGCTCCGGGCTCGCCAGCACTTCGGCCAGTGCCCCCGCCACGGCGGCTTCGTCGAACGCCTCTTCGCGGACCATCAGGGCCCCGCCGGCCTGCACCAGAGGCCGGGCGTTGGCCGCCTGGTGATCGTCGGTGGCCGCCGCGAACGGCACGAACAGGGCGGGCAGGCCGATGGCGGCGATTTCGGACACGGTGCCCGCACCGGAACGCGACACAGCGAAGTCCGCCCAGGCGTATGCCGCCGGCATGTCGTCCACGTAGTCCCGGACGTCTGCGACCAGGCCCAGTCCCGCGTACAGCGCCCGCACCTCGCCGCCGTTGCCGCGACCCGCCTGGTGCAGCACCTCGATGCCACCCGGCCGCGCGGACACCGCCTTCAGCACGGCCGGCACCCGCCGGTTCAGGAACCGCGATCCCTGGGACCCGCCGAACACCAGCACCTTCCGCCCGGCCCCAGCGCTGGCCTTGGCCGGAACGTCCAGGATCGCCGGGCGGACCGGCACGCCCGTCAGCAGCGACTTGGCGGGCGACAGCCGCGCGCCCGCCTCCTCGTAGGCGACGAAGATCCTTCGGGCCACCCGCGCCAGCAGGCGATTGGTCAGCCCGGGGACCGAGTTCTCCTCGCAGATGGCCGTCGGGATGCCCAGCAGCGCGGCCGCCAGCACCACCGGCCCGGTCGTGTACCCGCCGAACCCGACCACCACCGAAGGATCCAGCCGCCGGACCAGCGCCACGGCCCTCGCGAGCCCCGACGGCAGCGCCATTGCCCCCAGCAGGCGCGTCCGCCAGCCCATGCCCTTCAGCTTGCCCACACGCAGGATCTCCACCGGGAAAGGCACGCCCTTCAGCACGTCGGCCTCGGCCGACTCGCCCGACGCCACCAGCACGACGTCGATGCCGCGATCGGCCAGCCATTGCCCCAGCGCCACCGCGGGATACAGGTGTCCCCCGGTCTGGGCGCCGGTCAGCAGCGCGCGGCGATTGCGGGCGCGGCCGGTCATTCCTCTTCCCCCTGGAGGGTGCGCGGTATCGCCCTCGACGCTTCCTGCGACGTGACCTCCAGGTGGATCCGCTGCAGCAGCCCCAGGGTACCCAACGTCATCAGCATCGAGGTGCCGCCGAAGGACAGGAACGGGCACGCGATGCCCTTGGTCGGGATCATTCCCAGGTCGACCATCATGTGGACCAGCGCCGGCACGATCAGCAGCAGGGTCAGCGCGAAGGCCGCGAACCGCACGAAGTCGTCCTTGCAGCGGCGCACCAGCGCGAATCCGCGGATCGCGATGACCATGTACAGAGTCGCGACGCAGGCGACGCCCACGAAGCCCAGTTCCTCGCTGAGCACCGTGAAGATGAAGTCCGTCGAGGCCTGGGTCAGGAACCCCAGCGAGTGCCCCGGGCCCTCGCCCAGGCCATACCCGACCGGGCCGCCGGCCGTCGCCAGACGCATCGCGAAGTGCGGGTGGTGCCCGACGCCCAGGAAGGTCAGGTTCGGATACAGCCAGCCCACCAGCCTGGCGAACTTGACCCGGTTGAACACGAAAATCCCGCCCAGGCAGGCCAGGCCGGCGACGCCCAGGTAGGCGATGTAGCGCAGCCGCGTGCCGCCCACCAGCACCATCAGCACGGCCAGCACGGCGATCAGGATCACCGAGCCCACGTCGGGCTGGATCAGCAGCAGCGCCATGATCACCGCCAGCACGCCGGCGCCGGGCAGGAGGCCGATCTTCCAGTCCTTCAGGACCGACTTGCGGTTGGCCAGGTAGCGGGCCAGGTACAGCGCCACGCCCACCTTGGCGACCTCGGAGGGCTGCACGGTCATGAAACCCAGGTTGATCCAGCGCGCCGATCCCAGCTCCTCGCGGCCCATCCCGGGCAGCCACACGGCC
Organism: uncultured Myxococcales bacterium; assembly: GCA_903857665.1. GTDB lineage: Bacteria > Myxococcota_A > UBA9042 > DTJE01 > DTJE01 > CAIZWN01. The sequence goes on from CAIOFV010000065.1 coordinate 82,211, forward strand.
AGCAGCAGCGGCACGGCCAGCCACACCATCCACTGGGCGGTCCAGCGGATCACGTTCGCGGAGGCGTGAAGCGCCAGGAAGAACACCACGGCCCCGCCCGCCATCGCGATCAGGTGGCGGACCAGGGCGCCCGTGTGCATCACGTCCTCGGTGCCCCCGGGACCCATGTGCACCGTGGCGGAGAACACCACCATCGTGCCCACGCTCAGCAGCCCCGCCGCCGCCCCGAACATGGCGAGGTCGAACTCCCCCCCCGCGGGCAGGCCGGTCAGCGGCCGGGCGTGCCGCAACCGGCGGATGGAGGACACGAGGCGCGTTGATCCGATGCGCATCGGGCTACCTCACCTTGATCGAGGCCAGGGCGACCATGGCCAGCAACAGCGACGCGATCCAGAAACGGACCACGATCTTGGGTTCCTTCCACCCCATCTTCTCGAAGGAATGGTGGACGGGAGCCATCGGCAGGATGCGCTTGCCCGTCAGTTTGAACGACGTCGTCTGGGCGATGACGCTGAGGGCTTCGAACACGAACACGCCGAAGATGATGACGGACAGCAGTTCGTTCTTGGTCAGCACGGCCATCGAACCCAGCAGCGCGCCCAGGCCCAGGCTGCCCGTGTCGCCCATGAAGATCTCGGCGGGATACGAGTTGTAGAACAGGAAGCCGATGGTCGCGCCCATGATGGCCGACGCGATGATCGACAGCTCCTGGCCCCCCACCACGCTGGGGATCAGCAGGTACCGGGACAGGTCCAGGGAACCCAGCTTGGCGCCGGACACGTAGGCAAGGATCAGCAGCACGGCTGAGGCGATGGCGATGGGCCCCGCGGCCAGGCCGTCCAGGCCGTCGGTCAGGTTCGTCGCGTTGGAGGTGCCCACGACGACCATCGCGCCGAGGCCCAGGTACAGCACGAACGGCATGTCGATCCAGTAGCGCTCGGCCGACATGAACGGGATGAACAGGCGCAGGTCGTAGTGCACCGAGGCCCCGAACCAGCGGATGAACACGCCCAGCAACCCGACCGTGATCCCGAACTCGATGGCCAGGCGCACCTTGCCGGGGAGGCCGCGCGAGTGCTTTTCACGCAGTTTCCGGATGTCATCGACGAATCCCACGGCGGCGAAGGACGCGCCCAGGCTCAGCGTGATCAGGACCAGCCGGTTTGTCAGCTGGCACCACAGCAGCGACGACACCAGGATCGAAAGGAGGATCAGCACGCCGCCCATCGTGGGCGTGCCGGCCTTGGAATGATGCGACTTCGGGCCGTCGTCGCGGATGACCTGCCCGACGTCCTTCTGGCGCAGGGTCTGGATCAGCCAGGGGAACAGGACCAGGCAGATGACCAGGGACGTGATGAAGGCCGCCATCACCCGGAAGGAAACGTACCGGGCCACGTTCAGGAAACTGAACTGGTCCCGGAGCAGTTCGGCCAGATGGAACAGCATCCGTCCCCCTTGAATCTAGTTCCCGCTTTCCGACACGCCCTGCTTGAAGCGGGCGGCCAACCCCTCGACCACGTGCTCCAGGCCCACGCCGCGGCTACCCTTGACCAGCACGGTGTCACGCGCCTGCACGACCGCCTGCGCCACGGTGCCGGCGGCGATGGCGTCCGGGGCCTCGAACGCCTGCCCGGACGGAACCCCCGCTTCCACCGCGGCGCGACGAACCAGCGCGGCCTGCCTGCCCACGGCGATCAGCAACCCCACGCCCGCTCGGGCCGCCGCGCGCCCGGCTTCCAGGTGCGCCTCCTCGGTGGCATCGCCCAGTTCCAGCATGTCCCCGAGGATCGCGACGCGACGGCCCGCGGTCATCGCGGACAGCACTTCCAGCGCGGCCTGCAGCGACTTCGGCGACGCGTTGTAGCAGTCGTCCAGCACCCGGATGGTCCCCGCGGAGACGACCTCCATGCGGTGCCGCCCCGGCGTCACGGACGACATCGCCAGGCAGGCCTCCGAGGGATCCACGCCGATCGTCAGCCCGGCGGCCACGGCCGCCGCGGCGTTCAGCGCGTGGTGGGCGCCCACCAGGGCCAGCCGCGTCGTGTGGCGCGCTCCGGCGATCTCGAAGGCGACCGTCGGCCGACCGTCCGAGTCCAGGTCCACGCCCACCACCCGCACGTCGGCGTCGGCGGCCGTGCCGAACGTCAGCACGTGCGCCGCGGTCGCCGAGCGCATCGCCAGCACTCGCGGGTCGTCGGCGTTCAGGATGGCCGTGCCGTGGGGCGGCAGCGCCTGCACCAGTTCGGCCTTTGCCGCGGCCACCGCATCCAGCGTCCCCAGGCCCTCCAGGTGCACCGGCGCCACCGTCGTCACGATGCCCACCCGCGGACGCGCGATGCGGCACAGGTCCGCGATCTCGCCGGCGTGGTTCATGCCCATTTCGACCACCAGCACGTCGTGGCTGGGGACCAGGCGCAGGCACGTCAGCGACAGGCCCAGCCGGTTGTTGCGGTTCCCGGCCGTCGCCAGCGTCGACAGGCCCGACGAGGCCACGGCCCGCACCAGGTCCTTCGTCGTGGTCTTGCCCACCGAACCGGTGACCGCGATCACGATGGGCGACAGCACCTCGACCCAGGCGGCCGCCGTGCGTGCAAGGGCCGCCTCCGTGTCCTCCACCGCTACGATGAACACGCGCCCGGGGTTGGCGGCCTCCGCCCGCAGCGCGTCGGCCCGCCGATCCGCGCGGACCACCAGGCCGGCGACGCCCCGCTCGATCGCGTGCGCCAGGTAGTCGTGCCCGTCGAACCGCGGCCCGGCGATGGCGAAGAACACCTCGGCCGCCCCCGCCGTTCGCGAATCGATCGAGGCGCCTCCCTCCGCGCACAGGCCGGAACCGATCAGCAGATCGCCCCCGGTGGACTCGGCGATGAACTCGCCAGACAGGCGCATGGTAGACGTCCGCGTCATGCGTCCAGGGTCTCCTTCGCTGTTTCCACGTCGCTGAAATGGATCCGCCGGTTCCCGAGGATCTGGTAGTCCTCGTGCCCCTTCCCGGCGATCACCACCACCTCGCCGTCCGCAGCGCCGCGGATCGATCGCTCGATCGCGGCCCTTCGGTCCGGCTCCACCTCGAACGGCGCGATCGCCAACCCCTCGTCGCGGGCCGCCTCGATGCCGCCCACGATCGCCGCGATGATCGCGTCCGGGTCCTCGCTGCGCGGGTTGTCCGAGGTCACCACGACCCGGTCGGCCAGCAGCGCGCCAGCACGGCCCATCAGCGGGCGCTTGCCCCGGTCCCGGTCTCCGCCCGCGCCCATCACGACGGTCAGGCGGGACGATCCGACCATCGGCCGCAGCACGCTCAGCACGTTCTCGAGGGCCATCGGCGTATGGGCGTAATCGACGTACACGCGGACGTTGCGGCGTCCCCGCACGCGCTCCAGCCGACCCGGGATACGCGACACGGCGCAGACGCCCGCCACGAAACGCGCCAGGTCCAGGCCCAGCACGCCGGCCGCGCCGATGGCGGCCAGCAGGTTCGCGAGGTTGTGCGGCCCGATCAGGGGGCTGTCCAGGTCGATCGGGCCCCACGGGGTTCGGATGCGACCGCGAAGGCCCTCGAGGTCGAACGTCACGGACTCGGGGCACAGGTCGCCGCCGCCCGCGATCCTCGAGAAGGTGGTGACCGGCAGCGGGCACACGCCCTTCAGGTGCAGGCCGAAGGCGTCGTCCCCGTTGACCACGGCACCCTTCGCCCTGGGGCTGGCGGGCAGCAGTTCCGTGAACAGGCGCTCCTTGGCGGCGCGGTAGTTTTCGAGGGTCCCGTGATAGTCCAGGTGGTCGCGGGTCATCACCGTCAGGAGGGCGACCGCGAACGGGAGCGCCTCCACCCGGTGCTGGTCCAGCGCGTGGGACGACACCTCCATCGCCACCGCGTTGACGCCGCGGTCCCGCATCCGGCCGAACAGCGCCTGCAGCTCCAGCGGGTCCGGCGTGGTCATGCCCGACGGCTCGCTGACGCCCGCGTACCGGTACTCGATGGTGCCGACCAGGCCCGGGATCAGCCCGCACGCCGCGAAGCCGGCTTCCAGCAGCATCGCCGTGGAGGTCTTTCCGTCGGTGCCCGTGATGCCAGCCAGCAGGAAGCCGCCGGACGGGTCCCCTTCGACGCGGGCCGCCAGGATCGCCAGCGCGCGTCGCGAATCGGTCACCGCGACGCAGGGCGCGCCGGCCGGGGCACGGTCCTGCTGGACCACCACCACGGGCGAACCCGCGTCCAGCGCGGCCTGGATGTAGTCGTGCCCGTCCGCCTTCTCGCCGCGGACCGCGACGAACGCCACGCCCGGCCCCGCCTTCCGCGAATCGACGGTCACCCGGGACCACTCGACGAGGTCGGCCCCAGGCGTGAACGCACAGGCGCCCACCTCGGCCCGCAGCGCGCTGTCGAAATGGAGCATCCTCATCGCACCGCCATCTGCGTATCCGTCGTCGGAGCCGCCGGCATCACGCCCAGGATCGGCAGGCTCCGCTCCACGACGTTCTTGAACACCGGCGCCGCCACCGCGCCGGCCAGCTTGTGGATGCGGGGGTTCACGATCGTCAGAGCCACCACGATCCGCGGGTTCTCGGCCGGGGCAAAGCCGACGAAGCTGCACAGGTACTTGTCCTCGGAGTAGCCCTGCCCGGGGATCAGGAGGCGGGCGGTTCCCGTCTTGCCGCCCGCCGAGTACCCCACCGGACGGCCCCGCTTGCCCGTGCCATGGTCGTCCATCACGACCAGCCGCATGATGTCGCGGACCTGCCGCGCGGAGTCCGCCTTCATCACCCGCACCGATTCGCCGGCGTCGAAGGTGCGGACCACCGCGCCCTCGACGCTGCGCAGTTCGTGCGCGATCCGCGGCGGGACGCGCTGGCCGTCGTTGGTGATCGTCGCGACGAGGTTGGCGATTTCCATCAGCGTCGCGGTGTACCCGTACCCGAACCCGGCGGTGCGGTAGCCCGTCTTGCGCCAGTCCTCGGATCCCTGGAAGGCGCTGGGCACCTCGCCGGGCAGGTCGATCCCGGTGGTGCGGCCGATCCGGAACCGGCGCAGCCCGTCCAGCATCCGCTCGGGGCCCATCATCATGGCCAGGTCCAGGTGCGCGCAGTTGGAACTGAACTTGAACGCGTCCTTCAGCGGCACCCGTCCGATCGCGTGGACGTCCTTCACCATCTTGCCGCCCAGCGGGCAACTGCCGCCGTGCCCGTCCAGGATCGTGTCCGGCGTGGCGACCCCGTCGTCGATGGCGGTGGAAATCGTGACGATCTTCCCGACGCTGCCGGGCTCGAACGGATAGCCCACCACCTTGTTGGCACACGGGTTCAGCAGCAGTTCCGGCAGGCCCAGCTCGGCGGCGTGCTTCGGGTCCGGCTTGCACGCGGTTTCGAACTGGTTCGGGTCCATCCCGGGCAGGCTGGACATCGCCAGCACCTCGAACGTCTTCGCGTCCAGGATCACGCCCATCGCGGCCGGCGCGTCCTCGGCCTCCATCTGGGCCATGAGCTCCCCGTCCAGCACCGCCTGCATCTGCGCGTCCACGTTCAGGATCAGGTCGTTGCCGTCCAGCTCCCACGGCACACCCAGTGCGTCCTGGTAGAAGCCCTCGCGCCCCTTGCTGCGCAGCAGGGCGACATCGCGGACCTCGCCGCGCAGGTCCTTGTCGTACTTCCCTTCGACCCCCATCCGACCCAGGTAGTGCTCGCCGCGAGCCTCCTCGGCCGGGTCCGCCTGGCTGACGAACCCGATGACGGGACCCAGGGAGTCGCCGTTCGGATAGAAGCGTCGGGGCTTCTGGTCGATGCGCACGCCATCGACCTGCATCACCTTGATCGCCTGGACCTCTTCGGGGGTCGCGTGGGACTTGATGCGCGCGAACTCGACCGCGGAGACCACCGAGGAAAGGACCTCGCCCGGGTCCAGATGCAGGGCCGACGCAAGCGTGTACGACAGTTCGATGCGATCCACGTCCCACGACGCGCCGAAGTAGACGACCTCGGGATCCGGGACCGTCATCGCCAGCACGCGGCGGCCCGTACGGTCGCGGATCTCGCCGCGTCGTCCCTGGACCTCCTCGGAACCGGTCATCGCGGACAGGTCGCGGGCCTCCCGGACGCCCTCCTCGTCGAACTGGTACCAGCCGGCCTGGCCCGTCACCCAGACGAAGCCCGCCAGGACCATGCCCGTGACGAAGGCCATGCGCAGCACCACGCCGCCGTCCCGGGCGTCATCCGTCCCGGTCACGGCGCGTCGTACACGCACCCACGCCGACCTGCGGTCCATGGAAAAGCCTCCCGACGAGAGACCACAGGTCCCCCGCGTTCCCGTGAACCCCGGCGCGATCGCCACCGGCTCCTTCGGCCGATCAGCGCCGCGCGGCGCAACGCTGTCCAATCGCCGTCTCGGGTGCCGCCTCGGCGCATTTCCGGAAGGCCTCGTCGGCCCCCTTGGAATCGCCCGCTTCCTGCAGCATCACGCCCAGGTGGTACCAGGGCTCGGCGAAGGTCGGACAGGTCCGCGTCGCCTTTTCGAAGGCGTCGCGCGCACCCCTGAGGTTCCCGGTATCCCGATACAGAAGTCCTAGATTGTTCAAGCCGACGCAGAACCTGGGATTGAGGAACACGGACATCTCGAGATGGCGGCGAGCCGACTCGAAATCCTTCAGTTCGTAGTAGGCCCAGCCGACGTTTCCCTGGGCGAAGGCCGGGGTCGGGTACAGCGGGTCCTCCAGCAGGGGCTTGAGGACCTCGATCGCAGCCTCGAACTGTCCCAGGGCCAGCAGCGCAGTCCCGAGGTTGTTCCGGCATTCCTGGAAGTCCGCCTTCACGGCCAGCGCTGCCTTGAAGTCCGCCACCGCGCCGGCCATGTCGTTCAGGCCCATGCGAACGAATCCCCGCAGGTGCAGGGCCTCCTGGTTCCGGGGATCCAGCCGCAGCGCCTCGTGCAGTTCCCGCTGGGTCATCGCGAGGTTGCGGTCGTTGTAGTAGTTCCTGGCCAGGCGGTAGTGGAAGTCCGATTTCGCCGTATCGTCGGACGACTGCGACGCGCCGCACGCGGCCGCGGCCAGCAGCGCGGCGAACCCGCAGATGACGAGCGTGGCCTTCGTCCTGGTCAAGGCGCCGCCTCCTCGATCTCGTCCGCCTGGATCACCTGGTCGGGCCGGGGGGGACGCAGTCCCATCACCTGGGCCTTCACCGTCGCACGCGGCACGGCGGTCATGCGGGCCTGCTCGCGACGCAGTTCGGTCCGCTCGTTTTCCAGCGTCCGGGAGCGATCGACTTCGACCCAGATCGCCCGCCGAAGCGCAAGGTTCTTCTGTGCGTTCCAGACGTGGAACAGGCCGGCCGCGGTCACCAGGGACATCACCGCGGTGATCCCGAGGAGCGCCCATCCCGTTCCGGCCCGAGCCTTCCGCGTGCGGGGCTTCGCCATCACGACGCCTCCTGCGGGCGTTCCAGCACCCTCAAGTGCGCCGCGCGCGAGCGGCGATTGCGACGCTGCTCCTCGGCGGACGGCGACAGGGGCTTCCGGTGGGGCAGCACGAACTCCTTCGACGCGGCCAGCGTCCGGAACGCCTGCTTGACGCGCCGATCCTCGCCGCTGTGGAAGGAGATCACGGCCACCCGGCCACCCGGGGCCAGCAACGCTGGAATGGCGGCGAGGAAGGTGTCCAGGCGCTCGAACTCCCGGTTCACCAGGATGCGGAGCGCCTGGGCGGGCAGCACCGGGCTGGGCATCTTCCGGACGTTCTGCCCCAGGACCTC
>CAIOFV010000066.1 GCA_903857665.1 uncultured Myxococcales bacterium
ACTCGGCGACCGGCACCGTGATCAAGGAGGGCGGCCGCACGTGGCTGCAGATGGAACTGTCCCAGCACCTGACGATCACGCCCAGCATCTCCATGAGTTACGTGGCCACGGTTGCGATGAAGACGAAGGACTGCTTCCGCTGGGAGGACCAGTCGACGTCGGGCTACGCGACCCGCGTCTTCGACACCGACTCCAATGGCAACAGCGAGCCCATCAAGAGCTTCGGCCCGGGCGACTATTCGATCGTCGTCGCCGGCGCGAAATAGTCCTCCGTGCTGCAGACAACCGAACGCGCGCCTGCAGGCGGTGGAGGGAGCATGGAACCTTCTTCGATGTCGAACTGTGACGTGATCATCGTCGGCACCGGACCGGGGGGGGCCACGGTGGCGCGCGAGTTGGCGCGGCGCGGGAAGAAGGTGGTCATGTTGGAGTGGGGGCCGGGTGGTCCGGTGCGGGGGACCATCGGGCAGTACATCTCCGAACTGCTCATCCCCGGGAAGAGCCTGCTGTTCACCCAAGGCATGCTGTCCATGGTGCGCGGGATCACCGCCGGCGGCAGCTCGATGTTCTATTACGGCACCTGCTTTCCGGTGCCTCTGGACATGTTGAAGTCCTACGGAGTGGACATCCGGGACGAGGTGGAGGAAGCCAGGAGGGAACTGCCGATTGCGCCCCTCAAGAACGAGATGTTCACGCCCATGGCCGGCAGGATCCAGCAAGGGGCGAGGCAGGCCGGGTTCGAGTGGAACCGGCTCGAGAAGTTCATGTACCAGGACCGTTGGAAGCCCGGGATGCCTTTCGGGTACTACGGCGACAGGAACGCCGTGAAGTGGAGCGCCCGAATGTTCGTGGACGAGGCGGTTTCGTTGGGCGCGGTCCTGGTGGACCGGGCGAAGGTCTGCAGGGTGATCGTCGAGAACGGGAAGGCGACGGGCGTCGAGTACCAATCCGCCGGACGGGTGTTCACGATTTCGGCGCCGGTCGTCGTCGTGGCGGCGGGCGGGATCGGGACGCCGGTGATCCTTCGCAACAGCGGCATCCGGGAGGCCGGATTCGACTTCTTCTTCGACCCGTTGATCACCGTCGCAGGAACGATGAGCGACGTGAAGACCGGGAACGACGAGATACCGATGTCGGCCGGAACCCTGCTTGCGGAGGAGGGGTACATGATGACCGATCTGCCCCTCTCGCGGCTGACGCATTTCATGTTCACCGGGCAGGTGCTCCGGCTGCACAGGCTCCTTTCGTTCCGCAGCACTGCCCGCATCATGATCAAGGCTCGCGACGCGCTGGGCGGCCGGATCACCGACCGTGGAGGGGTCAGGAAGCACCTGTCGCGGGAGGATCGCGACAAGCTGCTTCACGGCTGCCAGAACGCGACGAAGATCCTCAAGGCGGCGGGCGCGAAGGACATCTACAAGACGTGCACGTTTGCGGCTCACCCCGGCGGCACGGCCAAGATCGGACAACTGGTGGACTCGACGTTGAAGACCCGCGTCGACAACCTCCATGTCTGCGACTGTTCCGTGATACCGGAGGCCTGGGGGCTGCCGCCCACGCTGACGATCATCGGCCTGGGAAAGCACCTGGCGCGCCACCTGAGCGGGGAGAAGGGGCGTCTGTCGCCTCCCGAGACCACCGCCAGCCAACTCTAGGACCGTCACGCATCCTCCCGCACCACGCCATGCTTCGTTCCGCACTCGTTGGCCCTGCACTCCATCGGGATTCCTCGCCCCGGAGTAGAATGCGGTTCCGAGTCCGGGACGGGCGGGGGACGAGATGACGGGTGACGCGCTGGAACGAATTCGCCGCCTGGCGGGAAACTGGGTTCGCCGACTGGACATGGATCTCGACCTTGCCGACGAGGCCGCTCCGGACGCGATCCGGGCGCTCCACGATCACGCGACGCGCCTGACACGGACCGGGGTCCGCGTGACCGCGATCGTGCTGCTGCTGCTGACCCTGCTGGCCTGGCCCACCGACCTGCTCGTCTTCCCGACCGGCTCGGACGGCCTCGAACTCCTGACGGCCTGGCGCCTTTGGACCATCGGCCTCTGCGCTGGCGGCCTCGCCGCGCTCCGGGCCAGCCACTATCTTGCGGAACGTCCAGTCCCGCTCGCGCTCGTGGCCTTCACGCTCTCCATGGGCGGGACCGGCTACCTGATGGGCCGGCTCGGCGGCCTCGACTCGCCGCTGACGTACGGCGTCTACTCGGTCCCGCTGATGACCGTGTTGCTCATCGTCGACCTACCCTGGCGAACCCTTTCGACCGTGTTGATGGTCGTCACGTACTTCGCCTGCTTCTTCGCCACCCAACCTTCGCACCTCGCGCGGCCCGAGGCAGTCACGCTGATCGTCTGGAGCGTCGCGTCGTCCATAACGGCCATCGCAGTGGGCCACGTGGTGCACGTGCTGCTGCGCGCCAACTTCCTGCAGCGTCGCGCTCTGGACGACATGCGGTGTCGGCTCGAGGGTCGCGTCGCGGATCAGACCGAGCAGTTGCGGAGCCTGGCGCGGAACCTGGCGTCGGTGCAGGAGGAGGAGCGCATCCGGATCGCGCGCGAAATCCACGACGAGTTGGGCCAGACGCTAACGGGCCTGCGGATGGAACTCGAGGATCTGGAGGGTACGGCCGAGCGGGACGTCGTCGACCGGCACCGGTTGGCCGACGGGTTCGCGCGGGCCGGGGCGCTGGTCACCGCGCTGCACGACGCGGTCGGCGCGGTGCTGAACGCTCTGCGCCCCCGGCTGCTGGACTCGCGAGGCCTGATCGCGGCGGTGGAGGCACTGGCGCAGGACCTCGAGCGCAAGGCCGGTGTGACGTGCACGGTGTCGTGCGGGCTCGACGAGGAAGCGCTGTCCCAGGAGCAGTCCATCGCGCTGTACCGGGTGGTCCAGGAGGCCCTGACGAACGTCGCCCGGCACACCCACGCCCGCCACGTCACGATATCCCTGGACGTCGAAGAGCGGGACGCCAGCGTAGAGATCTGCGACGACGGCATCGGTTTCGACCCCGAGGCTGCGGCGGCACGGAACCGCTTCGGGATGGTCGGCATCCGCGAGCGCGCCCGGTTGGTCGGCGGAAACTGCACGATCGACAGCGGGCCGGCCCGCGGGACCTCCATCCGGATCCGCTTCCCGTACCCGGCCGAAGTCCCCGCCGCGTGACGGGGACTTCCGGCGGCTGCAAGCCTCGAAAGACCCGCCGGGTCAGCCCAGCAGCCCGTTGTCGTCGGCGTAGTGCACGATCTCGACGACGGTCCGCAGGCCCAGCTTCGTCTTGATCCGCTGGACGAAGGTGTTGATGGTGCTCACGCTGCGGCCCGTCTCCTGGGCGATATCGACCGCCCGCTTTCCGCCCGCAAGCCCTCGGATGACCTCCAGTTCGCTGGCGCTAAGCGTGTCGCTGGGCGGACGGTTCAGGTCGACCTGGTTCTCGAACAGGAACTCGGCGAGGTCCGGCGTGATGTAGCGCCCACCGGTCGCGACCTTGCGGATGGCGGCGACCAGATCCTTCGACGACCCGCTCTTGCTGATGAACGCCGCGGCGCCCGCCCGCAGGTAGGCGATGGCGTGGCTGTCCTCGTTGAACATCGTGAACACGACGACCGCGGGCGCGGGGACGAGTTCCCGGATCTGCTTGACCAGCGACGGGTTGCGGCCGCCCGGCATGTGGATGTCCAGCACGACGACGTCGGGACGCGCCGCCTGCAGCAACGGCAGCAGGTCCACCGCCTCCGCGGATTCCCCGGAGACCGTGATGTCGGGCATCCCGCCGAGGATCCGGTGAAGGCCGGTCCGGACGATCTCGTGATCGTCGGCGATGAAGACGCGGATCATCGAATCCTCCCGTGCCCAGCGCTTTCGATTCCAGCACCCGCAATCCTAGGGCGCTGTCGGGATTTGTCTACACCGTGGCCTTCGTTGTCGACAAAGGTCGATTCCTCGCGCTCCGACGCCCCGGGATGATGCGGACGGGAGCGGAAGGATCCGGGAACGCAGCAGGAGGCACCGATGGACCGCAGAGGCCAGACCCGATGGGAAGCGAGCCTGGGAACGGGCCGTGACGCCACCTTCATCGCGATGGCGTGCGCGTTGCTGATTGGTATCGCGGCGCCGGTGCACGCCTCGACGCCGACGGACGGGGTGTCGGAGGAGCGGCTGAGCCTGCCGGAAGGTCCCGGATCGCTGGAGGGCATCGGCGAGAACATCTCGCTGAACCGCAGCATGGGCCAGATGCAGTACCAGGTCCCGCTGGAGATCCCGGCGGGGTTCCCGGGCATGACGCCGTCCCTCGCGCTGGCGTACAGCTCGGGCAGCGGCAGCTCGGTCGTGGGCGTCGGCTGGACGCTCGACCTGCCCTACCTGGAGCGCCTGACGGTGCGCGGGCTGCCGAAGTACACGGCCGACGACGAGTTCAGCGTGGGCGGCGGCGACGAACTGGTCCGCATCCCCGGCACAGACCCGGCCGTCTACAGGGCCCGCTTCGAGAACGCCTTCGTCCGCTACACGTGGAAGGGCGCGGGCGCCGAGGGCTACTGGACCGCGGAATACGCAGACGGGCGCATCGGCTACTTCGGCGCGGATTCGACGGGCGCCCTGGTCGCCAAGGCCCGCGTGACCGGGGCCAAGGGCACGTTCCGCTACCTCCTGGTCTCCCTCGTGGACCGCTACGGCCACCACGTCGACTACGACTACGAACTGTTCGGCAACACGTCCCTGCCCGTGCACATCGGGTGGGTCCACAAGGGCGGCCAGGCCGAGTACGAGGTCACGTTCGTGTACGAGGACCGCGCGGACAGGCTGTCGGACTGCAAGGCCGGGTTCGAGGAACTGCTGGAGAAGCGCCTGAGCCAGGTCAACGTGCTCGCGCACGGGACCCGGGTCCGGCGGTACGTCTTGTCCTACGAGGACGTCTCCACCTCCGGCGGGCTGTCACGCCTCGTGGGCGTCCAGATGTACGGCACGAGCGACGGCGCCTACCCGATCCACGACAGCTACGAGTACCAGCGCGCCCTCGGGGTCGACTGCAAGACCGGCGAAGCCTGCGAGAAGCCCTACGTCGTGTCCATGGGCTCGCTGGGCCTGGACATGCAGAAGGGTTCGAGCACCCTCGTCGACCTCAACGGCGACGGCCTCCCGGACCTCGTCGATACGTCCGAGGCCGGCAAGCCGCACCGCATCTTCACCAACGTCCTCGAGGCCGACGGCACCCACCACTTCACCGGCCCGGTCGACAGCGCCAAGGGCAACCAGGGCGGATTCGACCTGGGCTCGCCGTACGTCCAGGTCCTGGACGTGGACGGCGACGGGTTCGTGGACATGCTCAACGCCCAGACCGGCCAGGTCCTCTACAACCGGGGCACCGGGGACTGGACCGAGGTCGGCTCCATGTGGTCGGGGGGCGCGGGCGGCGGGTTGCCCGACCTGAACTCCGACTTCGACCCGTCCCAGGGTTCGCTCAAGACCGTGCGCTTCATGGACTACGACAACGACAAGCGGATCGACGTGGTGCGCAGCGAAGGCACGGACACCGCCAACCAGACCTTCGTCTATCGCAACACGGGTACCGGGGCGTTCAAGCTCGACGACGGCGCAGCCTCGATCGGCGCCGGGTTCGAATCCGATCGCCTGGAACTGAACGACATGAACGGGGACGGACTGCTGGACGTCGTGCTCGTCAACACCGACCAGGTGCGCTACCGCCTGAACCTCGGCTGGGGCCAGTGGGGCGAATGGGTGACCATCCCGCTGGCCACGCAGTTCACCAACCAGGAGGCCATCGCCGCCGAACTGGACGACCTCAACGGCGACGCGCTCGCGGACCTCGTCCTGGTCGAGGGCACCACGGTCCGCTACTGGCTGAACCGCAACGGCGCGAGCTTCGACCCCGAGCGCGACGTGACCAACTCCGACGTGAACGGCGAGATCCCGGAGAGGACCGCCACTACCACGGTCTTCCAGGCCGACATGAACGGCAACGGCTCGAACGACATCGTGTGGGTGGACGGGTCGGGCAAGGTCACGTACCTGGAACTGTTCCCGGCGAGGCCGAACCTTCTGTCGAAGATCACGAACGGGATCGGGCGGGTGACGCAGGTGACGTACGCCAGTTCGGTCGCGGAGAGGGCGCAGGACGCGGCCACGGGGGCCTGGACCCACCCGCTCCCCTTCCCGATGACCGTGGTCAAGTCCACCGACGAGTCCGACGATCTGACCAAGGTCCACTCGGTGACCACCTACACCTATCACGACGGCTACTACGACGGCACCGAGAAGCGCTTCCGCGGGTACAGCCGGGTGCAGGGCGCGGCCGATGGCGACGACCTCCAGGAGGCGGGGGCGACAGACGAGCGGTTCGACGTGGGCGTGGGCGACGCCTACCGCGCCGGCCTGCTCCTCACGGACGAGCAGTCGAGCGGCGGCAAGTCGATCCAGGTGACCACGCACACCTACGCGGATTGCACCGTGGCGGGGATCCCCGCGAGCGGCCTCCTGTTCCCGGTGCGCCACGTGTGCGAGGTCGAGCAGGCGGTCGAGCACCGCGAGGGGGTCGCCGATTCCAAGTTGTGGGTCAAGACCGCCACCCGGTGGGACCACGACGGCTACGGCAACGTCACGCTCCAGTCCGACCTGGGCGTGACCGCGGTCGGCGGCGGCGCGTGCGACGCGTGCGCGGGGACCGGCTACACCGGGACGCCGTGCGGAGCCGGTTGCCTGGGCGACGAGAGGTACACCGCCACGACCTACATCACGCCGGACCAGAACCAGGACCGGTGGATCCTGGACCTCCCGGTCAGCGAGCGAACGTACGGGACCGCCACGGCCGACGGGACCCCGGCGGACGGCGTGTACTCCGAAAGGGTCACCTTCTACGACGGGGACGCGTTCACCGGGCTGGCAAAGGGTCAGGCCGACCACGGGACCGTCACGCGGGTCAACGAGCGCGTCGATGCCTCGGGCAAGACCCTCGACAAGGTCCGCAACCGGCTCGACGCCGACGGCAACGTGGTCGAGGCGCTGGACGCACTGGGCGCGGCCGGCAGCGACGGGCACCGCCGCCTGTACGCGATGGACGCGGACGGGCTGCGGGTCGTGCGCGTGGACATCGCGCTCAAGGATGCGGACGGGGCGTACGGCCTGCGACAGGAGGTCCAGTACGACCCGGTATGGGACAAGCCGATCGAGAACACCGCGTGGATGGTGGTCGTGGGCGACGCGGTGCAGGACGCGCGCAACAGCACCTACTACGCCTATGACGAGTTCGGACGAATCACCACGACCGTCAGGCCCGGAGACACGGTCGACGCCCCGACCGAAGCGTACGAGTACGACCTGAAGAGCCCGGCCAGCCGCGTCGTGACCCGAAGCCGGACCAAGACGGGCGGTGCGCCGGACCTCGAGTCCGTCCGATGCGTGGACGGCCGCGGCAGGATGTTCCAGCAGCGGAGCCTCGTCGCAGGGGACTCGTTCCAGGTCTCCGGGTTCCTGGTGTTCAACGCCCAGGGAGTCGAGCGCGCCGTGTACGACCCGTACGTCTCGAAGGGGGACGCGTGCGACACGAAAGTCCCCGACGGAGTGGTGTCGAGGACCCGCCGGCACGACGCCCTGGGACGCCTGGTCGGGACGACCTGGGCCGCGACCGGCACCGAGACGACGCCGGCCGAGGAACGCCTGGTCTTCGGCCCGATGACCATGGCCCGCAGCGACGTGGACGACACCGACGCGGGCGGCCCGTTCGCCGGCACCCCCACCGTCGTCCACTACAACGGCCTCGGCCGGACCGTGGCGGTCGACCGCCACCTGGTCGCGGGCGACACGCCCATGACGTACCGCAGGAACTGGGACGCGCTGGGGTTCCCGACGGGGACCACGGACCCGACGGCCGCCGAGCACCGCCAGGACAACGACTTGCTGGGCCGCGTGGTGAAGGTCATCGATGGGGACAGCGGCACCACCACGTTCGAATACGACGACGCCGGCAACCCGGTGCGCCGCACCGACGGCCGCGGCGTGTCGGTTCGCATGGAGTACGACGGCGCGAGCCGGATCGCGGCCCGCTGGGACGAGACTGACAAGGCCGGGACCGTGGTGACGTACACGTACGACCGTCGCGGGGCCTGCGCGGCCGACAAGTGCACATGGGTGGCGGGCCGCCTCGCGACCGCGACCTACCCGCTCGGCGACGGCGCCACGGGCGTGGACCGTCACGGGTACACGATCCGCGGCAATGACGCGTACCTCGATCGCGCCATCGGCGGGCACGACTTCGCGTTCACGACGTCGCACGACGCGGCCGAGCGCGTCACGGGCAACACCTACGCGACCGGGCGTGCGGTGGCGGTCACGCTGGACGGGGCGGACCGGGTGACCGCGGTTCCGGGGTTCATCGACCAGGTCGTGCGCGACGACCGGGGCATCGAGACCGCGTTCACGATGCACAACGGCGTCATCACCACGATCGGGCACGACGGGCGCATGCGCCTGGCCTCGATGGCCGTCAAGGCCCCCGGCGGCGACATCCTGCTGTCGGACGCCTTCCGCAGGGACAGGTTGGGCAACGTCCTGGAGGTGACCGACGGGCGCCCGGACGACGGCACCGCGTCCCATGCCGCGCGCTTCACCTACGACGGCATGTACCGCCTCGTGAAGGCCGAGCTGGACCCCGGCAGGGCGGTCGCGGAAACGCTCACCTACACCTACGACACCGCCAACCGGCTCGTGTCCAAGGAGTCGAGCCTGGGCACGGCGAGCGGCGCGAACGTGGGCGCCCTGACCTACGGGGGCGCCGCGGGCGAGCACGCGGTCACCACGGCGGGAGCGCTGGACTTCGGATACGACGGCGCGGGGCAGATGACCCTGCGCGGGGACGCGGCGCTCGGCTGGGATCACATGGGCCGCCTGGTCGGCTCGGTGGTCGGCGGGGTCGCCGTGGCCCGGTTCGCGTACGACCCGGAGGGTGTCCGGGTGGTCAAGCGCTCGGGCGGCCACGAGGATCTGTTCCTGACCACCGACTTCGAGGTCCGCGACGGCACCGCGTTCACCTACGTGCAGCTCGACGAGGACCGCCGCATCCGGATCGAGGAGCCGGCGTTCGCGGCGAGCGTCCTGCCGGACCTGGCCCCGGCCTCGGGCCCCGACACCGGGCTCACGCCGGGCCCCGATGGCCTGATCACGGCCGGCGACGCCTGGCTGGTGCAGGCCGTGGACGCGGGGACGCTGGCCGTGACGAACGCGCCGGCCAGGATCGACCCGATGGTGCTGCTGCACGCCAGCGCGCGGCGGATGCTCTACGGCACGGACGTCCGCGTCGTGTACCTGCACGTCGATTCCCTCGGCAGCACGGTGGCCGCCACGGACGAACAGGGCGCGCTGCTCGGCCGCACCGAGTTCTACCCCTACGGGCAGGTGCGGCGGACGCAGGGCGAGGTGGACGTCCACGGCTACACGGGCAAGGAGGTCGACGAGGCCACCGGGCTGCTCGACTTCGGGGCGCGCTACCTCGACCCGGTGACCGGCCGGTGGATCGCGCCGGACCCCTCGTTCCGCGTCCAGGGAGACACAAACGAGGAGCAGGTGGAGGAGGCCACGAGCGCGTACGCCTTCGTGGACGGGAACCCGATGAACGGCCGCGACCCGGACGGCGAGGCCAGGGTGGGCTGCCTGAGCAGCTTCTTCGGCCGGTTCAAGATGGCTCGGGCCCTGATGAAGGGGACCTTCCGCCCGAGCATCCTGTACCACTACCGCTTCAACCTGACGCCGAATCAGAAGATCGACTTCAAGACGGCCTGGAAGATGGTCAAGACGGCCTCCAGTTCGCTCGGCACGGGCGGCAGGAGCCAGGAGTTCGTGCCGCGGAGCCGGAACAGCGCGAACGACCTCATGAGGGAGATCTGGTCGGCGGGTCACACCCTGGCAGGCGTCTACAAGGATCACTCCCTGATCCAGAACGACGGGCGGGTCAGCCACTTCTCGCAACACACGGCCCCGGAACTGGTGGGCATCGGCCACGGCCTGAACGGCAACCCCTACACCGACGAGCGCGTGATGCTCGATCTCCATGCGAAGGAGGGGTTCAAGCAGGGCGTCCAGGACGTCCACATCGAAATGAGGACGGCGTTCAGGGAAACGCCGCGCGGCGGGAAGAAGTAGGCGGGGCCATGCCTCGAAGCGGGAGGTTCACGACATGAAGACGAACAGGGCGCTCGTTGCGGCGGGTCTGGTGCTGGCGACGATGCTCGCGGCCGGCTGCAAGTCGGGAGGCGGTGGTAACACGCCGGTCTGCACCCCGGGGGCGGATGCCTGCGCCTGCAAGGCGGACAAGACATGCGACACGGGGCTGACCTGCAACGCCAACGTGTGCCAGGGGGCAGCGTGCACGCCCGGCGCCGATGGGTGCGCGTGCAAGGCGGACGGATCCTGCGACACCGGGCTTGCCTGCCAGGACAAGGTCTGCAAGGAGCCCGCGTGCGTGGCGGGGACGCTCGACTGCCCGTGCAAGGCCGACAACGCGTGCGACGCCGGGCTCGCCTGCCTGGAAAGCGCGTGCAAGGCGCAGGCCGGGACCGGGCTCGTCGTGGGAAGCGCCGCTGCGCGGGCCTGCGACGTGGTCTTCAACGCGGCCGGGGCGACCGTGGCCCTGTCCAAGGACGTGACCGGGGTGACCGCGCGCCGCGGCGACAGGGTCGCGGTCTCGTTCACGGCGAAGACGGACGCGGCGTTTGCCGGGCCGGTCGCCTCGGTGATGGGCCCGGGCGGCAAGGCCCTGAGCGGTATCACGCCCGACAAGGCCGAGTGCTACGACCGCCTGGGCAAGGTCGTCACCGACCCGGGCGTGAAGGTTCAGTAGTCCGCTCCACTGCGTCGCGCTGGAGGTGCCGAATGCGTAGCCTGGGATGGACGGTCGGCTCCTCGTTCCTGGTCGCAGTTCTTGCCGCCTGCTCGGGCGGAGCCGGGACCAGTCAGACCGGCTCGGACGCCACGGACCTCGGCGCGGGCGACGGGGCCGACACGGACGCCCCGGACGCAAACGACCTCGTCGAGGCGGTGGGGTTCGACAGCAGTCCGGACGGCACCTGCCCGGCCGGCACCGCGGGGTGCGCGTGCCTCGCGGGCGGGACGTGCAACGACGGCGCCGCCTGCGAATCCGGCACCTGCGCAAGGCCCTCGTGCCCGGCCGGGTCCGACGGTTGCCCCTGCACTGCCAAGGGTGAGTGCGGGGTGACGTCGTACGGCGAGGCCCTGACGTGCAAGGACTCCGTGTGCTCCGCGGATTCCTGCCCGGCCGGCCAGACCGGGTGCGCGTGCAAGGACGCGTACGCGTGCACGACCGCGGGCGACTCGTGCCAGGGCGGCTTCTGCCGGCCGGTCGAGTGCCCCTCGGGCCAGCAGCACTGCGCGTGCGCCGGGGGCGGGTGCGCGTCCGGGCTCACCTGTCGCGACGGCGCGATCTGCGTGGACGGGACCGGTTGGGTCGGCGGCCCCTGCTTTTCGGACGGGACCTGCAAGAAGGGCTCGCGCTGCCAGGGCGGGCAGTGCCTGCCTTGCACCCTCGGCTCGACCGCGTGCGCCTGCAGGGACGACGCGACGTGCTACCCGGGCCTCGCCTGCTCGAACGGCCTGTGCGCGGACGCGTCCACGGTCGTGACGCCGCCCACCGACGCGCCCTGCTACACCCCGTGCAGCAGCGACCTCGTGCTGTCCGACGGGACCTACAAGAAGTGCGGCGCGGACCGGCTGCTCGACGGGTGCGTGGGCGGGCTGGTGTGCAAGAACGGGTCCTGCACAAAGTCGGGCGACACGCCCCCGGCCTGCGTGCAGGACATCGAGTGCCCGAACTTCCAGACGTGCCTGGCCGGCCACTGCTACTCGAACTGCAAGACGAACGGGGACTGCACCGGGGGCCGGGTCTGCCACCTCCACGTGTGCCGTCAGCCGTGCGACATGTCGGGCTCGGCGCCCTGTCCGTCCGGCTATTCCTGCGAGACCGCCGACGGCGTGCTCGGCGCGTGCACCCCGGTCAAGTCCCCCGCCGCCACGGCCCAGACCTCGGTGAACGGGGGCTTCGCGCTGGACGTGACGTCGTTCGCCCTGTCGAACGTCAAGACGGGCGGCCAGGTCGTGATCACGAACAACTCGCCCACCGCGGCGAAGTTCACGCTCCGCAAGCGCGGCCACTCGCGCTACAAGGCCGACGGCACCGTGGACTCCGCCGACGACCCGGCGAACGATGGCGTGGACTGCGACCCCGCCAAGGACTGCCCGCTGACGTGGCTGAAGGTCGGCAGCAACGGGAACAACCAGGCCGTGCAGTCCCTGGTCGTGAACGTGGACGGCAACGGCGGGACCTCGCTGCTGACGTTCGAGGGTGCGGGTGACGCGGGCGTCCCGCGCTGGGCCGGGAGCCTGGAGGTGATCCAGGCGACGCTCGGCAGCCGCACCGTCAGCCTCGAGTACGTCGAGCGTCCCGACGGGCGCTGGGAAGGCACGATCCAGTACTTCGCGAACTTCGGCGACGAGGGCCTGTCCGACTGGGCCTCCACGCCCGACACCAAGAAGAACCCGACGCTGCTCGCCAAGGTGGGCAACGCCCTGGTGCAGCGTTGGGGGGCCTTCCGGACAGGCAACCTGTCCTGGGCCGAGTTCCAGGCCGTGCTCCAGTCGGTCCAGACGCAGTCCTGGCGCTGGCCGAGCGTCACCGCGGACTGCAAGGTGCAGGGCGGCGCCTGCTACCCCTACGACAACAGCGCACTGGGGCTGTCGGTCCTGACGTCCGACCTGCTGTCGCGGCCGGTGCCCACGGGGATCAGCGAGTTGCCCTTCGCGGCGAACCTCTACTTCCCGGACCCCACGGGCAAGCCCGCGCATCTGGAAGGGATGATCGACGGGTCCTACGCCCTGCAGTACCCGGGCGATCCGGCCGTCAGCGCGGACCTGGGCGGCGACCCTTCCCAGTGCCAGGCCAAGAGCGGTCCGACGTGCCTCGTGTTCGTGAACTCGATGCACGCGGACATGTTCCTGGGCGGGCGCTACGCGACCACCTCCTCCGACACCCAGTGCAGCGTCAGGCCGGGCGCCGGCTACAGGCTCGTCAAGACGCCGTGGCTGGTCCCGGGCTTCACGTCCGGGACCGAGGTGGACGCGGGCTCGGGCCTGCGCTACCAGTACGAATGCCGCGACGCGCGCCTGCCCCGCGGGGACGGCCCGACGGTCGAGCCCACACAGGCCGTCGCTGATGCGAACCTCAGCCTGGTCCCGGCCAACCCGGTGCCCGACGCCCGCACGCGGCGCCGCTCCATCGACATCGTGGACGGGGCCCTGGTCGACCAGCGCTACCTGTTCCTGATTTTCCATGAGACGTACCCGTCGTTCCTGCCCGGGGACACGACGCCCTTCTCGGCGTACGGATACGTCCTGCTACAGAGGCAGCCGGACGACCTGGACCTGGCGGACGACGACGGCGACGGCGTGCCGAACGCCTACGACGGGAGCCACCCGGCGGACGCCCGGACCGAGCCGGCCGGCATCCTCGACGCGAAGTGCTCGCCCGCCGTCGTGAAGCAGGCCCTGGGCCCGGGCACGACGACTGTCACGGCGGACAACGCCGCGAAACTGGCCGTGGCCCTGATCGACGGGCGCGTCCCGACCGGTACGCCTGCGCTCATCACGTCCGGCAGCGGCGAGTCCGTGCACTACCTGTGTGCCGACACCGGGCAGTTCGATGGCGGCCCGGGCGCCGCGACCGACCCCGGCCAGCCCTTCAGCGGGACCCAGGACGACTCCTGCGGCCTGTCCGACCCGGCAAAGAACCACTACGGCAGCAACGGCGTATGCGACGACGGCGGGCCGGGGGCCGCGACGTCCATCTGCCCGCTGGGCCGCGACAAGACGGACTGTGGCACCCGCAAGCAGTCGGACCTGGACCCGCGAGTCGCGTGCCCGGCCGGCAGCGACGTGACCTTCTTCACACTCGATTCCACGATGACGCAGAAGGACGTGGCCGGGCTGTCCTGCCAGATCGCGACGCCGAAGCCAACCTGCGCCGGCACGCTGCGCGGCTGGCGCACCGCGCCCGACAGCCACCTGGTGCAATACCAGCCGGCGTGGCGGTGCCAGGACGCGAACGCGGTGTTCTGCGACTCGAACCGCTACGACCTCCGCGACGGCAAGCTGTTCTACGCGGCCACGGATGCGCAGGCCGTGTTCGCCCCGCTGTATGCCGACATCGACCTCGCGTTCCGCTACAAGACGAAGTTCCGGGGCCGCGAGGGCACGGGCATCGGGTTCGCGCCGCAGGTCTGCGTGCCCGGCTCGGACCAGGTCCCGTACTGCTACGACCCGCCGGCCATCCAGAACGACCGGGACCGCGTGGACTGCCTGCTGAACATCTGGGCGCATCACTACGACGACGTCCAGTCGGGGTCCGTCGCGGGCACCGACGCGCGGAAGATGCTCACCGACTACCTGTGCACCAACTACGCCTACGCCGAGGCGTGCCACCCGGGCATGCCGGCCGGCATCACGCACGACGGCTTCGAGCGGCTCTTCACCGAGTTGCTGGTCATGATGGGCGACGAGTCCTACACCCGCGCCTTCTCCGCGCGGTTCGACCTCGCCGGGTCCCAGGGCGCCTCGTTCGAGGGCACGCTGTTCGAGTCGGGCGGGATCAACCTGTCCGGCGCCGCCGGATACGAGATGCACCTCCTGTACCTGGCCGCGCAGTACTACCAGGAGGCCCTGGACCGCTTCGACGCGATGAGCCCGCTGATCTGGCAGGCGCTCCAGTACGGCTTCGACGGCCGCAACTTCGTGACGCAGAAGACCGTGACCTGGTACTTCGAGCGGCTCGTGCGCGCCTCGACCCAGAAATCGCGTGCCTGGAGCGAGATCGCGAAGCGCTACCAGAACCTGGACCGGCCGGACCTCGCGCGCGCCGTCGTGGAGCGCGCCTATACCGCGACCTACCTGGAGGGCGTGCTCCTGTCGCAGTTCATGCGGCGCATCACCGACTCGCTGAAGCCCGAGGACCGGCCCCAGGTCAGTGCCGTGCTGGAGGACGGCCAGAAGCGCTACCACACCGCGCTCCTGGACATGCGCAGGACGTTCCAGTCGATCACCGACAACATCAGCTACTTCGGGCTGCCGCCGGACTACGTCCCGTTCCCGGTCACGTTCGGGCTGGAGCAGAACGCCTTCGAACTGATCCTGTCGCGTGCCCAGCAGCGCGTCGAGACCGCGAAGTACAAGGAGGATCTCGCGATCGAGCGCAGCACGTCGTTCCAGACCGAGACCGCGGACTTCCAGTCCGAACTGGTGAAGTTGCGCAACACGTACGAGGACCAGATCGGGCAGGTCTGCGGGACGTTCACGGGCCTCGACGGCAAGGTCTACCCGGCCATCCCGCGATACGCCTACCTGAACGACCGCGCGAAGGCGCTCGGGGACCCGTGCGGCCTGATGGGCAACGGCTCCATCTTCGACACGATGGGCCAGTTCGACCAGTTCGGGATCGGGCTGAAGAAGGTCCGGCAGCAGATGTTTGACGTCTACTCGGAGGTGGGCATCGAGAAGTCGCGGGTCGAGGCGCAGTGCAACCTGGTCTTCACGATCGCCGACTTCGTCTACAGCCAGGGCGAGAAGAACCTCAACCTCCAGGAGGACATCGACGACATGCGCCTGGCGGTCGACGTCATCGACAGGTTCGAGGGCATCGTATCGACCACCGCGGGGCTGATGGCGGGCGGGGGCGCGTTCGGCGGGTGGGCCGCCGTCGCGTTCATCGCCCAGGACGCCGCGCTGAACGCCGCCGCGGCGACGCTGAACGGTTTCATCGCGAAGAAGCAGCAGGAGATCGCCCGCACCGACCTGGACACGGCGCGGTGGCAGACCGAGTCCCAGTGCGACGCGGCGCTGATCGATTCGAACGCGCGCACCGCCGGGCTGCTCCTGCAGACCAAGCAGCTCCAGCTCGACGCGCTCCAGGCCGAGCACCAGATCCAGATCGCCATGGGCGACCTCCAGGGCCTCCGCAACCTGTCGCGCCGCCTCCAGGATCAGCTGGCCGAGGCCGAGCAGATGGCGATCGACGTCCAGGCGGCCCACGACGACCCGAACGTCCGGATCTACAAGGACGACGCCATCGAGAACGCCGACGCGACGTTCACGGACGCCCTCCAGGAGGTCTACCGGGCGACCCGCGTGTTCGAGTACTACTCGAGCCAGAGCTACGCGGACCTGGAGAAGCTGTTCCTGGTGCGCTCCGTCCAGTACGGGGACTACAACCTCGAGTCCTATCTCCGCGACATCGAGGACGCCTACTACTCCTTCGAGGAGGTCTACGGGATGCCGTCCACGCGCGTGGCGATCCTGTCGCTGCGGGACGACATCGTGAAGGTCCCGCGCCTGGACGGGACCGGCGCAGCGATCGCGCAGTCCGCGCGCATCGACATGCTGCGCGAGCGTCTGAGGGACCCCTCGCTCCTCGACCAGAACGGGTACCTGACCGTGCCGTTCGAGACGACGCTCGCGGACCTCTCGCCGGTCACGCGGGACCACAAGATCGCATACGTACAGGCGGAGATCATCGGGTCCAACGTGGGGGACACGCTCGGCCGCATCTACCTGCGGCAGACCGGGACGTCGACCGTCTACAGCGTGTCGGGAAGCAAGATCTACTACCGCTTCCCGGAACGTCTCGCCGTCGTCAACCCGTTCTTCAACGGCAACCGCGTGTTCACGGACGACGTCTACCGGAACTCCGACTTCCGGGACCGGCCGTACCTGAACAGTTCGTGGGAACTGGTGATCAACCAGCGCGACGAGGGCGTGAACCAGGACATCGACCTGCAGTCCGTGACGGACGTGCGGGTCTACGTGTACTACTCGGACTTCGTCAGCTACTGATGGGGGTTGTGATGCGTCGACCAGCGTTCATGCTCGCGTTCGCCGCGGCCGGGGTCGTGGCGGGGTGCGGCGGCGGCGGGGAGGGGGGGGGCGACGAGCAGGTCTGCGTCGATGCCTCGTGCGGGGCCGACGCATGCACGGCGGGGGCGAGCGGGTGCGCGTGCCTCGCGGACTCCACATGCACCGCGGGCGAGTGCATCCAGAACGTGTGCGTGGACTGCCAACGCGGCGACGAGGGGTGCGTGTGCCTCAAGAACGGCACGTGCGCGGCCGGCCAGAAGTGCGGCACGGACGGGCTGTGCTCCGCGTGCACGCCGGGCCAGGAGACGTGCTCGTGCACCACGCGGGACGGAACCTGCGACACCGGACTCGAGTGCCAGCAGGGGGTGTGCGTGACGCCGCCGTGCCCCGCGGGCACGAACGGCTGCCCGTGCCAGACCGGCAAGCAGTGCGACGACACCCTGTACTGCACGACCGGCGGCCTGTGCGCCAAGTGCACCAACGACGTCGAGGGCTGCCCGTGCGTGGACAGGAAGTGCGACGGCGGGCTCGTGTGCGACGACACGTCGGGCGACTGCCGCAAGGCGAAGGCCTGCGCGGATGTCGCCTGCGTGCTGCACCAGAGCTGCGACGACAAGGCTGGCGGCGACGCGGTCTGCCTGACGGCGTGCGAGACCGGCTGGGCGTGGGACGCGGCATCGGGAACGTGCAAGGAGGCCCCGGTCGCGAACTGCCAGGCCGGGGCGACCGCGAGCATCCTCGCCGACTGCAACGCGAAGCACCGCAAGTGCGTGGAAGGCACCGGTGGGGCCCAGTGCGGCGACTGCCTCTCGTCCTTCATCCTGGACGGCCAGGACTGCCGGGCCGTGAAGACGTGCGCCGGTCTCGGGTGCGCGGCGGCCTACAAGAAGTGCACGCCCGAGAGCACGACCGCGGACGCGTCGTGCGGCGCGTGCCTGGACGGCTACCTGACGAGCGGCGACCAGTGCCAGGTGCCGCCCGCCCACTGCAAGCCCGACCTGCCGGGGAGCATCCTCGCGACCTGCACGGCGCAGGGCCGCGCGTGCGTGCAGCCGTCGGACGGCCCGGCGACGTGCGGGGACTGCCTGGACGGCTTCGCGCAGAACGCGACCGGCGACTGCCAGGCGATCCACTCGTGCGACGACCTCGCGTGCCACGACAAGAACCGGCTGTGCATGGGAGACCTGCCCTTCCAGTCCTGCGGCCCGTGCTTCGCCGGCCTCGTCCCGTCGAGCAACGACCCCGACATTTGCGTGCCACCGAAGGCGTGCGCGGACCTCGCGTGCGACGCCGCCCAGTTCTGCGTGGAGGGCGCCATAGGGCAGGACGCGCAGTGCGTCACCGCCAGGTGCCCCGCGGCCCAGGCGTGGCGCGAGGACCTCCAGAAGTGCGTGGACTGCTACGCGAACTGCAACGCCACCGACCCGGGCGAGACCGGACGCGTGTGGCCGTTCACGCTGTCGAAGAGCGACGCGTGCCTGTGCGAGATGCGCCCCGGCTGGTACTGGGACGACGGCGAGCGCGCCGGCAAGCCCTGCGACGCGGACGGCGACGGCTGGGTGCGAGCCGCCGCGAGGACGTATATCGAGTCGTCCGACGCAGCGATCCGGCAGAACGCGCGGTGCGCCCTGCGCCTGATCGACCGGTTCACGCTCGCGAACGAGTATGGGCAGCGCCTGGACATCTACATCTGCCAGGGCGACCCCGTGTTCAGGCGCGAGGACGAGGGCTACTGCGCGACGTTCGCGCCGCTGCCTCTCTACGAGACGGTGCGCAACGACGACCAGTCCGAACTGGACCTCGACCCGAACGTCCCGTCGTATGCCGCGGGCAGCATGGGCCGGCGGCCGCTGGCCTCCGAACTGAACGGGCTCACGCGGCTGTGCACGGCCGGCGGCGACTACAACGAGAACGGCGTGTCGGACATCGCCGAGTGGCACGGGATGCCCATCGGCTCGATGACCGCGGACCAGCACGTGATGGCGCAGTTCGCGTACTGGCTGGAACTGGACCGGGGCTGGTACGAGGCCGAGGCCGGCGGAACCTATGGCCGCTATGTGATCCAGGAGCGGTCGCGGTGCGACACCGCGTCGTTCCCGATGCGCTACCCCGCAGGCGACGGGACGTACTGGCGACAGTGCGCGCGGAGCCGGGACACGAGTTACAACCCGACCGACGGCGTGGCGACCCCGGACTTCGGCATGGAGTTCGCGGAGTGGTCGTGCGACGCGGCGAAGGGCGGCTGCTCGGTGCCGCCCCCGCCCACCGCCGTCGCGCCCACGCCCGCGGGCCCGCCCAGCCACGGGCTGTGCGAGGTGACGCTCCCGCCCGTGGACGCGGCGTGCGCGAACCCGGCGAGCGCGTTCCCGTGCCTGCACGGGTCGTATTGGCGCGGGATGTCGCACCACTCCGAGTTCAAGTGTGTCGTCCTGAACGCACAGGCGTCGAGCACCGAGCCGCGCTTGGCCCCGCTCGACGTGTACGGCGGGACGTACCGGTGGAACCAGTGCCACGTCGCCTGCCCGGCCGGGGACCTTGCCTGTGCCGCGGACTGCGCGGGAGGGGCGTGCGCCACTTCGTCCACGGCGCCGGCGGGTGGGGTCGCGAACCCGGCCGACCCGCACCTGACGTGCGAGGTCGTGGACACGCCCGCTTCCGGGGCGGTGGGGTTCGTGGCGGTCACGTTCGCCGGCGGCCCGCCGTACTCGCGCGGGTGCATCGACGAGTGGACGCCCGACGCGGTCCACGGGGCCCTCGACGGGGTGGAGGACCCTGTAGTGGCCGCGTGGCGCAGCCTGTGCCCGGGCTGGATCGCCGGGCCCGACGCGGCCATCGGCGAGGGCAACGCGAGGGATTTCGGCCGGATCCAGTGCGGCTGCGGGGACAACTATGGCGGGCCCATGTGCGACACGGGCTGCCCGACCGAGGGCCTGCACCTGGATGCGACGTACTCGGCGGTCCCGCGGGTCGGCTACTGGATGTGCGGCTGGTCGCGCGCCGTCGGCTACGAGGCGTCGCTGCCGGACGTAGGCCCGGCATCGGGCGCGACGGACGGCGACGGGTCGAAGTGGGTGCTGCGCGGCGGGATTCCCCTTACGCCCACTGACGGCCAGGCCCTGTGCCAGGACTCCCAGGCGTGCGCGACCGGGTTCGTGCTGACCGCCAACTGAGCGGGATGAAGGAGTGATGCCATGAACGAGAAGCTGAAGACGATCCTCGCGGCGGTAGCTGGCTGCGCGATCGTGCTGTCCTTTGCGTCGACGCATACGGCCCTGGCGGACGGCAACCCTGCCACCGACCAGGTGCCGAGACTCGTCCCGTACCAGGGCACGCTGGAAAAGGACGGCGTGGCCGTGACAGGGCAGGTGCAGATGACCTTCGGGATCTTCGACGGGGCCACGTCGACGACCCCGGCGTGGACCGAGAAGCTGGCGGTCAACGTGTACTCGGGACGCTTCATGGCGCTGCTCGGGTCCACCACGGTCGCCAGCGCCACGAACCTCGCGAAGGCGATCGCCAATGCGGACGACCTCTACCTGAGGGTCACGCTGAACAACGCGTCCGGGGACGTCGCGCTTTCCAACCGGCAGCGCTTCCTGCCGACCCCGTTCGCCATCTGGGCCACTGCCTCGACCA
This sequence comes from uncultured Myxococcales bacterium, assembly GCA_903857665.1. GTDB lineage: Bacteria > Myxococcota_A > UBA9042 > DTJE01 > DTJE01 > CAIZWN01. Next base: position 20,560 of record CAIOFV010000066.1, read on the forward strand.
ATCTCCAGGCGACGTCGATCAACGCACCGACCGGGAACCCCCTCACCCTGAACAACACCACCAAGACCGAAGTGCAGGTAGGGGGAAACATCAGGCTCAAGGGGTACGATGTGACCCTGTCGCCGTGGGACAGCGGCCCGAGGGGCGACGGCGGCCGGGCCCTCGTCCTGGATACCGGCGATACGTTGGCGGTCAACTTCTCCGGCGACTTCGCTGGGGGCGTGCGGATGGAGGGGGCCGTGAAGATGACCGGCTCGCTCACGGTCCCGACCGCCACAGTGAGTACGAAGCTGGACGTGGGCGTGGTGGCGCACCACTGCGACGGCGGTGCGTGGGACTGTGTCTGCCCTGCCGGAAACTACACGATGTCCGGCGGCTTCATGTGCCCGGACCATACCTCTGGCGTGATGTCCTACCCGACCCCGGACCCCCAGTACGGGTACATGACCGGCTGGCACGCCACGTGCCAGAACACGTCCGGGACCGAGGTCCAGCCCTCGACCGTGTGGGTGATGTGCGCCCGCATCCTTTGACCGCAAGACGAGGAGACAGGCCATGAAGAACCGCTTCAAGACGCTTGCGATCGTGTTCGGATGCTCGCTGTGCACCGCGATGCTGGTCGGGGGCCTCACGGCCCTCGCAGACAGCAACCCGGCCACGGATCAGGTGCCCCGGCTGATCCCGTACCAGGGCACGCTGGAGAAGGACGGTGTGGCCGTGACCGGCCAGGTCCCGCTGACCTTCAGCATCTTCGACGGCGCGTCGGCCACGACCGCGGCCTGGACCGAGAAGCAGGCCGTGAACGTGTTCGCGGGGCGCTTCATGGCAATGTTCGGGTCGACGTCGGCGACCAGCGCGACCAACCTCGGGAAGGCGATCAACAACGCGGACGACCTGTACCTGACGGTCACGCTGAACAACGCGTCCGGGGACGTGGCGCTGTCCAACCGACAGCGGTTCCTGCCGGTCCCGTACGCCCTGTGGACGACCGCGGCCACGAACTTCAACGTGGGGCGGGACCTGAACGTCGCCCACGCCGCGACCGTCTGGAGCGACCTGACCGTCGGGGGTACCTCCGCCGGGAGCGAAGGCAACCTCTGGGTAGGCAACGCAGGCGGCCACACGGCGATCTACAACCAGGAGATCAGCGGGTCGCCCGGCCTCCAGTTGACCAGCAGCAGCGGGGTCATCGTCGCCAAGGTGGATCTCCAGGTCCTGGGAAAGGCCAAGCTGGGCCGGACCATCACCCAGTGTTCCACGACGAACTCATGTGCGTGCAGCAGCGGGTTCCCGCTCGGCGGAGGGGCGGCCTGCAACGGCACCGACTACCTCCACGCGAGCCATCCGACGGCGGCCGGCGACGGGTGGTACGGGGAGTGCCGCGACATCTCGAGCCACTCCGTGACGACCACTGCCAGCACCTACGTCATCTGCGCCCGGGTGGCGGCAGACTAGGCTCATCCGGTCCGGCGGTCGTGCGTGACGGGGCAAGGCATACTCGGGTGTCCACATCCGCCAGAAGATCCGGCCCCCGGCGCGATGCCAATGGACCACGGTCTCGGGCTTCACGAGGACCAGCAGATCCTCACTCCGACCACAAGGCCGGCAAGGGAACCAGCCACAGTTTGTCGCCAAACGGCACCAACGAGTCGCCGGTGTATAGAACGACCCCGGCCATGAACTTCTTGCCAAGTTGATCGCGCAACTCCTGAAGCGCCGCGAAGTCCGACGTGCGAACGGTGGCACTCGCCTTGACTTCCACCCCGGCCACCCTGCCGTCGGCCTTCTCCAGAAGAACATCCACTTCCGAGCCGGCCGCCGTGCGGAAATGGCAGAGAGCCGTGCGCGGATCGGCCCATGAAAGCTGCTTGCGAAGCTCGCCGACCACGAACGTCTCCAGCATCCGTCCCAGCAAGGAACGGTCGCCGGTCAGCCGTCGGGCGTCGGTGCCGATCAGGTGGCAGGCCAGCCCCGTATCCAGCAGGTGCAATTTGGAGGCCTTGACCAGACGTTTGCCCAGATTGGGCGACCACGCCGGCAGACGATGAACCAGGAACACGGTTTCCAACAAGGCCAGGTAGCGGGTCAACGTCGTGTGCGGCAAACCGGCGTCGCGGCTCACGTCCGCCACGTTCAACAATCCGGAGGTGCGGGCGGCCAGCAACTTGAGCAGGTTCGGCAAGGCATATAGACCATCGACCCGCGCCAAATCGCGTACGTCCCGTTGCAGGATGGTGGAAATGTAGGAGGCAAACCACGCCCCCCGACGATCGTCGTCGGCCCGCCGGACGGCTTCCGGGTACCCGCCGCGGACCATTCGGGCAGGAAGATCGTCATTCGCGGGAATGGGTTTCGCCTTCGCGAGGGTGCCGTCAAACAGACGGTTCACAAAACCTTCGCGCAGCCCGGTCAGTTCGCCGGCGGAGAACGGAAACAGCGGGATGATCTCCATGCGCCCGGCGAGCGATTCAGACAGGCGCGGCAACATCATGACGTTGGCCGAACCCGTGAGCAGAAAATGTCCAGGGCGACGCTCCTTGTCCACTGCCAGTTTGATGGCCGGAAACAAGTCCGGGGCCTTCTGGATTTCATCAATCACGACCGGGCCGGTGAGGTTGCGGATGAACCCGGACGGGTCGCCAGCGGCCAGTGCCAGCGTGGCGGCATCATCCAAGGTGAAATACCGGACTCCAGGCGCGGTCGCCAGCTCCTGCGCCAGGGTGGTCTTGCCCGTCTGCCGTGCGCCGTTGAGCAGAACGACCGGAGTATCGGCCATCGCCCGCCGGACGGAATCCTGAATGTTGCGTCGAATCATGGTTGGATATTCACCGTTTTGTGGTGAATTTGCAAGGACGGCGAAGTCGGGGCGTTCTGGGAATGCCGACGCACAGCCACGGGGAACGGCAACTGCAGCCCGCGATCCGCCTGCGCCCCCCTCGCCTCCATCGCCTCGATCGGCCATCGTCGGACCGCCGTGGTACGGTCGATGGCCTGGTGCGTGCCCAGGATCCGGTTGTCGATGGTCCCGTCCACTTCCTGGGCGTTCAGGCCCAGCGGCAGATCCACGTCGCGATGCAACCGGATTCGGCCTGCCAGACGACGGGGGAGGCGGCCGGACGCGGCGGCACGCGAAAGGACCTCGCAGATACCTTCATCGGTATGGGATGAAGCGGGATCCTCCGGCGCGCCGGGGTCGTCCGCGTCCGGCGCGGTGCCCGGGTCCGTCGCATCGATCCGCTCCCCCGGGTCCGGAAGGCCGGCCAGGTCCGCGTCGATCCCGTCCCATGCGCCATCCACGACGGCGACGGAATCTGTCGCGAGGTCGGAACCCGGCGCGGTTCTTCTATTTCAAGGCGTCGAACCGAACCTGGCCGGCGATGATGGGCACGACGGCCTTGCCGACCTGGACGGGGGCCGTCCTGCCCGATTCCTCGCCCCCTCCCCGCATGCCTTCCTGACGCAGGAACCACCATTCGGCCTGGAGCGTGGTCGGGGTCGTGCCGCCGCTGAGGTCCAGGATGACGTGGTCGGTTGCGGAGGCGCCAGGCTCCAGGCGCCGTTCGCGAAGGACCGAGGCGGCGTTCCAGAATCGCCGGTCGGTGATCGCGACCCCGTGGATGTCCGCCGAGCGGCTGCCGAGGTTCGAATCCGTGTCGATCGGGCGGCCGCGGGAATCCAGGCCCCCGTAGGAACCGACCACGTTGTTGCCGGCATCGAGCACGGTGACCACCAGGTAGGCCCGCAGCCCCCCTCCCGGCGGGAACACGTGCCCGACGCACTCGTTGGACGTCACGACCGTGACCTGCAGCCGGTGGTCGCGGACCACGATGTCGGACAGCGCGACCTTCAGCAGCCCGCGGGAGGACGTCTTGCCGTTGACGCCGGTAAAGGGGTCGTCGGGGCCTCGTTCGAGGGGCAGGTCCGATCCCTCGCCCGCGAGGGGCAGATCCCCGAGGCACGGAGGGAGGTCCCTCTTCAGTTGCAACCGCAACGTGATATCGCCGAGGCCCGCCAGGAACCCGCGCGAGATCTCCCGCACCGCGTCGTCCGTGGGATCGCCGTGCGGCAGCGAGGACCCCGACCCGAGGTAGTTGTGATCGACCGTGTTGTAGCCCACTTCATGCGTCTTGTACCGGGGCTGGTGACACGTGGAGCAGGTGAGCCCCTGGCGTGCGTATGGTGAATCCACAAACGATAGGTAGTGATCGGCAACCGTCCGCTCGTGCCCCGTGACCGCCAGGATCGGTGGCAGCCGCACCACGTGGCAGGCCCCGCAGATCGCGTTCCAGTCGTCCTTCGGGACCCGCATGTTGCTGCGGTGAAGGCCGACGGCAGCCTGGATCAGCCGCCGGTGCAGGGGCTGCGTTTCGTCGCGGTCCTCGCCGAGGTAGCGCTGCCGATCCAGCGCGAAGGGGCGAAGGGTCAGCGACGCGTTCCCGATCCGATCGGGATCCTTGTCCGGCACAGCCCGGTGGCAGACGACGCATCCGACGCCGACCGTGAAGGCCGGTTCGTCGGTAGTCAGCGGGTCGATGTCGGTGTCCGCCCCGGTCGCGGGGAATGCGATGACGCCCAGCGGCGCGTGGCACGCCAGGCAATAGTCCGCGGCCTCCCGCCCCTGCTCGCGGATGAAGACGGCGAGTTCCGCCTTGAACGCCGGGTTCTCCATGGCGCGTCCGTGCGCCGAGCGGTCGTGCTGGGCAGCCGGTTCGGCGTGGCAGCGTTCGGTGGCGCAGGTCCTGCCGTTCGAAACGAACCAGGTGGCTGCGTCCGGTCCCGGGAATCCACGCAGGTGGGCGTATTTCGACACCACAACCGGTTCCGATGCCGGGGCGGGTTCCGGGGCCTCGAAGGGCGTGTAGTGCAGGTTGTGTGCGATTTCGACCCCGAAGAACAGCGGCAGCCACAGTGCGACGAGCCTCCAATCGAACATCCGGAGCCTCTGGCCGCGATCCGTTCGCGCCTTCCCGACGGCCCGGACATGGAGGGCGACGGAAGCGACCCACAGCAGCGCGGCGAGCCGATGGAAGTAGTCGAAGGGCGAATAGTCGTCCTTCCACCATTCGAAGTAGTTCCCGGAGTTCGCGCCTCCCATCATCGGCACCGCGAAAACGAGCATCAGGCCGGTGGCGTATACGGCGAGCCTGCCCGCCAGGCGGTCGCCCCCCCGGGGCCATCGTCGAAGGGCGTTGCGGAATCCGGCGACGACCTGGAACACGGTGTACCCGGCCAGCACGATGATGAACTGCCGGATGAGCCCGTCGCGTGTCGTCAGTGACGCGTCCAGCGCGACCGCGACACCCGCGGCGACATCCAGGGCCCGCTTCCAGGGCGCCCGGTGCCTCCTGCGCGCCTCGAACCATCCGACGATGGCCAGCGCCGCGAACGGGACCGCGATCGGGCTGGCTTCGTACGACCTCGAGAGGAGAAAATAGGACGCGATGATGAACAACACGCCGGAGGTGGACGCGTACAGAGCGCCGAACGACTCGCGCAACGAGCCGCGGGCCAGGACGATGTGGAGGGGCAGGTACAGCGCCAGGAACCCGATCAGCACCGGACCGACGTTCCCGTGGGCGAGCATCGCTGCCTGCACCGCCGGCGAGAACCCGCCGGCCAGCCACGTGAACAGGGAATTGGCCAGTCGCCAGGCCGCAAAAGCGAGGAACGTCGAAGAAAGGAACACCAGGACCCTGTCGCGCGGTCGCATCGTGTCCATTCCCCGGGATGGTGTCGGGTGCAGGGCCCGAACCCAGCGCGGAGTATCCGGGACCGGGTGCGAAGGGTCAAGGCCCGGGAGCCAGTCGGCCCGCCAGGATCAAGGATTTCCATGATTCCGGAGGTTTCCGCCCTCGACATCGTCGCTGCAGCCGGGTCGTCCTGGGACGTCCAAACCCCCGCGCTTGAACCATCGGAACAACGACTTCCGAGCCATCGCTGGCAGAGGGCCCTTTAATCCTTACTATTTTGGTCCGTTTTCAACAGGAGGCTTCATGTCCATCCGTAGCCTGGTTCCCGTTGCTTTCGTGATCCTCGGGGTGTCCGGCCTTGCGGCCGAGTGCAACAGCGCCGGCGCCCCGGCGGGCATCCTCCCGGACGGGACGATGATGCAGGACACCTCGTCCATGATGGACAATCCGGGGATGATGGGCGACACCACCGAGAAGGGCAGTGGAATGATGTAGTCGATAGGCTGGCGCCGTCACAGGCGCATGCACTCGAAGTCGCCGGTGATCGGGACCTGGGAGGCGCCGCCCTGCACGTACCCCGCGGTCTGGCCCTTCGTGATCTTCTCCACCATGTTGTCGCAGTTGCTGTCCACCAGTCGGGCGCTCCCGCTGACGTACATCGGGGTGTCGATCGACAACCGGTCGATCCAGCCGACCGCGCCGGCGATGACGCTGTCCACGGCCTGGTTGCAGATGCCCTCGATGTCCGCCTGGGTGCCGCCGAAGGTCGTGGCGACCTGGGCCAGGATGCCCTGCGAGAGGGCCGTGCAGTCCAGCCACAGGTGCGCGACCTCCGTGAGGCTGTGGGCCTTGCCGCCAGTGAGTCGCTTGATGACGACCTCGTTCAGCACGTACTGGACCATCCGGCCGTAGTTCAGCCCGATGGCGTGCTGGTCGATGATCAGTTTGTCGTAGTCCGCCATGAGCGCCGTGAACTTGCCGTCCTGCAGAATCTTCGGGAACACGAGTATGTCCAGCGCCTCCAGGTCCAGCACAATCCGGCTGCACTGCAGGTAGTCCGGCGACGCCGGGGCGCAGCCGTACCCCCAGTACAGCACCAGGGTCTTCCAGGACTGATCGCCCTGCATGCTGAAGTTGTTGTTCAGCTTGGACAGCCGCAGGCTCGACGTCAGTTCGGCCTGCGTGATCGTCTGGATCATCGCGTTGCCGAACCTCATGAAGTCCTGGACGTACGGCGGCGAACTGTTCAGCACCCAGTCGGTCACGACCTTGGCCACGGCGTCCTTGAACAGGCCGAAGGTGTTTTCCGCGATGAGGGTGCCGACCCAGGGGCTGGCGAGGGACTGCAGGGTTTCGATCAGCGTGAGGCCAGGATTCGCGAAGAACTGGATCGTTTCGGCCAGAACACAGCAGATCCTCTGGCCCAGGTCGCCGGTGTCCGTGGTACAGGACACGACCGTCGTGTCCCCGCCTGTGCACTGCTTGACCACGTTGGTGAAGTCGAAATGGTCGATGCAGTCGTACGGGCCGGTGGGGTTCAGGAGCAGATCATACATCTTGACCGTCTGGTTGGCGCACGCGCCCGGCTTGACGAACATGCCCTCGTTGCAGCCGCTGGTCACCACGCATGGCGACCCGGCCCGGTGCCCCACCCCGTACAACGTGTAGTAGGAACCCGCCGGCAGGCAGTCGAAGCCGGCGGTCCCGGACAGGTTCCCGATGGTGCGATCCGCGATGACCGAGTCCACCGGGGCCGGCGTCCCGCTCTGCAGTTGATCGCACCCGTAGGTTTCGGGCAGCACGTAGAGGTCGAAGTCGACCAGGGAGCTTGCCGGAAAGACGCCGTCGTAGGCCAGCGCCACGTTCGCGCAGCCGCAGACCAGGCACGGCACGCTCACGTCCAGGGACGTGGACCCGCAGTTCCCGCTCGCCGGGCTCAGTTCCAGCGTGTACGTGATGCCGCAGATCGCCAACGTGCGGAAGCCGTCACTGACGAAACCGTCCGAGTCCGTCTGAACGTCGGCGGATTCGAACGTCCCGTCGAACTGGTCGACGGTGTTGCCGTCCGCATCGACGACACGCGTGATCGCGAAGTGGATGGTCAAGCCGGCCGCTGGCTTGCCCTTCGTTGTATCCAGGACCTTCGCCCGGACCGTGAAGGTTTCGCCGGGGAGGGTGGAAATCGGCACCGACGTGTCGTGCAGAGGCAGGATTTCGGTGGCGCACCCCACCGGCTTTCCGTCCGGCTCGGCGTCCAACCCGTCCTTCGGAAGGCCCCCGGGATCGTCTGGCGGCGCGTCCGCAGAGTCGCCCTCCGCGACCGCATCGGGACCCGGGTCCGTCGCCCCAGGTCCGGCGGGCGAACTTGCGCACGCCGCGAAACCGAGGAGCAGCAGTCCGACCAGCACCCGTGTGTTCACCTTCATGGGCACCCCTCCTCGCACACTCCGTCCGCGTCGGCCGCCGCTTCGTCGTTCGCTGCGTCGCCCGTCGCGGGCACGTCGAACGGTCCGAGGTCCCCGGACCCCGGATCCCCAGGCAGGCCGTCCCCGTCGGGCACGAGGTCCGCGCCCGCATCCACCGGCGCCTTCGAGGGCAGGCAGGCCCCCAGCATCAGCACTGCGGCCAGGCAGGCCCGACAGAATGATCGCATCACGCCTCCGGTTTGACCGGCGGTACCCCCCGAGGTCCACACCCATGCCCGGACCGCAGTATGCGGTATCGCGGGGGGTGGGTTCAACCGGTCGGCATCGTCGGAACGACACGCGGCACCCGATCGTCCTGTCGCGTTCGTGCACGGGGTGCTACGCTCGTTTCGAACGCATCGGGAAGGGACCATGGCCATGAAGATGCGGTTGAGGCTCCCTCTGGGCGTGGCGGCGTGCCTCCTGTGGGCCCTGGCGTGTTCAGGCTGTTCAAGCGAACGACTGCTGGATGTGGCGTCCGGGGATTCGGACCTGCCCGGGGATGTCCCGGAGGCCGAGGCGCCCGGCGACACCGTGGTCGATGGGTTCGATTCTGCGTGCCCGCCGAACCTCGGGTACGTGGACCCGATGGACGACCCCAACGACGGGTACCACATCGAACTCCCCTTCAACACGCCCCTGCAAATGCGGGCGAAGGTCACGTCCTGCACCGCCGCGGTCGTCGGCCTGGAGATGACGTTCCAGAAGGTGGAGGATGCCGACAACCTCTGCGCGCTGGACCACGGGTCCGCGCTCACGGACGAAAACGGCATCGCCTCCGTCGTCGTCGAAAGTCCCCAGGAATCGATGACCGGTGGATGCAGATTCCAGGCGTGCATTTCGGGCACTGGCATCTGCATCCCGTTCAACGTCCTGGTCAACGGGAAAGTGAAGATCCCCCTGACGGTCGCCTTCGCGGACTACGTCGGGGCCTACCCCCTGCTCAGCCAGGGCAAGATCAAGCTGTTCAAGAAATCCGCCGCCACCCCGTACCAGTGCGCCAGCCTCAAGGCGGATGCCCTGCCCAGCGCGACGATGGGAATGGGTCCGCTCGACATCCACACGGCCGCCAAGTTCGATACGCTGCCGTACCTCGATACCGACCTGACGCAGACCTACACGATCTTCTGCACCGCGACTGAAACGAGCGCCCCGGACGTGCCGAAGGCCTACGGTTGCGTGGACGACGTTGTGGTCTATTGGGGCGGCAAGCGGTTCGTCGAGTGCCCGCTGAACGACATCCCCACGCGGATCGTCGGCTCGTACGACATCACCACCACGCTGGACATGGTGTCGGGCCTGCCGCCGCAGGTGGCGCTGGTGGTCAACTACATCATCGACTTCCTGGACAGCCCGACCGGCGCGATCCTGAAATTGATGTGCGACCTGCAACTGTGGGGGACCATCGACAGCGCACTGCAGCAGTTGTGCGCGGCGACCTTCATCGACGTCAACAACCCGCAGATCGACCACCTGACGCCGCTCGGCCTGATCTTGCGCGGCATCCTGGACGCCAACGTGAAGGCCCTGCTGGAAAGCCAGTGCCCGGACAAGGCCAACCCCACCACCTGTACCGACGTCATTTTCTGGGAAGTCAGCCCCTCTGACTCCCTCCGGAAACTGAAGTTGCTGTCCACGATGACCTGCACGCACGAACCCGACCCGGACGGCCTGATCGCGCTGGGCGGCTGCACCGAGAAGTGGCACTCGGTGGTCTTCCATTGGACGTTCTTCAAGAACTGCGACCCCAGCGACCCCACGTGCGGCGATGTCCAACTGTCGCTGGCGTCGATGCCCGGATTGACCGGCACCATCACGACCGCCATCGAGGCCCGCCTGGCGGCGGCGAACACCGGGCTGGCCATCACACGGCACCCGGTGGGCCTGCAGTACGGCCACCTGCTGGACTTCGTGGTGGAGAGACTCCTGCTGACGCAAGTGTACGGCGACGGCGCGGACGGCACCCCCCCGGTGGATTCGTTCGAGACCCTGCTGGAAGCCGTGATGGCCGGGAAGGCATGCCTGGCCGCCCAGACCTGCTGCCACGACTTCGCGGCCAACCTCGTCGCGCAGTCCGGCGGCGCCGTCGATGCGACCCTCGCCGAGGCGGCATGCAACCAACTGATCACGGCGGGCGGGGCCTACATCCGCGGCTTCCTGACCGGCCTGGACACCACGACCAGCAACTTCGAGCTGGGCACGCCGGTGGCCGACGGGACGAAGTACCTGGCCGACCAGCCGTGCGCCATCCTCGACAAGAACCAGGACATGAAGTTCGACGCGCTGGGCGGGCAACCCGCCGACCAGCAGTGCGTGTGGGACGTCACGCTGACGCTGGGCGGCTTCGACTACCACCCCGACGCGACCTTCTACGGCAGTCGGCAATGACGCCGGGGCTCATCCGCTCCCCGACGCCCGCATCCGGTTGAATCGCCCTCGTTCAATACGATTGTCCCGCGTCACGCCCCCGGGCCGTCCGCCACCCAAGTGCCCGCCCTGCCAGCACTCTCTGCGTGGCCCGGATGTTGCGGTGACCGGCAGCGGGCACGAAAGGAGAAGGACCATGCCAGCATTCGGATCACCGTTCTCGGGATTGGCCAACGACCGGAAGCTCACGGACGAGGAACTGGTCAGGGCAATTCGCTTCATGGTGGCCGCGGAATACGAGGCCATCCAGATGTACATGCAGCTTGCCGAGTCCACCCACAACAAGCTCGCCATCGAGGTGTTGAAGGACATCGCCGACGAGGAGCGCGTGCACGCCGGCGAGTTCCTGCGATTGCTGCGGGAACTGGCCCCCGAGGAGGAGGGGTTCTACGCCCAGGGGGCAAGGGAGGTCGAGACGGAAATCGGGAAGCGATAGGGCGGGCACCCCGATAGGGCCGCCACGGGAGGCCGGACATGGGCACGATGACGACGAAGGACGGCGCGAAGATCCATTTCAAGGACTGGGGGACCCGGCGCTGAACCTACTCGAGAACACGCCCCCACGCGTAGCCGCGCACCCCCTTGGGCGCATGGGCGAAGACGCCGGACAGAACGATGACCGCGACGAAGAGGAGCGCCCTCCACTCGGGCAGGAAATGGGCCAGGCCCAGCAGGACCAACTTGAGGAGGATGGCCTGCCCCTTCACCTGCAGCAGCCAGTCGGCGCTCGTCCAGACGTACAGCAGGACGAGCAGCCCGCCGCTGGCCAGGGTGAGTTGCCCGAACGCCTGCCACTGCGCCTCGGGCAGGCCGAACAGGAAGCCGCCGCCCATGCCGGCCACGCCCACCAGGTGGGCACAGCGCAGGCCGATATCGACGAGGCGCTTGCCGGGGAAGGAGCGTGGCGATGTCGGAAAAAGGCGACTCGACCGGTTCATTCGTCCTTCCTCGCACCTCGCGTCCACGCCCTAAGGTAACGGATCCGGCTCCACAGGGCGGATCGGGAATTCTGTTGTCAGCAGACCAGGCCAGCCAAGCCGATGGACGCCGTGAACCACCACAGGACCGTCGCGGCACCCCGGTCAGGTGGTCCGCAACTTCATCCGGCTCCACTTCGCGAAGCGCGAGGACACCCTTCGCGCCGCGGGCGAACGCCTGCTGGGCCTTCGGGAGGCCGCTCGCGAGCATCGATCGACATCCGTGTAGAATCGTCCCAGTGCCGGGGGCGCGGGAAGCGGGGGCCTGAGCGTGAAGCCGCAGGGGACATCACAAGCGGGATCGGCGGGCGGGGACCGCAAGGCGCCGGCGGACCGCGACGATACCGTGCTGGGGTTCAACCGGAACATCTTCTATGCGGGCCTGGTCAGCTTCCTGACCGACACCTCCACGAAGATGGTCTACTCGATCATGCCCCTGTTCCTGATGTCGCTGGGGGCGTCGAAGACCACGCTGTCCGTCATCGAGGGCATCGCGGAAAGCACCGCCGCGCTGGTCAAGGCCGCTTCCGGGTTCTACAGCGACCGGATCGGCCGGAACAAGCCGTTCATGGTCATCGGGTACGCGGTCACGGCGATCGTCACGCCGATCTACGCGATGGTCACGTCGCCGTTGCAGGTGCTGGGCCTGCGGTTCGTGGAACGGTTCGGGAAGGGCGTGCGGACGGCGCCCCGCGACAGCCTGGTGGCCGGGTCCGCGACGACGGGCGACATGGGCCGCAGCTTCGGGCTGCACAAGGCCATGGACAACAGCGGCGCGATCCTGGGGCCCCTGCTGGCGTTCGCGCTGCTGCAGGTGCTGCCCGAGGACTACCGCAGCGTCTTCCTGCTGGCGGCGATCCCGGCGGTGGTCGGCGTGCTGGCGATCCTGCTGCTGATCCGCGAGGCGGCGAAGCCCAAGGAGAGCCTGTACCGGCGCTTCCGGTTCCGGGACTTCCCCCGCCGCTACTACCTGCTGCTGGGGATCGTCTTCCTGTTCACGCTGGGGAACTCGACCGACGCGCTGCTGATCGTCAAGGCGAACGAGGTGGGCGTGAAGGTCGCCTACATCCCGCTGGTGTACCTGGTGTTCAACGTCGTGTCGGTGCTGCTGTCCATCCCCATCGGCAGGCATTCCGACAGGATCGGCCGCGAGCGGGTGCTGGTGTTCGGATACCTGGTGTACGCCGCGGTCTATTTCGGCTTCGGCTACACGCAGGACGTGCGCGCGATCTTCGTGCTGTTCGCGGCCTACGGCTTGTATTCGGCCGCGACGGACGGCATCCAGAAGGCCTTCGTGTCCGACCTGCTGGACGCCAACAAGCAGGGCACCGGCCTGGGCATCTACAACGCCATGCTGGGCCTGACGCTGCTGCCCGCCAGCATCATCGCGGGCGTGCTGTACGACCGGGTCGACTCCAGCGTCCCGTTCTACTTCGGCGCGGTCACGGCGACCCTGGCCGCCTTGCTGATGGCCGTGTTCTTCCACCTGAACCGGACGAAGGCCGCGGCGGCGTAAGGGCAAGGTCACGGCCGGTACCCGGTCGGGTTCAATCCGGAAACACGAACCCGTCCTCGCGAAAGACCTGCACGCAGGCATCCACCGCGTCGGACCAGTATGCGGTGCCACGCCCCCGCACGATCTCCGCGAGGGCCGCGTCGACTCCCAGGGCCGCACGGTACGGCCTGTGGGACGCCATGGCCTCGACAACGTCCGCGATGGCCAGCACGCAGGATTCCCGCAGGAGGTCGGCGTCCTCCAGCCCGTCCGGGTACCCGCTCCCGTCGAGCCTCTCGTGGTGCTGCCGGACGATGGTCGCCACGGGCCAGGGGAACTCGACCCGTTTCAGGATTTCCCATGCGGCGACCGGGTGTTCCCGGATCAGCGAGAACTCGGCGGGAGTCAGGCGCGACGGCTTGCACAGGATGTCCACCGGGATCCGGATCTTGCCCAGGTCGTGCAGAAGCCCGGCGATTCGCACCCCGTCCCGTGCGTCGCGATGAAGCGACAGGCGGTCCCAGACCGCGCACGCGAGTTCTGCCACCCGGCGCTGGTGCCCGGCAGTGTAGGGGTCGCGCATCTCGATGGCCATGGACAGGGCCAGGGTCGTTCCCTCCAGCGTCGTCGCAAGACGCGCCAGGGCGCCTCGCAGTTGTTCGGCCATTGCACTGAGGCTGCTGGTACGTTCCGCGACCAGCAGTTCCAGCTTCTCGCGATGCCTTCGGATCTGCTCGTGCATGCGCTGGTTCTTCTCCAGCAGGACCTTTTCCCTCCCGGCCCTCGCCACCACCCGGCACAGCGTCTCCTTCCTCACCGGCTTGGGCAGATAGTCGAACGCACCCAGGCGCAGGGCGTCGGTCGCCGTCTCCAGGGTCGGCTCGCCCGTAATCAGGATGAACTGCGTCAGGGGCGAGCGCCGACGCACGATCTCCAGCAGACGCATGCCGTCATCGCCCGGCATCACGATGTCCGACAGGATCACGTCGAACTCCTGCCCGGCGGCCCGTTCCAGCGCATCGGCCACGTTCCCGGAGGTCTCGACCTCGTGCCCCGCCGCCCGCAGGAATATCTCGGTGGTCCTCCGGATCCCCTCTTCGTCATCAACAACCAGGACCCTGGCCATGCTGCGCCTCCCGCATCGTCGCCGCCTACGCGTCCACCGGGTTCGGGAACGACATCCCGTTGTCGACCGGCAGGTCCAGGTGGAACCGCGTTCCCTTGCCCGGTTCGGTTTCGAACCAGAGCATCCCCTGGTGTTCCCGCACGATGCCGTGGCTGATCGAAAGGCCCAGTCCCGTGCCCTGGTCGCGCCCCTTCGTCGTGAAGAACGGGTCGAACACCCTGCCGGCGACATCCGCGGGGATGCCGCATCCGTGGTCCTCCACGGTCAGTCGCACCCAATCGGCCCCTTCCTTCACGAAGGAAGCCGCGACGATCCGGATGGTCTTGTCGTCGCCGGCCTTCGGATGGCGCTCGTTCAGCGCATCCCGCCCGTTGATCAGCAGGTTCATGACCACCTGCTGGATCTGCTGGGACCGGCACTTGATGGCCGGAAGGCCCTCGGGGATCTCGCACTGGATCGTGATCTGGTCCTTCCGCAGGACCACGCGAACCAGCGACAGGGTCGTCTGGACGATGTCGGCAATCTGCGCGGGGCTGAAGGTATTCTTGTCCTGCCGGGCGAAGCTCAGCAGGTTCCGCACGATGACGGCCATGCGCTCGCTCTCCTTCAGGACGTTGTGGGCGAAGTCCTTCACCTTCGCCTCGTCACCCGGGTTGTCGAGGAGCAGTTGACCGTAGTTCATGATCACGTTCAGGGGGTTGTTGATCTCGTGCGCCACCCCGCTTGCCAGGGTCCCGATGGACTCCAGTTTCTGCTGATGGCGGGCCGCGGCCTCGGTCAGTTTCCGCTGGGTGATGTCGCGCTCGACCGATATCGCATAGGTGGCGCGACCGATGTGGATTTCCCGCATGGAACACTCGAATTCCAGGATCGTGCCGTCCTTGCAGGCATGCCGGATCTCGAACGAAATTCCCGTCCCGGGAGGCCTGTTCCGAAGCCTTTCGTCAACCGCCCTGGAAGAACCGGGCTCCGCCTCCAGGAATGACACGGGCTGGCCGATCAGTTCGTCCCGGGCGTATCCCAGGAGCCTCAAGGTTGCGATGTTCACGTCCCGGATGATCGGGGGGCCTTCCGACCGGATCTCCAGCACGAGGATGCTGTCCGCGGCCTGCTCGAACAGCACTCGGAACCGCTCTTCGCTGTGCTGCAGGGCCTGCTCGGCCTGTTTGCGCACGGTGATGTCGCGGATGTTGCACTGGATCACGTTCAGGCCGTCCACCGTATAGCAGTTGCTGACGAACTCGACGGCGATCTCCCTTCCGTCGCATGCCTTCAAGGGAAGGTCGTCGTACCGCACGTAGTTCTGGATCTGGAGCTCGGCGAACGAATCCTTGGAGGCGGCGATGTCCCTGAACGCCCCGATCTCCCAGAGGTGCAGGCCCAGGAAGTCCTCGCGCGGGTAGCCCGTCAACTCCATCAGGAAGGGGTTGACATCGACGATCTTCCCGGTGTCCGCCTCCAGGATCAGGATTCCGTCCTTGGCGGCTTCGAACAGGCGGCGGTAGCGAATCTCGGACGCTTCCAGGGCGCGCATCGTCTGACGGCGCCCCGTCAAGTCGGCCTGCTCGGCCAGCCTTCGTCCGGCCTCCGCCACGTTCAGCGCATGCGCCGACCAGGAGATCTGACCGGTGAAGAGGACCATCAGGCAGACCATCATGAGTGCCGTGCCGAGAGGGCTGTCGAAGTAGCCGCCCCGTTCGCCCTGCACCCGGAACCATCCGAGCACCGGGGGAAGCAGCACCGCGAAGGGCACCATTTCCCGGACCAGCCACCCGCCCGGGGTGTCGCTGGTGGCCGCCTTCATCAGCCCTTCGGTCCGGTGCAGGAGCAGGACGCCCAGGCTCAGGAGGACGAACAGGAAGGCCGTGTGGACCGCCATCTGCGAGTATGGGCCGACACCGATGAGCTCGCTTGCGCCGTACAGGTACCCCATCAACGGCAGCAGGGCCATCAGGCCCGTCAGCAGGGCCACGCACTGCATCGGCAGGATGGTTCGGCGGCCGGACGCAAACAGCAGCCCGCACCCCAGCAGGAGGAAGTTGATGGCGGCCGCCGGGGGCATGCGACCGGGCCACAGCGCCCCCGCCGCTCCTGCCCGATCCCGGAACAGCGCCTGGTCGATCCCGAGATCCAGGCCAAGGAGGTACTGGACGAGGGTGAGCAGCCCCAGCAGGGCCGTGAGGCCCGCGCACACAAGGGCCAGGGGTCGCGCCACGGCGGAACGGGAGGGACGGGTCCACAGGACCAGCGACAAGCCGGCCAGGATGAAGCCCCCGGCCGTGTTGGCCTTCATCGTCACGAACGACGGCAGCACGCTCTTCAGCACGGGAATGTCGAACTGCCAGCCGATCAATACCGCGATGCCCACCGTGATGGCGGACAGGCCGACGACGAGCGCTGGAGCGGGGTTTGTGCCCGGCTCGGGTTCGAGGCCGTGCGGCTCTCCATCCCACGGATGAACGGCTTTCTGCATCATCGGCATTCCACTTGCCGACTCCATCAGTTCGATGGCCCTGTCCATCAGCACGATGGAGTCCGATGTTCCCTGCGTACCTCCCTGAACGACCGCGGTGCTTCACGCCCCTTGCCGCAGGACCCGGCACCCGCCGGCGCCACTCCCTGATCCGATGCATCCGGCATGCCAGCGGGATCGGTGGCGGACCGTTCCGCCTTGGACCGCCTCCATCGGGTCGATCGACTTCGCGTGGGGGCCCCTCCTTGACACCTCGCTCCACCCGATATATATAAGCGTGTGCTTGCTTATACATCGACCTGGAGAGGGCCGCTGATCCTGGAGGCGCATCGATGGGGCGACACAAGCAGGTCAGCGACGAAACGGTGCTGCAGGCGGCCCGCGAGGTTTTCAGCGAGAACGGCTTCGGCGCTTCGACGCGGGAGATCGCTCGCCAGGCCGGGGTTTCCGAGGCCGTCCTCTACCAGCGGCACAAGACCAAGCTGGACCTCTTCTTCGCAGCCATGATCCCGCCGCCGCTCGACCTCGGGGACCCGCGGCGCCCCGGCCGGAAGCGCGGGTTCCAGCCGGAACTGGAGGCCCTCGCCCTCCGGATCCTGGCGTACTTCCGCGACGCGATGCCCGTGCTGGTGCAACTGGTCACCCACCCCGGGTTCAACCTGGACGAACTGGCGGACGGGGAGAGCCGGATGCCCCTGCATCGCCTCGCGGACGCCGTGATGGCCTGCATCGAAGGACACCGCGACCCGGGAGGGATCACGGCCGACGCCCAGCGGGTCCAGGCCGCGGCGCTGACGCTCCTCGCGTCGCTGCACAGCCTGGCTCTGTTCGAGCGCATCGGCGTCCACGGCGGCGCGTTCCCGGACCGGGCAGTGAAGAACATCGTGTCCCTGATCGTCGCGGGCCTCACCGCGACAGGAGGAAATGCATCGTGAAGAGCGGTACGCGGGCGCACAGCCACGGCTGGCTGGTCGGGATCGCGGGGCTGGTCGCGGGAATCGCCTTGATGGTGTGGTTCCCGAAGCTCGAGGCCGTCGCGGGCGTCCTGGTCCTGGTCGCCCTGTTCCACCTGGTGGGCATCGCGGTCGTGTTCGGGTCCGTGTACTCGCTCGCGCCCGACCGGTTCGGTCGCCTGATGGAGCGTTTCCGCAGGCGTGCCCCGGACGACGCCGGGATCGACTTCGGCTGGTCGTGGGGCGCCATCAACGGACCGTGGCTCGCGACCGCGGCGCTGCTGACCATCGCCTTCGGCCTGCAGCTGGAATGGCCCGGGCTCTGGCCGGCCTGGTTCGTGGTGGCCCTCCTCGGGTTGATCAGCTTCGTCGGCGGGTTGCTGCTGCGCACGTCGAAACGGGTGGACTTCGCCACGCTCCCGCTGGTCGATCTGCTGCAGTCCGACCGCGACCTGGTGCTGGACGCCGGGTGCGGTGGCGGGCGGACGACCCTGGAACTGTCGAAGGTTCTGGGCAACGGCAGCGTCGTCGCGCAGGACCGGTTCGACGCCTACTACATCGACGGCGGCGGCCGCGCGCTGCTCGAACGGAACCTCCGCATCGCGGGCCTGTCCGACCGGGTCCGGATCCAGCAGGGCGACCTGACGTCGCTGCCGTTCCCCGACGCCCACTTCGACAGCGCGGTGAGCGCACACGTGATCGATCACCTCAAGCAGCACAAGAAGGCGGCGCTGGCCCAGATCCACCGTGTGCTCAAGCCCGGCGGCCGTTTCCTGATGGTCGTGTGGGTGCCGGGCTGGGCCACCTTCTCGCTGGCGAACGTCTTCTGCTTCCTGCTGACATCGAAGGCCGGCTGGCGCAGGCTGGCCGGGGACGTCGGGTTCACGATCCGGGACGAAGGAACGTTCAACGGGATGTGGTACGCCGTGCTGGAACGATCCCGGTGAGGCCGACATGACGCGGTCCGCGACCCGGCCCCTGGTGGGCTGCATTGTTTCGGCGGTCCTCTTCGGGGCCACGACCCCGGCCGCGAAGGCCCTGCTGGGCCCGCTCTCGCCGGTCCTGCTTGCCGGGCTGCTCTACCTGGGCGCGGCGCTGGCCGTGCTTCCGGCCGCGATCCGGAATCGCCCCGCACCCCTGGACCGGCGGAACGTCCTTCGCCTGGCAGGGGCCGTGGTCGCCGGGGGCATCCTCGCCCCGGTGCTGCTGATGTCGGGCCTGTCGAAGGCCCCGGCCGCCTCCGTGGCGCTGTGGCTGAACGTGGAACCGGTGGCGACGGCCCTGCTCGCCTGGGCGGCGTTCCACGAGCACGTCGGTCGGCGCACCTGGGCGGCGGCCTCCATCGTCCTGGTGGCGGGGACGATCCTCGCGGCCCCGTCCGGGTTCGAGGCCGGGGTTCCCGCCCTGCTGGTCACCGCGGCCTGCTTCTGCTGGGCCATCGACAACAACCTGACGGCGACCATCGACGGCTTCACGCCGGCCCAGTCCACCTTCGTGAAAGGGTTGATCGCGGGTGGGTTCAACATCGTCCTCGGCCTGGCCCTCGGGCCTGCCGAACTGCCCCCCGGCGCGGTGGCCGGCGCCCTGCTCGTCGGCGCGATCGGGTACGGACTGTCGCTGGTTCTCTACGTCGCCGGGGCCCAGCAGCTCGGGGCCACCCGATCGCAGATGCTGTTCGCCATGGCCCCGTTCTTCGGCGCGCTGGTGGCCTGGACCCTCCTCGGCGAGGCGTTCACGGGCTGGCAAGTGGCGGGCGGGGCGGGGATGCTTGCCGCGCTGCTCCTTGCCGCCTTCGAGAGGCACGGCCACCGTCATCGACACGAGCCGGTTGTCCACCTGCATGCCCACCGGCACGACGACCATCACCACGACCACGACCATGGTCCCGTACCGCCCGCCGGTTGGCATACCCATGTCCACCGGCACGCGCCCGTGGCCCACGAGCACCCGCACCAGCCCGACCTCCACCATCGCCATGATCACTGAGTGGCCATGCGTCTCAGGCCGGAACCTTCCGGCCCCATCCCAGCCGCTCCCGCAGGCGCCGCAGGAGGGGTGTGACGAGGCTGGCCAGGACCGTCCATCCGAAGCGGACCATCACCGGGAAACGGATGACACGGAGGATCGCCGGCAGGTGCCGAGGGCGCAGGTAGAAGCGCAGATACGCGCGCAACTGGAGGCGCGTCAGTTCCTGGTCGGACACCGTCGCCAGTTCCGCACAACCGCCGTTGTGGCGGTCGTAGAGGTCCCAGCCACCGTCGAGCAGGCGCAGCCCGCCGATCCCCTTCTGCGCCATGGATGCCACCGCGGTACCCGGAGAGGGGGTCAGTCGGGAGAAGAACGCCATGTTCGAGTTCACGCGCACGGCCTGAGCGATGGTCGCACCGATGGTCTGGTGCGTGTCCCACGGCAGGCCGATGATGTAACCGACGTCCGTCAGCAGGCCGGCCTCCCTGGCCCAGCGCACCGCCTGGACGGCCTGCTCGGGGCGCGTGCCCTTCCCCGTCCGCTTCAACACCATCTCGTCGCCCGACTCGGCGCCCATCGACACCGACCGGCAGCCGGCGCGACGTGCGATCCGGAAGATCTCGGGATCCGCGTGGTCCACCCGGCACTGGAAGCTCCACTCGGCGCGCCTGCCAAGGCCGGATCGGATCAGCGCCTCGCAGAACTCGAAGGCGTGGTCCCGCTTCCCCAGCATGGAATAGTCGAGGACGGCAAACTCCTTCGACCCGAAGCACTCGATGTTGCGGCGCACCTCGGCGACCACGCTGGAGATCGTGCGCACCCGGCAGACGTCGCCGAGGATCCGCTGGCAGAACAGGCAGCGTTCCGCACAGCCCCGCGAGAAGGAGATGGCGGTCGCACGCCGGGGCCGGTCCGTGAAGTGGAAGAATCCCGAATAGCGGTCGAGGTCGAACAGGTCCCAGGCCGGTTGGCACAGGTCGTCCAGGCTCCGGGTGGCAGGTCGGATCGGACCCATCACCGACCGTCCATCGCGCCGGGTCCACGCGCCTGGGACCAATGCGGGATCCTGGTTGTCCCCACCGGCAAGGTACGCGTCCACGAGTTCGGAAAAGGTCCATTCGCCTTCGCCGACGACCACTGCGTCCAGCGACGGATCGGCCTCGAGGGCCTGCCCGGGAAGCGCGGATGGATGGGGACCACCGGCCACCAACTTGATCCCGGGCATCGCGGCCCTCAGCGCGGCGCCCAGGCGAGCCACGACACCGGCGGTAGGGGTGTACGTCGAGAACCCGACCAGCGCCGGGCCCCAGGACCGCAGCTCGCCCAGCAGTTCGGTTTCCGACTGCCCGGTCGCGCCGGGATCGAACACCCGGACGTCGTACCGGCCCCGGTCTACGTTCGCAGCAAGGTACGCCAGGCCAAGGGGAGGGATCGATCCGCGGCTCGCCCCGACGGGGCCGGAGCGAACCTGGGAAGGCGATACCAGCGCAAGCCGCAAAGCCATGGGAATCCCGTTGGCGAGTCGATGCACCCTATCGCAAGGACGCCGGCAACGTCAACGCATGACGGCCTGATGCCGGGCTGCCGGCATGCGGCGGCGGACCTGGCCTCATCGCCCGACGCGCCGGGACCGGACGTTCCTTTCCCCGACGCCGCTGTCGCAGAATCGGCGGCGCACCCACCCCATGCCGTCGTTCCTTTGTCATTGTCGGATTCCAAAGACCAGAATAGGCAAGGCCACGGTTCGGCTGGCAAAGGCGACCGGAGACGACATGCTGCTGCAGCGCCAGGTGGAGTGGGTCCGACGAAGCGGCGCGGATGCCGCCCCCCTTCACCTCGTCGCGAACGTCGAGGTCGCGAACCTCTCGGCGCTGGTCGGCGTAGGCGGATCGGTCCTCCTGGTTGCCCTGCTGCTTCCCCTGGGGCTGCTCCGCCCGATCCTGGTGAACCTGGCCGCCGGGGTCGGATACGCCTTCACGGTCTGGCTCAACCGCCGAGGGAACTACCGGCTTTCGCGGTCATGGGTCGGCAGCCTGTTCCTGCTCCAGGCGCTGTCGCTCACCTTCCTGCTGTCGTCGGACAGCGGCGTGAACGTCTACCTGCTGTGCGGCATCCCGGTGGGATTCCTGCTGTTCGCGCCGGAGGAACCCCTGACCCGCGCGGGGGCCATCGCACTGAGCGTGCTGGCGTACGGCCTGTCCGAGACCCGCTGGTTCAGCGTCCCCGTGGAGACGATCTCCACCGGGTGGCTGCATGCGATTTCTTACGCCAGCCTGGGTTCGCTGTTCGTCGGAGTGGCGGTCATCGTCGAACGGTTCGGCACGGTCCTGAAGCGGCTGGAAGCCCGGCAACGGGTCCTCGCCGCCACGGACGAACTGACGGGCATGGCCAGCCGAAGGCACCTGTTGGACCAGGCCAACTCGATGCTCCGGGTGGCCCAGAGGTACGGACGCGACTTTTCGGTCGCCCTCGTGGACGTCGATCGTTTCAAGGCCGTCAACGACGAGCACGGCCATCTGGCGGGAGACCGCCTGTTGCGCGAGGTTTCGGCCTGCCTGGACGGGAATCACCGCGCTTCCGACATCGTGGGACGGTACGGGGGCGAGGAATTCGTCCTGCTGCTTCCCGAAACGTCCCCCGAAGTCGCCTGCGTTTTGGCCGAGCGGACCCGCAAGGGCATCGAGAACCTGGCGCTGAACGGGGGTTCGGGTCCCGCGTCCATCACGATCAGCCTCGGAGTCGCCGGCCTGCGCCCCGGCGAAGAGGTGGACCTCGAGTGCCTCCTGAACCGGGCGGACGAAGCCCTGTACCAGGCCAAGAAGAGCGGTCGGAACCGCGTTCATCTCTGGTCGGGGCAGGTCCCGGCTTCGCCCTGAACCGCAGGCCCCGAAAGGTGATCGTCCGCACGAATACGCCCGCGGAAGGCTCGTTGCCGCCCGTCAGTACACGTTCTTCGCCTTCAACTGGTAGGCCGTCTGGGCGCAGTCGGTGGCCGCTTCGCACGTCGACATGCGGAACACGCGGATCAGGTAGGTCTTCGAAGTCACACCCTGATCGCAGTAGTGGTACGGAAGTGTCGAGCAGAAGTCCGAACTGTCGCAGCACGCGTCTGGGCTGCCGCCGGGCTCGCAGGCTCCGGAAACGCAGCATCCCCAGATCCCGCGAGCGACCGGGTCCGGATCGACGCACGGGCGCTCGAGGACGAAATTGTCGTCGTAGGACGTCAGGTCCTCGTTGACGCCCGTCCCACAAGTCGCCGAGGCCGAGCAGGACGAGTACACCTGGAAGCGGACGCACGCATCCGAGTTGCCCGCCTCCAGCCAGATCCGGATCCCGTAGGCCTCGTCGCCCGGCTCGGCGAAGGTGCCCGACTGCACCGTGTTCGTGACCGATACCTGGAACCAGTCCTCGTCGCCGGGGACGATGCGGCCGTCCATCGTGGTCGCCGCCTGGCCCGAGATGCTGTCGGTCAACGTCCCCATATCGACCGCGGTCTCGCAGGTCGTTCCCAGCCCCTGGATGTCGCGGCTGTCGGCCTGGCACTCGCACCCGTTCGCGTACAGCCCATCGAGGTTGTAGAACCAGGTGGAGCACGACGCGATGGCGCACTCACCACCCGTGCACGCCGAAGTGGCGTTGGGCGCGCTGCACGAGGACTCCGCGTTGTGGTCGTCCACCAAGCCATCGCAGTCGTCGTCCTGGCCGTTGCACGTTTCCGACGTCGGGCCCGGACTCTGCTCCGTCGGGCAGTATGTCCCCAGCTTGTCGCCGCGGCAGGCCGAGTAGCCTCCGCCGCATCGTCCGGTCCCGCAAGCGGCGCCCACGCCACCCACCGTCACCCCGTTCATGCCCACGAACGAGAAATCCTCGTCGGTGGACCCGTCGCAGTCGTTGTCCCGACCGTCGCACGCCGTTTCCGTGCCTGCCTCGAAGAGCGGATTGTGGGCCTCGTAGTCGCTGTTCCGGCACGCCAGCCATGCCGTGTTGACGCACAGTTCCGCGGGCTTCCTGGCACCGGAGCACACGCCCGTCTGGTTCGCGCA
>CAIOFV010000067.1 GCA_903857665.1 uncultured Myxococcales bacterium
CTCGGGCGCGAAGCGACGCGGTGTCAGCCCGGTGGCAGCCAAGACCCTCCAGAACTGGTTGCCAGGGCCGGCGTAGTAGGCGCCGCGGACCGCGGATTCCGCGCCAGCCGCGGTGCCGCAGATCACTAGGCGTAGGCCAGGCCGGAGCCGATCCGGAAGTTTCGGGTCCGCCTCCATGTCACCCTCCCACAAGACCGGCTTCACAGCCCACATCTATGGCCTCCGGTACTCCTTCTCGATGGCCCACAGCACATCCAGCGCGGCTCGCGCACTCTGGAGGCTCCCCCTGTTGAGGGCCAGCTTGACCGTGTACCTGCCCGCCTTCGCGAACGAGGCTACCGCCTCCGGGCGCTTCAGAGACTGGTCCTGCTCCACCGGGGTGAACGCGTCCTCGTGGAAGTAGGCCTCCAGCACGGGATCCGTCGGTGACTTGACCCCAGGCGGCCACCCGTAGAGCAGCGTCGCCCTGCGATCGTGGGTGTCGGGCGTGATCCCGACGCTGAACCCGCGCGTTCCCCAGTAGACGAGAAGCCCCTTCTGGGTGGCTTCGGACACGATGGCCTCGAACAACGGCCGGGTCTCCGCGGGGCAGGCAGCCAGGAACTCTGCCTGGGTGGTCTTGCGGGACCTGGCGGAGACGCCCAGGTTGCGCGCCTTGGCTCCGAGCGCGGCCTCCGTTTGCCCGACGACCCTGGGAACAAGCACCCGTAACTTGCCCTGGCGGTACTGGACCAGTTCCAAGCCCACCACGTGGACGTCCGGGATCTTCTCGTTCATGAACTCGATGATGCGCCGCAGTTCCGACGGGATGTGGTCGGCCACGAACAGGAGCCGCAGGTGCCCGCTCCGCAGGTTCTCTTCCACAAGCTGCCAGTAGGATGCGATCTCCTGGTCGTGATCTTCACCGGCGGGAAGGCCGAGGACGTCCGCCAGACGGTCCCGCAGGGCCTCCGCACCACCCGCATGTTCTTCTGCCAGTCGCCGGAGCCGATCGACGGGCCAGTACTTCTGGGCGTTGGCGGCGTAGTCGAGCATCTGGCCCACCACCTCCCGGCGGATCCGCGTGTCCGAGGCCCGCTTGAGCGACCGGCTCTTCAACGTTTGGCACTCACACCAACGTAGCGACATCGACCGCATGCATATGGCGCGGGCCATGGAACCGGTCGAAGATGCTTGGGAGGAGGCCGTCGGCGCGGCCTACGAGAACGGCGACGACAAACTGCACGCCCTGGCCAGGGATCTCTTCAAGCAGTGGAACGCCCTGTGGACCTTCGTCCACGTCGAGGGCGTCGAGCCGACGAACAACGACGCGGAACGATCCCTGCGTCCGGCCGTCCTGTGGCGCAAGGGATCCTTCGGTACTCGCAGCGACGCGGGCAGCGCCTTCGTCGCTCGCATGCGGACCGTCATCGAAACTGCACGCAGGCAAGGCGTACGACCCGTCGAGTGGATCGAACAGACATGCCGCGCTGCCACACTCGGCCTCGAACCGCCACCACTACTCGCCGCATAGGACAGCATCAGGCTACGAGGGGTGAACGGTTACCTTTGGTGAAAGCGTACCAAGCGATTTTCCCGCACCCGGCTTCCGTGACAGCAACGCACCAACCCCCTCCAGAATGGTCATAAGTCTAGTAGACCAGGACTCTCGCCTACGATGATGCCCTGGCCCAGGCTGTTCCCCCCGTTTCCACCCCCCACAGGAGGCTCCCATGAAGGTCAAGGTCCTGAAACTCGGTTCGTCCGCCCACGAAGTCGAGGCCAACCCCGGCTCGACGGTCCAGGAAGTGCTCGACAAGGCCGGCCTGCCCCACGGCGGCCACGCCATCAGCGTCAACGGCCTCGGCGCCGGCCTGTCCACGGCCCTCGGCGAAGGCGACATCGTGACGCTGGTCCCGAAGGTCGAGGGCGGCCGGTAGCCGCCGAGGTCCCGGCCACCTCGAATCCCCTGCCTGACCACGACCACCACCATCCCGTTCCAGGACACCCACGTTAGCCCCGACTACAGCCGGTTTCACGGCACGGGGGCATGCACGCGCCAGCGCGTGAAGGGAATCCTGTGCGGGTGCTGGGGCGTGGTCAGGCAGGGTTCCACCACAACCAGGAGGTCACGACCATGTTCGACA
Source organism: uncultured Myxococcales bacterium (assembly GCA_903857665.1). Classification (GTDB taxonomy): domain Bacteria; phylum Myxococcota_A; class UBA9042; order DTJE01; family DTJE01; genus CAIZWN01. The sequence continues at coordinate 2,127 of CAIOFV010000067.1, forward strand.
ACGTGGCCCACCCGGGCCTGAAGGCCCTGCTGTCGTTCGAGGCGACCCGGCACCAGGTCCCCATCGAGTACCAGGAGAACCCGGAC
>CAIOFV010000068.1 GCA_903857665.1 uncultured Myxococcales bacterium
CCAACATCAAGTGGGCCCGAGGCGACTCCGGCTGCGGCAAGAGATTGCATGCGCAATCCCTCGCCTCCGCCTGCGTGCTCGGGCCAACATCAAGTGGGCCCGAGGCGACTCCGGCTGCGGCAAGAGATTGCATGCGCAATCCCTCGCCTCCGCCTGCGTGCTCGGGCCAACATCAAGTGGGCCCGAGGCGACGGGAGAATAGCATCCCCCCCGGGAATCGGCCAGACGCAAACGGCGCCGAGGGCCTCTCTGTGGCCTTCCGACCTTGCGTCGGGACGCGGAACAACGATATCCTCGCACCGGTTGGAACGAGGATGAGGCGATGAGGATGGACGGCGTTCCAGGGCCCGGGCGAGGGGGCGCGGTCATCGCGTGCTGTGCCTTGATGGCCCTCGGCTGTGCGCCGGGCCTGCAGGCCCACTGGCAGGGGACGGGGGAGCGAGGCGAGGCCCGCTACTTCCAGTTCGCCATCGACCTCCAGTCGAAGGTGCCGACGGCACTGTGGGTGGGCGCTCACGGGGCGGAAACGCGCCTCGCCGTGTGCGCCCTTGCCGCTTCCGACAAGGGCGATGTGGAATTCCAGATGGATCCGGACACCCCGGCGCTGAGTTGCAATGACCTCAAGCGTCCCCTGACGTTCAGGGCAGCCTTCGGACGGGACGTGCTGGCCGGATCGGTGGTGGATTCCGCCGGCGCGACCGTCGGCCGTTTCCGGGCGTTCCGGGTGCGGGAGTAACATTCGCGGGTCGCGGCAACGCAGTGCATGCACCGGAGGGCGACGTGGCCACGCTGAAGTTCGTCAACGAGCAGGGCGAGGACGAGATCCTTCGCTTCGGACCTGACCGGCCCACGATCCTGGCGGGCCGCAACAAGGAATGCGAGCTGAAGACCCGGAACAACACCGTGTCGCGACTGCACGCCCGGTTCCAGTGGGCGGGCGGGCGCTTCACCGTGACCGACCTCGACAGCGCCAACGGGACCTGGGTCCGCAAGCGCCGGATCGACGAGGTCGAACTGGAGGATGGCGAGTCGGTGTTCGTCGGCAGCCTGCCGGTCGAGTTCCGGATGGATGCCGCCGATCGGGCGTACCTCGGATCGACCGTGGCCGAGCCTCCCCCCATTCCCGTACCTGCGCAGGCGACGGCTGCGATCCCGGCGATGCCGGGCTCGCCTGCGGACGAGGAGGCCGACGTCGCCGCGGCGGGCGAGGTACGTCGACCGACCCTGGGTTATGACGCGTCGTGTGAGGCGGCGCCGATGCCGGTCCAGGACGCCGCGCCTGCGCCCGAGCCGGTGCCGGCCGCCTCGGGGGAAACGTCCGCCTACGAGGGCGTGGGATCGCAGGCCACTCCCGAGGAGGCCCGCGTAACGGGTTCCCCGGACGGAGAGTCTGTGTGGTTCGCCGAGGGAGACGCGGCGGCGCCAGTTGAGCGCGCCGACGAAGCCGTCCTCCCGGCCGCTGGCGACGGCAAGGAGCGGGAGGCGCGCCTCGGCGTCCTGGAAGCCGACCTGGCGGGTCGCGACCGGCGGATTCGCCAACTGGGCGCCCAGGTGGAGGACCTGTCGCGGATGGTCGCCCGCTACCAGGGCGAGGCCTCTGCGGCTTCGGAGGCCCGGGCGCGCATCGAGGAACTCGAGAGGGCGATGGCCTCCACCGAGGTCGAGAAGGCGGCCCTGGTCACGGCAGCCCGGACCGCGGCCGAGGAAACGGGATCGGCGGTGCAGGACGCCCTGGCCGCGGACGCACGCACCCTCGAAGTCGCGGCGGCGGCCGATGCCCGGGTGCTCGATGCCACCGCGGCGGCCCAGGTGCTGCGCGTCGAGCGTGACGAGGCGCTGGCCCGGGCGGCCGGGTTGGAAGGGGAGGTTGCGGGCCTGGAGTTGCAGGTCGAGGATCTGCGGCGGGACGTCCTGCCCGCCGACTCGCGAGCCGCCCTGGAAGCTGGCGCCGCGGCCGCGGAACCCCTGCGGTCCCGGGTGGCGGAACTGGAGGCGTTGCTGGCCGATGCCGAGCGTCGCGTCTTGGAGTCGGAGGGAAGGCGCGAGGAGGCCGAGCGGCAGGCAGCGGAGGAGCGATCGACCCGACCCGTAGAGGCCAGCCGGGCCATCGACGTGGAAACGCACGTCCGCGAACTGGAGGCGGCCCGGGCGGACGCCGAGGGCCTGGCGGCGAAGGTGCGCGAACTGGAGGCGGCCGGCGTGGACGCCGAGGGCCTGGCGGCGCAGGTCCGGTCCCTGGCGGACGAGGCGACCGAGTTGAAGGTTGCCAACCGTTCGTACCTGAAGAAGATGTCGCGCCTGCTGGAAGAGAACGAGGCCCTGAAGGCCGCCGCGGTTGCCGCTGCGGCTGTGCCCGACCCTGTGGCCGTCCCCGAGCCTGTGGCCGTCCCCGAGCCTGTGGCCGTCCCGGAACCCGTGGCCCCGGCCGTCGCCCCGTCCCAGGTCGCCGAGGTTCCCGCCGAACTGAAGGAGTCGATCGAGCGGATCAACGACGCCATTTCCGGGTTCAGGACCGGCCTGGACGTGCTGGGCGGGTTGATCCCCGAGATCCTGGACAAGGTGCCTGCCGTCGAAGGCGACGACACGCGCGAGCAGGTCGCCGCCGCCCTGGAGGAACTGGGGCAGATGGCGAAGGACTTGAAGAGCGAGGCCGTGAAGGCCCGCAAGCGACTGTGACCCCGGGAGGAATCGGATGGTAAACGCGCCCGCCCCGCGCCCGATCGTCGGTTCGCCGCTGCACCTCGTCGTGCTGCGGGATCCGACGGTGGAGGTGCTGCCGTCGTTCCTGCGTTTCGATCGCGGTCGGGGCATGATTGTCGAGGCGGACGCACCGCCTCCCGTCCCGTTCCGCAAGGGGGACCGCGTGCTGCTGGCGTATGCGGTCGATGACGGCCTGTACGCGTTGCGGGGCAGCCTGGCGGAGGTGCTGGCCCCGACGCGAGTCTACGTGATTCCCGGCGGGGTCCCCGTGATGATGGAAAAGCGGGAGTACATCCGGGCGATCGTCCCGATCGCATCGGCCCTCGTGATCGCGCACCGGGCGCCTGACGCCGACCGGGCCCTGACCGAAACGTCCGTGGAATTGAGCGCCTCCGGTTTCCGGTGGTTCGGCCACGTGAACGCCCAGGCAGGCGACCGATGCTGGCTGTGCCTGCGCCTTCCCGGGCCCGACGGGGCCTGCGTTCACGTCCGCTCCACCGTGGTGCGCGCCGAGCCCTGCGGCGATTCGTTCGAGGTCGCGGGCCGGTTCGACGACATCGCCCCGGGGGTGCGGGAGGCCATCCTCGACCTCGTGTTCCGACGTCGCCTGTCGGATCTGGGAATCCAGGCCGGTCAGTCCTGGGACGACGACGCCTGACCCCTCCCCAGCGCATCTCCCCGTTGTGCCGGCCCAAGCCGTCCGGATGATTGCACTCCACGCCGGTTGGCTTCATCATTCCGCCGTCCGCCTCCGGGGCAGACGGACGGTACGAGGGAGGGCCATGCGCGTCGTCGTCAAGTTCGGTGGAACGTCGGTCCGATCCCCCGGCAGGGTGCGCCTTGCCGCGAAGAACATCGCTGCCATCCGGGCCGCCGGGCACGAGGTCCTCATCGTGGTGTCGGCGATGGGGGATGCCACCAATCGCCTGATGCGGCTGGGACGCAAGACCTGGCCGGAGGCTCCGGTCGACCAGAACTTCCTGCACCTCCTGGCGACCGGTGAAACGACCAGCGCAAACCTCCTGGCCATGGCGCTGGGCGCCGAAGGGTGCGCGGCGGTCGCCCTCGGCTTCGACCACCCGGACTTTCCGCTGGTGGCCTCGCCCGGGCAGTCCGACTCCCAGACCCTGTCGACGGGCAAGGTGAACGACCTGGTCGAGGTCCGGCTGGACGAGCGTGCCTGCCGCAACCGCTTCGCCAGGACGGTGGAACCGATGCTGGCCGGCGGCACCGTGCCGGTGTTCCCGGGCTTCTTCGTGGTGGACGACGACGCCCATCTCGTGACGCTCGGCCGGGGCGGCAGCGACGTGTCGGCCTTCCTGGTGGGGCGCGTCGCCCGCGCGGACGAGGTGGTCATCGTCACGGACGTCCGGGGCGTTCTGACCGCGGACCCGCGTGTCGTGCCGGATTCGACGGTGGTGCGGGAAATGGACGCGGCCCTGATGTCGGCGGTGGCCCAGCGGGGCGCCCAGGTGCTGCACCCGAACGCGCTGCGCTACAAGCCCGAGTCCGTCACTGCGCGCGTCGTGCATTTCACGGACCTGGGGAAGATGGCCGAGGGCACCCGGATCACCGGCGCCGCCACGACCGTGCTGTCGGTGCACGCGCGCCCGCTGACACTGCACCTGCTGTTCGGGCACGGGATCGCGGCGCGCCTGGGCCTGCTGGCTCGCATCGGCGAGTTCGCGTCCAGTCGCGGGCTGGCCATCCACAGCCTGACGTCGTCCGACACCGTGATCGGCCTGTATGTCGAGGAGATCGCCGGCCACTCGCTGGCGGTGGACCTCCACCGCGAGTTCGTCGGGCCGGGCCTGGATTTCGAGGAACTGGTGGTGACGCGGAACGTGGCCGAGGTACGCCTGACGAACCCGGCCTTCGTGAACACGCAGGGCGTCATCCATGTCGTGTCGGAGGCGCTGCACCGCGCCGGCCTGGGCATCGTCGAGATGGTCACGAGCCACGCGGACGTCGTCGTGTACTGCAATTTCGACCAGGCGGAACAGGTCCGGAGCGTGCTGGCCGAGCGCCTGGGGATCGCCACGGGGAAGGGGAGCGGCGCGGGCCGCGGTCGCAAGGGAGGCTGACGTGGACTATTTCCACCGGGACGGCGGCGAACTGTGGTGCGAGGATGCGCGGGTCCGCGACCTCGCGGCCCGGTTCGGGACGCCCCTGTACGTGTACTCGCGCCGGACGTTCGTCGAGCACTACCGGAAACTGGAAACGGCCTTCGCGGACGTGCCGCACGTCATCTGCTTCTCGGTGAAGTCGAACGGCAACCTGGGCATCCTGCGGACGCTGGCGGCCATGGGCGCCGGCGCCGACGTGGTGTCCGGCGGCGAGTTGCACAAGGCGATGCTGGCCGGGATCCCGGCGGACCGGATCGTGTATTCGGGTGTCGGGAAGACACGGTCGGAACTGGAACTGGCGGTCGCGTCGGGCATCCGGTCGATCAACGTCGAGAATGTCGAGGAACTCCGGGTGCTGTCCGAGGTGGCCGTGGCCCTCGGTCGGCGGCAGGAATGCTCCCTGCGCGTGAATCCCGACGTGGACGCGCACACCCACGAGTACCTCACCACGGGACGCAAGGAGAACAAGTTCGGCATCCCGCTGGCCGATGCCGTGCGCGCGGCGCGCATCGCCGCGTCCCTGCCGGGGATCGCGTTGACCGGACTGGACATGCACATCGGTTCCCAGATCCTGTCACCGGTGCCCTACCGCATGGCGCTGGAACAGGTCCGGTCGGTGGTCGGCAACCTGCGCGCGGAGGGGTGCGACATCCGTCACCTGGACATCGGCGGGGGGCTCGCGGTGCGCTACGACACCGAGGACCCGATGACGGCCGACCAGTTCCACGACGAAATCATCGCGCTGGTGCGGGTGCTGGGCGTGGACCTGGTGCTGGAACCCGGGCGCTTCATCATCGGCCCCGCGGGCATCCTGGTGGGCGAGGTCCAGTTCGTCAAGGAGGCGGGCGGCAAGCGGTTCGTGATCCTCGACGCGGGCATGAACGACCTGATCCGCCCGTCGCTGTATGGCGCCCATCACCGGATCGAACCCGTGGTGGACGGCACGGGCCCTCTCGTGCAGACGGACGTGGTCGGCCCGGTCTGCGAGTCCGGCGACTTCCTGGGGAAGGACCGCCAGTTGCCGTCCCTGCAGCGGGGCGACCAGGTGGCGGTCTTCACGGCCGGCGCCTACGGCTTCGCGATGTCGTCGAACTACAACCAGCGGCCCCGGGCCGCCGAAGTGCTCGTGGACGGAGCGGTGGCCACGCTGATCCGTCGGCGCGAAACCTTCGACGACCTGGTCCGGGCGGAAATCGACCTGTAGATCGGGCGGGGCTACTCGCTGAGGTTTGCCAGCGCCGCGGCGGGCATGTCGCCGACCATGAAGTCCGTCAGCAGTTGGCGCTGGATCGTCGACAGGCGGAACAACTTCAATCCCATGCCGGCCGGACGGCCCTGCGTTTCGCGAGGATTCAGCCAGATCACCTTCGCGGACACCTTGAAGGACACGTCCTCGTCCTCGATGACGCACTTCGCTTCCAGCAGGGAGTCGATGGGCAGGAGCCCGTCGGTCTTGATGAACAGGCCGCCGCGCGACAGGCTCAGTTCGAGGCCCTCGTAGAACTGGAGCGCGGTCGAAAAATCGATCTGCACGGGCACGGGCGCCCCCGGATCGGCCTTCCGTTCCGTGATGGTCAGTTTCGGGCGCCGGGGGGCCTCGGCCTTCAGGAAGACCTCGCGGTACCCCCGCAGTTCCTTCGCCTTCGCGGCCACCACGGGGTCGCCCTTGCCGTACGGGCTTGCGGCCTCCTCCTCGACCTTCTTCAACGCCCGAAGGCAATCGAAGAACCCGCTGACATGCGTCGCGGGGCGGGAGGACTCGTTCGGGGTGCCGTTGCTGCTGTCAGCCATAAACGCAGTTCCTCCCTCCGTCCTTGGCCGCATACAGGTTCTTGTCCGCCGTCTTCAGAAGGTCGTTCGGGGCCCGGTGCTCGTCGCGGTTGAATTCGGCGATCCCGATACTGACGGTGATCCGGATGGAGCGGCCTTCGAACAGCACCGGGTGTTCCGAAATCATCCGGCGCAGGTTTTCGGCCAGCTCGCGGCCTCCCGCGGCATCGGTTTCCGGCAGCGCCACCACGAACTCCTCGCCGCCGTACCGCGCGAACATCTCTTCCCGCCGGACCCGGGGGCGCACGACGGCGGCCATCTCGCGCAGGACGAGGTCGCCGGTCAGGTGGCCGTAGGTGTCGTTGACGTTCTTGAAGTGGTCGATGTCCATCATCAGGACCGCGAGGTTCCGGAGGTAGCGTCGGGCGCGCGACACCTCCTTGTCCAGGAACTCGTCCAGGGCGCGCTTGTTCGCCACCTGGGTCAGGCCGTCCGTGACGGCCATGCGGTAGATTTCCTCGTAGTAGGCGGCTTCGATGTTGTCGCCGGTCAGGTACTTGAAGATCGTGTCGCCGATCTTGATGAACGCGCCGCTTTCCAGGGCGGCACGCGGCGTCACGGGCACGTCGTTGACGTAGGTGCCGTTGGTGCTGTTCAGGTCGACGATGAAGCGCGCGTCGTGGAAACGCTCGATGCGGGCATGGCGCCGGGACACCGAGTCCGAATCCAGCACGATGGTGCTGTCCGGGTCGCGGCCGATGCTGACCACGTCCTCGTAGAGGTCGGTCTTGCGGCCGATGCGGGCGCCATAGATTTCGACCAGGCACTCGGTCCCCAGCGGCGTGCCGGCGAGCATCTGGCGGATGGTGGTGATCCGTGTCGGCCTGTCGTCGCTCATGGTCCTCTTGTGCCGAACCGGTGCCCGGCGATCCGGAAACGCCATCGCCGGTTGGCCACAACTCTAGTGGAAACCTGCGGCGAGGGCAACGTCAGGGCGCGTCACGAGGGGCTGCCTGAACGGGTTCTGGCGTCGGCCTTGGCACGAGGGGACTGCTCGAGCCAGACGATAAGGGCACACATGACGATTTCCGCGGTGCCCAGCGTGGTGAACTCGCCGATGTCCGCGATGATCCCGAAGGACTGCAGCGCCATGTTCGTCGAGGTGATCAGCGACGCATAGCCCAGGATGGTGGTGCCGGACGACAACACGACGGCCCCGCCCGTGGACTTGATCACGTGGGCGATGCTTCCCGAACCCTCCATCCGGTAGCGGCTGAAGATGTTCGCGCCGTAGTCCACGCTGATCCCCAGCGTGATCGGGATGACGACGAAGTTCAGGAAGTTCAGTTTCAGGTCGAACAGTGCGGCGAACCCGATCATCCAGAGGGATCCGACGATCACGGCCATCAGGATGACCCCGAGGCCCCGGGCGGAGCGGTAGGCCACGATCAGCAGCAGCAGCACCCCGAGGGCGGCCGCGATCGTCACCACCACGCCGTCCCGGAGGATCGCGTCGATCATGTCCGCGAACACCATCGCCTGGCCGGACGCCGTCAGGTCGGCGCCCTCGACCTTCACACCGCGCAGGAAGTGGGCGAACTTCAGCAGGAACTTGCCGTCCAGCAGGCTTTCGCCTTCCGCCCGGTATACGAACAGCAGACGGCCCCGGGTGCCGTTGGCCTCGGTGTACTGCCGCGCCATGACCTCGGGGACGTCTTCCATGCCCAGCACGCGAAGGCGCTCCGGCGGGCGGTACGTTTCCAGGTCCTTCTGCTGATCGGCCGGCAGGAAATCGATCTTCCTGTCGATCAGCCGCCGGATGTCCCCCAGGACCTGCAGCTTTTCCAGCTGCTGGGCCGGCAGCAGGTCCTGCAGCGTCTTCACTTCGCGGACGAGCGCCTTGGAACCCGGGGCGTCGAGGATGGCCCGGCGCACGCGGTCGGCGTCCTTCGGATCGTCGATCAGGACGGGGGTCGGCGAGGACGCCAGCGTGAAGATCGTATCGACCTTGCGGGACAGCTTGGCCGATCCGCGCTCGGCGCCCTCGCGGTTGCGCAGCTTGTGGAAGTCGTATTCGAAGGGGTCGAAGGAGTACGGGATCGTCACGAGGATCGAGGCGGCGGTCAGGAGCATCGCCGACACGAGGATCCAGCGGGGGTGTCGCGTGACGATCCTGCCGACGAAGCCTGCGAAGGGGTGGCGCTCCGACTCCTTGTGGACCGTCAGCGGGCGTCGGCGGTGCATCCACGCAATCAGCGCGGGGCCGACCAGGAACGTGGCCAGCCAGCAGAAGATCATGCCGCTGCCGCCGATGATGCCGAACTGCCGGAAGCCCCGGAAGCCCGCCAGCACCAGCGAGCCGTAGGCGACGGCGGCGGCGGTAGCGGCGACGGCGGTCCCCTGGACGGTGCCGCGGACCGACTTCTTCAGCGAATCCTCGAGGTGATCCGGGCCCTCGTGGTGGACCTCCTCGAAGAACCGTGCCGCCAGCATGATCATGAAGTTGATGCCGTTGCCGGCGACGATGGACGACAGGAAGGCGGTGGCCGTGTTCAGGTAGCCGATGAACACCTGGGCGACGGCCATGGCGGCCGCCAGGCCGATCAGCATCGGGGTGCCGATCAGGATCACCGACCGCAGGCTGCGATAGTAGACGATGATGATCCCGAGGATCAGGAACATGCACAGGATGCCCACGAACTCGGCGTCGGACGCCAGCGCGCCGCGTTCTTCCAGGCCCGTCTTGATGTCGCCGGTCAGGCCGACGCTCATCTGTGCGTGGTATTTGGTCGGGTCCAGCGCGGCGATTTCCTTCTGGACGTCATCGACCAGCAGCACGTTGTTGGCGAAGTTGCTGGAAGCCGACGGCGGGCTGACGAACACCGCCAGCAGTGAGTGGTCCGGCGTCACGTAGTAGCCGTCGGGATACTTGTCCTGCTCCTTCGACTTGGACTCGTACTTGGCCTTGATCTCGTCGATCTTCAGGTCGGTCTTCTGCCGGGGTGCGTCGTCCAGCGACTCGAAGGCATTCTGCTCGGTTTCCTCCCGGATGCGCTTGTCCAGGCGGTCCCGGAAGTCGGTCAGGTCCGGCAGGTCGGCGTACAGGAACTTGTTCTCCGAGTAGAAGTCCCGGAGGTTCTTGAGGTTGTAGTCGATGGATCGGATCCGTTCGGGCGGGAACGTGCGCAGGCGGGCGACCAGGTCCTCGGCGAAGCGCTTGGACACCTCGAGGTCCGGGCACTCGATCGCGATCGTCAGTGTCGAGTAGGACGCGACGCGGTTCTTGAGGCGTTCGAGGTTCACGACCGACGGCGAGTCCGTCGGCAGCAGTTCGATGAAGTCCGACTTCAGGTCCAGGTGCATCGCCAGGAAGATGCACAGGGCGAAGAACGCCGTCGCGACCGCCAGGATCGTCCGGGAGCGGCGGATCGAAAAGAGGGTCCAACGGTCGAGCAGGGCGAACAGGCGGCGGTACATCCTTCGGGCTCCTTCCAGCGATGTCGCGGGTCGTTCGGTCGATGGATGGACGGCCACCCGCGCGCGGCCGGGCAGAGTCTATCACGGCAGGGTGATGAACTCCTCGGCGACGAGGCCGAACCCCCCCAAACCCGAGAATCTCATTGGATGGTTGGTGATGATACGCAGTCGGCGGGCACCCAGGGCGCGCAGGATCTGTGCGCCCATCCCGAAGTCGCGGAAGGTCATCCGGGACTCCTGGCGGACCGCTTCCGGCAGGGACTGGACCGGGTCGATTTCCGAGGCCACGCGGGCCAGCGACGCAAGCAGGTCGGAACCCGTCTCCTCGCGGTTCAGGTACAGGAAGATGCCGTGCCCCTCGGCGCTGATCCGCTGCATCGCGTGTTCCACGTTCGCGTGGCCCTGGCCCGTCGGGAACTCGAAGGTGTCGCCGGGGAAGCTGGCGCGATGGACGCGGACCAGCACCGGCTGCTCGGGGGTGATGTCGCCGAGGACCAGCGCGAGGTGGGCCCGTTCGTCGAAATCGCTCTGGAACGCGCGCACGCGGAAATCCCCGAAGTCGGTCGGGAGGTCGGCGGAGGCCACCTCGTGGACCAGCATTTCGGTGAGCAGCCGGAAGGCGACGATGTCCGCGACGCTGCATACGGGGAGGTCATGCGCGGCGCCGAATTCCAGCAGTTCCGGCAGGCGCATCATCGAGCCATCGTCCTTCAGGATTTCGCAGATCACGCCCGCCGGGGGCAGGCCGGCCAGCCGCGCCAGGTCCACGGACCCCTCGGTCTGGCCGGTGCGGGCCAGCACCCCGCCCGGTACGGCCCGCAGCGGGAACACTGATCCCGGCGACACGAAATCCTTCGCGCCGACGCCCGGCTCGATCATCCGGTGGATGGTGGTGGCGCGGTCCGCGGCCGAGATGCCGGTGCGGACGCCCTGGCTGGCGTCCACGCTGATCGTGAAGGCCGTGCCATACGGGGCCGTGTTGCGGCGGGTCATGGGCTCGAAGCCCAGCGCGTCGCACAGGTCGGGCGCCAGCGCCGCGCAGATCAACCCGCGGGCCTTCCGGGCCATGAAGGCGATCTGCTCGGCCGTGATCGAGCAGTTCGCGGCGACCAGGTCGCCTTCGTTCTCGCGGTCCTCGTCGTCCACGAGGATGACCATCTTCCCCTGGCGCAGGCGCTCCAGGGCCTCCTCGATCGTGGCCAGCATCGTCGTCACTCCTTCCCGGGGGCCTCAGCCGCCCGTCTTCGTGCCGCGCCCCTTCGCCAGGGCAACGAGGTCCGCAAGGACCTGCAGCGCTTCGATGGGCGCCATCCGGTCGGGCTGCAAGCCCGCCAGCCGTTCGATGATGGGATCCGGCGGTGGCGGCGCCATCGCGGCCCCGAACATGTCCAGTTGCGCGGTGGCCGCGTGGCGCGCCGCACTTCCCTTCCGGACCCTCCCGATGACCGGCTGCCCGGTGGCGTCCAGTTCGACCGCCTCCAGGTTCGCCAGCACCTCGCGGGCCCGCGCGATGACCTCGGGCGGCAGGCCCGCCAGGCGTGCCACCTGGATGCCGTAGGACTTGCTGGCGGGCCCGTCCACCAGCTTCCGCAGGAACAGCACCTCGCCGCCCCACTCCTTGACCGCGATGGACTGGTTGCGGGCCCGGGGGACCGCGCGGACCAGGTCGGTCAGCTCGTGGTAGTGCGTCGCGAACAGCGTGCGGCAGCCGATGCGGTACTGCACGTGCTCCGCCACCGCCCAGGCGATCGCCACGCCGTCGAACGTGGAGGTGCCGCGGCCGATCTCGTCCAGCACGACCAGGCTGCGATCGGTCGCGCGGGCCAGCATTTCCGCGGCCTCGCTCATTTCGACCATGAACGTGCTGCGCCCGGCCGCAAGGTCGTCCATCGCGCCGACGCGGGTCCAGATGGCATCGACGACGCCGATGCGGGCCTCGCGCGCGGGCACGAACGAACCCATCTGCGCCAGCAGCACCGCGAGGGCCACCTGCCGCATCACGGTGGACTTGCCGGCCATGTTCGGGCCGGTCAGCAGGCTGAGCGTCGTGGTGACGCCGTCCATGTCGAAGTCGTTGGGCACGAAGGTGCCGACGGGCAGCGACGCCTCCACGATCGGGTGGCGGGCGTCGCGCAGCACCAGCGAGCGGCCATCATCGACGACCGGTCGGCACCATCCGTGGGTCGCCGCGATCTCGGCGAAGGTCGCCAGCACGTCGATGCCGGCCAGCGCGTCCGCGAGGGCCTGGAACGATTCGCGGGCGTCAAGCACGAAGCCGCGCCAGGTTTCGAAGCGCTCCAGTTGCAGTTCCTTCGAGCGCTCGTCGGCGGTCGCGACCTGGTCCTCCAGGCGCTGCAGCGGGGGCGTCGTGTAGCGCTCCGCGCCCGCGAGGGTCTGCCGGCGCTGGTAGTCGTCGGGGACGCGCCCGGCCTGCGAGCGCGTGACCTCGATGGTGTAGCCGAAGACCCGGTTGAACCGGATGCGCAGCGTCGGGATGCCGGTGCGCTCGCGCTCGGACGCCTCGTAGTTGGCGATGTACTGGCGGCCGTTTTCCGCCATGTCGAGGGCCTCGTCCAGTTCCGCGGACACGCCGCGGCGCACCATCCCGCCGTCCCGGATCGCGGGCGGCGGGTCGGGGACGAAGGTGGCCTCGATCCCGGTGGCGAGGTCGGCGACGCCTTGCGGCAGCGTGGCGAGGCCGGACAGGGCAGGGCGGCCGGTGGCTTCCAGCGCCTCGGCCGCCGCCTGCAGCGCGCGCGCGCCGCGAGCCATCGCGTTGAGGTCCCGGGCGGAACCGCCGCCGCCGGCCAGGCGGGTCAGCACGCGTTCGACGTCGGGGATCCCGGACAGCGCCTCGCGGACCGCGGCGCGCGTGACGGGCTCGCCCACGAGGGCCTCGACCCGGTCCAGGCGCTGGCCGATCGCCTCGGGGTCCGCCAGCGGTGCCAGCAGCCACGTGCGCAGCAGGCGCCCGCCCATCGAGGTCCGGGTGCGATCCAGGTACGACAGCAGCGACCCCGACGAACGCTCCCCGGACACCGTCGTCAGCAATTCGAGGTTCCGCACCGTCGTGACGGGCAGCGTCATCGTGCGGGACAAACGCATCGGCGCGAAACGGCGCACCGTGGCGCGCAGCGCGGCGTGCGTGCGTCCCAGGTAGGCCAGCAGCGCGGTGGCGGCCTGGCGAAGCGATTCGGGCGACGCCTCCTCGGGCAGCGCGACGGCGACGTCCGCGGGAAGGCGTTCGGGGTCGAGGTCGTCGGGCTTCAGCGCGGTCCGCAGCGCGGTCGACGACGCCAGCAGCGTGGCCACGTCCGGCGCGATCCCGTCGGGCGGCACCAGGATTTCGCGGGGCACCAGGCGGCCCACCGCGGTCCGAAGGTCGTCCAGGGACGTCACGAACGCGCCGGTGAAGGCGCCGGTGGACGCGTCCAGCGCGGCCAGCGCGAATCCCCGGTCGTCGCGGAGGATGCACACGAGGTGGTTGGGCCGGCGGGCGTCGTCCAGTTCCGTGTCCAGCAGCACGCCCGGCGTGATGATGCGCACGACCTCGCGCCGCACGATGCCCTTGGCCTGCTTCGGGTCCTCCATCTGCTCGCAGATGGCGACGCGCCTGCCCGCCTCGATCAGCCGCGCGACGTAGCCCGAGATGGCGTGGTGGGGCACGCCCGCCATGGGGATCGGGTTCGGGGCGTCCTTGTTGCGCGACGTCAGCGCCAGGTCCAGCAGGCGCGCGCACTCCTCGGCGTCCTCGAAGAACGTTTCGTAGAAATCGCCCATGCGGAACAGCACGACGCAGTCCGGGTGCTCGGCCTTCGCGGCCAGGTACTGCTGCATGGATGGGGTGGTGTCGCCCGGCATGGCGTCGCGATGCTACAGGATCGACGGGTTCTTGACCAGCAGCACGTCTTCCAGGACCAGGAAGTCCATCCCGGTGGTCAGGTAGCACTTCACCGCGTCGGCCGGGGAATTGACGATCGGCTCGCCGCGGATGTTGAACGAGGTGTTCAGCACCATCGGCGTGCCCGTTTCCTTGCGGAAGGACTCGATGAGGTCCCAGTAGCGCGGGTTGTCGTCGCGCTCGACCGTCTGCACGCGGGCGCCGCCGTCCACGTGGGTGACGGACCTCGCCTCCGCGAGGCGTTCCGGCCGCGTGGCGTGGACTCGCAGCATGAACGGGCTGAAGTCGCAGCCTTGGAAGTACTCGGGCGCCCGGTCCGCGTGGATGGACGGCGCGAACGGGCGGAACCCCTCGCGGAACTTCACCGACGCGTTCAGCCGGTCCTTCATTTCGGCAGGGCGCGGGTCCGCGACGGTCGAGCGGTTGCCCAGCGCCCGCGGCCCGAACTCCGCGGCACCCTGGAACACGCTGCCGATGTACCCCTTCGCCAGCAGCTTTCCGGCCGTCTCCCACGCGTCGGCGGGTGTCAGGTACGAAATGCCGCCCTTGTCCATCGTGTCGCGGACCTCGTCCATCGAGTGCTTCGGTCCCAGGTAGTCCAGCAGCATCTTCGGGGCGCCGCGGGGCACGCCCTCCAGCACGTGCGTGACGTACTGCGCCGCGCCCAGGCCCGCGCCGGCGTCGCTGCACGCGGGCTGGAAGAAGTACTGGTCGAACAGGCCGGTCTGGATCAGCTTGCCGTTGGCGCTGCAGTTCAGCGTCACGCCGCCGGACATGCACAGCACCTTGGCGCCGGTCTTGTCCCGCGCGATGCGGGCCAGGTGGATGACCGCCTCCTCGAACACCGCCTGCATCGACGCCGCCAGGTCCTCGTGGCGCCTGGTGATTTCGGACTCGGGCACGCGGGGCTCGCCCAGCAGGCCCACCATCTTCTGCGAGTAGCGCACAGGGCGCTCGACGAAGAAGTTGAAGTACGACAGGTCCAGTTCGAAGCCTTCGGGCGTCAGCTTCAGCATCTTGCGGAACTCGTCCGCGTACACCGGTTGGCCGTAGGACGCCAGGCCCATCGCCTTGCCCTCGCCGCTGTTCGGCCTGAAGCCCAGGAACTGTGAGACGGCCGCGTAGTACCCCCCCAGCGAGTGGGGGAACTCCTGCGTCCACACGCGCTCGAACGTGGTGCCCTTCGCCTTCCAGATGACGGACGTATCGCGCTCGCCGTAGCCGTCCAGGGTCAGGATCGCCGCCTCGTCGTGCGGCGACGACAGCAGCGCCGCGGCCGCGTGGGCCAGGTGGTGCGTCACGTACACGATGCGCAGGCGCTTGCCTCCCGCCAGGTGGAAGATCTGCTCGCTGATTTCCGGCGGCGGCCCCATGCGCGGCAGCAGGTGGTTCGGGACGTCGTAGAGGAACTCCAGGTGATGGCGCGGCGTGCTGCTGGCGCGCCAGTTGGGCGTGGCCGCGTGGATGCCCGGGTTCCAGAAGAAGGCGACCGCGTCCAGGTCGTCCATCTTCGTCTTGCCGGCCTTCAGGCAGGCCGAGATCGCGTACTCGGGGAAGCCCGCGTAGTGCTTCACGCGGCGGAACCGTTCTTCCTGGACGGCCATCACGACCCGGCCGTCCTCGACCAGGGATGCCGACGAGTCGTTGCTGAAGTTGATCCCGAGGACCTTCATGGTCGCCTCCGTCGTGACGGGGGATTCTAGCATGGCGGCCGCGGGGGTCGAATCGAAGCGCTACATGCCCATCCGGTGCATCAGGTCCATGTCCCCGGCCTTGTACAGTTCGGTCCGGGCGATTTCGACCGCGGACGGGAGGCCTTCCTCGGGAGGCGGGGAGTCGCGCAGCGTCCTGCGGGCGGACGGCAGGTCGCCGGCGCGCCCCTGGGCGACGGCCAGCAGCGCGTGCCCCACGGCCAGCGACGGCGCCATCGCGGCGACCTGCTTCAGTTCCAGGATCGCGTCCGCGGGACGGCCGGTGCCCAGGTACAACCGCCCGAGGCCCAGGTGGGCCGACAGGGACTGGGGGAAGTCCCGCGTCGTGGCCTTGAGGATGGTTTCGTCGTCGCGCCACTCGCCGGTCCGCACCAGCGTCAGGGTCACGAAGATCGCCAGCAGTCCCGCAGCAAGCCCGAGCCCCAGTCGCCGCAGGCCGGCCGATCCCGGCAGCGCCGCGGCGATCCCGGCGACGGCCACGATCCACCCCGCGAGGGGCACGTACAGGAACCGATCGCCCGCGGCATCGAAGAAGGGCATCAGGTGGGACACGGGAAGGAGCGCCACGAACGTCCACGCCAGCCCGAACGCCACCAGCGGCCGGCGTCGCGCGGCCACGGGAATGGCGGCCAGCATCCCTGCCGCCAGCAGCGTTCCGGCCAGGATGTCGGGCTCCAGCAGGGACCGCGGGGTGCCCAGCACCGACCAGTCGTAGAACGGGCACAGGGGCCAGGGCAGCACGGCCAGGCGCACATACAGGAAGAAGATGCGCGGGACCATCAGGGCGGACTGCCAGGGCGACAGGCCGGCGAACCAGGTGTAGATGTTCGCGCCGGTCACGCCCGACCGGGCGATCCACCAGGCGATCGCCACCACGACCAGCGGCAGGTACACGGTCGCGACCCTGCGCAGGGACAGGCGGCCCAGGCAGACGTCGAACGTCAGCAGCAGCGCGGGCAGGATGGCCGTGGTCTCCTTGGACAGCAGCCCGATGGCGAAGCACAGCGCGCCGCCGAGCGCGGCCAGGCCCTTCGTTTCCGCAGGCGGCGATCGATCGGCCCTCGCGGCCGGCGTCAGCAGTCGCAGCGCGGCGAACATCGCAAGGCCGGACAGCAGCGTCGTCCGGTAGGACACCAGGCTGACGGCCTCGCTGTTCACCGGGTGCGCGGCCCACAGCAGCGCCCCGGCCAGCGCCAGCATCGGCCCCCGTTCGCCGGCGGGGCCCGCGATCGGCCCGCCCCCCCCCAGCACGCGCCGCAGCCACGACCACAGCAGCAGCGCCGACAGCAGGTGCAGCAGCAGGTTCATGCCGTGGAAGACCACGGGGTCCGGTCCGGCGATGGACCAGTCCAGCGCCATCGACGCCAGGGCCACGGGGCGGAAGTAGGGCGCGTTCTGGCGGGCGCCCAGGCCGTAGGACGTCCCGGCGGCCCAGGGCTGCACGAACAGGCCGGGCACATGGCCCAGTTCCTGGATCGCGGGGTTGTCGAGGACGAGGTAGCCGTCGTCCCAGGCGAAGCCGTTGCCGAAGATGCGGCAATACGCCAGAACGGCCGTCGCGACGATCAGGCCGGCGGCCAGGAGGTTGCGGCGCCTCACCGGGTCCCTCGCATGCGGAGCATCCACAGCCGGACCCGGCGGCGGTACGCGGCCTGCCAGGGCTTTCGCAGGAACGCCCACGTCCCGAGCATCGCGCCGAGGTGGATCGGCACGTCGATGCGCGTCCCGGAGGCCACCAGGATCGCGTCGATTCCCACGATCAGCCAGACCAGGTTCTTTGCTTTGAGGGGTGCGGCGAACCAGAACCGCAACTGGGCCTCGGGGTACAGCAGGGCGAAGGCCGTCATCGCGCCCAGCACCGGGCCTGATGCGCCGAAGGCCGGGGAGTTCCAGCCCAGCGGCCAACCGATCAGCGTGTATGCGACCGCCCCCGACAGGCTGGCCGTCGCCAGCAGCAGGGGGAAGCGGCGGCGGCCCAGCGATCGCTCGACCCAGGGGGCCAGCGAGGTGAACGCGATGATGTTGAACAGCAGTTGCAGAGGGTCCACGTGCAGCAGGAACATCGTCGCGAGGGTCCAGGGGCGCTGCCATGCGTCCACCGGCACGAGGGCCAGCCAGGCCCACACCGCCTCGGACCCCTCGGGCCAGGCGAAGCGCAGCACCAGCAGCACGACGTAGACGGCGGCCAGGCCGATGGCGACCCCGGCGGTGATGGGCGGGAGGCCCAGGTACCAGCGGCGGACGGACGTCATCAGCCCGCTCATGGCCCTCCGGGCGCAGCGCGGTTCGGGCGAAGGGCCCGTCCGCGGGAACGGCGGCCTACTTTCCGGCGCCGGCGTTGATCTTCGTGACGAGGCGGCTGGTCAGGTCCAGCGAAGGCTGGCCGTACACGACCGCTGCCGACGGCAGGATCAGCGTGTAGCCTTCTGCCGCGCCGATGTCCTTGAGCACCTTTTCGAACCGGTCCAGGAGCGGCTTCGTCAGCTTCGCCTCCTCGTCGGCCAGTTCCTTCTGGTTGCCCATGTAGAATTCCTGCAGATCGACCATCTTCTTCTGGTAGTCCTGCATCTTGGTGCGGCGCAGGTCTTCCTTCATCATGGCGCCCTGCGTCTCGATTTCGTCCTTGATGCGCTTGACCTCGTCCTGCATCTTGTCGAACTCGCGCTGCTTGTCCTTCAGCAGGCGCTCCAGCTTGGCCTTGATCGCCTTGCCTTCGCTGGTCTCGGAAAGGGCCTGCTGCAGATCGACGTAGCCGATCTTGACCGACTGCGCCTTCGCGGGCGCGGCGGCCAACATCCCAACGACTGCCAGGCACCCGAACGCCACTGCAAACTTCATCGTTCCCTCCGGTTCCCACCAGGGCAGGCGGGATGATCTGCGAAACCCGCCTCCAAGTCAACCGCAGCACCCCCGTGGCGCGTGGTCGTTCGTCCCCCAACCCGCTGCCGTCTGGATCATTCCCCCCACCCCTTGCCCGCCCGGGTGCGAAGGCAGACAATCGACGGAGTACGACGGCCGAAATTCCCGGAGGGACCGATGGCGACGCGTACCGGCGTGGTCGTGGACCCCGCGTGCCTCGCGCACGACATGGGGCGGCACCATCCAGAAACACCGAAGCGCCTCCAGGTCCTGCTGGAGATGATGATGACCGGGGACATCCGCGACCTGGGGGTGCGGATGCTGGACGGTCGTCGGGCCCTTCCCGCCGAGGTGACGGCGGTCCACACGCCCGAGCACTATCGCCGGATCATGGCGACCCAGGGGCGCACCGTGGCCCTGGACCTGGACACCACAGCGGGCCCCCGGTCGTTCGACGCGGCCATGCATGCGGTTGGCGCGGGGCTGGCCCTGGCCGACGCCGTGTCCAGCGGCGAGGTGTCGAACGGCTTCGCGCTGGTGCGGCCGCCGGGGCACCACGCCGAGGCGCATCGGGCCATGGGGTTCTGCCTGTTCAACAACGCGGCGATCGCCGCGAAATACGCCCGCGACACGCTCAAGATGGACCGGGTCGCCATCGTGGACTTCGACCTCCACCACGGCAACGGGACCCAGTCCATCTTCTACCGCGACCCGTCGGTGCTGGTGATTTCGACCCACCAGACGCCCGGGTACCCGGGGTCGGGGGGCGCCGAGGAGGAGGGCGAAGGGCCGGGCGCCGGCTACAACGTCAACATCCCGCTGGCGCCCGGGCACGGCGACCAGGAATTCGACGCGATCTACGGCGGGCTGGTGGTGCGCATCCTGGAAAAGTTCAAGCCGCAGATGATCATCGTTTCGGCGGGCTTCGACATCTTTGCCGGCGACGTGCTGGGCCGGATGGAAGTGACGGCCCAGGGCTTTTCGCGCATCGCGTCCCACCTGCGCGCCGCCGCGGATCGGCTGTGCGGGGGCCGTCTGATCCTGATCCTCGAGGGGGGATACAGCATCGTGGGCCTGCGGGACGGCGTGCTGTCGTGCCTGGGTGCGATGGCGTCCGGCCGGAAGGTCCCGGCGCTGAAGGGGCTCCTGGACGACCTCCCGATGGGCGACGCCCTGCGGTTCCTGCCGGCCTACCGGAAGCGATTCGACATCTAGGCCAGGTCCGGCAATCCCGGTCCTGCTGCCGCGGGCTGGCGACCCCTGACCCCGGGACCGGTTCGCGGGCGCGTGCGGGCTTGTGGCGCGCCGATCGTTGCGATACCCTACGCCACCGCTTCTTCCCGGGGGCCTGGATGGGCGCTGCGAAGGCTCTGACCGCACCGGAAATCATGGCACGAAAGGGCGGCGCCCGGCTGGTCATGGTGACCTGCTACGACGCCACCTTCGCGCGGCTGATCGACGCCGTGGACATGGACATCGTGCTGGTGGGCGACTCGCTGGGCATGGTCGTCCAGGGCCACGACAGCACGCTCCCGGTCACGCTGGACGACGTCGTCTACCACACCCGTTGTGTCGCCCGCGGGCTGGCCCGGACGCACCTGGTCGCCGACATGCCGTTCCTGACGTACCAGGTGAACGACGACGAAGCCCTGCGCAACGCCGGTCGGCTGGTCGTGGACGGCGGCGCCCACGCGGTCAAACTGGAGGGCGGCGAACGCAGCGCCCCCGCCATCCGCCGGATCGTCGATGCGGGCATCCCGGTGATGGGTCACCTGGGGCTGACGCCGCAGTCCGTGCACCAGTTCGGCGGCTTCAAGGTGCAGGGGCGCGGCGAGGCGGCGGCCGAGCAGCTGCTGGCCGACGCCCGGGCGATCGTGGACGCCGGCTGCTACTGCATGGTGCTGGAATCGATCCCGGCGCCCCTGGCGGCCCGGGTGACGGCCGAAATCCCGATCCCCACGATCGGCATCGGCGCCTCGGCCCACTGCGACGGGCAGGTGCTGGTGCTGCACGACCTGCTGGGCCTGGACGACGGCTTCGAGCCGAAGTTCCTGAAGAAGTACGACCGGCTGTCGGGCCGCGTGCGGGACGCGCTGTCCGTCTATTCCCGCGAGGTCCGCGAAGGGACGTTCCCCGATGATGCCCACTCGTTCTAATCCCCCGGGGAGGTGCTGGTGACCGTCGTGACGACCATCCCGCAGATGCGGGCCCTGACCCGGGCCTGGCGCCAGGCCGGCGAAACGATCGCGCTGGTCCCGACCATGGGCGCCCTGCACGCCGGCCACCTCGCGCTGGTGGAAGCGGCGTCCCGGGAGTGCGACCGCGTGGTCGTCAGCATCTTCGTGAACCCGACGCAGTTCGGGCCGAACGAGGACTTCACCCGGTACCCGCGGGACCTGGACGGCGACCTGCGGGCCCTGACCGGCCTGGGGGTGGACGCGGTCCTCGCGCCCTCCGCGGACGGGATGTACGGGCCGGCCTTCCAGACGTCCGTGGAACTGGCGCACCTCCCGAAGCACCTGTGCGGCCTGACGCGGACCAACCACTTCGGCGGCGTGGCGCTGGTGGTGGCGAAGCTGTTCAACATCGTCCAGCCCGACGCCGCAGTATTCGGGATGAAGGACTACCAGCAGGTCCGCGTGATCGAGCAGATGGTGGCCGACCTGGACCAGGACGTGCGGATCGTGCGCCACCCGACGCTGCGGGAACCCGACGGGCTTGCGATGTCGTCCCGGAACCGGTACCTGTCGCCCGCGGACCGTGCGGTGGCGCCGACGCTGTACGCGACGCTGCGGGCGATCGCCGAGGCGGTCGCCGGCGGCGCGAACGACGCGGCGCGCCTGGTGTCCGAAGGCCGCGCGCGGCTGGAAACGGCCGGCTTCGTGCCCGACTACCTGGCCGTCTGCGACCCGGACACCCTCGACGACGTCGTCACGGTGGCCGGGCCGGTGCTGGTGGCGGTGGCGGCCCGCCTGGGCGCCACGCGCCTGATCGACAACCTCGTCGCGGTCCCCGGGGTCGCCCCCGGGCCCGCCCATCCGGCGCACTAGGCGCCGCGTTCGGAGGCACAACGACATGGCCGACCTGGCGGTGATTCCCGATCCCGCGCTGCGCGAACGCATCGTGCGGACGATCCAGATGCTGGCCGTGGACGCCGTGGAGGCCGCGAAGTCCGGCCATCCCGGGACGCCCATGGGCGCCGCCGACCTGGCCCTGGTGCTGTGGACCCGGGCGATGCGGTACGACCCGTCGCAGCCGGACTGGCCCGACCGGGACAGGTTCGTGCTGTCGGTCGGCCACGCCTCGATGCTGCAGTACGCGATGCTGCACCTGACCGGGTACGACCTGCCGCTGGACGAATTGCGGCGGTTCCGCCAGCGGCACAGCATGGCCGCGGGGCATCCCGAGTTCGGCCACTGCCCAGGCGTCGAAACGACCACCGGGCCGCTGGGGCAGGGCTTCGCGAATGCCGTGGGCATGGCGTTGTCGGGGCGCATGCTGGCCGCGAGGATGCTGCCCGAGCGCGCAGGCGTAGGCGACGGGTTTCCGAAGGAAACTCTCGCCGGAGACGGAGCCGCCTCGGGCACTGTCAATGCTCTCCCGGACGCCACCGGCGCCGGTCCCGTGAACCACCGCGTGTACGCGCTGGCCGGCGACGGCGACATGATGGAAGGCATCACGTACGAGGCCGCTTCGCTGGCCGGGACCCTCGGCCTCGGGAACCTCGTGGTCGTGTACGACTCGAACCGCATCACGATCGAAGGCGGGACCGACCTGGCCTTCGACGAGGACGTGGGGGCGCGCTTCGCCGCGATGGGCTGGCACGTGCAGCACGTCGGGGGGTACGACCCTGCGGCCGTCGAGGCGGCCCTGGACGCCACCGCCGCGGAAACGGCGCGCCCGTCCCTGGTCATCGCGCGGACTGTCATCGCCCAGGGCGCGGCCACCAAGGAAGGGTCCGAGTCCTCCCACGGTGCGCCACTGGGCGCCGACGAGGTCCGGAAGACCAAGGAGCGCCTGGGCTGGCCGCTCGAGCCGACGTTCCGGGTCCCGGACGACGTGCGCGCGTACTTCGCACAGATCCGCGCCGGCTGCATCGTCCGCCGGCAGGCCTGGGAGGCCCGCTTCACCGCCTGGCGCGCGGTGAACCCGGACCTCGCCGCGACCTGGGACGCGCTGCACTCGAAGGGCACGCCGCCCGACCTGGCGGACGCGCTGCTGGAGGCTGCCGGGGTTGATCGCGGCAAGGCCACGCGGAACCAGGCGCACCGTGCCCTGCAGGCCGCGGCGGCGTGCCTGCCCGGCCTGGTGGGCGGCTCGGCCGACCTGGGCCCGTCGAACATGACGTGGATCGAAGGGGGGGGCAGCGTATCCCGGGGGCACTACGACGGGCGCATCCTGCACTTCGGCATCCGCGAGCACGCGATGGGCGCCGTGGTCAACGGCATGACGCTGCAGGGCGTCTTCCGTCCCTACGGGTCCACGTTCCTGGTGTTTTCGGACTACCTCAAGCCGGCCCTGCGGCTGGCGGCGCTGATGGGCATACCGTCCGTCTTCGTGTTCAGCCACGACTCGTTCCACGTCGGCGAGGACGGCCCGACGCACCAGCCGATCGAGCACCTGTGGATGCTGCGGTCGATCCCCGGCATGACGGTGTTCCGCCCGGCGGACCCGGCGGAGGTCGCCGCCGCCTGGACGTATGCGCTGCGGCGCGATCACGGCCCGACGTGCATCGTGACCTCGCGCCAGGCCCTGCCGGCCTTCGACCGCCCGTCCGATGCGGGCGTCGATGCCGCCCTGCGCGGCGCCTGCGTGGTCCGCGAGGCGCCCGGGGGCGTGCCGGACCTGGTGATCGTGGCCACGGGCAGCGAGGTCCCGTCGTGCCTCCAGGCGGTGCCGGAGGTCGAGTCCGCGGCCGGGATCCGGGTCCGCGTGGTGTCGATGCCGTCCCTGGAGCGCTTCAACGCCCAGGACGATGCGTGCCGTGCGTCGATCCTGCCGAGGGGCGTCCCGGTGGCGGTGGTCGAGGCCGGTTCGACGGTCGGGTGGTGGCGGCTGGTCGGCGGATCGGGCACGGTGCTGGGCCTGGATCACTTCGGGGCGTGCGGCCCCGCCAACGTGCTGAACGAGGAATTCGGCTTCACGTCCGCGGGCGTCGCGCGGCGCCTGCTCGCCTGGTGGACGTCCCGGCCGAAGGTCGCCGCTTGACCGGTTCCGGCGGGCCCTTCGTCGCCGCGGGCCCCACGCGCTCGCGCAGCAGCTTTTCCAGGCGCAGGTTGATGACGGCCGGGTGCTCCAGTGGCACGTAGTGCGTGCCGCCCTTGACCACCATCAGTTCGGCGCCCGGGATGCGCTGCGCCATGTGGCGGGCCACCGCCTCGGGCGTGACCAGGTCGCGGTCGCCGGTCACCACCAGGGTCGGTACGTGGACGGTCGGCAGCACGTCCTCGCCGTCATAGGCGTCCACGGCCGTGAACGTCGCCGCCAGGACGTCGAAGTCCAGCCGCACGAAGTCCGCCATCACGCCCCGTGCGACCGACTCGTCCAGCAGGGGGCTGACGAACCCGGCCGTGCGCGCGAACGCGAAGAACAGCCCGCTGCTCAGCGCGGGCGGGCCCACGATCGCCAGGGCCGGCCCGGCGCGGCGAACGGCTTCCAGAAGCGTCGGCGCCGCCTGCCGGATCCACGGGTTGGTGAACCCGGTCGTGAACAGGCGCCCGGGCGTGCCGTTGATCAGCACCATCGCCTGGAACCTGTCGGGGTGGCGCCGGTGGGCCTCCAGGGCGATCGGGACGCCCATGAACCAGGCCACAACCACGGCCTGCGTGACGCCCTCGGCGGCCAGCACCTCGTCCAGATCGTCGCACTGGCGTTCGATGGAATAGTCGCCCGAGGGGGCCGGGTGCGACCGGTACAGGCCCCGGTAGTCCCACGACACGATCCGGAACCGGTCGCAAAACCGCTCGACCAGGTGCTGCCAGGCACCGACGCTTCCCGCGATGCCGTTGGCCAGCAGCAGCACCGGCGCGCCGGGGGGGCCGGCCGTGTACGTCGCAAGCCGCACGCCGTCCCGGGTGATCAGGGAACCCTCGCGGATTTCACTCGTCATGGCGCCTCGATTTCCAACCCGCCGAACACGACGGTGGCCCGCACGTCCAGGAACGGCACGTCGTCGGTCTGCCCCGGCGTGCGGTACACGTAGGTGCCGAACGCCAGTTGCGTCCCGTCGGGCGCCTTCGCGCCGCCGAACGCCGACGACAGCGTCACCCGGGTCGGCACCGCCGGGTCCAGGCGCAGCGTGCTGGACCCGAACACCGTGGTGAACTCGATGGGGTCCTTGCGGTCTTCCGGACGGATGCCGGTCAGGTCCAGCCGGCCGTGCCCGAACACGACCGTGACGTCCATCTTCACGATCCCCTCCGGTGACCGCTCCGAATCCGCGGATCCGGTGCGAGGGGGATTGTATCGCATCTTGCACTTGCGCTGGCCGCCCGGTCGCTTCACGATCCGCGGTGCGGTTTCGAACGCGGGGGCGACGATGCGCGTGCTGCCGGTGAAGGTGTTCGGGGACAACTACGCCTACCTGCTGGTCGATGAGTCGCGGCACACCGCGGCCGTCGTGGATCCGGGCGACGCCGCGCCCGTGCGGGAGTGGCTGGCGCGCGGCGGGCTGCGGCTGACCGCCATCCTGGCGACCCACCACCACGAGGATCACGTCGGCGGCATCGGGGAACTGTGCAGCGTCTTCCCGGACGTCCCGGTCCTGGGTTCCGCCGAGGACAAGGGGCGCATTCCCCACCAGACCGTGTTCCTGGACGACGGGGAAGGCGTGGAAGCCGCCGGCATGCGCGGTTTGGTCATCGCCACGCCGGGCCACACGCGCGGCGGGCTGGCGTACTTCTTCCCGGCGCCGCTGGGCGGCGACCTGTTCGCCGGCGACACCTTGTTCGGCGGCACGATGGGCAACCTGTTCGAAGGCACGCCGGCCCGGATGCTGGAAACGCTGCGGCGCCTGAGGGACCTGCCCCCCCGGACGCGGCTGTGGCCGGGCCACGAGTACACGGAATCGGGCGTGCGCGATGCGCTGCGCCTTCAGCCGGACGACGCCGTGCTGATCGCGCGGCTGGCCGCGGTGGAATCGGCGCTGGCCCGCGACGGCCGCACGATCCCCCTGTCGCTGGACGAGGAGCGCCGCGTCAACCCCTTCCTGCGCTGGGACGACCCCGCGATCCGCGCGCTGCTGGGCACCGCCAGCGACACGGCCACGTTCAAGAAGTTGTGCGAGGTGCTGTAGCCTGCCCGTCCCGGATTCCGAAACGTCACTCCTCCCCGCACACCGAATCGGCGAGGTCCTTCCGGATTGCATCGAGGAGAGCCTGGTATTGGGCCACGAAGTCGCACGAGCGGACGCCGCCCGTCCAGCCCGCGGCCGTGCCGGGTCTGCAGGGGGTCACGAACGTTCCGCCGCCGATGATTGCGGCGCCGGCTGCCGTTGCCAGTCCATCCGCAGCATGCGGGAGATCGGGTTGGTAGGTGACGATTGAGTGCACCGTGGCCCGGATGACTTCCTCGTTCCTGTCCAGGGGCGACATGGTGGGGAAGCCCGTGCAGGCCGCGTGGAAGCTCGAGTACAGGTCGCCATAGGGCGCGTAGGGCGGACCGGACTTCAGCACGGCATCCAGATCCGAAGGCATGCATTCGTTGAACTTCCAGCAGTCGTAGCCTCCCGATTGCTCGCTGTAGTTGCATGTCCCGCTGTCGATGCACGCCGCACCGGCGGCACAATTCGAAGGGCTCCGGCACCCGCACCCCCACCTCAACCAATGACTCCAGAGCGACGGATCGACGTCCTCCGGCCAAAGGCAGTCCGGTGCCCAGCCCGGGAATGAGGGCGTGAACGTCGACAACAGCACCACGTGGCGACGCCTGCAGTGGCGGGCCTCGTCGTGGCACTTGCCATCCGGGCCGCACCGGTACTCCCGGATCCTGCAGTCCGCATCCGTGCCGCAACCGTCCCCTTCCGCTGTTCCGGCCACTCCCAGCGCGAGGTACGCGAACCACGAAAGCGGCCGCCTCCCATCGACCGGCCAGAACGGGAGTTCCGGGTTGACGTGACGCAGGCAAAGCCCCTCCCGACAGAAGCCCCCCGGGCAGTCTGCGTCGATGAGGCACTGCGCGCCGGTCGCTTCGGTCTGCTCGACCTCATCGACCCAGCCCAGGATTTCACTCGTGTCGGCCGACGGCCCTGCCGACATCATGCGGGTGACGAGGGTCCGTGCCGCATCGAGCGCCGGCCCTCCGGTCGGAATCCTCGCCGGAAACCAGGGGCTTCCCCAGCCCGGGTCGAGCGTGGCGTAATCGACCCCCAGAGCGGCCCCCATTTCGACGGTTGCCCTGGCTTCGTCCTCGATGGTGTAGTACCGCCCCGCGCAGGATTCGGGCGCCAGGGAGCCGGCCGAAGGGTCGCAGGGGGTGCGGGGGTCGCCGGATTCCACGGCGGGCGGATGAAGCAGTGTGAACCGCACCCCGCTGGTCCCAAGGTCCGTCGCGAGGCGCCGGACCCAGTATTTCGCCAGCCGGGCGGGCGCCAGGGTGCCTGCGAGGCCGCGGCTGTCGAGGTCCGCGCAACAGGCATCGTTGGACGCGCAGGACGCCGCATCCGCCGCCTGGGCCAGGGCAGGGTCCGTGAGGGCGGATGCCACATCCCTGGCGCGTGCGATGTTGTCGACCACGATGGTTACGTAGGCGACGTTGGGCGCGCACGCGCCGCGCTCGCAGACCTCGCCGGCGGGGCAGGGGGCCGCAGCCCACTCGCCAACGTCCGAACATTTTCGTCGCCAGCCCTTCACGCACTCCTGTGCGCCGGGAGTGCATGTCATCACGATCTCGGCCCCGGAGTCGTCGGCCCGGGGAACGTCAAGAGCCTCCACGCTCCCCGGATCGACGGCCTCTGACATGGAATCCCGGACGTCGATGGCGGCGTCCAGATCCCTCCTGCCGGGACTGGAACACCCGCCGATGCAGGCAACAACCACGCAGGCGAAACGGATACGTCGCACCCGGGCGGTGGTCGAGTCGGGTCGCATCAGGACGACTCCTCACGTCCGGTCGGTTCAACGCGGGCCCGGTCCTGCGCGTCCAGCGGAACGTCGCCGAGCAGGACGCCGGTGTCTTCGTCGCAGTATACCGGCTCGGCGCGATTCGCCGCCGCCGCCGCGTTGCCAGTCCTCAAGTGTCCAGACCTTCGAAAAGTCGGATCCTGGAGGACATGCGATGAGCGGGCTTCTTCACCCCCCTCAACCGACTCGCCGCTGTGTCAGTAGAACCGAAAGACGGGTGCCAGGGGCGGTGCCACGGAGGGTGCGCAATCGATTGCCCGGACGAGCGCATACCCGGTTCCCGGTCACGGATCGGTCGTCGGCGTGTACCACGAGCAGTCGATGGCCAGGGACGGCCCGAACTGGGCGTTGACTATCGATGCGTCCACCGCGATCCAGTAGATGGTTCCCTGTACAGCGTTCAGCGTGACCGTGTTGTGGGAATGCTGGGTGCAACCCGATGTATCGCAGGTCGAACCTTCGATCAGATACAGGTCCAGCCACGACTGTTGCCCCGTCAACGTGAACGTCACGGTGCCTGACTGGTCAGCATAGAACGCGAACACCTTTTCGGGTCCCGGGGTCTTGGCCGAATCGCACGTCGATGGCCATACATTCAGCACATTGCCATTGTTGGCAGTGGAGCCGTTGTATGCGTCCGCACTCTGGTTCTGGCAGGTGATCGAAGTGGTCCGTTTGCAGGGGCCGGTGGTATCGCAGGTGCCGCCCGAATTGCATGCGACGCCTCCAGGGCACGTCCCACAGGACCCACCGCATCCGTCGTCGCCGCAAGTCTTCAACGTGCACTTTGGGTCACATTTGCACTCGCCCACTAGGCAGTACCAGCCCGTGCCGTGTGTCGTCTCGCAGTTGCCGCACGACTTCCCGCAGGCGGTGCCGCATTCCTTGCCGTCGCAGGTCGCGGTGCACCCCGGATCGGACGAACCCGGATCCTCGGCCCCCGGATCGAAGTCGCCCGGATCGCCGCCGGGGTCGTCCACGCCGGGATCGTCGCCGGGGTCCTCGCCCGGATCCTTGACGCCCGAGTCCTTCGCGTCCTTGCCCGGATCGGTCGGCGTGTCGCGCGGGGTCCCGGGATCCGGCGGTCCCGGGTCCTGCGGGCCGAAGTCGGGGTGGATGACGACCGGCGTGTCGGGGCCCGCGTCGGGGGTATCGGTTCCGCCCTTGCAGGCGGCCAGCGCGGCGCCGAACGCCAGCGCCAGGATCACCGTTCCGGGAATGCGAAGGGCGGGCGCCATCGATCCTCCGATCCTCCTGGGAACCCGGCGCACGTCACGTCATCGCGACGCGGGTTCCCCGAGCGGAGCCTAGAGCGGCCTGGGGTAGTTCTGCACGATGACGGGGTCACCGCTGCCCGGTTTCTTGAATTCGACGAACGGCGTGACCATGTCCGTGCAGCAAACCTTGCCGACGTCCCACATGTCCGCGTCGATCATGGCCTTGGAGAG
>CAIOFV010000069.1 GCA_903857665.1 uncultured Myxococcales bacterium
GGGTCGCTCTCCAGCCCGCGCGCCAGCACCTCCGCCTTCAGCCGCAGCACTTCCGAAGACCAGGTCGCCGATGGGATGCGTGCCATGATCAGGCCCTCCTCTGCGACCGGATGCCCCCCATGGGCACCGGTGACGGGGGGGTAGACGGAGCCGCGACGAAATCGGTGCATGCGGCCAAGAACTTTCTTCACCAGCCGTTTCCTGGCCGTTTCAACGCCCGATCGCTCGCAGGGACGCTTCCTTTTCTTCGACAAGGCCCGCGATCGCTCCCGATCCCGCCCCTGGTGAATGGAAGGACCTGCGATCGGTGTCCACGGGGGCTTCTGTCGGATGGCAGGACGGACGATCCGTCCCGATCGCGTTGCCTGCGGAATGGAAGGACGCACTATCATGTCTCCGGACGGGGGCTGCCGGATGGAAGGACGCGCGATCAGTTCCGATCGCGGCCCCTCCCAGATGGACGAGGGCGCGATCGCTTTCCCCAATCCCCTCCGGGGAACGTCCTCTGATTCGCAGCGATATCTTGTTTCGCGGAGTCCGCTTGTCCCGACGTCCTCTGCCCACCCCCGGCACGACCATCGGTGCAGTGGCGCGACCTTACACACTTATGGGGCGGTGGCGCGCGCCGGCGGAAGGCGGTAGAATGAGCCGGAACCTGGCAAATGGAGACACGTTCGTGAGTCCCGCAAAGACGCAGTTGAAGAGGCTAGCCGACCAGTTGAGCGACGAGGACGCCGGCCTGCTCGTCCTCATCGGCCGGAACCTTGCGCGGCGGCGGAAAGCGAGCATCCCCACCGAGACGCCGACCCCGGAGGAGGCCGTTGAGATCCGCCATCGCATGGCTGACCCCGACGACAAGCCGATTCCGTTCGAGGTAGCCCGCCGCGAATTCGGGTTCTGAATGTCTTACCGAATCGATATCCCTCGTGCCGCGGCGAAGGAAATTGCTGCGGTTGCTGAACCGCAGCGTGGTCGGATAACGGCCGCGATCCTCGCGCTGGCCGACGACCCTCGCCCGACCGACTGCGTGAAGATGACCGGGTTCGCGGACCTCTACCGGATCCGAATCGGCGATTACCGCGCGACGTACCACGTCCAGGACCGCGTGCTGGTGGTGCTCGTCGTGAAGGTTGGGCATCGTCGTGATGTCTACCGCTGACCGGCGCTGTCGCCAGTACCATCCGCCGCGATCCGCTCGGCTGCGGCCTCGTCGAACGTCGACTGCAGGTTGAATTTCTTGACGTGCCTCAGGTCGGCAGCGTTGTTCGGGCCCGGGAACTGGTGCGGACCGCGCGGCCCGGTCGGCCATCAGGTGCGGCGGCGGGCCTCGGCGGCGCGGGCGTGGCCTTCGAGGCCCTCCATCCGGGCCAGGCGCACCGCGTCGTCCAGCAGGGGCTCGGGGTCGTCCAGGCGCAGCCAGGTGCGGACGCGAAGGAACGTCAGGACCGACAGGCCGCCCTGGGTCCGCGCCGTGCCGCCGGTGGGCAGGACGTGGTTCGGTCCTGCGCCGTAGTCCCCGAAGACCTCGGCCGAGGCCGGGCCGATGAACAGCGCCCCGTAGTGGCGCAGGCGGGCGCCCACGCCCTCGGCGTCGGCGGTCTTGACCTCCAGGTGCTCGGGCGCCAGCCGGTCGCAGACCGCGATGGCGGTGTCCAGATCCGTGGCCATCACCACGAAGCCGTTGCCCAGCGCTGGAAGAGCCGTGCCGGACGTGGGCAGGTCCTGCAGGCGACGGACCAGCGCGTCATCGACCGCCTGGACGAACGCCTCGTCCTCGGTGGTGACCAGGATCGGAAGGGCGTCGGGATCATGTTCGGCCTGGGCGATCAGGTCTGCGGCGACCACGTCTGGATCGGCGGTGCCGTCGGCCAGAACAACCAGTTCGGACGGCCCCGCCAGCATGTCGATGATCACCGGCCCGGACACCAGCTGCTTGGCCGCCGTCACCCACCGGTTGCCCGGGCCCACGATGGCGTCGCACGGCGGAATGGGGCCGGCGCCATAGGCCAGGGCCGCGATCGCCTGGGCACCGCCGACCGCGACGAGGGCCCCGGCACCGGCCACGGCGGCCGCGGCCAGCGTCGCGGGCGCGGGGCGCGGCGAGGCCACCCAGATCTCCTGGACGCCCGCCACGCGAGCGGTCACCGCGGTCATCAGAACGGACGACGGCAGCGGGAAACGCCCGCCCGGGGCGTAGCAGCCCGCGCGGGTCAGCGGGGACACGGTATGGCCGGCCCGACCGCCGGGCACCGCAACGTCCAGATCGTGAAGGGCCGCGCGCTGGGCCTCCGCGAAGATCCGCACCCGATCGGCGGTGCGTTCCAGCACCTCGCGGTCGGCCCGCGGCAGGGCATCCAGAGCCGCCTGCAACTCGCCGCGAGAATGGATCAGCGGCTGGCCCGGAACGAGGTCGCCCAGGCGTTCCGCATGGAACCTCAGGGCACCCTCGCCCCCCTGGCGGACGTCATCGACGATCTGCCGGGCCAGATCCAGCGTTTCCGGGTCCACCGCGGAACGCCGGAGGACGGGCACGTCATCCGGGGTCAGGCGTCGAAGACCTGTAAATTCCATCGCGTCCTCCGGGGTCGGGACCGGGTCAGTCATCCCGGCTTGGCGTCGCCCCTGCGGCGGCTGACCTTGCGGGACCGGCCGTCCAGCACCGCTTCCACCTCGGCCGGGGGCACGCCCGCGCGGGCCATCGCCACCAGCGTGAAGTACAGCACGTCCGCAGCCTCCCAGGCCACGTCGGGGGCGGTCGTGGCGTCGGCCAGCTCGCCGGCCTCCTCGACCAGTTTGGCCCGCAACAGGACCGGGTCGTCCAGCAGGCGGCGCGTGTACGAGCCGGCCGGCGCGTCCTTCACGCGTGCGGACAGCGTGCGGTACAGGTGCCCGATCCCCCCGTCCTCCCCGAAGCAGGTCCGGGTGCCGACGTGGCAGAAGCCCCGGCCATGCTGGCGCACCGTGAACCGCATCGCGTCCCGGTCGCAATCGAGGTCGATGCGCAGCAGGTCCTGGTGGTCCCCGGAGGTCAGGCCCTTCACCCACAGTCCGCGCGTGCGCGAGTGGTACACCCCGCGGCCGGTCCGCACGGCCTCCCGCAGGCTGTCGCGATCGGACCACGCCAGGCCCAGCGCGATCCCGCGCTCATCGCACACCACGGTCGCCAGCAGCCCGTCGGGACGATCAGAGGTCACGGGCGCCGCGATCCCGTCGGCCAGGTCCAGCGTCCCCGAGTACAGCGCCATGCCCACCTGCGCGTCCACGCCCAGCCGGTCCAGGGCCGCGATCTCGTCCGCGGTGGTGACGCCTCCCGCCGCGGTCACGCGCACGCCGCCCGCGGCATCGCGCACGGCCTTCACGCGGTCCAGGTCGGTCCCGCCCAGGCGCCCTTCCCGCTCGACGAACGTCACCAGGAAGCCGCTGACCAGGCCCTTCAGCTCGGCCAGCAGTTCCAGGGCATCCCGTCCCGTGTTCTCGCGCCAGCCCTTCACCACGACCTTGCCGTCCACGGCGTCCACGGCCGCCATCACGCGGTCGCGAGGCAACTGCGACAGGATCTCAGGCACCGCGGCCGTGCCCAGGATCACCTGGGTCGCCCCGGCATCCAGCCACTTCCGGGCCGTTTCGACGTCCCGGATGCCGCCTCCGACCCGGCAGGGCGCCATGGCCAGCAGGTCGCGGATCACGGCCTCGTTCGAGCCGGTCCCCAGCGCCGCGTCCAGGTCGATCACCGCGATGTCGCCGGCGATGCGGAACCGTTCCGCGATCGGCCGCGGATCGCCCGCGTCGATCTTCAGGTCCCGGCCGCCGACCAGTTGCACCGCGTGGCCGTTCATCAGGTCGATGGAAGGGACGATCACCGCCGCACCTCGATGCCGTGGTCCGCGAGGTACGCCTTGACCTCGCCCACGGTGGTTTCGCCATAGTGGAAGATGGACGCCGCCAGCACCGCGTCGGCGCCGGCCCGCAAGCCCTGCAGCAGGTGTTCGGCCGAGTCCGCGCCTCCGGACGCGACGATCGGCACGGGTACCGCCGAGGACGCCGCCGCCAGCAGGTCCAGATCGTAGCCCAGCCGCGTGCCGTCCCGATCCCAGGACGTCAGCACGATCTCGCCGGCGCCGCGCGCGACGGCTTCCCGGGCCCAGGCGATCGCGTCCAGGCCCGTGCGTTCCCGGCCCGACGACACCACGACCTCCCAGCCCCCGCCCTCGCGGGCCGCCGCGTCCAAGGCCAGGATCGCGCACTGCCGGCCGAACCGCTCGGCGATCGCGGTGATCACGGACGGATCGCGCACGGCCGCCGTGTTCACGGCCACCTTGTCCGCGCCAGCGTCCAGCAGGCGCCGGGCGTCATCGACCGATCGCACGCCGCCGCCGACCGTGAGCGGGATCGACAGCACGTCGCGCACGCGCCGCACCGTTTCGGCCGCGGTCCTGCGCCCCTCGGTGGTCGCCGACACGTCCAGGATGACCAGCTCGTCGGCGCCCTGGGCCTCGTAGGCCGCGGCCCGTTCCGCCGGGTCGCCCGCGTCCTGGAGCCCCTGGAACCGGATGCCCTTGACGATGCGGCCGTCCCGGACGTCCAGGCACGGGATGATGCGCGCGGTGATCACCGGTCACCTCCCGGCGCAACCTCGCCCCGGATCCAGCAGGACAGCATCCCCAGCCCCCACGCCCCAGACAGTTCCGGGTGGAACTGGCATGCGAGCACGTCGCCACGCCACAAAGCCGATGCGAAGGGGCCGCCGTGGTCGGTGATCGCCGCGGTCCAGCCCGCGGGCGCGACCGGCAGTCGATAGGAATTCGCGAAGTACGCGTAGCCGCTTTCCAATGGGCCGCCCGCGGGTGCCTCCACGCGGTTCCACCCGAACTGGGGAACGCGGACGCGGTCGGGGAAACGGGCCACCGTGCCCGGGACCCGGCCCAGCCCCGTCACGCCTGGGCTTTCCTCGCTGGCGTCGCACAGGACCTGCAGCCCGACGCAGATCGCCAGCGTCGGCCGGCCCGCGTCCACCCGCTCGGACAGCGCGGCGTCCAGCCCCGTTTCCCGCAGGCGCTCCATGGCCGCGCCGAACGAGCCCACGCCCGGCAACTCGACGCGGTCGGCCCGACGCACCTCGTCCGGATCCTCGGTCACGTGCGGCGTGACACCCAGGCGGCGCCACGCGGCCAGCACCGAGGCCAGGTTCGCCACGCCCGTGACGACCACGGTGATGTCGGGCAATCTGGCGTTCACAGCACGCCCTTGGTCGAGGGGATCTCGTCGGTACCGTCCCTCGCCACCGCCCGGCGCAATGCCAGCGCCGTCGCCTTGAAGGCCGCCTCTGCGCGGTGGTGATCGTTGTCGCCGCGCAGGACGTCCACGTGGAGGGCCATGCGTCCCGCGACGGCCAGCGATTTCAGCACGTGCGTGACCATCTCGGTCGATAGGTCGCCCAGGGCCTCCCGCCGCAACCCGAGGTCGATGACCGGCATCGGCCGCCCCGACAGGTCGACCACGGCGCGGGCCAGCGCCTCGTCCAGCGGCGCGTGCGCCTCGCCGAACCGTGCGATGCCCCGCCGCTCGCCCAGCGCGTCGTCCAGCGCGGCGCCGATCACCAGGGCACAGTCCTCGGCGACATGGTGGTCGTCCACGTGGAGGTCGCCCTGGCAGGACAGATCGAGGTCGAACCGGGCATGCCGGGCCAGGGAGTCCAGCAGATGGTCCAGGAACCCGATGCCCGTCGCGATCGATGTGCGCCCGGTCCCGTCCAGGTCCAGAACCACGCGAATCCGCGTTTCCCGCGTCTCGCGGGTCAGTTCGAAGCGCCGGTTCACGGCAACACCTCCTCCACCTCGGACGCCGAAACCAGCACGCGCGCCGCCCCGGCGGACAGCAGGGCCGCCCGGGCCTCGATCGCGTCCTCGCCGGGCAGCACGACGCCCAGCGGCACCACCCCGGCGGCCCGCGCAGCCCGCACGTCGTCCGGCGCGTCGCCCAGCATCCACGCCCGCGTCACGCCCAGGTGCGCCAGGGCCAGGGCCACCGGCGCCGGATCGGGCTTCGCGGGCGCGTCCTCCATGCAAACGATCGCGCGGAACAACCCCTCGACACCCGCATGCCGCAGGAAGCGCTCGGCGTCCGCCCGAGGGCGGCCCGTGACGATGGCCAGCGGCATCCGGGCCGCCAGCCGCGCCAGCACCTCCCGGGGCAGGGCCAATCGTTCGCGTGTCCACAGGCCCGGTGTGTCACTGGATACTCCCGAGGCGGCTCCGTCTCCGGCGAGAGTTTCCTGCGGAAACCCATCGCCTCCGCCTTCACGCTCGGGAGCAGCCACACCCTGGTACGCCGCCTCGAACCGCTCCTTCACCGCATCCAGCGTTGCATCGACCCCCCGGCCCGCCAGCAGTCGCCGGGTCACGACCCAGTCGTTGTTCGAGCCGGGTTCTCGCTTGGCACGGGCGACGTCGTCGGCCGTCACCGTCACACCGAACGCCGCGGCCGCAACCACGATGGCGACCCGGTAAGATTCGCCGACGTCCACCAGCACGCCGTCCATGTCGAACAGCAGCGCCTCCGGGGCCAGGACCGTCTGCAGGCCACGCTGCAGCCTGTCGAACGAGGCCTCGTCTCCGGGGCAGGTGATCCGCAGGCAATCCTCCAGGCCCGGGGTACCCGGGAAGGCCCTCACCGCGATCCCCAGTCCCGCCAATCCGTCACGCACCCAGGCCGCGTCGGCGAACCGCGCCAGCACGAAGTTCGCCTGCGATGCGAACGGTGTGGCGCCCGACCGGTCCAGCAGCCCCGCCAGGCATTCGCGCTGGCGCCGCACTTCCGCCACGAAGCGGCCCACCTCGGCCTCGCCCGACGCGATGCGGGCCCCCGCCAGCGCCAGCGAGGGCCGAGCCACCGGGTAGGGCAGGCCCGTGATCCGCATCCATCCCGCAACGCGCTCGGGAGCAATCGTGTACCCGACGCGCAGCCCCGCGAGGCCCCACGCCTTGGACAGGGTCCGGAACACAGCGACGTTCGGCTCATCCAGGCACAACGCGGTCGGGTCCTGGTCCGCGAACTCGACGTAGGCCAGGTCCGCCAGGATCAGCGCGTGCGGCAGCGCCCGGGCGATGCGCAACACGTCGTCCGCGGTCGCCACGGCGCCGGTCGGGTTGTTGGGCGACACGACGGCCACGGCGCCGGTCGTCGGGCCCGCCGCAGCCAGCACCGCGTCCGTGGGATAGGGCGTTCCAGCCTTCCAGGGGACCTCGATCACGCCGCCGCCCGCCAGCCCTGCGAACCGCGCCAGCATCTCGAAGGACGGGACCGGCAGCACCAGGGATCGCCCCGGCCCCACGACGGCCCGGACGGCCCGCTCCAGGCCGTCGTCGCCACCGGCGGTCACCACCACCCGCACAGGGTCCACGTGGAATCGGGCCGCAAGCGCCCGCTCCAGGGGCTTTGCATCGGGGTACCGGCGAAGCAGGTCCGTCCCCAACCCCTGCAGGGCGGCCAGCAGCGATTCCGAAGGCGCCGCACCCTCGTTGCCGTCCAGGTGCAGGTCCACCGGCGCGAGGTGCCTGGGGGGGGAATAGGCCGAGGCGCCCGCCAGGATCGGAACGGGCACCGGGGATTCGATGGGAACCTCGTCCACGCGCCTCTCCTACGCCACGATCTGCGACGGCGCCATCACGACGATGTCGCAACCGCCCGCCGCCTTGATGCGCGGGATCAGCCGCGGCAGGTCCGCCCGCGGCACCGCGACCTTCACCGCGTACCCCGCGGAGCCGTGCAGGGGCGACACCGTGGGTTCGCGCATCGCCGGCAGGATCGCCACGACGGCCTCCAGCCGGTCCAGCGGCACGTTCAATTCGACGACCACGCGCGTCCGGGCCTCGAGAACCGACTGGACCAGCATCACGAGATCCTCGATGACCGCCCGCCGCACCGGGTCCGCCAGGGCGCCGGGATGGGCATACAGCCGCGTCGTGGACCGCATCAGCTCATCGACGATTTCCAGCCCGTTGGCGCGCAGCGTCGATCCGGTCGCCGTGTTGTCCACGATGCAGTCGGCGTCCTCGGGCGGAAAGACCTCGGTCGCGCCATAGGACCGGACGAATCGCGCGTCGAGGCCCTTGGCCGCGATCCACTTTCGGGCGATCGTTTCGTATTCCGACGCGACGACGAGGTGGCGACCGACGGGCAAGGCGCCGTTTTCCAGCAGTTTGACCGGTGCCGCCGCCACCAGCTTCACGGGGTCCAGCCCAGTGTCGAGCAGTTCGACGACGTCGGCCTGCAGTTCGGCCACCCAGTCGGCGCCGGCGAAGCCCAGGTCCCGCGACCCGGCCGACAGCATCTCGACGATGTTCTGCGGCTTCAGCATCTTGGCGTCGAACCCCGGAAGGGTCAGTCGCGGCCGGTACCCGCGGCTGTCGAAATGCACGTGGATGCCCGCCTCGGACAGGATGGCCAGCACGCCGTCCTGCATGCGACCCTTGGGCAGGCCGATCCGGATCAGGGTCGACTCGGGGCTCGGGGTCATTCGCTTGCTCCATTCAGGGAATCAACACCGCGCGCCATCGCCGCCATGGCCAGGACCGTCACCCAACGCCTTCCCGGAAGGGAGAAAAAGGATAGCACACCAAGGCGTTGCCGCTACAATCGGCGCACCGTTGGGCCGCCTGGACGGCCCTCGGGCACGAACGAAGGAGCCCCCGTGAAGAACCTGCTCCGCCGGGGCCTGGTGCCCCTGCTCCTGATGACGACCACGCCGTTCGTGACGGTGCTGGCCTGGCTGATCGCGACGAAGTACGACGGCTCGATCGTCCGCTTCGCGACGACGGTCACCTTCGACCGCCTCCTGTCGGAGTGGCCCCTGCCCTCCCTGAAGTCGGTCACGTACCTCGGTGCCTTCGCCACGCTCGAGGCGCTGCTGCTGGTCGTGCTGCCCGGCCGCGAGTTCCAGGGCCCCGTGACGCCCATGGGCAACCGGCCGTCGTACAAGCTGAACGGCGTCGCGTCGTTCCTGGCCACGTTCGGCATCCTGTTCGGCGTGCTGTGGCCCCTGGGCGCCTTCGATCCCGCCAACGTCTGGGCCGAGTTCGGCCCGCTGCTGTCCACGCTGGTCTGGTTCGCCTTCGCCTTCTGCATCTTCCTGTACATCAAGGGCCGGGTCGCCCCGTCGTCCGCCGACGCGGGCACCTCCGGCAACTTCCTGTTCGACTTCTACTGGGGCGTCGAGTTGCACCCCCAGTTTTCCCGCCGCCTGAACCTCAAGCAGTACGTGAACTGCCGACTGGCGATGATGGGCTGGGCCGTGATCGTGGCCTGCATGGTCGCCGCCCAGGCGGGTGACCCGACGCTGGGTCGCCCCGGCACAGCGATCCTCGTTTCGGCCATCCTGCAGCTGACCTACATCTTCAAGTTCTTCGTCTGGGAAGACGGGTACTTCGGGTCCATGGACATCATGCACGACCGGTTCGGCTTCTACATCTGTTGGGGCATCCTCGCGTGGCTCCCCGGCATCTACCCGGTCGCGACCATCTACCTGGTCCCGAAGGCGTACGACCTGCCCTGGCCCGCCGCGGTCGGCATCCTGGCGCTGGGCTGGTTCGCCATCTGGGCCAACTACGACGCGGATGCCCAACGCCTGCGCGTCCGTCGCACCGAGGGCCGCACGACGATCTGGGGGCGCCCGCCCGTGCTGATGGTCGGGCACTGGACCTCCGGCGACGGCACGCCCCGGGAATCCCTGCTGCTGGCGTCAGGCTGGTGGGGCCTGGCCCGCCACGTCCACTACGTGACGGAAATCCTGCTGGCGCTGGCCTGGACGCTCCCTGCGGGCTTCGACAACTACCTGCCGTACTTCTACGTGACGTTCCTGACGATCCTGCTGACGCACCGCTCGTTCCGGGACGAGGCCCGCTGCGCGGCCAAGTACGGCGCGGACTGGGATGCCTACAAGAAGAAGGTCCCGTGGCGGATCGTCCCGGGGATCTTCTAGGCGGCGGGCCGGCAGGCGTCGATCGGGCTAGTTCGCGGGCTCGATCAACCCGAACAGCCGGGCCATCCAGTAGTTCAGC
Organism: uncultured Myxococcales bacterium; assembly: GCA_903857665.1. Classification (GTDB taxonomy): domain Bacteria; phylum Myxococcota_A; class UBA9042; order DTJE01; family DTJE01; genus CAIZWN01. The sequence continues at coordinate 10,056 of CAIOFV010000069.1, forward strand.
AGCACTTCCGCCCCGTCCTGCTCCGTGGTCGCGTCCATCCCGCCGTCCAGCCGGTACTGGTCCGTGTTGTTCCTGTCGGTACGGCGCTCGTCGTAGGGGACCGGCCGCCCGTCGGTCCGCAACCCGCCCCCCTGGGGGTCGAAGGGCAGCTCGACCTGGACGACGTCCTTCCGATGGCTGTTGTGCATGTTCCACCGGATCATGTCCACGGGCACCAGGTGCAGCCAGCGCACCAGGTCCGTCCGGAGGTCCATGTCCGCGTCACCCGACAGGGCCCGCGCCAGGCCCCACCATCCCGCCTGCTGCATCTTCAGCTTGACGTCCCACACGCCCGACCAGCCCTTTTCCCACCGGTCCCGCAGCGCCGGGTCGGTCTCGTAGCGCAGCAGCGTCCACCACGCCCAGGACGACATCTCGTCGTTGTCGGCCGACAGGGGCCGCGCGTCGTGCTGGATCTCGGTTTCCGCCGCGTCCGCGTACCCGTTCTCCTCGATCAGGAACCGCTTGGCCTCGGCGAACTTCGGGTCGCCGGTCATCCAGTAGGTGGCCGTCAGCCCGCCCAGCAGGATCGCAGCCCGCAGCCCGCCGTCCCCGTACGCGCCCGCGATCCACACGTTGACGTAGTCCGGGTCCATCTGCCCGTAGGTCGTCACCGCCATCGTGACCGGGTCCCACAGCTGGTACCCGTGGTCGATGACGCCGCCCATCAGGCCGGCCATGTGGGCCGCGATGCGCTGGCGCTGGTCCGCGTCCGCGCAGAACTCGTACGCCATCGCCATCATCGACTCGTGGGCGACGATCTCGTCGTTCGACGTGTCGCGCTTGACCCACCACTTGCCGTCGGCGGACGTGTACCACTTGCCGTCGTCGGGGTTGTCGCAGTCGTCCAGGACGCAGCCCTCCTTGCGGATCACCGACCGGGCGATGAACCAGTCGGTCCCCGTGACGGTCCGCAGGAACAGCATCGCGTCCAGCGTCCTGTCGAAGTGCGCCTTCGCCTCCAGGTCGCCGGTGACCTTCCACCGCGCGCACTCGCTCATCAGCCAGTAGGCCGACCACGAGCCGTCGTTGTCCGAATCCCACGGAATGTTCGACGTCACGTCGCCCCGGCGAGTCAGGTGGCTGTCGGCCACCGCGCCATCGCGGTCGTGGCGCTGCGCGATGCGATCCACGAACGGGACCAGCTTCTCGGCGACCGTGATGCGCCGGGCCGTCACCGTCCCCAGGCCCCCGGCCGTGGCGAAGTACAGCGGCGCCAGGTCGGCCGTCGCGTCGGTTGCCAGCCCGCGGACGTCCTCGCTGGGCAGCCACCGCTCGGCGCCGTACACCCGCCATTCCGGCCCGTCGCCGCGATCCATCATCCGGTAGGCGCCGACCGCGGTCGCCACCACGAAGCCGCCATCCCACGCCTTCGCGGCAGCCCGCGGCTGATCCAGGGGCACCCGGTCCGCGGCAAACAGCGGGTCCACCACCGGCTCGGAAACCTTTCCGCCCCCGCCCAGCAAGTGCAGGCCCGCGATGCCGCCCCCGGACACCACGACGAGGTCGATGGCCTTCGGCAGGGTCACGTTCGCCACCAGGCCGACGACGGGCGCCGCAAGCAGTCCGTCGGACGCGCCGAGCGTCGCGATCTCGGCCCCGACCGGGTCGGCGCCCGGCAGCGGGTGCAGCGTCACCGACCCGTCCGGATGCCCGAGGTAGACGAGGTCGTCGATGATCGTCGCCGCGGTCGCCGCCGAGCCCCCCGTCGGCCACGCCACGGGGGTCCCGGAGGTCACCAGCGTCGCGCCCACGTCGGTGCGTACGACCGTGACGGCGCCCACCGCGTCCAACCCGAGGATCGTCAGGCCTTCGGGCGCGAGGTCCTTCGTCACCGTTCCGTCCGGCAACACCCGGTACAGGGTCGTCGGGGCGGCCAGCGCCACGAAGCCCGCGCCGCTCGCGGCAGCCGAAACGTCCGCCTCCCCGTCCGCCGGCCCCTTGAACGTCCACGCGCCGCCGCCATCCCGGCTCCACGCCACGCCGCGCGGCGTCACCTGCAGCGGCCCCTCGCCCACCGGGAACCCCGCGGGCCGCGCGACCACGGCGACCAGCGGCTTCAGCGCCGGGTCCACCTCGTTGGTCGTGTGGTTGAACTCCTGCACGTAGGGCTCGTCCTTCACCGGGCTCGTTGGCGGCGGGAGGTAGTAGGGGATTTCCAGCGGCGGGAGGTCCGCGGGCGCCACGTCGCCGGCCTCCGCGGGCAGGTCTGCGACGTCCCCCTGCGGCAGATCGCCGGCGACCTCCCCCGGACCCGGGTCCGACGGCACGGGGACCTCCGTCCCCGGATCCCCGGCATCCCCGACGTCCGGGACGTCCACCGCGTCCAGCCGTCCGGCATCGGTCCCGCTCCCGCCTCCGCACGCCATGAAACCGATCGTTCCGATCGCCAGCACGATCACCCAAGCAAGCCGTCCCATGGCGCCCTCCGGAAAATCCCACGCGAGTCTAGCAGACGGCGCTGGCGATCGCCTGCCACGCGCGATTCTCGCATCCGCGCCGTTCGTCACGAAAATGCCACGGAGCCGTCATGAAATCCTCCCCGTTCGGGGGGCATGCTCCCCGCGTATCCCGAGGAGGAGCGCATGTTCAACAAGCTGCGGCCGCATGAAATCGGGTTCTTCGACCTTTTCAGCCGCCACGCGACCCAGTCGCTGGATGCGGGGCGCACGCTGGTCCTGCTGCTGTCCGAATGGCCCGAGGGCGAAGGCCGCATCCGCCGGGTGGAGGAACTGGAGCACGAGTGCGACTCCACGGCGCACCTGGTCATCGACCTGTTGCACCGCACCTTCATCACGCCGCTGGACCGCGACGAGACGATGAAGCTGATCACCAAGCAGGACGACGTGACGGACAGCATCGAGGCCGCGGCCCTCCGCCTGCAGATGTACGACATCGGGAAGCTCCCGGGCAAGCTGATCGAGCTGGCCAAGGTGCTCGTCCGGGCCCAGGAGATCCTGGTCGAACTGGTCGCCCTGCTTCGCGACTTCAAGCAGATGGACAAAATGAAGGAGCTGATCATCGAGGTCCAGCGGCTGGAGAACGAGGCCGACGGCCTGCATCGCTCGGGCCTGGCCGAACTGTTCCGACAGCACGCCAACGACCCGATGACGGTGATGAAGTTGAAGGAAATCTACGAGATCGTCGAGGAAGCCACGGACCAGTGCGAGGACGTGGCCGAAATCATCGAGGGGATCGCGCTGGAGCACGTCTGATGGAAATCTTCGGATTCCTGGCCGACAACCCCCTGATCGCGGTCACCTGCTTCATCGCCCTGGCCTTCGATTTCGTGAACGGCTTCCACGACGCCGCAAACTCGATCGCGACCGTCGTCGCGACGCGCGTGCTGCACCCGAAATGGGCCGTGGCCTGGGCCGCGTTCTTCAATTTCGCCGCGGCGCTCACATTCGGCGTTGCGGTGGCCAAGACGGTGGGCAGCGGCGTCGTCCACAAGGAGTTCGTGGAGGTCCCCGTCGTGCTGGCGGGCCTCGTCGGCGCCATCGCGTGGAACCTCATCACCTGGTGGCTCGGGTTGCCGTCGTCGTCGTCCCACGCCCTCATCGGCGGGTACGCGGGCGCCGCGGTGTCCCACGCCGGCTTCCAGGCGCTGATACCGGAGGGCCTGATCAAGGTCGCCCTCTTCATCGTGATCTCGCCGGTGCTGGGCATGGTGCTGGCGCTGGTGGTCCAGAAGATCACGCTCTTCCTCGTGAAGAGGGGCGCGCCCCGGAAGATGTCGCGGCTGTTCCGCAAGCTCCAACTGGTGTCCGCGGCCATCTACTCGTTCAGCCACGGCACCAACGACGCCCAGAAGACCATGGGCATCCTGTTCGCGCTGTTGATCGCCGGAAACATGAAGGTGAACGGCCTGCCCATGACGGTGGACTCCCCGATCCCGCCCCTGGTCGTGTTCGCCTGTTTCACGATGATCTCGGCGGGCACGCTCTTCGGCGGCTACCGGATCATCCGAACGATGGGAATGAAGCTGACCAAATTGGACCCGATGCACGGCTTCTGTGCCGAGACGGGCGGCGGCGTGACGATCCTCGCCGTGTCGTATTTCGGCATCCCGGTTTCGACGACGCACACCATCACGGGCGCCATCGTCGGCGTCGGCATGACCAGCGGCCTGTCGCAGGTGCGCTGGATCGTGGCAGGCCGCATCCTGTGGGCGTGGGTGCTGACGATCCCGATGTCCGCCTTCCTCGCGGGCCTCTTCTACTACGTGGTGGGACGGTTCCTGTAGGCCCGCACCGCCCCGGAACGCGTCAAGTCCCGGTCTCGGCGGGAGGCTCGTCGTCGTCGGGCAGGTGACCCGCCAGCAGGTCGCCCACGAAGCGCGTGGATTCCATCCGATCCAGCACGATCTTGATCACGGCGGTGATGGGCGCCGCCAGGAACGCCCCCGGGATCCCCCACAGGACGCCCCAGAAGATCAGGCACAGCAGCACCGTCACGGGGTGCAGCTCGAGGGCCTTGCCCGTCAGGCGCGGCTCGACGAAGGTCCCCAGGATGACCTGGATCCCGCCGGGGATCAGCAGCACCAGCAGCGTCGTCGCCGACGGCCCGAACTGCACGTAGGCGATGGGCAACGGCAGCAGCACCGACACGATGCCGCCTACGGTCGGCACGAAGTTCAGGAAGAACGCCAGCAGGCCCATCACCACCGCCAGGTCCAGGCCCAGCAGGAACAGGATGCCGCCGGTCAGGATGCCGGTCACCGCCGACGTGAACAGCTTCACCAGGAGGTAGCGGTTCACGCGATCGTCGATCTCGCGCCAGACGCCGCTCTTGTGGGCGTTGGGGGTGCGGCCGGCTACCAGGAACAGCACGAACACCAGCACCAGCAGCAGCGTCGATACCGACGACAGGACCTGGTTCACGGTCCCCATCAGGTAGTCGGTGACCGGAAGCTCCTGGATGCGCTGACGCAGGGGCGTATCGTCGATGGGCAGGCCCAGGTCCCGCAGGTACTGGACGCTCCCGTCGATGACCTCCACCAGCCGGGCCTGGTACTGGGGCCCGCGATCGGCCACGGCGCTGACCGACGACGCGACCAGCAGGCCCAGGGCGAAGGCCAGGCCGCCTGCCAGGCCCAGCGCGACGATGATGCCCAGGACGCGGGGCAGCCGCAGGCGCACCTGGAGCACATCGACCAGCGGCGACACCAGGTAGGACAGCAGGAGTGCCAGCGTCAGGGGAACCAGCACCGGGCGCAGGAAGTACAGCGCCGCCCCGATCCCGAGGGCGGCGAGGATCATCAGCGAACCCGCCATGACCCGGTTGTGCCCGTCACCCCCCGAAGAGGTCATGTCAACCCTCGCTGCTGCCGGACCAGCGTAGCCGGAACGGGTGCCGAACGCCAAGGGGACGGGCACGCGGGACGCGCGGCCCCGGGGAAAGCGGCGGTTCGCGCGGTCAACAGTGCGCGTCCAGCCAGCCGATCAGGTCGCGGACGGCCTCGTCCCGGGCCGGGTCGTGGAAGACCTCGTGACGGGCGCCCTCGTAGTATCTTTCGGTGACGTCGGTCAGGCCCAGCCCCCGGTAGCGCGCGGCCAGCGCCCGGACGCCGCGGCCGCCTCGGGACACCGGGTCGGCGGTGCCGGTGATGGTCAGGACGGGCAGCCCCTTCGGGACGCGCGCCTCGGCGGAACGGCGCCAGGTCGCCTGCAGCAGGCGCACCAGTTCCAGGAAGAACGAGTTGGGGCACGGGAAGCCGCACCGCGGGTCGTCCACGTATCGCCGGACCTCATCGACGTCCCGGGACAGCCATTCCTTGCCCGTGGCGCCCGGCTCGAAGGCCTTGTTCAGGCCGCCGACCGACAGCTTGTCCAGCAGGACGGCCTGTCGATCCGGGCCACGCGAGGCCACCACCAGCCGTGCCAGCACCACGCCCGGGCCCACCAGCGGGTCCGAACCGTTGGAACCGCTGAGGATCAGGCCCTTCAGGATGGATCCCCACTGCTGGGCGTACGCCTGCGCCAGGAACGACCCCCACGAATGGCCCAGCAGGAACAGGGGCTGGCTGGGAAACGTCGCCCGGATCGCATCGGACAGCACGTGCAGGTCGCACAGCACGCCCTTCCACCCGGCCGGTCCCAGGCGACCCAGGTCCCCGTCGTCCTTCACCGAGCCGCCGTGGCCCCGATGGTCGTCGGCGTAGACCGCGTAGCCGGCATCGACCAGCGCGAGGGCGACAGCCTCGTACCGCGCCGCGTGTTCCTGCATGCCGTGGGCGATCTGCACGACGCCCCGCACCGGGCCGTCGGGCGACCACCGCAGGCAGTACATCCGCCGGCCATCGCAGCGCTCCAGCTCGAACGACGTCGACGTCATGTCGTGTTCCTCCCCGGGGTCATCGTAGCCCTGCACCGCAGGGGATTCAAGGCGCGCGGGCCGCATCCTTGCCTCCCCCCCCGTGCGCATGCTACTCCGTAGGGGAAGGAACGAAGGAATTCGAAATGTCCGGCCCGCCGGGCGAGGGCCTGTCGATGTCCGAGGTGCGCGGAAGCGTGCAGGTGCCCCGCTACGGGAACCTGTTCCGGCGCATCTTCGCCGTGTCCGGCCCCGCCTACCTCGTCGCCGTGGGGTACATGGACCCCGGCAACTGGGCGACGGACCTGGCGGCCGGGTCCGCGTTCAACAATTCCCTGCTCTGGGTCCTCGTGATGTCGAACCTGATGGCGCTGCTGCTGCAGAGCCTGTCCGTGCGCCTGGGCATCGTGCGCGGCCTGGACCTGGCCCAGGCCTGCCGCCGGGAGTATCCGCCCCTCGTCAACGGCATGCTGTGGGCCCTGTGCGAAATCGCCGTCGCGGCATGCGACCTGGCCGAGGTGCTCGGGTCGGCCATCGCGCTGCAACTGCTGTTCGGGCTGCCCCTGGCCTGGGGCGTGGTGCTGACCGCCGCGGACACGCTGCTGCTGCTGGTCCTCGGCCGGTACGGGATCCGCAAGGTCGAGGCCTTCATCATCGGCCTCGTCACGATCATCGCGGGCGGCCTCCTGGTCGAGGTCGTCCTGGTGCGACCCGAATGGGGCGGCGTGGCGGCGGGCCTGATCCCCTCGCTGCCCGGTCCCGGCGCCCTGTACGTCGCGATGGGCATGCTGGGCGCCACGATCATGCCCCACAACCTGTACCTGCACTCCTCGCTGGTCCAGACCCGGCATATCGGACCGTCGCCGGCCGAAAAGCGCACCGCCATCCGCTTCAACATCATCGACTCGGCGATCGCGCTGAACATGGCGATGCTGGTCAACGGCGCGATCCTGATCGTCGCGGCGTCGGCCTTCTTCCGGGCGGGCTACCACGAAATCACCAGCATCCAGGAAGCCAGCCACCTGCTGGAACCGATCCTGGGTTCCGCGATGGCGCCGATCATCTTCGCAGTGGCCCTGCTGGCCTCCGGGCAGTCCTCGACCATCACGGGCACCATGGCGGGCCAGATCGTGATGGAAGGCTTCCTGAACATCCGCATCCCGCCCTGGGTGCGGCGGATGATCACACGGCTCCTGGCCGTGATCCCGGCCGTCGTGGTCATCCTGGTCAGCGGCGAGGAAAGCACGGGTCCCCTGCTGGTGCTGTCGCAGGTGGTCCTTTCGGCCCAGTTGCCGTTCGCCATCATCCCGCTGGTGCACTTCGTGTCCGACCGCAAGACGATGGGCGAGTTCGCGCTGGGCCGCACGATGCGGGCGTTGGCGTGGCTGACGACGTTGATCATCGTGGGTTTGAACGGGTGGTTGCTGGTCGAAACCCTTCCGGGGCTGTCGACCGGGGAGGGCGCCATGTGGATCCAGGCCCTGGTGATCCCGTTCGCGGCGGCGCTGGCCGCGCTGCTGATGTATGTCTGGCTGCGGCCCTGGATCCGGCGGGTGTGGCGCAGGCGCCAGGTCGTGGCCGACGTCGGGATCCACGCGGCGGGGCTGCAGGCGGCAGGCCTGGCGGGCGCCATCGGCACCCCGTACGGGCACGTGGCGGTGGCGCTGGACTTCAGCGGTCGCGACGCAGAAATCCTGCGCGAAGCCGTGCGCTTCCTGGGGACCAACCGGCCCGCCGTCGCCCTGATGCACGTGGTCGAAAGCGCCCCGGCGGGCTTCCATGGGGCGGACTCGGGAGACGCCGAATCCCAGCAGGACGCGGCACGCCTCGAGGCCTGGGCGGCAGAGCTGCGGACCCTGGGCTTCGCCGCCACGACCCACCTGGGTTCCGGACGGCCCGTGCCCGAGCTGGTGCGACTGATCGGCGAGACGCACGCGGACCTGGTCATCCTGGGCGCGCACGGTCACGGGTTCATCAAGGACCTGCTGCTGGGGACCACCGCGGACCGACTGCGCCACCGGGTGGACGCGCACGTGCTGGTCGTGGCGAAACGGAAGGGTTGAACCCGGACGTGACCGCGAGTCAGCGGGCCGCCCCGAAAAGCGTCGCCAGCCGACCCAGCGAACGAAGCAGCCTGATACGGGCGACCTCGAGGTCCAACTCGGCCTGGATGACGCTGCTGCGGGCCTGCACCATCGTAGCCTGCGCGTCGGCCACCTCGGTCACGTTCCCGGAACCGATGGCGTAGCGCGCTTCCGCCAGTTCGAGCGTCTCGCGCGCAGCCGCCAGCAGTGCCTGCGCCGGGGCCTGCTTGTCCCGCGCCTCGCGCCAGGCGACCTCCGCGTTTTCGACCTCGGCCCGGATGGAATTCTGGAGGCCGGTGAGGTTCGCCTTCAAGGCCCGGACGTTTTCCTGGGATTCCTTCGCGGCGGCGTTCGCCTGCACGATGCTGGACACCAGGCCCCAGTTCAGCGACGCCCCGACGTACCAGTTCCACGCCAGGTCCTGGACCTTGTACCCCGTGTAGGTCAGCCCCGCGTTGGCCCCCAGGGTCGGGAAGAACCCGCCCCGCGCGGCCACGACCTGGGCCTCGGCCGCCTTGATCTGTTCCTGCAGTTGCCGCAACTCCGGTCGCCCGTCCATGGCCTCGCGGACCGACGCCTCCAGGTCCTCGGCGCCCGGCGGCTCCGATGCTGACGGACGCGCCAGGGTGACCCGGCCCAGCCCCGGCCGCCCCATGGCCGTCCCCAGCGAGATCAGCGCGGTGCGTTCGGCGTTGATCGCCTGGATCTGGGCGAGGTCGGCACTGGCCAGGTCGGCCTGGGCCCGGGTCACGTCGATGCGTGGGCGCAGGCCGGCGTCCACCCGACCCTGGGCCGCCGCCAGGTGCTCCGTCATCTGCCGCTTCGACTCCTCGGCCGCCTCGACGGTCTCCCGGGCGGCGATGGCCAGGAAGTAGGCCTGCCCGACCTGCAGGAAGGTGTCCTCGATGGTCGAGCGGACCGCCGCCGCGGCAGCGCGGTCCTGGGCCCTGGCGGCGTCGAACGGGCCCAGCGTGCGCCCGAAGTCCCAGATCGTCTGCTGCAACCCCAGCGTCGCGGAGTAGTTGTCGTACGACGCGCCCGAGGTTCGCGTACCCGTGGCCAGCAGCGTGCTGCTGCCGGCACCGGGGAACGACGCGCTGTTCTGGGTGGCCCGCCGGTAGCCCACCGTTCCCGTCACCTGGGGCAGGAACCCGGTCATCGCGACGTCCACGCCGTAGCCGGCAGCCGCGCCCGAGGCCCGGGACGCCGCGACGGTCGGGTTCGACTCCAGCGCGATCCGGATGGCAGAATCGAGGGTCAGCACGTCGGCCTGTGCCCGTGCCACCGGCGCCGCCAGCAGCACGACGGAAAGGGCCAGGGCCGCGAAGAGGCACGGCGGCCGAAGGTGGAGTTCCATCAATCTTCCTCCCGTGAACGGTACCTGCCCGGCGTCGCTGGACACCGGGGCTCGAAACGGGGACAGTCGATACGGGCGATCCGTTAGCAGGGTCCGATGAAACCGTCCACTAACGATCCGCCTTCCCCGATTGTCATGGGTACGGAGGTCGCGCCAGACGTGCGGATGCCCGGAATGGACAACACGACGCGCGGGGCAGGCCCGTCGGACGACGCGACGCTGGTCCGGCGGATGCGCGGCGGGGACCGCGAGGCGGCGACGGCGCTGGTGGGCCGGTACCTTCGGGCCGCCTACGTGGTGGCCCTGGCCGTGCTGGGCAACCGGCACGACGCCGAGGACGTGGCCCAGGAGGCCTTCGTGGTGGCGATCGAGCGCATCGAGGAATGCCGGGAACCCGAGCGGTTCGCCGGATGGCTGATGACGATCGTGCGCAACCGATCGAGGAACCTCCGGGGTGCGATGCCCGCGCGCCGATCGGTCCCGTGGGAGGACGACACCCTGGCCGACGGGATGCGCGTTCCGGACGCGCTGGAGGATGCCGAGCGCCGCGAGGATGCGGAGCGGCTGCTCGAGGGGCTCGCCGGCGTTTCCGAGGTCCAGCGGCAGGTGGTCCTGCTGCACGACCTGGAAGGCTGGCGCCATGCCGAGATCGGCGCCTCCCTGGGCCTGTCCGAAGGCATGTCGCGCCAGCACCTGTTCATCGCGCACCGGTTGCTCAGGGAGCGCCTGGCCGGATCGGGGTTCCCGGGAGGTTCCCATGGATTCTGAACGGCTGGACTTCGGTGCCCTGGATCCGTCCGTGGACGCCGTGCGCTGGGACCGGCTCGTCGCCTCGGTGGCGAACCGGGGGATGGCGGCCCGCGCGGCGGCCTCCCGGCGACCGTCGGTGACGGATCTCCTGGCGGGATGGAAGCGGCCCGCCCTGGCCCTGGCAGCCGTCCTGGCGCTGGTCGCGGTCCCGGTGCTGCTCTTCATCGACCCCGCGCCGCAGCCGGCTGGCACGGGCAAGGCGGAGGTCGCCCTGGCCGTCGTCGACTGGGCCTGGGCGGGCCCGTCCCAGCCCCTGGACCTTATGGATGCGGTAGGGAGGTGAAACCATGAGCGCTCCGACCATGCCGACGACCCGCCGCACCCGGTTGCTGGCCGCCGCCGTGCTGGCCTCCACGTTCGTCGCCGGCGGGCTGGCCGGCGCCGGCCTCGCCCACCTCCACCAGGCGTGCAGCGCCGGGGAAGGGGGGTTCGAGGGCCACAGGCTGCCGCCACCCCTCGCCGCCCTGGACCTGAACGAAGACCAGTTGCGGCAGGTCCAGGAAATCCGGGACCGCTACCACCCCCGCGTCCAGCAGGCCATGCAGACCTCCTGGCCGGTGCTGAAGCCGCTCTTCGACGAGATGGCCGGCGAGATCAAGGCGTTCTTGACCGAGGATCAACGGACCCTGTTCGACCGGCTTCGGAAGGAAATGGAAGCACAGCGATTCGGGAGCGACGGGAGGGTTCCATGAAGCGAGTATGGATCGGGATCGCGACCCTCGCGGTCGTCGGGATTGGAGTCGGAGCCTGGCTGATCTTCGGTCGGGCGTCGGCCCCCGCACCGGGGTCGCAGTACGAAATGGTGGAATCGTCCAAGGGACCCGTGCTGGCCCGCGTCACGGCCACCGGCACCCTGGCCGCGACGGTGACCGTCGTGGTGGGAACGCAGGTTTCGGGACGCATCCAGGAACTGCTGGCCGACTTCAACTCGCCCGTGAAGAAGGGCCAGGTGGTCGCCCGGATCGATCCCCAACTGATCCAGGGCGACCTGGACCAGAAGCGCGCCAATCTCCTCGCGGCGCAGGCGAACCTGGTGCGGGCCCGGGTGCAGTCGGAGGACTCGACCCGGCAGTACGAGCGGGCGAAGGCCCTGCTGCCGAAGAAGTTCGTGGCCGACGCCGACGTGGACACCGCACGGGCGAATGCCGATGCAGCGAAGGCCGCGGTGCGTTCGGCCGAGGCGACGCTGGCGCAGGCCCGCGCCTCGATGAGGCAGGCCGAAGTGAACCTCGCGTATACCACCATCGTATCGCCCATCGACGGCGTGGTCATTTCGCGCACGGTCGATGTCGGCCAGACGGTCGCTGCGGCCTTCCAGGCGCCGACCCTGTTCACGATCGCCGAGGACCTGCGCAAGATGCAGGTCCACTGCAACGTGTCGGAAGCTGACGTGGGCAAACTGAAGCCCGACATGACCGCGACGTTCACCGTCGATGCGTGGCCGTCCGAGCGTTTCACCGGCACGATCCACGAGGTGCGCTTCGCGCCCCAGACCGTGCAGAACGTGGTGACCTACGACGCCGTCATCGACGTGGACAACAACGAACTGAAACTGAAGCCCGGGATGACCGCCAGCGTGACGGTGGTGGTGGCCGAGCGCAAGGACGTCGTACGGATCCCGAACGCCGCCTTGCGCTTCCGACCACCCGCTGACATGCAGAAGCAGGTCCCTGCCGAGGCGAAGGCCGACCCCTCCCCCGATCGGCGGATCGCGTGGGTGTTCCGCACGGACAAGGCCCAGCCGATTTCGCTGCGAGTGGGCATCACGGATGGCACCCTGACCGAGGTCGTGGAGGGGGATCTGCAACCGGGCGAAAAGCTGGTGTCGGACCTCGCGGGCGGCACCCCCAGCGGCGCAGGCGGCAACGCGGCCCCGCGGATGCGGCCGTTCTAGGAGGGACCATGGCGACCGGTGAGCAGCCCATCGAACCGAACGTCCTCCTCCGCCTGGACGGGGTCACGAAGGTGTACAGCCTGGGCGACGGGGTGGAAGTCCATGCGCTGCGAGGCGTGTCGCTGACCGTCCATACGGGCGAGTTCGTGGCGGTCATGGGGGCCTCGGGGTCGGGCAAGTCCACGTTGATGAGCCTTCTGGGGTGCCTGGACCGGCCGACCTCGGGGGCCTATTTCCTGGAAGGCCGGGACGTGTCCCGCCTGTCGCGCAACGAACTGGCGGACGTGCGCAACCGCACGATGGGCTTCGTGTTCCAGTCGTTCAACCTGCTGTCCCGAACCAGCGCGAAGGAAAACGTCGAACTGCCGCTGCTGTACGCGGGGGCCTCGACGAAGGTCCGCAAGGAGCGGGCCATGGAGGCCCTGGGCCGGGTCGGGCTGGCCGACCGCTCCAACCACCATCCGAACCAGTTGTCCGGCGGCCAGCAGCAGCGCGTCGCCATCGCGCGGGCGCTGGTCAACCAGCCCAGGATCCTGCTGGCCGACGAGCCGACGGGCAACCTGGATTCCCGCACCAGCATCGAAATCATGGCGTTGTTCCAGGAACTCGGCCGATCGGGGATCACCGTGGTGGTGGTGACCCACGAGCCGGACATCGCCGCCTACGCCACGCGGGTCGTCATGATGCGGGACGGGCGCGTGGTGGACGACCATCGCCAGGTCCCGCTGGCCGCCGTAGTCCCGCCGGCCACCGTCGAGGACGTCGAGGGCGGCGTCCTCGCGGGAGGTGCCCCATGAACCCGTGGGTGACGTTCAAGGTCGCGTTGCGGGCGCTGCTGCGAAACAAGACGCGGTCCGGCCTGACCATGCTGGGCATCGTCATCGGCGTGTCCGCGGTCATCGCGATGGTCGCGATCGGCGAGGGCGCCAAGGTCAAGGTCGCCCAGGCCTTCGACGCGATGGGCACGAACCTCCTGATCGTGATGTCGGGTTCCACCCAGGGCGGCGGCATGCGCGGCGGCGCGGGCACGATGCCGACGCTGACCTGGGGCGACCTGGCGTCGGTCCGGACCGAGGTCTCGTCCGTGAAGTACGCCGCGCCGGTCTGCCAGACGGGCGCATCGATCCAGAGCGACGAACAGAACTGGACGACCATGATCGTAGGGACCTCCCTCGACTACTTCGCGATCCGCAACTGGGCCATCGACAAAGGCGCGCTGTTCTCGCAGGCCGACATCGACTCGGGATCGAAGGTGCTGGTGATGGGGACCACCGTGGCCGAAAAGCTGTACGGCGCCGGGGTGGACCCGACGGGGCGGACCATCCGCGTCCGGGGCTCGCCGTTCCAGATCGTGGGCCTGCTGACCAGCAAGGGCCAGTCCCCCATGGGCCAGGACTACGACGACGCGGTCGTGATGCCGGTGACGACGTTCCGGGCCAAGATCCAGGGCGGGCTGGCCCAGTACATCCCGGGCGTCGTCTTCGTGGGCGCCACGTCCTCGAAGACGACCTCGCGGGCCCAGCGGGACATCGAGGACCTGCTGCGCGACCGGCACCACCTCCAGCCCGGCATCGAAAGCGACTTCTCGATCCGCAACCTCAGCGAACTGGCCGGCGCCAGCCAGCAGGGCACGCAGGTGATGACCAGCCTCCTGGCGGCGGTGGCGGCGGTGTCGCTGCTGGTGGGCGGCATCGGCATCATGAACATCCTGCTGGTCAGCGTGACCGAACGGACCCGCGAGATCGGGGTGCGCATGGCCATCGGCGCCAAGCCCCGGACCATCCTGGCCCAGTTCCTGGTGGAGGCGCTGACGCTGGCCGTGATGGGCGGCGTGGTCGGCATCGGGCTGGGCATCTTCGTCGCCCAGCGCCTTGCGGCGAGCTTCCAGTGGCCCCTGTTGATCCGCGGCGACATCATCGTGCTGGCCGTGGGCTTCTCGGCCGCGATCGGGATCGGGTTCGGCCTCTACCCGGCCTGGAAGGCCTCCCGCCTCGACCCCATCGACGCGCTTCGGTACGAGTAGGACGTTCGGCAGGAAGCCCGATCAGAAGACGGGCGGAAGGCGGGGCTGCAGGCGCAGCGCGGCAGGCGGCGCCACCACGCGGATCGGCGCCGTCGCGGGATCCGGGAACACCGACGCGAACGGCTCTGCCGAGGACGCACGCGACACCGGTTGCGGACACGCCCCCCACTGGTCCGGAGCCGCCAGCAGGCACGTGCACGTGGCGATCTTCAGCGGCGCCAGGTACGCGTCGATCGCGGCGGCGTCCCACGTCATCGGCACCGTCCCGAACACCTTCAGCATCTCGCCCTCGACCAGAGCGCCGCCCGACCGGCACGCGGTGAGGCGCGACGGCTGCCTGGTGTCCGGAACGGCCACGATGCAGAACCTGTTCGCACTTCCCGTCGAGGCATCGGCCCAGTAGTCCATCACCACGGAGAACACCGCGTACGGCTGGCTGGAATCAATGACGGTCTCCGTTTCGGCGTTCAACCGCTGCACCACGCTGGAATCGATGCTGACCAGCCCCTGGCCCGCCAGCATTCCCGCGGCCCGGGGAGGGCCGAAGGACCCGACCTCGACCCGCGTCGTATAGGCGTCCTTCTTCAGCGTGGCGCTGGTGAACGTCCCGTACAGCGGGTATCGCGTCTCGCCGTTCCACGCGCTGAGGTTTGCGACGGCCGCGGACGGGGAGGCCGCCCCCGTGGCGTTCACGAGTCCCCGGACCCGGAACTCCAGGCGGTCCGGCTGGCCGCCGGCGAAAAATCCCGTGGGCGGATGGCACGTGACCGCAGGCTCGGTGGGCGGCTGCGCCTGCAACCGGTACACCTCGGATTCGAACGCGCCGAACTGGGTCGGGTAGGCGCCGTTCATGTGGCTGAAGGTCAGGTCCGCGGCCGGGACGTCCACCGAGTTGGCCGAGTATCCGTAGATCAGCCCCCCGTGGCCGAAGCCCTCGCCGGCCGGCGTGGTGAAGCGGGTCATGCCCAGCCCGTAGTCCTCCGGCTGGCCCAGGATGGTGCACGGCGGGAACTGCATCATCGCGTCCAGCGATGCCTGCGACAGCAGGTCGCCTCGGACCACCGCCCGCAGGAAGCGCGCCATATCGTCCGTGGTGGTCACCAGGCCGCCCGCGGTCCAGGCCACCGACGGGTGGAACAGGTTGGCGCAGTCCAGCAGGTGATCGCTGACGAACATGTCGGACGGGATCACGCCCACCAGGTCCGGCGGCACGCCCAGGGCCGCGAAGGCCGGGCGCGGATCCATGTAGCCGTGCGCCAGCAGGGGGTCGTTCGCGCCGCCCATGTCCAGGTAGGTGTGCGCCAGCCCCAGGGGCGTGACGATGCGATCCCGGATCTGGTCCGCCACCGGTCGCCCCGTCGCCGCCTCGATGATCAGCCCCACGAGGATGTAGTTGGTGTTGGAATACAGGCACTGGCTCCCCGGCTCGAACTCCAGGGGCAGTTGCGACACGTAGGACAGGAGCCGGTCGGGAGCCATGGGCGTCTGGGGCGACGACAGGATGTCCAGCCACATCGACTGATCGACCAGGTAGTCCTGGATGCCGCTGCGCATGCCCAGCAGTTGGCGAAGGGTGATGCCCTTCCACGCGTCGTAGCCCTTCACCCACTTCCCGACGGTGTCGTCGAGGCCCAGCGTGCCCGCCTCGACCAGCAGCAGCGTCAGCGCGGCCATCACGGGCTTGGTGCTGCTGCCCACCCGGAAGGCCGCCCCTTCAGGCATCGCCTCGCCGGTCTGGAGGACCTTCACGCCCGACACCCCGGACCAGCGCTTCGCCCCGGGCACCTGCACGGTCAAGGCGGCGTTGTACTCGCCGCTGAACTGGAGGTATTCGTCCAGCAGGGACTGGAAGTGCTGGGCCAGCAGCGGGTCCACGGGGACCGGGCCCGGGTCGTCCGTCCCGTCGGTCGGCACGTCCCCGGGCAGGTCGGCGGGTGGCGCATCGGGAGGCGCGTCAACGGGCCCCGCTTCGGAGGGCACGTCCTGGGGCACGGGAACGTCCGCCGTTCCCGGATCGCCCGGCAGGTCCCAGAGCACGTCCGTCACGATCGTCGGCGACCCGTTCGACGACATGCACCCCGGGCCCGCCCAGGCCAGCGCAGCCGCCGCCAGGACCCATCCGACCCCGTTCGTCCGCATCCTCATCCGGTCCTCCGCCTCGCCCGGGACGCGCAATGCTACGCCCCGGAAGGCGGCGGGCCAAGAGGCTTGACCTCCGTGCAAGAAGCAGAGCAGATGTCCCGTTCAAACGCGGGAGCAGGCGTCCGGTCTTCGTCCCCGCGAATTCCCGGCCCGTTCCGCCGTCCAAACCGCCGTCTGCGAGGTGCGGGATGCGGCGTCACGCCGAGGCCCGGACGCAGGCCCCGTGCGGGGTCGAGGGTGTTGGAGGCACGCACTCCTCACCTTGACAAATTCCCACCGGGTTGGGCACACTCGCGGGGTCTCGAACCCCCAAACGGAGGGAATGATGTTTCTGAAGTCTTGGAAAGTGCTCGTGAGCGTCGTCGTTGGAGCCCTGTTCCTGATGGCGACGGTCGCCTTCGCCGCGGGCGCCCCGGACAAGGTGGACCTGGCGAAGTACAAGGGCGCCAAGAGCGTCGTTCCCTTCGACCACAAGCACCACGTGGACGCGAAGGTCCCCTGCGCCACCTGCCATCACAAGCAGAAGGACGGCAAGACGGTCCCGTGCCTCGAGTGCCACAAGAAGGACGCCGACGGCGCGACCCCGTCGTTCAAGGACGCCTTCCACAAGACGTGCAAGGGCTGCCACGAGAAGACCGTGAAGGAAAAGGCCGACTCCAAGGCCCCGACCAAGTGCGGCGACTGCCACAAGTAGCGCCCGGCTCCCCGAACACCTCGCCCCGCATTCTCGACGGAACACGAAGACAAGGCCCCGGTCCGCCCTCCCCTTCAGGCCGCAGGCGCGCGACGGGGCACCAGCCTGGACAGGCCCCAGATCGGCACGGCGAGGACCAGCGAGAACGTCAGGGAGAACGTCATCACGCCCAGGAAGATCCCCAGGATCGGCGCGACGATCCTCAGCAACGGATCGGTCATGTTGCCGGCCCAGGCCGTGACGAGGTTCAACAGCAGCAGCCCGCCAGTCAGGACCAGGAAGCCCCACGCGGAGCCCTTCAAGTCGGACGGGCTCAGCCGAATCCCCGTTCCGATGGTGAACGCGAGGTACAGGAACACCCAGAACTGCCAGCGACCCAGGTTCTCGGTTCGGAACACGAGCCCGAGAGTCGAAAGGATCGTCCCCAGGACGCTGGATCCCAGGCTCCAGGCCGTCGCGAAGGAAGCCTCCGAAGTTTCGCCCAGTTGCACCTGCGGGACCCGTGCCAGCACGTCGGAGCCCAGCAGGAAGATCGACGCCAGGTACAGCACCAGGGTCCCCAGCACGACCGGCCCGATGCCGATGAAGAAGTTCCCAAGGCCCGCCCACAGGCTGCGGCGGTTCCACTCGTGCTCGACGTACCCGAGGACGCCCGTGCGGGGATCCGGCGAAAAGGGCCGGAAGGCCGTGATGCGATGCCCGAACAGGGGGCAGAACATCGCGTGGCCGGTTTCGTGGATCACCGTGCCAAGCCACCCGAAGAGCACGAGGTAGGCCGTCCGGCCCATCACCGCCAGCGCCCGGGATTCGACGAATCCCGCCAGCAGGTGCATCGCGAGGCCCAGGACCAGCGCGGGTCCCAGCAGCAGAAGCAACTGGAGGAGCGTCCGCACCGCGACCTCGGAAAGGTACTGCCCGACCGCGTCCATGCCGTCCTCCGGAGTGCCACGCTTCCTAGAGGTTGCGCCGGTACTCGCCCCCGACCGCGTACAGGGTCTGCGTGATCTGCCCAAGGGTACAACAGGTGGCGGCACCGAGGATCGCCTCGAACACGTTCGCGCCGGTCACCGCGGCGATCCGCAGCCGTTCCAGCGCGCCTTCCGCCGCGGCCTGGTGACGCCCCTGGAACGACCGCACCTGGCCCACCTGGGACCGCTTCTCGTCGTCGGTCGAGCGGATCAGTTGGCGAACGGTTCCGACCTTCGACTCCTGGGCCGGATCCAGGAAGGTGTTCACGCCCACGATGGGCAATTCGCCGCTGTGCTTCAGCGTTTCGTACCGCAGGCTTTCGTCCTGGATGCGGCCCCGCTGGTAGCGCGTCTCCATCGCGCCCAGCACGCCGCCCCGCTCGGACAGGCGGTCGAACTCCTCCAGCACCGCCTCCTCGACGAGGTCCGTCAGCCGCTCGATGACGAAGGACCCCTGCCAGGGGTTCTCGTTCGCCGACAACCCGAACTCCCGCTGCAGGATCAACTGGATGGCCAGCGCGCGGCGCACCGATTCCTCGGTGGGCGTCGTCACGGCCTCGTCGTAGGCGTTGGTGTGCAGGCTCTGGCAGTTGTCGAAGAACGCGTAAAGGGCCTGCAGCGTCGTCCGGACGTCGTTGAACTCGACCTCCCGGGCATGCAGGGAGCGCCCCGAGGTCTGGATGTGGTACTTCAGCTGCTGCGCCCGCTCCCCGGCGCCGTACAGGTCGCGCAGGGCCACCGCCCAAATCCGCCGGGCCACGCGCCCGATCACGGCGTACTCGGCGTCCATCCCGTTGCTGAAGAAGAACGACAGGTTCGGCGCGAAGTCCTCCACCGCCAGGCCGCGCGACCGGTAGTACTCCAGGTAGGTGAAGCCGTTCGCGAGGGTGAACGCGAGCTGCGTGACGGGGTTCGCGCCGGCCTCGGCGATGTGATAGCCGCTGATGCTGACGGAGTAGAAGTTCCGCACGCCCTCGCCGCAGAAGAACGCCTGCACGTCGCCCATCAATTTCAGGGCGAATTCCGTGCTGAAGATGCACGTGTTCTGGGCCTGGTCCTCCTTGAGGATGTCCGCCTGCACCGTACCGCGAACGTTCTGCAGCACCCGGGCGCGGATCCGCGCGTATTCCTCGGCCGGCACCAGGTCCGCACCCGACAGGCCCAGCAGCGCCAGGCCCGTCCCGTCGTGCCCCTCGGGCAGTGGGCCGCGGTACGTGGGAAGGGGGCCGGGAAGGCGCCGGCGGGCCGCATCGACCGCCGGTTCAAGGCGCCCCTCGGCCCGCAGGTGGCGTTCCACGCCCTGGTCGATCGCCGCGTGGAAGAAGAACGCCAGCACGATGGGCGCCGGCCCGTTGATCGTCATGGACACGCTGGTGCTGGGCGCGCACAGGTCGAAGCCCGAGTACAGGCGCTTCATGTCGTCCAGCGAACAGATGCTGACGCCGGAGTTGCCAACCTTGCCGTACACGTCGGGCCGAGGATCCGGGTCCTCCCCGTACAGCGTGGGCGAATCGAACGCCGTGGACAGGCGCACCGCCGGCCGGCCGCGGCTGACGTAGTGGAACCGTCGATTGGTCCGCTCGGCGGTTCCCTCGCCGGCGAACATCCGGGTCGGGTCCTCGGCCAGGCGCTTGAAAGGGAACACACCCGCGGTGAACGGGAACCGGCCGGGCACGTTTTCGGTGCCCAGGAACCGCACGCGATCGCCCCAGTCCCGGGTGGTCGGCAGCGCGACCTTTGGGATGCGGGTGCCGGAAAGGGTGGTTTCGGACGACGGGACGCGGACCTCCCTGCCCCGGACGCGATAGGCGAATTCGTCCGCGGCGTACTCCGACGCGTCGGCATCCCACGAGGCCAGTCCCTGGCGGAAGTCCGGGCGCAGCCGATCCAGCGCGGCCGCGTGCTCCGCCTGCAGGACGCGACAGGCCGCCGCGCGGTCGACCGTGCCGTCCGGACAGTCGCCCAGCGCCCGCGACGCCCTCTGCAGGCCGTCGGCCTCCGCCGCGATCCCGGCCTGGGCTTCCACGGTCCGGCGCCAGGCACGGCAGGTGGCCGCGACCTCGGCCAGGTAGCGCTCCCGCCGCGGCGGCACCACCACGGGCACCTCGGCCGCCCGGGCCGGCAGCGAACCGGGGTCCCAGTCCCGCCCGGTCTTCGCCGCCAGCAGCCGGCACAGGGCCTCGAACAGGCGGTCGACCCCGTCGTCCGCGAAGCGGCTGGCACGGGTGGCGAACACGGGCAGCGATTCGTCCGGGGCGTCGAACGCCAGGCGGTTCCGGCGGCCCTGCTTGCGCACGTCACGCACCGCGTCCGCGGCGCCCCGCCGATCGGACTTGTTCACGACCACCAGGTCCGCAAAATCCAGCATGTCGATCTTTTCGAGCTGGGTGGGAGCGCCGAACTCCGGCGTCATCACGTACATGGACAGGTCGCACAGGTCCACGACCTCGCTGTCGCCCTGGCCGATCCCGGCGGTCTCCAGGATCACCAGGTCGAAGCCCGAGGCCTTCAACACCCGCAGCAGGTCGGGGACCGCGCCGGCGGTGGCCAGGTGGGCGCGGCGGGTCGCGACGGAACGCACGAACGATCGCGGTCCCCGGGCCGCGTTCAGCCGGATGCGGTCGCCCAGCAGCGCGCCGCCCGTCCGCCGCCGCGTCGGGTCCACGGCCAGCAGGGCCACTGAGCGTTCCGGGAAGCGCTCCAGGAACCGGCGGATCAGCTCGTCCTCCAGGGACGACTTGCCGGCCCCCCCGGTCCCGGTGATGCCCAGCACCGGCGGCGGCGGGGACGGCAGCAGCCGGTCCAGGTCCGCCCGCAACGCCTCGATGCCGTCGCCCGGCTCCGAGGCGCCGGCCAGGGTCTCGGCCCGGGTCAGCGTTCGGGCGATGTCCAGGGATGCCCGGCGGGCCAGCCCGGCGGGCAGGGGGCCCGTTTCGGGCGGCGGCGGCGGTCCGCACCGCTCCAGCAGGTCGCGGATCATGCCTTTCGGCCCCAGGCGGCGACCGTCCTCGACCGAGTAGATCCTTTCCACGCCGGCCCGCTGGAGGGCCTCGGACTCCTCGTCCGTGATGGTCCCGCCCCCGCCGCCGAACACCTTCACGCGGGAGGCGCCCTGGGCCCGAAGGCATTCCACGAGGTACGAAAAGAATTCCAGGTGCCCGCCCTGGTAGGACGAAACGCACACCCCGTCGGCGTCCTCCTGGATCGCCGCCTCGACGATCTCCGCCACCGAGCGGTTGTGGCCCAGGTGCACGACCTCCACGCCCTCGTCCTGCAGCAGGCGCCGCACGACGTGGATGGACGCGTCGTGCCCGTCGAAGAGCGACGTCGCCGTGACGAAGCGAAGAGGCCGCGTCGTGGCAGCCTCGGTCCTGCGGAGTTCCATGGCCAGGATCTTCGGCGCTTGCCGGCGGGCCGTCAACGCACCGGCCCGTTCCGGCCGCACAGGCGCTGGAGATGGCCGCGAGCCCGTCGCGCGGGCCGCCCGCCCGGGCCTTCCGCGGTATCATCGTCGCGGGTGCGGTGGAGGACGCGATGCGCGTGGGCTGGATCCAGACCCTGCCGCTCTTCGGTGATCCGGCGGCCAACCTGTCCGCGGTCGCGGCGACCCTCGACGACGCGACGACCACCGGGCGGGCGGCCGACCTGTGGGTGCTGCCCGAACTGTTTGCCACAGGCTACGTGTTCGCCGACCGGGACGAGGCCCGACGAAATTGCGAACCCGTTCCCGGCGGTCCGACGGTGCGGGGCCTCGTCGCGCTGGCGCGCCGCACCGGGTGCGCCATCGTCGCGGGCGTCGCCGAATCCGCGCCCGACGGCCGCCTGTTCAACAGCGCCGTGGCCGTGGACGGCGCCGGCCTGCGGGCGCACTACCGGAAGGCGCACGTCTTCGGCGACGAGCGGCGCTGGGCCTCGCCGGGCGACCTGCCCTTCCCGGTCGTGGAGATCGCCGGCGCCCGCGTCGGCATCATGATCTGCTTCGACTGGCGCTTCCCGGAAACGGCCCGGACGCTGGCCTTGGCCGGCGCGCAGGTGATCGCCCATCCCTCGAACCTGGTCCTGCCCCACTGCCCCGACGCCATGGTCACGCGGGCCCTGGAAAACGGCGTGTTCACGGTGACGTGTGACCGGGTCGGCACGGAGGAGCGCGCCGGGATGCGAGCCGCCTTCATCGGGCGCAGCCGCGTCATCGGGCCGGACGGCGTCGTGCTGTCGGAGGGCCCGCCCGATCGAACCGCCTGGGGCACCGTGGACATCACCCCCTCCCGGGCCGACGACAAGCGCCTTTCGGGCGGCAACGACATCCTCGCGGACAGGCGCACGGATCTGTACAGGCTGTAACCTTCGCGGACCGCGGGTTGCCGGGGCCTACAGGGCGGCGGAAGCGGCGGGGGCGGGGGCGGCGGGAGCGGCAGGGGCGCCGGGCTTCTTCCCGTGCACCAGTTCCTCCCATCCGATCGTGATCCCGACGCTGACGATGTCAAAGGAAGACGTGTACTTGCCCTCGTTCACCGAGTAGCCGTCGTTCATGGTGCCCGCGAAATCCAGCACCTGCTGCTTGATCAGCCCGGTGCCCGCGGCGACGGTCCGCGCCAGTTGGAACACGTGGGCGTAGGAGATGCCGATCTGGACCCCGCGATAGGCGCCCGAAATGCCGGCGCCGATGCCGAAACGATCCCAGGAGGGCAGGTCGATGATCGTCCTGTTGTTGGGCTGGGCTCCCTTCTCCCACCATCCGCCCAGGCGCACCCACATGTGATCGGCGATAGGATTGTATGTGCCGCCCAGGCGCACGCTGTAGGTGTCGTTCAGGTTGCGCAGCAAGGTGATCTTCTTCAGCTTCAGCTGCGTCCCGAGCGCCTCGACGTCCTGCTTGTCGAACTTCACGTGGAAGCCGTCGTGGGCGGACCACTGCTCCCAGACGAAATCCGCCTCGATGTCGAACAGCTCCCGGTCGGCCCGCTTGTGGACGTACCGGCCGCCGACCTTCACGTCCACCGGGTAGGTGAACGACACGCGGCCCGGGACCTTCACCGGGACCATCCGGGCGTAGATGGAGTTTTCCGTGCCCGATATCGTGAGGTCCCCCGTCGCCGTGACGTTGACGGGAATCACGCGCGCGGACATGCCGAACTCGAGGTACGGCAGGGGCCGGGCCCACCCGCCGACGACCGCCGAAAACTTCTTCCAGTCCGCCATGTTGAGGTCCACCCGCAGGTCGTTGATGGTCTTCCCGGGGTCGTTCTGGGTGGACGCGCTGGCCGGACCGACGATGTCCAGCGAGTACTTCAGGTACGGCACCGCCACGTACTGGAGGCTGACGCCAAGGCCGAACCATTCCTTGTACTTCCAGGCCGCCGCGGCCGACACGAAGATCAGCGCCGTGTCCATGCTGGAGATGGAATACCGCGCGGCCGAGATCGCGCTCGGGTCGCCCTTCGACGGGTTGTCCGCATACGCCATCGTGCCGTAGGCCGCCGGCCCCTGGACCCCGAGGCCGAACCCCCAGTCCTTCAGGCCGAAGTCCGAGGTGAGGCCGAAGTTGATGCCCACCGGGAATACGCCATTCTGCTGCCGGGCCCTCGCGAACGTGGTGGGGGTGGCGTCGCCCTCGCAGGTGGAGTTGCCCGGACCGTTCGTGCACCTCTTGGCCGGGTCCCGGTCGAACGTCAACGAAAGGCTCGGCAGGTTGTGGTCGTACAGCATCTGCGTGCCGCGCATCAGGGACAGGCGCGACGGGTTCCACCAGATGGCCGACGGGTCGTCGGCGCCCACCACGAACGCACCGCCCCGGCCGATGGCATGAACACCCTGGGGACCGTACTCGATTCCCGCCGCGGAGGCTGCCGCGGGGAGGAGCAAGCCGATCAACGCAACGCACGCACACCGGACGGCAGGAGCGAGGCGGGGCATCGAATCCACCATTCTTGCCAAGGATTGCGGAAACCTAGCATGCGTCCGCGAAACGGGTCAAGGGACTTGCTGGGCCCCGGCGTCGAGCCGACGCGAAGCGGGCCGCAAAGTGCGACGAACCGGCTGCGCATCCTTTTCGCCCCTGGCCCCCTGATTGCCGAGGCTCCCCCCTCCCACGCCGCCGAGGAGCAGCGGAGAATCCCCTGATCCCCCGTCGCGCCACGCCCCTGGCGACACGCCATTTTTGCTGCAACAACGGAGGCTTCATGGTCTTCCGCCCCTCTGTCGCAGAAACCCGGGGAACATCCGCTCCGGGACAGGCATCATTGGTACGCAAGTTGCACCATCGGGCCTCGGCTCTCTTCCCCTCGGGCCGAGGTGCGCGCCCCGTTTGCGCATAACCGCCCGGAAGAGTTGGAAGGATCCGGGTTGGATCGGCCGTCCGGCGGTTTGGAGTGTGAAATGTTTGCGGGTTTGAGTGTCCGTAGCAGTCAAGGAGGCGCCATGAAGCTCCGCAGTCGTCATCTTGGAACGCTGGTTCTCGTCTGCGCAGCCTTCGCCCTGGCGCAGGGTTGCTCCAGTTCGTCCGACGAGAAGGACGTCGCGACGGACCCGGGGCTGGGCAGCCAGGACACCGCGGCCGACCTCGGGCTCGACCTCGGGCTCGACGTCGGGCTCGACACCGGGCTCGACGTGCCGGATTCGCCGACTGCGACTCCCGACACCGGCTCCAGCGCCGCATCAAGGCGCCAGTCGGCGGCGACCCAGGCCTGTACCCAGCCGGTCAACGACCTCGTGATCAACGAGTTCAGCGTCTACTCGGCGTCGGGCCGGCAGTGGATTGAAATCTACAATCCCACCGCCCTGGCCATCGACCTGAAGGGCTGGACCGTCGGGAACGGGACCTCCAGCTTCACGATTCCGGTGACCGTCAACATCGCCGCGACCGGGTATGCCCTGCTCTGCAGCGACGGCGACGCCGCCTGCAGCTGGGGGCCCTGGGACACCGGGTTCGCCCTGGCGACGGCCAATGCCTCCATCACCCTGCAGAACAAGGTCCCAGCGACCGTCAACAGCATCGACTACTCCAGCAACACCATTCCCGCCACGGGCGGAACGATCGAGTTGAAGAACGCCTACAAGGACAACGCGACCCTGTTCAACCAGGACGGCTCGCTGAACGCCAGCTTCTCGCTGTCCACCGCCGCGCTGGGCACCCCCGGCGTCAAGAACGACAACTGGGTCGTGGTCGAGGACCCGACCTGCTCCGACGACGGCAACATCTGCACCTTCCAGGTCTGCGAGAAGAGCGTCTGCACCTACGTCCCCGACATGACGTGCTGCCAGTCGAACTCCGACTGCCAGTCGAACACCGATTTCTGCCTGGTGCCGTTCTGCAACGTGAACGCCCACAAGTGCGAAAACGGCCGCAAGGCCAACTGCTGCACCCAGAACTCGGACTGCAACGACAACATCGCCTGCACGACCGACTACTGCCTGTTCAACCAGTGCCAGTTCACGCTCGGCCCCGACTGCTGCATCGTCGATTCCGACTGCCCCAGCAAGGGCTTCTGCTCCGCAACGCGCTGCGGGACGGTCACGGCGAACCATTGCACCACGACCACCATCCCTGCGCCCGCCTGCTGCACCAGCCCGACCGACTGCAAGGATGACAATCCCTGCACGTTCGACAACTGCGACGGCAGCGCCCACAAGTGCGTGTTCAAGCAGATCCCCAACTGCTGCCTCAAGGACACGGATTGCAACGACGGCAACCCGTGCACCCTGGACACCTGCGTCATCAACGCGTGCCGTCCGATCTGGCAGACCGAGCAGTGCTGCTATGACGATCCCCAGTGTGCGGCGCAGGACACGAACCACAAGATCTGCACCGACGACAAGTGCGTGCTGGATTCCGCCAGCGGGCACTACACCTGCATCACTCCCTTCAAGCCGGACTGCGCACTGCCCCTTCCCTACATCCAGTTGTTCAACAACGCCCAGTCCTTCACGGGCATCAACTGGGAACTGATCGACTACGGGACCTCCACCAGCCGCAACTGGTCGTTCGCGTACGGCTTCGGCGACCTGGGTCCCGACGGGCACCTGATGTTCAACTGGAGCCCGACCGTCATCAACGTCAAGACCGTCGCCGTGACGCCCACTCTGGACGCCTCGACCGCGGCCAACGACGGCTTCAACTCCACCAAGAGCACGACCCTTCAGTGGCGGATGGCCTACCACCACAAGAATCCCGGCGCGACCATCAAGATCCGGGTCCGGATCTCCACCCTCAACGATTTCTCGACGCCCGGTAACTACAAGGAAGTGTACGTCAAGGACGCCATCGACGACGTGCCCTACGCCCTTTACTCCTACCAGCTGCCGGCGCCCGAAAAGGATGCCCAGAACCTCCGCGTCGGCTTCATGCTGGACACGGGGACCTCGCTGGCCGGTACCGCCAGCATGGATTCCCTGGAAGTCGATGACGTGAAGGTGGCGTCCGGCGTGCCCTCCCGCCTGTGGAAGTACCGCCTGGTCCGCTGCACCGGAACGGAGGCAGAGGGCTGCGACAATGAAAACCACTACGTCGCCGTGGACGAACTGGACGAGCAGCAGATCAAGGACGGGCAGGTGCCCTCGCTGACCGCCGGCGTCTGCGACTGGTACCGCGTCTACATGTGCATGTACGACCAGGACGGATCCCAGACCACCTGGAACTTCTTCGGATTCCCGTCGTCCTACATCGACGGCCCGCCGATGGATCAGCCCTCCTTCATCCAGGCCCCCTACCCCTGGGGCGAAAACACCGGCTGTTCGACCTTCCCGCAAACCGTCCAGGGGATCTGCAACAGCCCGCTGACGGGCCCCGGCTACTACGTGTGCGCCCTCGACATCAAGCCGGATTGCTGCAATCCCACTGCGCCCGCGGACTGCGCGGTCAAGGCCGCCGGCGCGTACCTCCCGGCCCTCGTGACCAAGGACGAGGATGACCCGGGCAAGCAGCTCCACAGCCCCTTCGAAACCCAGACCAAGTTCGCCGTCACCCTGTTGATCCAGGACGGCTACCTCGTGTGGTCCCCGAACGGCCGCAACGATCCGGCCGCCAATGCCATCGCCAACACCATCATGACCACGCGTGATCCGCGCGACAACAACAACTTCCGCAAGGCGCAGATCGTGGTCAACCTGAACCTCCTGTCGGATGCCGACCTGGCGCGCTTCCGCGGCGTCTTCGCGGTCCTCGGCGTGTCGGGGAACAACCATGTCGTGTCGGTGACGGAAGCGGCCACCCTCAAGCGCTACATGGACCAGGGCGGCCGGATGTACCTGGAAGGCGGCGACTTCTTCTACACGTCGACCCGCCCCGGCGCGCAGTTCAAGACGGTCCTCCACGACCTGTTCAACATCGACTCGACCTCCGGCGGCCTCCCCGTGCTGGATGGCCCCATCGCCGGCCGCAACTTCCTCGATGGCTACTCGTTCGACTACGTGTCGGGAAGCCCGCATTTCAACTCGTATCTCGATCGGCTCGTGCACCGGGCCGCTTCGGGCAGCCGCGAAATCATGCGGAACGCGGGCACCACCGCATTCGCGACGGCCATCTCGTTCGAAAGCACCCCGGCGACCCAGTCGGCTCCGTTCTACCGCACCATCGGTTCGTCGATCCTCTTCGGCGGCCTGGTCGAGCAGACGGGCCACACGACGCTCGTCAACCTGATGAGCCGGTACCTGGACTTCCTGGAAGTCGGCTATCCCGACTGCCTGACGGCTGCCAACTGCCAGGACGACGAGGCCTGCACGTCCGACACGTGCCTCCCGGCCAATGCCGAGAACCATCGGCTTTGCGGCTACTCGCTGCCCGCGGGCATGCTCACCTGCACGCCGTGCAAGAACGACGTCGAGGTCAAGGTCGGCAACGCCTCGGTCTGCGGCCTGAACGAAGCCTGCAACGTCGCGCTGGGCTACTGCGTCCCGATTCCGTTCCAGACGCGCTTCGACGCGGAAACCGGCACCGCCACGGGCTGCGGCGACTTCTTCGGCGACGCGGACGCCCACCCCGAGGCGCCGGCGTCGTCTTCCTGCACTGCCACCGTCACGACCTCCGGCATCCTGGAAGGCATCCAGGTCAAGGCGAAGATCCCGCACCTGTACCGTGGCGACGTCCAGTTGTCCCTGACCAGCCCGAGCGGCACCGAGGTCAGGCTGAAGCCCGCGAACCCGCTGGACGCGGCCCCGAACATCTACGCGACCTACGACGTCGGCGTCCCGTCCGACCAGCCCCTGTCCAAGTACCTTGGCGAGCGCCTTCTGGGCGCCTGGACCCTGAAGGCCCTGGATACGTCGCCGACGTTCGCCGGCGGCACCATCCAGGAGTGGCACCTGTACACCCGTCAGCGCGCGGTCTCCTGCACCACGATCGCGGACTGCGGGGACGACCCCTGCGCCGCCAACGTGACCTGCGAGGACACGACCGTCCCGCCCGACGGCGTCAAGGAATGCAAGTACCAGCCGCTGTGCGATGACTCCAACGTCTGCACGCTGGACGTCTGCACGCCCGGGACCCACATGGTCGGTGGGACCGCGGTCCCGAACACCGCCATGGCCACGGGTTCCTGCGCCTACAACACGATCCCGGGCGCGAACTGCTCCTGCACGAAGCACGACGACTGCCTGGCCGAT
This sequence comes from uncultured Myxococcales bacterium, assembly GCA_903857665.1. Taxonomy (GTDB): domain Bacteria; phylum Myxococcota_A; class UBA9042; order DTJE01; family DTJE01; genus CAIZWN01. The sequence continues at coordinate 38,978 of CAIOFV010000069.1, forward strand.
CAGGCCTGCCTGAACCTCGCGCAGACGGCCACCTGCGCGGGCGAAGTGGATTGCCGGTGCGCCCCGGTCCCGGGCACCCCGCACGAACTGAGCCTGCCCTCGCCGCTGCCGATCCCCGACAACGACGCCGTCACGGGCGTCACCCGGTCCCTGACCATGACGGGCACGTCACCGATCAGCATCGTGAAGATCCGCATCGCGGTGAATCACCCGGCCGTCGAGGATCTTCGCGCCCGCGTCTGCCACCTCAGCACCTGCGTCACCTTGCGCAACGTCCGCCACAAGGGACTGATCGGCGGCGTTGACATGGAGGCGGCAGGCTTCCACGACGTGTACGACTTCGACGCCGTGGACGGCCCCGGCACCCTTCAGGACTTCCGCCGCCTGGCCGTTGCGGGCGCGTGGACAGTCACCCTCTTCGACGTGGTCCCGGGCAACACCGGCACCTTGCGGCGCTTCAATATCTATACGCAGGAGGCGGAGTGCTTCAGCGACTCCGACTGCTCGGACAACAACGCGTGCTCCACGGACACGTGCCGCGCGACCCCGAGTGGCGCGGGCATCTGCCTGCATACCTTCAAGGTCTGCCCGATGCCCGCCCTGCTGCCTGGCATCAGCGCGGACTGCGTCCAGACCCCGCAGTGCGTCGCGGCCACTGGGGTATGCCCGACCTCGACGACCCTGACCTTCAAGGACATCGGGACGGCCTGCGAGGACGGGTTGTTCTGCACGGCGAACGACACGTGCGACGCGACCGGGCATTGCCTGGCCGGCGGTGCGCGGGATTGCTCGGGCGTCAGCGGCGCCTGCACCGAGGGGTGGTGCGACCCGGCCCTGTCCGAAACCACCCACCAGTGCCAGATCCGCAACCGCGCCGACGGCTTCGCATGCAATGACGGCGAGGCCTGCAATGGCGCCGACAGCTGCCTGGCGGGCGTCTGCAAGAGCGGCACGGATTGGATCTGTCCCTGCCAGGTCGATGCCAACTGCGTGGACGACGGCAACCTGTGCAACGGCGACACCTGGTTCTGCAACGCCAGCAAGCTCTGCCAGCTGGACCTCGTGAACCACCCGGCGAAGCAGGACTCCTGCCTGTCCACCGGCCCCTGCCAGAAGAGGACCTGCGAACCGGCAACCGGGCTCTGCAAGGACACCTTCGCTCTTGCGAACTACTTCCCGTGCGACGACAACCGGTACTGCACGCTGGGCGACTACTGCCTGAGCGGCGTGTGCATGGGCGGCGATCTTCGCGACTGCTCGACGATGGCGCTGCCGGACGGGATGTCCGAAACGTGCGGAACCCGCCAGTGCGTGGGCACGCTGCCGGACTCGGGCTGCCAGTTCGTCCCCGAGGCGAGCACCAAGCCCTGCGACACCAACAGCCTGGGTTGCGACCTCGAGCATTGCAGCAACGGCGCCTGCATCAACACCGATTGCGGCCCCTTCGACAACTGCACCATCGTCGGGGGCAAGGCGACTCGTGACTGCACGTCCTACGTGGATGACTGCAACACGGCGGCCTGCCAGGAACTCGGCGGCGGCCTCGCGGCTTGCAAGCGTACGGCCAAGGGCGACGGGACCACCTGCACGCCGGACGCCGTCGATTGCACCACGGACACCTGCCAGGCGGGCATCTGCAAGCACGACCGGCCGGCGACCTGCCCCGGCAAGATCTGCGGCGGGCGTCACCCGTACGACGCCGGCGACGACATGTGCGGCTTGCAGGATTCCTGCGTCCACCCGGCCCTGTCGCCGGTCGATCAGCAGAACGGCCTGTGCACCACGACCTGCGACCCGGCGCAGGATTGCCAGTCCTTCGCGTCAGGGCTTGTGGACCTGCCGATCATCGACTGGGCCCGCGTCGGCACCTGCGCCACCAGCAGCATCGTGATCCCCGCCGGCTACCCGTTCACGTACGTCAAGTCGCTCCAGGCGAAGGTCCGCCTGTCCCACAGCTACCTGGGTGACCTGTTCATGACCCTGAAGGATCCGCAGGGATACACCCACCCGATCTGGAACATGATCGGCGGCGCCAACGACGGGTTCGCGGACACCTTCGAACTGTCGTTCAACGTGCCCAACCGGGTCAACGACCCGGGCACCTTCACGGATGGCCGCGACATTGCGGGCGCCCCGATGTGCTCCTTCCAGGGCGAGTTGGCCCGGGGTTCCACCGGGACGTGGACGCTGGAAGTCTGCGACTACGGCCTGACCAACAGCGGCGTCCTGCACGACTGGACCCTGGCCGTCCAGGGCACCAACAGCAACGCGAACCTCAACAGCGGCCACCGCTGCGAGGACGCGATCGATCTGACTCCCGTGTCCATCGGCCCCGACCCGCTGGTCTGGCCGGTCGCGACCGACTCCACGAAGTGCGGCATCAACGTGCTGTACAACTCCGGGTACGGCAAGACCGAAGGGCCCGAGCGCTGGTACAAGATGGTTCTGGACAAGGCGACCCGCGTCAAGGTGACGCTGAACCAGCCGATCCGCGACCTGGCGCTGATCCTGAAGGGCGGGCCCAGCGCGTCCTGCGCGACGGCGCCGGTGGTCGGCGGCAGCAATGCCTACCTGCCGATCAACCACCAGCCCGAGTACTTCAACCTGCCGCTGCAGGCGGGCACGTACTTCCTGGCCATCGACACCGTCAGCGATCCCGTGCTCCCCAGCCTGGACCTCATCTCCAGCCGGCTCGCCGTGATGGACAACCTGTTCAACTACGGTCCGTACATCTTCGATATCAGCATGGAACTCCTGAGGGAGAACGGCAACACCTGCGGGAACAGCGAGTCCTGCCTCAGCAACTACTGCGACGGCAAGTTCTGCTGCGACAACAGCCTGGGTACCAACCCGACGTGCTGCCCCGGCGCCTTCCCGGCGGACGGGGAGTCGTGGACGCTGGGCGCCGGCGCCATCCCGGTCGAAACATCGCTGTTCGAGTCGGCGAAGACGGTCTGCGGCGTGACGGCGCTGGCGGTTTGCCACAGCAACCAGCCCGGTTTCCTGCCCTGCGAGGGTCGCCGGGTGTTCCCGAACTGCAGCGTCGGCCACGACTGCTTCGAGGACGTCAGCAACGAGGCGCGGGACGACACGGCCTGCACGCCCCCCGTCGTGGTCAACGGCGCGCTCACCGGAGGCGTGACGGCGTATCACTGCGGCTACTACGACGACGTCTTCTGCGACGCAGGATTGCTGCAGACTCCGGTCACCTGCAAGACCGAGTGCGCGAGCGATGCGGACTGCAAGCACACGCCGGTCTATCCCGGCCAGTACAACCATTGCGAGGAAACCAACCCTGTCACCCACAAGATGGAATGCGTGCCGGACCGCGACAAGGGCGAACGTTGCGGCAGCGCCCATGAGTGCATCTCGGAATTCTGCGGAGTGAACAACCTCTGCTGCATTCCCGGCAAGGTCTGCTGCCCGAGCCCCGACCCGCTGAATGGCCCCTTCACCAACGGCGCGGTGTGCCCGGATACGTTCCTCGGCATCACACTCAGGGACTGGACGACCAAGACCTGCAGCACCCAGACCGAGTGCATCGGGCAGCGCACCGATCCCTTCTGCAGCGCCATCAAGGAATGCGTGCCCAAGTACCCGCGGGACGATTGCGGTTGCCAGGACGTCAAGCGGAACTGCACCCTGGTCAACGTCTTCTACGACGCACCCGAGTGCTTCGCTGACGCCGAAAAGACCACGTACTGCGCCGACGTCCCGATCGTCGCCGGCATCGAGCGACATGGCCCGACGGCCCCGGACTGCTTCACCAATTGCCTGGTTACCAGCAACCACGTGGTGGGTCCGCTGGGAGGCGTGGTCGATTGCTCGACCGACATCGAACCGGTCTGCAACGACACCGGGACCAACGGCCTGGAAACCGGCTTCCACTGCCTCCCGGACAACCCGTCCTGCTGCTGCCAGGACGACTCCAAGTGCATCTACCTGGCCCACTGCGCGCCGGTTTCGGGCGCCCTCAGTTGGAAGCAGAAGTCCTGCGATGGCCCGATCCCGAACGGCGGCATGTGCAACCGCGGGCCCGACTGCGTGAACAAGAACTGGCTGCCGGCCCCCTACAGCGGCAAGAACGGCGGCTACTGCAACCACAACGTCTGCTGCAACGGCGGCAACTGCTGCCTGACGGACAGCGTCCCGGGCATGTCGACGTTCTGCGCGGCGCAACCCGCGGACTGCAATGATCCGTTGAACTGCCATGGCCGCTTCTTCACGAACACCTGCAACCCGCCGCCGACCGGGTACGACATCCACAACCAGGATCTCGTGGATCCGTTGCTCTGGGACAACTGGAACGAGCGCGGCTCCCTGTTCACCTGCACCGAGAACATCGTGTCCGAGGACGACACGCAGTGCACGGGCGTGACGTCCAACACCTGCCCGAACTACTTCGCGTCCTACGTCTGCAAGGGCTCGGGCGCCGACGACCACCCGAGTCCGGCCGTGCTGAACCTGGGTGACCCGGACAACCGCTGCCGGACGGACTGCAACAAGGCCCTTTGCGTGAAGGGGACGACCTCCTGCCTGCTCTGCTACGGCGTCCCGGGCGACGATCCGAACTGCTGCCCGCCCGACAACCCGGCCTGCTGCTGCGAGGACAACAGCGCCTGCAACCCCGCCGTCGGGCACTGCGACCCGAATCCCGCGAACCAGACGATTTCGGTCTGCGCGGCGAACGGCGTGTTCAATGACCCGTGCAACGAGAATTCAGACTGCGGCACCGGCCTGCTCTGCCTGCTCCATTACTGCTGCACGTCGGCCCGCCTGACCGAGTGCAAGGGCTACCAGGTCACGTCGGCGGACCTGGTGTTTGCGAGCGCCGGAGCCGTCGCCGCTCCCCCGGCGACCGCGAGCCTGACGGATCCGCGTTCCGAGCAGTTCGTCGTCGGGGAGGGTTCCCCGGTGGGCCGCGTGGTCGGTGCGTCGGACATCATCGACCTCGGCTTCGCCGCGTCGGCGGTGATCCCGGTGCAGTGCTACGACCTGAACAAGATCAACACGGGCATCAAGGGGCCGACGGAAACCGACATCAATTGCGGCGGCGCGATCTGCCCACCCTGCGACACGGGCAAGAAGTGCATCATGGACAGCGACTGCAAGACCGGCCTCTGCGACCCCACGGACGGCCTGTGCCATCTGTGCGGCGGCAGCAACCCCTGCCACGCCCCGAAGTCGTGCAGCGCAGGCTTCTGCGGATAGGGTCGCGCCCTCTCCCCTCGCCTGGATTCCCACCTCCGTCCGGCGCGTGAATTGACGCCGGCGGAGTCCGTCCAGACGGTCCCGCCCATGAACCCTTCCAAAGCCTGGGTCACAGGCCACCGCCGCAGTGCAAGGGCTGAAGCGCGAGGATGTGGGTTCAGGCGGCGATGGAAGTCGTTGAGGCTGCGACCCGAGGCGACGTTCGGCAGGGGGTCAGGAAGCCTGGGTGGGTTCCTTCCGTCGCATCTTCAAGGGCACGTAGTTGCAGAAGGGTTCCTCGTCCAGGACGTCGCCCGTCATCGCGTAGGCCCGGGCCCGGCAACCGCCGCACACGCGCTTGAACTCGCAGACGCCGCAGCGACCGTGATAGCCCTCGAAATCGCGCATGGACTTCAGCAGCGGCGAATCCTCCCAGATCGTGCGGAAGGGCTGTTCGAGGACGTTTCCGGCCACCTGCTCCATGTACGAACAGGGCCGCACATTCCCGAAGGCGTCGATCAGGCAGATCGTCTGTCCGGCGACGCAACCTTTCCCGGCACCGGTGCTGAACGTCAGGTCCCGGCGCTTGAAGCGGGAACCGTCCCGGGCCGACAGTTGGGGAACCACGCGGTAGTAGTGCGGCGCGCAGGTGGGCCGCATCAGGATGTCCTTCTCGCGCTTCTCCTGTTCGTAGTGCCATTCGAGGATCATGTCGTAGTGCTCGGGATCGATCAGTTCCTCGAACAGTTCCTTCCCGCGCCCGGTGGGGACGATCATGAACATGTACCACGCCGTTGCGCCCAGGTCCTTGGCCACCCGGAAGGTGTCCCCGATGTACGGCTGGTTGCGCCGGGTGAAGGAGGAGTTGATCAGGAACGGGATCCCGTGCTCCTTGAACAGGTGCGCGGCGCGAACCGTGCCCTCGAAGGCGCCAGGCATGCGGCGGAAGTCGTCGTGGATCGCGGCATTCGGCCCGTCCAGCGACAGGGACACCATGCGGATCCCCGCCGCCTTCATCTGGAGGCAGACCTCGTCGGTGACCAGCACACCGTTGGTCGCCATGCACATCCGGAACCCCTTCGAGGTCCCATAGGTGGCCAGTTCGAAGACATCCTTGCGCATCAGGGGCTCGCCGCCGGACAGCACCAGCACCGGCTTCACGAAGGACGCGATGTCATCGATCAGCGCCAGGCCCTTTTCGGTGGTGAACGCCCCTTCGGGCGAGGATCCGTCGGACGAGCACCGGCAATGGACGCAGTTCAGGTTGCAGCGCTGCGTCGTTTCCCACGCGATCCACTTCGGCAGGAACTGGCTTTCGGACGTCAATGCCATGGGAGCCTCCTGGCGGCATTGTGTTCGGCCGCGGCTGTTGGGTCAAGCGAACGGCCAAACGACGGCGCAACCGTTGCGGGCGAGGGTGGAGAGGGGGGGCAGGTTGACGAGGCGACGCGGAATCGTGTAGGGATGGACCGGGAGAGCGGAGAGTCGCGATGGCAAACGGTGTGACGGCGCGAGAGATCCTGGAACTGGCGATCCGGATGGAGGAGAAGGGCCGGGAGTTCTATGCCCAGGCCGCGACGCTGGTGTCGATGCCCGGCGCGAAGGAACTGCTGGAGGAACTGGGTCGGGACGAGGTCGAGCACGAGGCGATGTTCCGGCAACTGCAGGCTCGCGAAGACTACGAAGCCCTCGCCATCGGCGAGGTGCCGCCGGACCTTCACCTTTCGGACTACCTCGTGACCGCGCCGATCGGTCCCGATAGCACCCCCCAGGACGTGCTGATCCATGCCATCCGCATGGAGCAGGCCGCGATCGACCTGTACTCTGCGTGGGCCTCCCTGTACGCCGGAAACGAGATCGAAACCCTGCTGGAAGGGTTGGTGGCCGAGGAGCGACGCCACAAGGCTCGCCTGGAGGCCGCGTACTCGGACCGGTTCCTGGAGGACTGGTAGGCGTCCCGGGCGACGCCAACAACAGGAACCGCCACGTGAATCCCTCGGAACAGACCCTGCCCGACCACGCGGACGTCGTGGTCGTCGGAGGCGGCTTCGCCGGCGCGGCAACCGCCTGCTTCCTGGCACGCCGTGGCGTTTCCGACATTCTCGTCCTGGAGGCTGCCGACCAGTTCGGTTCCGCCGCCAGTGGCCTCAACGCGTCGATGTTCCGACAGGTGGCGACCGACCCGGTGACCGGCGCACTGCTGCGGGCCTCGGTCGATCGGATCCGGAACGGGTGTTGGGACGATCCGGTCGACGTTCGGTGGAACGGCTCCCTTCTGCTGGTCGAAGGCGAGCGGGGCAGACCGGCTCTGGCGGCGGCGCAGGCAGCGGCGAGCGCCGGGTTCGACTGCCGGATCGTGGGAAGGGACGAGGCGACGGCGCGAGTGCCGATCCTGGCGTCCGCCCATTTCGATCACGCGATCTGGACCCCGGGCGACGGTGTCGCCGACATCTCGGCGCTGCTCTGGCGATACCTCCGCGAGGCGAAGCGGCGCGGGGCGCGACTGGTGACGGGATGCCCGGTCGCCGCAGTCGAGGTCGAGTCGGGGCGGGTCGCCGCCGTGAGAACCCCGCTGGGACGGACGACCTGCCGGTTGCTGGTGGACGCCGCGGGCGCCTGGGCCGAGGAAATCGGGGCCTTGGCCGGATTGGGGCCCCTCCCCCTGACGCCCTTCCGGCGGCACCTCGTCGTGACTCCCCCGCAGGCGTGGGTGGACCCGAAATGGCCGTTGACGTGGCACCTGACGGACGACTGGTACTTCCGGCCCGAGGTGGGAGGACTGATGCTGTCGCCCTGCGACCAGACGCCCTGGTTCGCCGGCCCCACGCCCCGCGATCCGACCGTCCTGGAATCGCTGGCAGAAAAGCTGGCGGCCCGATGCCCCCCGCTGGCGAACCTGCCGATCCAGTCCTGGTGGGCAGGCTTGCGGACGCTGACGGCCGACGGGCGCTTCGCGATCGGGCCGGATCCCCGCCTGCCCGGCTTCTTCTGGGTGGCCGGCCTGGGCGGTCATGGCATGACGGGCAGCGCCGCGGTGGGCGACCTTGCGGCCACCCTGCTCACCGGCGGTACGGTGGATCCGGGCCTTGCCCGGGCTGTCGATCCGGGGCGCTTTCTGGCCGGTTGAGATCCGGCTAGGCCGAAGGCGTCGCCTTCTTGGCGCCCGTCTTGCGACCCCGGCGAGCCTTCTTCGGAGGGGCCTCCTCGGCGGCCAGTTCCTCTTCGTCGGCGTCGATCTGGGCCATTTCGGCCTTCAGTTCGACGATGGCCTCCCGAACGCCCTGGGCCTCGTTGAGCAGTTCCTTCAGGTACCACTCGTAGGCTTCGAGCATTTCGGCATTGCTGACGAACTTGCGCTCGAACCCGAAGTCGGTCGGGTCCTCTTCGTCGATCGGTTGGTGGCAGTCGCACTCGCATTCGCGGGTATACCGGTCTTCAGACCGGTCCGGCGGCGGCAGGCGGTCCGGCCCACGGTCCCAGCCCCGGTTCTCGTCGCAATGGTCGTGGTGATGGTGATGGCTGTGATGCCTGTAGTCGTCACACATGATTCCCTCCCTGGGTTTGAATCGCCGCAACTAGGATAGAGCCTTCACCGGGGGAGCGTCAAACACCCACTCAACCCCATCGCCAACGACCCGCCCCTTCAGGCCGGTCCGCTGGAACAGATCGGCCGAAGGCGACCCAGACGTGAGGGGGAGGACGAGGCGCCGGGATACGGACACGCCCTGGATCGACACTTCGCCGTCCTCCTCGACGCGGGCACGCGTGCCCGGAAGGAGGGGCAGCGGTGCATCGACCGAGGGCAGCGATCCGAGTGCCGCGACCCCGGCAGTGGCGTCGTTCCCGGCGGCTGCCCAGGTGGACACGCCCAGGGCCCGGAGCAGCCGGACGGATTCCGGGTCCGGCCAGTTTCCGTTGACGACGATGCGGGTGAGCCGTCCACCCACGACGTCCGACAGGCCGACCACCCCCGTTGCGGCCGCCAGTTCCCTCAAGCTCCGGTCGAGGAAGCCCGGGGGATGATCGCGAAGCCCCTGCCGGAACATCCACCGCGAAAGCCTCCCCGAGGCCCCCTCGGCACGTTCCAGTTCGCCGGCAGCACGGCGGGCCAACGATTCCGCGATGGATGCCGGGAACACGCCGATCGACGGGCTGGCCCTCCAAAGGATCTGGAGCGGGTCATCGAGTTCCGGGGCCAGCACCAGTTCCCCGCCTGACAGCCAGGCCGCCGCAACGCCGGCGGTCCGCTGGAACGCCTCGCGCCATGGGCCCGCCACCCACCAGGTGTCCTCCTCGCCGGCCCCCAGGGCGGCAGCCACCGCCCGACCCACGCCCAACAGGTTCCGCTGCGTCAGGACACGAGCCTGCGCCGGGTCCAGATCGTCCCCGGAAAGCAGCACCAGGGCGGCCGAGTCGGGGCCCCCATGCGAAAGCCTGTCTTCCAGCCGCGGGTCGTCGGACCACGGGTCCAGCCGTGATTCGTCGCCCGGGGGCGCCGGCGGCACGGACGGAAGGGTGCGAGCCTTCAGTCCCGGCCGGGCCTGGCAGGCGAGGTCGACCGCATCCGCGGGCGGCCCGAACACCAGGAGGCGACGGGCCCCCAGGGCCAGGGCCGCCTCCGCCACCCGGCCCGGATCGGAGGCCAGGGGAACGCGGATCACCAGCGCACCGACTGCCTGCAGCCCGACCTCGGCGAACAGCGCCTCCGGTTCATCCCCGGCCCACAGGAGGACCGGCTCGCCTTCGTCCAGGCCTTCGTCCAGCGAGGCAAGGGCAAGAGTCCGCGCCGCCCCCCAGGTGTCCGACCAGGTCCAGCACAGATCGATTCCGCCAGCCACGCGCCGCAAGGCCGGCTTGGGCCCCAGGGTGCGGGAACGGGTACGTGCGAACATCGGGAGCGAGCGTGGCGGTTCCATCCGGGCTTCCTTCCGTCCTGCAAGGCCGCTCCCAGCCTTGCCATCCTGGGTTCCCATGTCAAGATCAGAATGGTCCGCGCTGCCCGTGGAGGTCCGATGACTGCCCCCGACTTCGCGCCCTCGATCCCGCGAGGGTTCCTCGCCGCCGCCCGGGACCGCATGCTGGGGGCCGTGATGGACCCGACGGTGGCGGGTTCGTTCGGTCGCGGTGGCTTCCTGCGACATGCTCGCGGCTTCGTACCTGGCGACCTCGACGTGGACCTGTCGGGCCGGATCGCGCTGGTGACCGGCGGGCACTCGGGCATCGGGAGGGCGGCCGCGGCGGCGCTGGCGGTCCGGGGCGCGGAGGTGCGCCTGCTGGGCCGTGACCTTGCACGGGTGGAGGCCGGCGCGGCGGAACTGCGGCACGAAACCGGCAGTCCGCACGTTTTCGCCGAACGCCTGGACGTGTCCGACCTGGACGGGATCCGGGAATGGGCGGCAGGCGACGACGCACGGCCGATCGACATCCTGGTCCACAACGCGGGCGTGATGCCGGATACGCGGACCGAGTCGCCACAGGGACACGAAACGACGCTCGCGACCCACGTGCTGGGGCCGTTCCTGATGACGCGCCTGCTGCTGCCGCGCGTGCGGGCGGCACGCGACGGCCGCGTGATCTGGGTGTCCTCGGGCGGGATGTACGCCAGGCGCCTTAGCCTGGCCGACCCCGAATGGCGCACGCGCCCCTGGGACGGCGTCGTGGCGTACGCCGAAACGAAGCGTATGCAGGTGGTGCTGTCGCGCCAATGGGCCACGCGCCTGCACGGCACGACCGTCACGTCCAACGCGATGCATCCCGGCTGGGTGGACACCGGGGCCGTCCGGGTGTCCATGCCGCGTTTCCACCGGGTGACGCGCTCGATCCTCCGCGACGCGGCGCAGGGGGCCGACACGATCGTCTGGCTCGCCGCTTGCAACCGCGTGAAGGGGGTTTCCGGGCGTTTCTGGTTCGACCGGATGGCCCGCCGCGAGCACTGGCTTCCCGGGACCCGCGAAACGGCCACCGAAGCCGAGGCGCTGTGGGCTTTCTGCGAGCAGGACACCGGAACGGCCTGAATCCAGCCCCCCGCCTCGACGCATCCTGGGTGCAAAAAGATTCGGCAGTTCGCAATGTTCCGACGTACTTCACCGAAAGGCTGGACAAGAATCGCGAGTTGCCCTATCCTCTGCCCTGCCTTTCGGCGTTGGGCCCATAGCTCAATTGGTAGAGCAGCGGACTCTTAATCCGGAGGTTGAAGGTTCGATTCCTTCTGGGCTCACTGACGTGACGTAGGCACGGAGAAGGCGACCGAAAGGTCGCCTTTTTCGTTTTCAGGCCCTCATTCCCACTCGATCGTGCCCGGCGGCTTCGACGTGAGGTCGTAGGCCAGGGCGGACACCCCGGGCAGCACCAGCAGGTCCCTGCGCAGCTCGGCGACCAGCGCCTGCGGCAGGTTGGCCGCCGTGGCCGTCATCGCCCGCTCGGACTGGATCGGGCGAACCACGACCAGTTCCCGGCCCTTCCCATCGACCGACAGGGGGACCAGCGCGGTCGGGCACTGCCATACCTGGTCGTAGATGCCGTGGCGCCGCAGGCCGTCCATCACGATGGCGTCGGCCTCCCGGCACAGGTCCAGGCGATCCTTCGTCATCGTGGCCGGCAGGGGCTGCGCGTCTGCGAACATCTGCGGGCCCAGGTTCCACAGGCACCGGTTGATGCCCTGCACCTGCTTGAGGATCGAGCCGACCGCCTCCTGCAGGCGGTCCCAGGGGAGGTCGCCCGTCAGCACGACGGGGTGTTCGTAGGACCGCAGGTCCGCCTTCACGCCCACGGATTTGATCGGCAGCACCCGCGCCTCCAGCCCGAACGGCGCCGCCAGCGCCTGCACCTGGGTCTGCAGGGCGTCGATGCCCGCGCGGTCCGCCTGGCCGTTCGAGCACAGCACCCGCACGCCCAGGCCCGGCCCCGGGAAGGGGTGGCGCCACAGGGCGTCGTGGGGGATGCCCAGCCGCTCGCCCAGTTCCCGGACCTCGACCTTGTACAGTTCGGACAGCGGCTCGACGACCTTCCCGGCCTGGATCATGGCCTCGATGATCGGCACCCGGTTGTGGTGCGTCTTGATCGTGTCCGCGCGCCTGGTGGCGCCGGACTCGATGGTGTCCGGATAGATGGTCCCCTGGCCCAGCAGGTGGCCCTCGATGCCCAGGCGCTTCGCCTCGCGCTCGAACACTGCGACGAACGTGTCGCCGATGATGCGGCGCTTGCGCTCGGGTTCGACCACGCCTGCCAGCGCGCCCAGGAAGTCGTCGGTGGCGTCGATGAAATGGAGGTTCCTGCCGAGGCCCATTTCCTTGTACATGGTGATGACGGCGGCGCTTTCGCCCTTGCGCATCAGGCCGTTGTCCACGTGCAGCAGGTGCAGTCGGTCGGCGCCGATGGCCAGGCCGAACAGCTTCGCCGCCACCGTGGAATCCACGCCGCCGGAGGCCAGCAGGAACACCGAGTTGTCGCCGACCTGCTTCCGCACGGCCTCGATCTGCTCTTCGAGGTACTGCTCCATGGTCCACGACGGCTTGCAGCCGCAGATGTCCAGCACGAAATTGGCGATCATCTCGCCGCCGTGGGTCGTGTCGTCCACCTCGGCGTGGTACTGGAAACCGTATCGCTTCAACTTGTCGGACCCGATCGCGGCGAAGCGGTGCGAGTGGCCACCTTCGCCCAGCGTCGTGTAGCCCAGCTCCTCGAAGTCCGGCCCGACCGACACCACCGAATCGAAGTGGCTCATGAAGACCTGCTCGACCTCGCCGCAGCCCTTGAACAACGGGTGCGGGCGAGCGATGCGCATGTCGGCGCGGCCCCACTCGCGGCCGCCATGGATGACGGTGCCGCCGTAGTGCTTGGCGATTTCCTGGTGGCCGAAGCAGAAGCCCAGGATCGGGACGGGCAGGTCGAAGATGGCCTTGGTGAAGTCGTCATCCTCACCCTGGGAGGCCAGCGCCGGACTGCCCGACAGGATGACGCCCTTGTAACCCGCGAACTTCTCGATGGGGTCCTCGGGCTGGCGGATTTCCGCCAGCACGCGGAGCCGCCGGACCTTCGTGGCGATCAAGTGGGCGTACTGCCCGCCGAAGTCGACAACGGCGATGGTGTCGTGCTGCATGGGCACCTCCTGCAAGCGGGCGACCGGAAGCAGGGTGATACCCTATTTCCGCCACTTCGGGAAGGGTCGGCTTGCCGCGCCCGCCTGGATCCGGGACAATCCCGCGCCGACCCGGGCAGGGCAGGAGAGACGCGAATGGGGGTTCGGGACACAGTCCAGGGAAGGCCGGAAATCCTGGCCCCCGGCGGAAGCCTCGAGGCCATCGAGGTCGCCGCGGGCCACGGCGCGGACGCGGTGTATGCCGGCATCGGGACCCTCAACGCGCGCGCCCGGTCCGCCAACCTCACCGAAGCCCAACTGCCCGGGGTGATCGACTTCCTTCATGGTTCGGGCACGAGGCTGTATGTCCCCATCAATGTGCCGCTGCGACCCGAAGACCGCGAGGAAACGGCGCGCGTGCTGGCCCTGTGCGAAGCCGGCGGCGTCGATGCGGTGATCCTGCGGGACCCGGCGTTGATGCGGCTGTGCCGCGACCGGTTCCCCGCCCTCGCGATCCACGCCAGCACCCAGGCCGGCGTCCATTCCGTCGAAACCGCCCGGCGGGCGGCCGAACTGGGCTGCCGACGGGTGATCCTGGCCCGTGAATGCAGCCGCGACGACATCGCCCGGATCCGCGACGCCCTGCCGGACCTCGAGGTGGAGGTCTTCGTCTTCGGCGCGCAGTGCTTCGCGGTGTCGGGGCTGTGCCTGCTGGGCGAGGCGACCACCGGCCGCTCCGGGAACTACGGCGCGTGCTCGCAGGCCTGCCGGCTGCCGTACACGGACGAGTCCGGCCGGAACGTCGGGCATCCCTTCAGCATGAAGGACCTGGACCTGGTCGGGGACGTGCAGGCCCTGGTGGACCTGGGCGTGGCGGCGCTGAAGATCGAGGGCCGCATGAAGTCGCCCGCGTGGGTCGGATGCGTGGTTTCGTGGCTGCGAAAGGCCGTGGACCGGCCGATCCCCGGCCTGTCGTCGGAGGAGCTGGACGCGTTCCACCGCGACGTGTCGGTGCTGTTTTCGAGGCCTCGGACCGGCGGGTTCTTCCACGGGCGCACGGACGCCGCCGATCAGATCGACGTCGATGCGCCCGGCCACCGGGGATGCGACGTGGGCGACGTGAGGACGCGATCGACGCCCGAGGGCCAGATCCTGTGCTTCCGGACGCCCGTGGACCTGAACATCCGGGACGGGTTGCTGCTGGAGCTCTCCCCCGAGCGCGGAGGCAGAGGCGACGGGTTTGCCAAGGAAACGCTCGCCGGAGGCGGAGCCGCCTCGGGTGCCTCCAGAACCCATGCCCCGGAAGCACCGGGCGGCATCGAGTTCGTGCCGCTGGGCATCCGGGAGCTGTTCGACGAGCAGCGTCGCCCCGCGATGCGGCTGCCCGCCGGGAGGAACGTGGAAATCCCAGTCGATGTCCGTCGGCCCGTCGCCCGGGTCGCAATCCACTCGTCCGACGGCGTCCGGGTCCGCTACGACCGCGTCGATCGCCGCGTGCCGGGAACGGTCGTCGAGGGCCACCCCCCAACACCGCGGTTCGAGGCGGTCGAGATCCGGGCCGACCGGATCCGGGCCACCCTGTCCCGGGGGCGCGTGCGCCGCGTGCTGGAACTGCCCGTCGCGTCCCAGCCCGCCCGGGGCGAGGGCCTGTCGTGTTCCCGGCTGCAGAAGCATTTCGGCGACGCAGCCTACGACCTGGATCCGGGCCTGTTCGTGAACCCGTCGGACCTGAAGCAGGTGCGGCGGGCGATGGAGGCGTCCTTCGAGGCCGAAGTGGCGGCATCCGTGGCCGCGAAGGCCCGCGAGGCCATCGAAGCGCTGGTCGCGGATCCGCAGCCGCCGCCGCGGACCGACGCCGAACTGCTGGCGAAGGGCCCTGCCGCGATCAGCCGCGTGACGGGCATGGGAGGCAGGATCATCGTCGCCCCGAACGGGACCCGGTTCGAACTGGTGCCGACGGCCACGGGCACGACGGTGCGCCTGGCGAGCGCTGGATTCCGCAAGCCCGACGCCCCTCCCGACGGCCCCGATGCGGATCCCGCAGAATCGCCCGATTGAAGGGCATCGCCCCCCGCGCTAGACTACCGCCGCGTTGGCCATCGACGGCCGATGACAGCAAGGAGGCTTCCCCATGTACAAGCTGGTCCTCGTTCGCCATGGCGAAAGTTCCTGGAACATGGAAAACCGGTTCACGGGCTGGACCGACGTCGATCTGTCCGCGAAGGGCCTGGAAGAGGCGCAGCGCGCCGGCAAGACCCTGAAGGACATGGGCTTCGTCTTCGACGTGGCGTACACGTCGGTCCTGAAGCGCGCGATCCGCACCCTGTGGTTCGTGCTGGACGCGATGGACCTGATGTGGATCCCCGTGTACCGCCGGTGGCGCCTGAACGAGCGTCACTACGGCGCGCTGCAGGGCCTCAACAAGGCCGAAACGGCGGCGCTGCACGGCGAGGACCAGGTCAAGAGCTGGCGGCGCTCGTACGACATCCCGCCGCCGCCCCTGGACGTGACCGACCCGCGCTTCCCAGGCTTCGACCCGCGGTACGCCGACCTGAAACCCGAGGAGCTTCCGAGGTCCGAGGCCCTGAAGGACACCGTCGCGCGCTTCCTGCCCCTGTGGCACGAGGAAATCGCCCCGGCCATCAAGTCCGGCAAGCGCGTCCTGATCGCCGCCCACGGCAACAGCATCCGGGCGCTGGTGAAGTTCCTGGACAACGTGTCCGACGCGGACATCGTCGAACTGAACATCCCGACGGGCATCCCGCTGCTGTACGAACTGGACGCCGACCTGAAGCCCATCCGCCACGAGTACCTGGCCGACCCGGAGCTGGTGAAGGCCCAGATGGACGCCGTCGCGAAGCAGGGTGCGAAGAAGGCCTAGGCTGTCCGGGGTCGTCAGGTCAGCGCCAGGTCGGTGAACTGCACGAATTTCATGTACCGCGTCACGATGCCCGGACTGCCCCCCTCGTCGATCGAAAGGACGCGCAGCAGGAGCCCCGGGCCCGGCTCGACTTCCTCGGCCTGCGCCTCGAGGAGGCGGCATCGGCACTCGACCTGGGAGGACCCGCGCCGGACCGGGATGTCGAACTGCAGCCTCAGATCGGCCTCGCGGTTCATCGGCACGAACGCCGTCTGCACGAACACCCGAACTTCGCCGAGCTGCCGCAAGGTGACGGACAGCTTTTCGTCCCCCAGGATGAGCGCGCCATGCAGCGAAACCGGGACGTCCTCGCGGGCGACCATCGCCGAAACCGGGCCCGAGTCGCGCTTCGCCGGGGGCGCTTCCGGCCCCGTGGTTTCCCGCGTCGGCGTGCCGTCGCGTTCGAGGGCAATGACCTTCACTTCGAGGGCGTCGAGGTCCCGGGACGTCACCTCCAACCGGTCGGCGCCCAGCGCCACCGCATCGAAGGGGTCGGGGATTTCCACTTCGACAGGCGGAGCCGGCGGGCGCCTGGGCGGCACCGGTGATGGCGTCTGGAAGAGCCTGGCGGGGTCCTGGGATTTCTGCAGTTCCCGTGAAGGCGCGGTGGTTTCACCCGACCACGGGACCGGCGCAACGGAATGCGCCGCGATCGAGCCGAACGAGAAGACGCTCCGCTCGGTCCCGCGAGGGCCCGAAGCCTCCCGCCGGATCGTCGGCGACTGGATCCCGAAGACGGAATCGAGGAATCGCGCAAGGTCCTCGGGGGGGGCGATCGTGACCGCCTTTTCCCAGGCCAGCGCGATCCCCTCGATCGGCTCGGGCTGGATCCGCACCACCCGCCCGAACAGGAACGTCGTCTGCAACACCTGGGGATGGCGTAGGAAGACCACTCCAACCAGGGCGCCCGGAGACACGGCGCGGGCGCGGGTCATCCGCACGAAGGATCCGCTGGCACTGATGTCCAGCGTGCGTGCGTCTACACGGACGCCGTCGATATAGCAGTGGACCTCCTGGGACAGCGGTTGACGCGGGAATTCACGGCGCTCGACCATCACAGGCAGGCTCCACACCATAACGTGTCAAGTATCATCGGCCAGCGACGTGCGCAAGCGCAGTCCGATCAAAACGAAGAGAAACCCGATCGGAATCCCGGCAACACGCGCGATATTCCGCCAGCCCGTGCGAATCCGCACGCCAGCCTCTTGTCGAGGCCGGCATCCGTGTGGGAACGCACGGGGCCGTCGCCAGCCCAGGCATCCCGGCGACACCCCGTAACCGGTCCTGGATGCACCCGTTTCGGGGTTCGACACCCCGGGGCGGCATCGTCTGGCATGGCTCGTGCTGAAGTCAGGCAACCAGCGGGGGTGCGGCCCCGGAAGAAACTTTGCATATTCGGGAGATCGATGGCAAATGGGGGACGAAGCGGTACGGTCCCCATGAGGCCGACGCGAACCGGGCCGCGACCCAGTCCAGGAAGGAGGCAGAACATGCGTCGAGTACCCTTGACCCTTCTGGCAGCATTCATCGCCGTGGCGGCGGCGGTCCCGAGGGCCGCCCACGCCGAGACCGCGGACGAGATCCTGGCCAAGGCCGACAAGCTGACCAACGGCTGGGACGACCAGTACATGAAATCGACGATGACGATCATCGACATCGACGGCAGCAAGAAGTCCTACATCTTTTCCATCGCCCAGAAGGGCGAAAAGCGCCTGGTCCGCTTCGAGTCGGGCGAGTTGAAGGGAATGGCGACGCTGATCCTGAACCGGGACAGCGTGTACGCCTACCTTCCCGGCTTCAAGAAGGTCCGGCGCGTGGCCGCCCACAACATGAACCAGTCCTTCGCGGGTTCCGACTTCAGCAACGACGACATGGCGTTCACGTCGTGGACGAACTCCTACGTCGCCACGATCGACCACGAGGACGCGGACCACTGGTTCCTGTCCTGCCTGCCGCGGCCCGGCGGCGTCAAGCCCCCGCACCCGAAGGCGATCGCCAAGATCGACAAGAAGAACTACCAGTTGATGGGCTACGAGTTCTTCGACGAGGCCGGCAAGAAGGTCAAGACGTTCGACAACAACGACCTGACCGACTGGGGCGGCGGCAAGTTCCGAAACAAGATCATCGTCGTCACAGACAACCAGACCGGCCACAAGACCCGCCTGGACCTGATCGAGGCGAAGTTCAACGACGGGATCAAGGATTCCCTGTTCACCGAGCGCGAACTGGAGTGGGGCAAATGACGACGGGGGCGAAAGTCCTGGGCGCGGTGCTGGTGCTGGCGACGATGGCAGAGGCCCCGGCCCGGGCCGAGGGATGGTCGGATCGCCTGTCCATCAGCGGGTCGATCCAGAGCGACATCCGATACGTGACCGACACCTTCCGCGGCGAGCGCCCGGGCCAGGGTCACGAATTCGAAATGAACCGCAACGACGTGAACCTGCGTTTGCGGGCCGACCCGTTCGACGGCGTGCAGGCGGTGATCGACACGCGGATGCGGTACTACGGCTTCAACAAGGCGGCGAGCCTGCCGGAGTTGATCGGCCGCAGCAAGATCGACCCGTTCGACCTGATGCTGAACGAGGCCTACCTGTCGGTCCGCGGCCTGCCGTGGTCCAAGATGGACATCAAGATCGGCCGCATGATCCAGACGTGGGGCACCGCCGACATGTTCAACCCCACGGACAACCTGAACTCCCGCGACTTTTCGGACCCGCTGGACTACACCGGCAAAGTCCCGAACCAGATGATCGAGCTGGACCTGTACCCGTCTGACTGGCTGACCCTGCAACTGGTCTGGGTGCCCGTCTTCAAGCCCGCGAACCTGCCCCCGTCCGCGGTCCAGGGCTTTGCCATGACCTACAACAGCCGCGGCGAGGTGACCGACTTCCCGGCGCCGCCGCTGAACGCGGACGGGCAGACGAAGCTGATGGGCCTGAAGGACAGGCTGGGCGGCGCGTCCGGCGGGTCCGACAACCCCCTGGCGGGCGTGCATTTCACGACCCCCGAGGTCCGAACCATCAACCCCAAGGCCACGCTGGCGAATTCCCAGTTCGGGGCCCGGGCCAAGTTCAAGACCGGGCCGGTGGACTTCAGCCTGTCGTACTACTACGGACGCTTCGGCTTCCCGGTGGCCTACACCGCGGTGGCCGACGTGCTCAGCCCCGGCAACGCGCCGGCCCCCTCGAAGTTCGTCACGGCCGTCAACGAACTGGATAGCACGAAGTACAACGTCCGCTACATCGCCGAAATCATGTACCCGCGGATGCAGGTGATCGGCGCGGACTTCGCGTACGCGTCGGAAAACCAATGGGTGCCCGGCTTCAGCGCCGAGGCGGCGCTGATCCTGCCGGAGCGGGTCGATTTCGGCCTGGAGGCCTTCCTGGACGGGCAGAGCATCCTGCGCCAAACCAACCCGAACGTGCCGACCACGCCCTTCGTGAAGGCCACGGCGGGCCTGGACTGGTCGTACCACGACTGGTTCTACATCAACCTGATGTACGTCCGCGGGTTCTTCGACGAGTTCAACGACAAGTACGGCATCCACAACTATCTGGTCTTCGCCACCGAGTTCAAGTTCAAGCAGAACGAGGTCCAGATCCGGTTCGCTGGCGCGTTCGACGGCGACGACAAGTCGGCCGTGCTGTACCCGCAGCTGACGTGGATCGTGGCCCCGGCCGTGGAGCTGGTCGGCGGCTACATGCACTTCCTGGGCGAAACGCAGCCCAAGAACTCGCTGGACTATGCCGGCAAGTCGAAGTTCGGCATGAAGGCCAACGGGCGCGACGTCGCCTTCTTCCGCGGCAAGGTCACCTTCTAGGAGTCGGTCGATGCGGACTCTATCGAACATCGTTGGGGCGGCCTTCGCGGCCACCCTGCTCCTGGGCCCGGCTGCGTGCGGCTGGAAGAGCGACGGCCAGGCGCGGCTGGACGGGCTGTACCACCCGGACAACGGACCGAAGGACGCGGTCGCGGACCTGGGGACGGACGTTGTCGTGCCGGATTCGCCGGACGGGTTCGCGGCCGACGTGGTCCCGGCCGACGAGGGCGGGTTCGACCTGTCCCCCGGCGACGTCCCGGCAACGGGGCTGGCCGGCCTGTGGGCCGTGCGCATCGTCCAACTGGGCGAAATATCCCCGATTTCGGACGCCTACCCGATCACGACCCCGGACTACTTCCTGGCGCGCGTGGAACCGGGTGCGGGCCAGATGTCGCTGACGTTCTGCGACGAGATCCCGGTCGTCGATACCGGCGATTCGGGGCTCGCGTTCGTCACCAGCACCACGCCGGCCCTGCGCGACGCGCTGGGGAAGGTCCCGGTCGTCGTGACGCTGGCCGACAGCGGCGCATCGCTGCCGGCCCAGAAGATCGTCTGGACCTGGGGACTGCAGAACCTCGCCGAGGCCGACCCGCTGCCGACCAGCGGAACCGACGCGAAGGTGTTCGACCAGGACCAGGACGGCAACCCCGGCGACACCGTGCTGGTCGAGGGACTGGCGTCCGGCAAGCGCTACATGGTCAAGCGGGCGGTGTGGAACCTGGCCGCCGGAACCCTGTCGGGCGACGGGACGCGGCTGTCCGGGACCCTCACGTACACCCTCGACGAGGAACCCCTGGGCGCCGATCCGACGATGCTCGACCAGAAGACGCCCATCACGCCGAAGGACGGAAGCACGTACCTGCTGCGGCGCGTAGGCGACCTGAGCTGCGCGACGCTGCTGCAGCACGTGGACGAGGTCTTCGCGCCGTGACGCCCGCGACGCGCTGCTCTTCCCGCGGGCTGCCGTCCCCCTTTTCCCGGACGCGATGAGGGCACCATGAACGACCGCACGTCCAGCCGCTGGGACCGCTTCGGGACCTACGTCGCCCGCCATCGCTGGGTGTTCCTCGGGCTGGCCCTCGGCGTGACGGGCCTGTGCGCCGGCTTCGCCCCCACCGTCACGATGTCCACCGATGCCACGGCCTACCTTCCCAACGATCGCCCCGAGGTGCCGTTCTGGCGGGACATGACCCGGCGCTTCGGGGGGTTCGAAACCCTGATGGTCGGCCTGGAAGAGCCGGAGAAGCCCCTGACATCCGACGGGTTGGCGCGGCTGGCACGGATCACCGACCTGCTGTCGGGGATGAAGGCGCAGGGCATCCTGAACGCCCGCAGCGTGACCAACCTGGAAACCCTGCGCGAGGACGAGGAAGGGACCGTCAACGCCGAGATGATGATCCCGGCGATCCCGCGCTCCGCGGCGGACCTCGACGCGCTGGGACAGCGGATCCTGGGGGATACCCAGGTGCCCGGCGTGATGGTCAGCCGCGACCTGCGGGCGTACGTGATCATCCTGTCGATGGATTCGCGGCAGGACATGGGCACCACCGCGAACCGGATCATGGACGTGGTCGAGGCCGAACGGGGGCCGCTGAAGGCCTACTACTTCGGCGCATCGTTCGTGACCAACCAGATCGGCAAGCGCGTGTATGCCGCGCTGGCCTGGGTCGTGCCCATCTTCGCCGCGGGACTGCTGCTGCTGCTGTTCCTGTGGCTGCGGAAGCCTGTGGCGAGCCTGCTGGTGCTGGCCTGCGCCCTCCTGCCGCTGCTGTGGTGGCTGGGATTCCTGCGGCTGTTCGACCTCCCGGTGACCGTCGCGGTCCTCAACGGAGCGCTGCTCCTGCTGCCCATCGGCGCGGTGGCCTTCGGTCGCGCCGCGGAAGCGCGGCTGCGGGGATGCGCGGCGCCGGTGTCCCGACGGACGGCCGAGCTGATGGCCGCCGCGGCCGCAGCCTATGGAGTCCTGGCGCTGCTGAACCGGACGACGCCCGACTCCCTGCCCTACCTGGCCCAGTTCGGCGAAGGCATGATGGTCGGCATGGTCGCCATGCTGGTGTTCGCGATCATCGGCGCCACGCCCCTGCTGTCGTTCCTGCCGATCGACCCGCGCCTGGCGCCTGCATCTCGGCCCCGTCGCGCCACGGCAGGTCGTCGCACGATCGGCATCGCCCTGGTGCTCATCCTGTCCAGTGTCTCGATCTTCGGGGCCTGGCGCATGCAGTTCGCCGTCACCTTGCGGGACCTGTTCTCGGCCGGGGAGGACACCGGCGCAGCGGTCGCCTTCTTCGATCGCCGGTTCGGGGGCGCCGACCTCATCCAGGTCAGCGTGAAAGGCGATTTCCGTGACCCGGGCGTCGTCCAGCGGGTGATGCGCCTGTCGGACCTGCTGGAGGGAACGAAGGCCTTCCCGGACGTGCGGGCGATCCCCCAGGTCCTGGGCTTCATCGCGAAGGGCATGACCGGAACCTACTGGATCCCTCCCGAAAGGGACGCGCTGGGCACCCTGTGGACGTTCCTGGAGGGAAAACCGGACGTCCGGCCCCTGATCACCGACGCCCGCGACGAGGCCATGATCACCCTGCGCATCCCGGGCGGCGGGGGCGTGCCTGCGCCGGCCCTCACCGAAACCGTGCGACGGACCATCGAGGCGTCGGCTGCGACCGGAGTCCCGGCCGCGCGGATTCGCCTGGAGTCCCTGGCACGGGCGTATGACGTCCAGGTTCCCCCCGAGCGGACCCAGCGCCTCCTCGCCGCGGCCACCGGCGAGGAGGCGCCCGCCGACCGGGAGGCCCGACGGAGGCAGATCCTTGCAAGCCTCCAGGAATACATGGCTTCCAGCGCCTCGCCATTCACACCCACCGGCAGGGAATGGTCCGATCTGGCCGCGGTCCTGTCGGGCCCGCTGGCGGACATGGCCCAGCGCCTGGCCGCGACCCTCCCCGGGTTCCCGTCTTACAAGGCGGCGGGACTTTCCGACGACGTCGCAGGCCGGCTGGCCGACACCCTGGCCATGCAGGTGCGGGACCGCGAGGAGTCCCTCCTGTCGGAGTCCCTGGCGTCGAAATGGCTCGATGGCCTGGATCCGGCGAAGGTACGGGACAGCCTTCGCGCCCGGATCAAGGGCGTGTTCTCGACACTGATCGCGGGCGAGCCGAAGCCCGACCAGGAACCGGTCTTCACGATCAGCGGCTTCCCGGCCATGGGACCGGTGGTCGAGGCGCAGTTGATGAGCGGGCTGCAGCGGTCCGTGGCCGTGGTGCTGGGGGTCTTCCTGGTGCTGGCCATCCTGGCAGGCATCACGCGACCGGGGCACCTGCGAGCCATCCCGGAGGCTGTCATCGCCACCCTCGTCACGTTCGCGCTGGGCACGGCCCTGGGCCTGAACGTGGATTCGAACTCCGCGACGCTGTACCTGCTGCCGCCGACCATCACCTGGTTCCTTTCGCCGGGCCTCGCCGACCCGGAGGGCTACCACGGGCAGTTCCCGTGGGCCTTCGCCGTGGCCCTCGCCTTCGCGGCAACCAGCATCACCCTCCTGGGGGTCCTTCCGGTCGTGCGCCTGGGGGCCGTGATGGCCCTGGGCCTGCTGGCATCCGCAGGCAGCGCGGCCCTGGGGTCGTACCTCTGGGAGGGACCCGCCCAACCCGACGCGCCGCGAAAGACCCCATGAGGCCCTTGCTTCCCGCCGCCCTGCACCGCAGCACCTTTTCGCCAGCCCCGTTTTCCGCTACGATTTCGTTACCATGACACATGGACTGAAGGATTCATGGCCCTGGGAATCCCGGCTCGGCGCCGACAGGGAAGCACGCCCTGGCACCTGCCCGTGGCGGCGGCCTCGCTGCTGCTGACGCTGGCCCTGCCGATCCCGGTTCGCGGGTCCGAGGATCCGTCCGCGAGCGCCTCCTCGGCGATCCGGGAACCCACCGAACCCGCCGCGCCATCAACCACCCGTCGCACGGTTCTGTATGGCGGCGATCGCGACTTCTATCCGTATGAATGGCTGGACGAGGGCGGGACTCCCCACGGCTTCAACATCGACCTGGTGAACGCGCTGGCCGACGTCCTTGGGTTCGAACCGCGCTTCGAACTGGATCAGTGGGACCGGATCCGCAACGGGATCGAGGTCGAACGGCGCATCGACCTTTCGGACATGTACGCCTCCGAATCGCGGGCGCAGGTCGTGGACATCGCCGAACCGGTCGCGGTCGTCTGGGAGCAGGCCTGGGTGCGGCGAGGCGGTCCCCGTATCAAGGGCCTGGAAGACCTGCGAGGGCTGCGCATCCTCGTTCATCGGGCCGGGTACATCGATCAGTTCCTGGGGAACTGGGACCCGACCCAGACACTGATCCCGGTGGACAGCGAGATGCTCGGACTGCGGGAACTGGCCCGCGGGCACGGGGACTGCGCCCTGGCGACGCAGTGGGTCGGCCAGCAGTTGGTTTCCGGGCGCCCCGAGTTCATCGACCTGATGCCGGCCGGGCCGCCCATGCTGCCCCGCCCCTATGGCCTGGTGGTTCGCAAGGGTGACGAGGCCTTCCTGGCGGACATCAACCGGGGAATGGGGATCCTCAGGACCTCGGGGCGGCTGGCGGAACTGCGGGACCGGTGGCTGGAGCAGCCCGAACCTTCCGGCCCGGGCGTCCGGTTCATTTCGGAAAACCTTCGGGCGCTGCTGGCGGGGATTTCCCTGCTGCTGGCAATCGGCCTGGGGGTGACGCTCGCGCTGTCCCGCAAGGTCCGCCGGCAGGCCCGGCGGCTGCGGGCCGAACTGGACGAGCGACGCCAGGCGGAGGTGGCCCTGGAGCAGTCCCGGGAGCAGTTTCGCCTGGCGTTCCAGAACAGCCCGGCGGTGATGGGAATCAGCGACCTGGAAACCGGCAAGTACCTGGACGTGAACCTGGCGTTCCAGTCCGTGCTGGGATTCAGCCGGGACGAAGTCATCGGCCGGACGTCCCTCGACCTGAACCTGTGGTTCGATCCCGGCGATCGCGAAAGCATGCGCCAGGTCGTGGAGCGGGACGGCACCGTCCGCAACCTCCAGATCGTCCTCAGAACGCGGGCCGGTGACCTGCGCAGTTTCCTGTTCATCGCGGACCTGATCACGCTCAACGGCCGCACGTGCCTCGTCACCAACGCCCTGGACATTTCGGAACGGGCACAGATGGAAAAGGCGCTGCGGGACAGCGAAGAACGCTGGAAGTTCGCGCTGGAGGGAGCCGGCGAGGGCGTGTGGGACTGGGACGTCCCGTCGAATCGCATCTTCGCGTCGCGGCGCTACAAGGAAATCCTGGGATACCCTGACGAGGCCTTCGACCTGGACCCGGTGCCCTGGCGGGCCCGCATCCACCCCGACGACGTGGATCGGATGGAACAGGATTTCACCGCCTACTCGAAAGGCCGGACTCCCCTGTTCCAGACCGAGGTCCGGATGATCTGCCGGGACGGCACGTTCCGCCGGGTCAGCGTCCGGGGACGAACCGTGGCGCGGGACGCGCAGAACCATCCGAAGCGGGTGATCGGCACCATCCTGGACGTCACCGATCAGCATCGTGCGGAGGAGGAGCGCGCATCCCTCGAGGACCAGTTGCGCCAATCCCAGAAGATGGAGGTGGTGGGCCAGTTGGCCGGCGGGATCGCACACGATTTCAACAACCAGTTGATGGTGATCCGCGGCTACTCCGACCTGCTCCAGAACCAGGGCCTGGATGCGCGATCGCAGGCTCTCCTGAACGAGGTCGTCCTGGCCTCGGACCGCGCGGCAGCGCTGACGGGCCGGCTGCTGGCCTTCAGCCGCAAGCAGGTGCGACGCCTGTCCGTCTTCAACCTGAACAACGTCCTGACCGAGATGTCGGGCGCCCTGGGCATGATGCTCGGGGAGAGTGTCGCCATCTCGGTCGAGGCGGCGGCGAACCTGGGATTCGTGCGCGCGGACCGGGACCAGCTGGAGCAGGTCATCGCGAACATCGCGGTCAACGCCCGCGACGCGATGCCCGGCGGCGGCCGCCTGACGATCCGCACCCGCAACATCGTGCTGGACCAGGAATATGTCAGGCATCACGTCGGTGTGAAGACCGGTCCCCACGTGCTGCTGTCGTTCCAGGACTCGGGCGTCGGCATGGGCGAGGATGTCGCCGCCCGGATCTTCGAGCCGTTCTTCACGACCAAGCAGGAGGGCCTGGGGTCGGGCCTGGGACTGGCCATCGTCTACGGGATCGTGAAGCAGAGCAACGGACACGTCACCGTCGATAGCGAACCCGGCCGGGGATCCACGTTCAAGGTGTTCCTGCCGCGCGTGGAGGATGTGCCCACCGAGTCGCGGGCGCCATCGCGAATCGCGGTCGATCGCGCGAAGCCCGCGACGCTGCTGTTCGTCGAGGACGACACGAACCTGTTCTCGCTGTTGCGGGGGATCCTGGAAAGCGCGGGCTACGAGGTGCTGGCGTCGCCGATGCCGGACCAGGCCCTCGCGCTGGCCGCCCGTCACGCGGGCCCGATCGACCTCCTGATTTCCGACGTGGTGATGCCGGGGATGAGCGGGCCGGTGCTGGCCGAACACCTGCGGAAAACGCGGCCGGGGATCCGGCTGCTGTTCATTTCGGGCTATCCGAAGGACGTCCTGGAGCGACAGACCGTGCTGCCGGCGGACATCCAACTGCTGGGCAAGCCGTTTTCGCCGCGGGAACTGATCGCGACGATCCGGAAGATGCTGGAGTCGCCAGAGGCGGGCAAGGCAGCGGGCCCGTCCCCGCCCGAAGGGTCCGACCCGGCGGGGATCACTGCGCGCAGGGAATGATGTTCTTCAAGTAGGTCAACGTCTTGCCGGTCGCATCCACCGTCACGATGTCCGGGCATCCATTCCCGTCCAGGTCCGCGACGATCATCTGCTGGGGATTCACCCCGGTGGCGAAGTCGTAGGGCGTGCTGAAGTTCCTGGAACCCAGGTTCAGGTAGATCGAAACCGTGGAATCCTGCGAGTTCAATACCAAGATATCGATGTTCCCATCGTGGTTCATGTCCGCCAGGGCGAGGTCCACCGGCCCGTGGCCCTTGTGCCCCAGCGAGACAGGCGGCTCGAAGGACAGGAGGTCCGGATTGGACGGGACCAGCGCGGCGTCGCTGCTGTTGTAGGAAATGACGACGTCCTGGTCCAGCAGCGTCGCGACGTCGGGCAGCGCCTTGGCCGCCTGATCGGGCGGCAGGCTGCCGTCCACCGGCACCGCCAGGAAGGCCACGGCGAGCAACTTCGGGTTCGCGCCCACGGCGAAATGCTTGAAGGTGTTGGCCAGGTAGCCCGGGACCGCGGAACTCGCGTAGACGGTAAAGTCCCCGGTCGATGCGTCCGGGGACAGAACGTCGTACGGAGTTCGCTGGCCGACGTTCTTGATGATCCACTTGTAGAGTGAAAGACGCAGGGGAGCCGCGACCAGCTCACGCTGGGAACGTGTCGAGTCCACGGTTTCCCCCTTCGTCGTGGCTTGCGCGCTGATCTTCGTCGTGAACGAGCCATCGTTCTGGTTGATGAACGGCTTGATCTGGACGAACCTTCCCGGATTTGATCCCGTCACGTTGAACGTCGCGATCGTCACCAGGTCCGGCCGCCAGGGATCCGAGGCGGAACGGGAGGAGAAGTCCCCCAGCGCCACCAGGTTCGGGGAATCCCCCCAGTCATTCGCGATCGGCGTAGCCGCGATCTTCGTGTGACTGACCCCGTCCTCCTTCAGCAGGAAGACCTGGCCCGTGATCCGGGTGCCCGTCGTCGGTCCCGTGGCCGCCGCGGCAACCACCAGATCGTCCAGGCCGGTGTTGGTGCCGGAACCCGGGTCCAGGTTCGCGGCCAGCAACTTGCGAGGGGAGGCGACATCGACATTGAGGGTGGGGTTCGCCAGGGTCAGCGCCATTCCGGTCGTGATTTCCGCCGTGAACACGGAAATGACGTTCTTGTTGCTCTGGGTGCCCAGGACGGCCAGGTCCAGGAGCCGGGTCTTTTCGGCCGTGAGCGGCCGCGAGAAGCGGCCGGCCGCGATCGAGATCGGGGCCAGGTTGAGGCCGACCATCGGGGCGCCGGAAAACGCGAGCTTCCCGCTGTTCTTCAGCCATGTCAAAGACTTGCCATCAGAAGACAGCGTGACGACGTCCAGCACCCCGTCGTCGTCCACGTCCGCGAGGGTCATGTCCAGGGCGGACCCGACGAGAAAGGACGGGCCCGACACGAGGAACGTGGTGCCGCTGGTTGGAATGCTGCCGGAAAAGACGTGGACCAGGTTTCCGCCCTTGCACAACACCGCGATATCGGTGACACCGTCGCCGTCCAGGTCGCCGGCCACGATCCGTGCCGGCTGGACGCCCGCGGGCAGGGTGAGGAAGCCGTTGAGAGCCGTCGATGACCCCGAGCTTTCGGCCCGGAACAGCGAGATCCGGTCCCGCTCGCCATCGCCGAACGCGAGCAGGGTCTGAGGACGCGTGGAACCCAACGTGAACGTGGTGGCAGTGAGGATCCTCGACAGCGCCGCGCCGTCCAGGATGGTCGTGAGCGAACTGTTGAGGCCCGCCGACAACAGGCCCTTGGAGTCCGCGACGAAGCGCGTCACGGTGGACGATCCGCTCGGTGCAACAACGACGGCGCTTTCGCGAGCGTCGCCCACGCCGGTCAGGTCGCCGAACTGGCCGATCGCGATGAACCGGGGGTCCTGGGCGCCGCCGTACTGCTTCAGCGGCCCCCACGTGAACGTGTTGGTTGCAGTGATGAAGCTGGACAAGACCACACCGACGGTCTGGGACGTTTCGGCCAGCGCCAGGGCCATGTCCAGCCTTCCGTCGCCGTTCAGATCGCCCAGCGCCAGCGCCGTCACGCTGGTCGGCACCGTCACGACGACCGGCTTGGCGAAGGTCGAGCCGGCGGTCTGAAGGAACAGGTTCAGGTTGTGCCCGGTACCGGTCGCGGGATTGCAGACCGCCACCACGTCGTCGAGGCCGTCCCCGTCCAGGTCCTGGACCACCAGGTTCCCGCAGGCGGTCTTCAGCAGGTCCTGCTTCTTGACCAGCTTCTCGGTGGCGGCATCCCGGGTGAAGATCGACAGTCCCGACGCGGCGGAAACCACCACTGCGCCGGTATTGTCCGACGCCAGCCCCAGGTGGATGCCCGCAATGGCCGAGCCGACGACGTCGGTCGGAAGCGCGTACACCGTGCCGCCCTGGAAGCGCGGGACCTGGGAATACGAGAAGTTCAACACGAACGAACCGTTGTGGTCCGGGATGCCGTCGGTGGAGGTGACGGTCAGAACCTTGTCGCCGGCCGTCCACGAACCGCTCGGGATCACGATCTCCCCTGTATCCACCTTCACTGCCCCGGCCTTGGTGCTGCCGGTCGGCCAGTCCCAGACGAATCCCAGGTCCTGCTGGGTGGTTGCATCACTGACGCGGATGTGGATTTCCGAAACACCGGCACCCGCGTCCTTGACCACGAACTGCACCTTGAGGTCCCCCAGGATGCTGCCGAGCTCGACGGGGGTCGAGCCGGCGGGAGTGATGATGGGACCGCTGTTGTCCACGGTGATCAGGACCTGGTCCGTGGCTTCGGTCGCGTCGGAATCCCGGGTCGCCGTCACCTTCACGGTCCACTTGCGGCCGTCCGGGATCAGGCTCGTGTCCACTTCGATGTTCGTCGCCTGGGCAAAGGGCAGTTTCAGTTCGACCGGCGTGAACGCGCCGGCCTTCAGCACCTCGACCCGCAGCGTGACGGGCGTCTTCAGGTCGTCGGTGACGAGGATCCCCAGTTCCAGCTTGCCGGACACGGGGGTGGTGACACCCTGCGCGGGACTGGTGATCGTCACGTTGAGGCCGACGGGAGCCACCTCGGCCCCCTCGGTTTCGTCGAGCACGTCGCAGTCGATGCAGTAATCCGGCTGCGTGGTCTTGGCCTTCGAACAGCCGAAGGCCCCCAGGGCGACCAGCATCGCGACAAGGGGAAGGGCGTTGGAACCATTTCGACGGAACATCCGGGGCCTCCCCGCACTCTGGGCGCATACATTCTTGCGGAAGGGAGGGGGATCGTCAAGAAATCGGCCGCTGTGGCGGACGAGGCGCATTCCCGGGGGTGGCCCGCCCGGGTGGTTCCGGCCGTCAGTCGGCACCTGGGGTGGACGAGCCGTCGATGACCTGGACGACGGCCGCGTCAACCAGCACGTCACGGCTGCCCGGCGACTCGGCGTTGCGGGCGCCGCTGCCGAACGCCACCACCACCGTGTCGCCCTGCCCGGCATCGAGGAGGTCCGTGGCCACCACGACCCGCCCCGTCGGTCGCTCGCCGTCGGACGTCACGCAGGTTTCGGCGACCAGCAGCAGCTTCCTGCCCGCGAGGCGCGGGGCCTTCTTCGTGGCCCAGACCTCCCCCATCACCCGGCCGCGAATCACGTCAGTGCTCCTGCTCCCCCCGAGCGCGCAGGCGCCGGCGACGGGTTTCCGGCGGAAACTCTCGCCGAAGACGAAGCCGACTCGGGGACATTCAATAGACTTTCCGGCGCGTGCCCCGGCGCGAAGGCGAAGGCCGGCCCGCCGGCGTCCCGGAGGACCTCGACGCCATCGACGATCGCCGCGATGGACGCCTCCACCGGGGTCCGGGTGTCCCCCAGCGCAAGGCGCGCCGGCAGGCCCATGCAAACCACCACGTCCTGCCCGACCTCCGCGCCCACCGGGTCCACGCAGACCAGGTGGTCCGAAGGATGATCGGGGTCGTACCACGCCAGCGGCTGCACCAGCAACAGCTTCTGTCCGTCCAGGCGAGGGCTGTGCCGGGTCGCCCAGCACTGGCCGATGACGCGTCCCAGGATCACGGCGCCGTCCCCCTGGCCGTGGCCTCGACCACCGCCTCGTCCACGATCGCGATCACGCAGGCCTTGGTGGTCGCCTCGGGCCCGATCACCAGGTCGCGCACCCGGCTTCCGACACCGATCAGCACCAGTTGCCCCACGTCAGCCCCCAGCGGGTCCAGGGCCAGCATCGACGACTGCCGGAGGTGCCCGTCGTCGCAATCCGCGGAGAACCGGGTCCCGTCACGCGCCATCGCCAGCCCCAGAGGGCGGACCTCGACGACCCGGCGGCCGTTCATGCCGTCGGATTGGTTCGCGCCCCACACGGTGCCGACCACGCGGGCGAGCTTCATTTCTTCGAGTTCCTTTCCTGGATCAGCCGGGCCAGGGCCGCGGCCTCCTCGTTGACGATCTCGGCGGCATACGAATAGATGACGCGCTCGGCCACGGCACCGATGATGAACACCTGGACCTTCAGTTCGCCCGACAGGATGCGGCGGGTCCGGCCCGGCCCGGCGGACTCGAACTGCATGTCGCCGTGGTTTTTCAGGAGTTCCGCCACCTTATGGGTTGTCGGCACGTTGACGTACGTCGCGGTGCCGCGCACCAGGTCCAGTTTGGATTCCTCGACCCATTCCATCCACCGGGGCTCGATCTTCTTGGGACCCACCGAATGGATCTTCGGAACGGGCATGTACCGGACCTTGCGCACGATCCGGCCGGGTTCCTCGGCCCACGAAAGCGTTTCGGCTTCCTGGACGTGTGTCATCCTCGGTTTGAGGACCTCGATCACCCCCTTTTCGAACATGATCTTCATCAGGGTGTCGCGGTCGCAGGCGAACTCGTGCTCGAAGCGGTACTTCATGGCAGGACCTCCGTTGCCCCCGGCCGCCTTGTCCGACCGGCCCGGGCATGATACCGTTGGGGTGGTCCCGATGGCAATCCCCGCTCCGGCGCGAGCGGGCGCCGTATCTCCCCGAGGGCGTATTCGCAGGCGACGGGTTCCCGTAGGAAACTCTCGCCGGAACCGAAGCCGACTGGGGGGCATCCGTGATGGGCGTCCTGTCGCGGACCCCGGAGGAACAACCCATGATTCGTCTGCAACGCTACCTCGTCGAGGGCGGCAAACTGTCCAGGCGCGAGGCCGAGGAACGGATCGCCCAGGGGCGCGTCACCGTCAACGGGACGGTCGCCGAGCTTGGCACGATGATCGACCCGGACAACGACCGCATCAAACTGGACATGGAAACGGTCCGTCCGACGCGGCATCACATCGTGCTGGTGATGCACAAGCCCAAGGGGGTGGTCTGCAGCGAAAAGGACCCCGAGGGGCGCCGCAACGCCAACTCGCTGCTGCCGGACCTGCCCGTCCGGGTCCATACCATCGGCCGCCTGGACATCATGAGCGAAGGCCTTCTGCTGTTCACCAACGACGGCGACCTGACCCGGCAATTGACGCAGTCGGGCAGCGGCGTCGAACGGGTGTACGAGGTCAAGATCCAGGGCGGCGTTCCCGCCTGGGCGATGGAACGCATCGAGCGCGGCGTGAACCTGGAGGACGGGCGGGCGAAGGCGGCGTCGTGCAAGCGCCTGCGGCTGGCCCGGACCAACGAGTGGCTCGAGGTCGTGATGACCGAGGGCCGGTATCGCGAAGTGCGACGCATGTTCCAGACGCTCGGCATGAACGTGCTGAAGTTGAAGCGCGTGCGGTTCGGGCCGATCCGCCTGGGCAAGCTGCCGGCAGGGGCATCGCGGATCCTGACGCCGGACGAAGTCACGGCGCTGACCGAGAACCGGCCGCCGAAGCCCGTGCGACCCCCGAAGAACCAGCGGGCGGCACGAGGGACACGGTCGTCACGGGCCGGAGTGCCCGAGCGGCAGGGCAAGCCCGCCGGGGCCGAGAAGCCGGAACGGACGGAAAAGGCCGGGACGACCCGGTCGCCCGACCGCCCGGCGCGCACCGGTCGGACGGCGCGACCGACGGTGCCAGCGGCTCCGTCCGAGCGGTCCCAGTTGCCGGGGCACGCGACCCCGCCCGAACCCGGGTTCAGGGGCGTGCGTGGCACGCGTCCGGCACGTCCGGCGCGGCCCGAAGCCACGGAGCGTCGGCCCCGGACGTTGCACGGCGGGACCGCGCCGATGCGCGGGAGGCCCGAGACGGCTCGCGGAAGGTCGGATGCCGAACGTGGGCGGCCGGACGCCTCGCGGGGGAGGCCCGAGGCGCCACGCGGCCGGCCGGAAGCGACACGCGGTCGGCCTGCCGCGGCACAGGGGAGGCCGGAACTCGAGCGACGCCCGCCACGGGAGCCGGCGCGCAGGTTCGATGCGGGTCGGGATTCGGGTGATGAGGACTACGTGGGCGACAGCGGCGCGGCCGCACGGCGCTTCGAAGCCGAAGTGGCGGATGCCGTCCGGAAGGCTGCGGCCCTGAAGGGGGCCCGTCCCGCGACACGGATCGACGGAACCGGCCAGGGCGCCCCGGATCGGGGCCATGCTGCGAGCACGGGGGCACCGCGAGCGACGTCCGACCGAGGCGCCGGCCGAGGCCCGGGTCGCGGCGGACGCACCGGCGGATCCGGCTCACGACCCGGCTCGGCGGCTCGTCCCTCGCGGCCCGAAGGTCGCCCGGACAGAACCGGCTCTGCCGCCCGTCCCTCGCGGCCCGAAGGTCGCCCGGACAGATCCGCCGCACCTGCCCGTCCATCGCGGCCCGCAGGCCGTTTGGAGCGGTCCGAAGCCTCTGCCGAGCGCCCCGCACGCACCGGGCGCCCCGCGCACCACGGCGGACGGCCGGCCAAGACGTCGCGCTCCCCCGCGAAGCCCGTCGCCCGGCCGAAGAAGCCTTCCGGCAAGCCGCAGCGCTCCCTGCACGCCAACAAGCCTCAGAAGGTGTAGAGCACCCCGAAGTGGATGTTGCCGACCTCTTCGCGGGCCGAGCACTTCCCCGTGGTTGAATCCACGCTCTTGCACCTGCGGTCCAGGATGATCCCGTAGTCGAGGCGGATCGGCACCACGCCGCCCAGCAGGTAGCGCAGGCCCACGCCGACCGAGTGGCGCAGCGACTTCGCGTGCAGGTCGGTCGGGCTTTCGGCCAGTGCGCCGACGTCATAGAACAGCGCGCCGTGGAGGTCGAGGCTGCGCAGGATCGGGAAGCGCAGTTCGAAGGTGCCCGACACCACCATGTCCCCGCTGTTGACCTTCGCGATCGTCGGGACCGTGACCGGCAGGCCGGTGCCAGGATCGACGTATACGGTGCCGTCCGCGTTCTTCTTCTGGCTGGTGGTCGTCTGCACTCGCAAGCTGCCGTCGGAGTTGTACTGGGCCACCCCGTCGTTCGCGAACCCTCGCACCCCGCGGTTGCCGCCCAGCGAGTAGCGCTCCTCGGCGGGCAACTGGCCCGCGCCGCCGAACGCCTTCGACCCGCCGTAGTGCGCGGTCAGGCCGATCGTGAGGAACTTCCGGATCGTCACGAAGCCCTTGAGGAGCACCTCGTACTTGAGGAAGTTCCCCTGGCTGAGCGCGTTGATGTACGCCAGCGAGACCTGTGCGAAGCCGCCGTTCTGCGGGTCGATCGGGTGATCCAGGCGGTCGTAGGTCAGCGTCGGGACGATCTTGTTTTCGTATCGCCACGACGAGTAGGTCGCATTCGGAATGCTGGGGTCGCGCGTCCGCACCACGCCGGTTTCCCAGGCCAGCGACCCGTACAGGTGCCTGACCAGCTCGCGAGACACGACGAACTCGGCCCCGAATTGCACCTGGTCGAGGCGCGAGGTGGCCCGGTCGTAGAGCGCGAACGGCGTCACGCGGAAGGAAAGGCCCTTGGAAAAGAAGTTGGGGTCCAGGTAGGTCGGGGCGAAGGACGCGTACCGGTCCCAGGCCGTGAACGACAGGCCGTACTTCACCGGCAGGTACAAGCGCTTCCCGCGACCCAGGAAGTTCTGGTCGACGTACCGGGCCTCGACCGTCAGGAGGATGTCCGGGAGGGGCAGGTCCAGCGTTCGGCCCGAACCCGACGTCGATACGTCCGAAAGGGCGATCGACGTCGACAGGCCGTCGGTGACGCCCTTGGGCAACGACGAATTCGGCCGGTCCCCGTTCAGCGTCTCGAAGCCGATCGCGAAGTCTACGAACTGGCTCTTCACCTCGCGGCACTCGACCACCAGCGCGACGCGGTCCCGCGGCGGGTCCTCGTCCGTGCCCAGGGCGGAAACCTGGACCGATGCGAAGATTCCGAGATTGTTCAGGAACCGCACGCCTTCGGCCACCCGCACCACGTCGTAGGGCTCACCGGGGCCGGGGAGGCGCGACGTGACGGTCTCGCGGATCGTGCGGTTGAGCCCCTGGACGAACACCGATCCGACCGTCGCCGGCGTTCCCTCGTCCACCGAGATCCGCAGTGCGACGCTCCGGTCCGACACCTGTTCCAGGTCGCAGGAACCGTTGGATGCCCCCGAGGCGACTCCGTCTCCGGCGGGAGTTTCCTTCGGAAACCCGCCGCCTGCGCCTGCGTGCTCGGGGGGGGGCACGTCCTCCGGGCCGCAGGCCACCTTCACCGAGGTCCGCAGGTAGCCCGCCGCCGCATACCACCGCGTCAGGCGCTGGACAGCCGCCCGCACACGGGTCGCCGAGAAGGGGCCCCCGGGATGCAGGCCCAGGATCTTCCGGGCCTCATCGACCGACCGCTGGGAAATGCCCGTGAGGCCGATGGCGCCGACGGTGCTGCGCTCGCCCTCCTCGACGCCGATGCGAAGCGTCACGCCTTCGGTGTCGCCCGGCGGCACGACGACCTGGAAGGCCTTGTCCGCGGAGGCGTATGTGAAGACCGTCTTCGCGCCCTCCGTGGAAGTGAGGCGCACGCGCCGGACACCTTCGACCGTCCCCCGGAAACGCATCTCGCGAAAGCCTTCCTCCAGGTAAAGCCGCCTCACCTGTTCCAGGTCCGCGAACACCTGGTCGGGCAGCAGGGCGCCCGCGTCGCCGAAAAAGTCGTAGGTCTTCGTGCTGATCGCCTGGCGGACGCGCTCGGTCGGCAGGGACTGCACGCCCGCGAGGATCACCTTCCGGATTTCGACACGGCCGTTCCGGGTCACGAGGTACGACACGCGGCCGGCCACGTTCGGCCCCCAGGCGGTGGCGTTCACCGGGGCGGACTCCTCGGAGTCGATCGCGGACGCGGGCCCTCGGCGCGCCCGGTAGTCCAGCACAACGTCCGCGAACAGGTACCCGCGGTTCTCGAAGAACACGCGGACCTCCTCGCGGCCCAACGTCGCCTCGGTCAGATCGAACACGCCCGAATCGCCGAACGGCAGCGACGCCAGCAGATCGTCGTCCTTCAGGGGCGCGAACCCCTGGCGTCCCGACTGGACGCGGTCGCGGGAATAGAAGCGCAGCAGGTAGCAGGCGTCGTAGGTCGCATCGACGTGCAGATCCTCGGAGGGGGTATCGAACGCCGCCTTGACGTGGACACCCGTGAACCCGAGGGCACGCAACGCCTTGGTGAGGTGGCTCACGGCGTTTGGAACGGTCCGCTCGGTCAACGTCGTCACCGATCCGAGGCCCGTCCATTTCCGGAGGTCGCGGTCGCGGATGACCGGGCAACCCTCGGCGCCGGGGGTGGATCCGGGATCCTCGGGATGGGAGGCCCGAAGGGACACGACCACGTCACGGATCTTGACGCGGCTGCCCTCGTGGATGGCGATCTCGATGTCCTCCTGGGTTTCCCCGACATCGACCAGGCGCACGTCCACCGTGGTGCCGGTGAAGCCGACCTCCTGGTATGCGCGGCGCACCGCGTCGCGGGCCCGGGTCAGCGCGTCGGCGGTCGTGGCGTCTTTCGGATCGAAGCGATCCCCGGACAGGATGGCGAGGCGGGCAAGCACCTCGCTGTCGTCGAAGTGGGAGTTTCCCTTGACCTTCAGGCGCCGAACCCGGCGCGCGACCTCCACCTTCAGGACGACCGATACGCCCCCGACCACCGATTCGCAGGCGATGCTGGCAGTGCGGAAGAAGCCCATCTTCCCCAGGCGCCGGAGGCCGGCCGCGCTGCGGGCCGGGTCCAGCACGGTGCCCGGGACCAGGTCGGCCAGGTCCAACACGGCGGCCACGAACCCGGCGTCGCCGCAGCCGTGGACCTTGCAGCCCTCCAACTCGACGGCCACGATCGGCCCTTCGGCACACGCGTCGGGAACCGGTGTCGGCACCATCACCGGGTTCCCGGACGCATCTGCGGGCGGCGCCTTCAAGGGCTGCGCCGGGTCGGGCGCGGCGCGGGCCACCCCGGGGAGCAGGGTCCCCAGCAACGCCGCAACCACCATCCACACACGGGCCGACATCCGGCACACCGCCTATTCGATCGGGACTCGGAAACGCAGTTTCGTTTCGTACTTGTTGCCCGGGTCCAGGGACTTGTCGAACGCGCCCTGGGACACCGAAAGGACCCGCCCCTCCAGGGAGAGGTAGTCGGTCAGGCGCACGTGGAACCCGGCCGTATACCAGGCGGAGCCCGTTCCCGTGGTCTGCTGCACCTGCGTTTCGAACCGCAGCCGGGATCCGAGGTGCGCGATCACATCGACGTTCACCCCGCCGGTGGAGCTGACGCCCAGGTTGATGGCGTCCACCAGGGATCCGAGCAGCAGACGGGTCACGACGCCCGTCACCTCCTCGGTCAGGAGCCCGACGTTGAAGACCTGATCGGCGCTGCCCGCCACGCCGCCCTGGGGCAGGGATCCCGTCAGGACGAGGTACTGCAGGTCGTTCTGGTTGTAGGCCTTGGAGTTCGACGCCAGCGAGATGTCCAGGTCGGGATACCGGCCCG
This sequence comes from uncultured Myxococcales bacterium, assembly GCA_903857665.1. Taxonomy (GTDB): domain Bacteria; phylum Myxococcota_A; class UBA9042; order DTJE01; family DTJE01; genus CAIZWN01. Next base: position 76,604 of record CAIOFV010000069.1, read on the forward strand.
CGACCTTCAGGCTCACCTGGATCCCCTGGTCCAGGGCCCCGGACATCGGCGCGTCGGGGTCGAAGCGCGAGGCGACCGCGGTCGTCTGGGCGGCCGCGCCCTGGATCTGGATGAAGGTCCGGGCGGTCATGTCGACCAGTGGCTGCGTCGGCGGGCCGTCGAAGTCCACCGTGCCCCGTACCACCTCGAACACCCGGCGGACCACCTCGTAGGTCACCGTGCCGCCGGGCAGGATTTCCACGCGGTTCCACAGTTCTGGCGCCTTCACCTTGCCCTTGACGCGCAGGTCCATCGCGATGTCGAAGTCCGTGGAACCCACGTCCAGCTTGCTGCGGACCCCGAACCTCGGCCCAGTGACCGCCAGGTCGAGGTCGGCGTCGGCCAGCCACGGGGCGACGTCTTCCAGCGACCGTCCCTGGCGTTCCGCGACCCGGGTGCCCGAGAAGCCCGAGAAGGCCCGCCCGACGATGCCGAAGTTCTTGTGGTAGGAACCCTCCGTGATCGCGACGCGGCCGGCGATGCGCATTCGCGATTGGCCCGGCGTGCCCAGTCCTTCGAACTGTGCCGTCACGGACGGATTGCCGACCAGGAAGTACTCGCCCGGCGAAACGTAGCGCAGGCCCGCACCGTCCAGCACGATTTCGCCCTCGGCCGGCACCAGGCCGTCGAAGGCCGCGGCGCCGTGCAGCGTGAACGCGCCCTCGCCGAGGGTCCCGCGGATCCAGCCGTCCTGCGGGATCGACGCCCTCAGGCGCCCCTCGGACGACGACAGCAGGACGCGGCCGCCTTCCTGGACCTGCAGGATGTCGCCGAAGTTCCGGATCCCCAGTTCGAGCCCCTTGATCCGAATCTCGCCGTCGGCCAGCGGCCGCGAGAACGTGCCACTGATCACCAGGGGCCCGTCGCCTCCCGTGGAGTACGGCTCGCAACCCACGGGCGCCTCCCCGGCCGGCGCGCCGGTCGTTCCCGACAGGCGCACGTACCCGTCGGACACCGAGAACACGGACCCGAACTGCCGCAGCCAGTAGGCCCCCACCGGGCCCTGGACCCACAGGCGCATCTTGCCGTTCGGGTCCAGCGCGGTGCCGCAGGCCCGCAGCACTCCCCGACCATCGTCCAGGGCCAGCCCGCTGACGCTGACCGAGCCGTCGCGCAGCACCGCGACCACCAGCTTGTCGACGTTCTTGAGCATCACCTCGCGGTCGAAGAAGCCCAGGCGCAGGCCGTCGGGCGGGGAGGTCAGCGCGGCCTCCAGCGTGCCGCCCGGACCGAAGCCCATCCGGACCTGGACGTTGCCGGTCAGCTGGCCCCAGAGGTCCCGCGTCTTCACCGACGGCAGGACGTCCTGGGGAGTGACACGGTTCAGGTCGATCATCAGCACGAGGCCCGTGAAGCGCCCGTCGCCCCAGGTGAGCCCGGAGGCCTCGTTCAGGTGCATCCGGGGCAGGAATCGATCGCTGGACAGCAACAGATCGCCGCCGGACTCCCGGGCAGCGTCGATCGACAGGTCCCCGAAACGCTGATCGCTGTAGGCGACGCCGGTCGCATCGACGTGCGCATCCACCTTCGGGTCCAGCAACGGGCCCGAGGCGGTCGCGTGCACGTCCACGGTCCCCTTCAGGGCCCCGTCCTTCGCCATGCCGGCCAGGACCGCCAGCGACAGGCCCTTGCCGTCCACGGCGGCGTCGAACCGCCCGGCCGGCAGGTCCAGCGTGCCGGTGACCCGGGCCGTCCCGCCGGCCCTCAGGGAGGCCTGAACGGCCGACAGGGTCAGGACGCCCTGGTTGGCCGTCGCGGCGACGTTGACATCGATCAGCGGCCGCCCGGCCACCACCATCCTCGTGGCCGTCGCCCGGACCTCCCCGTCCAGCGTGCGCAGCGGGTTCCCGAGGTCCAGGTCCAGCCGATCCACCGCCAGCGACGCCTTGCCCTTCACGGCGCCGTCCTTCAGGGGCGGCAGGCGGGCAAGATCGACCGCCGGCGCCGACGCCTGGCGGATCGACAGGTGCACGGACGGCAGGCGCCTGCCCGACCTCGGGTCCAGGAAGCGCACGGCCGCGCCGGCCAAGGTGAGCGCGCCATAGGGAGTCGCGGCGTCCAGCAACGTGGCGACGATCGATCCGTCCTTCCACGCCACGCGTGCCGTGGCGTGATCGACCTCCCAGGGATCGACCGCCAGGCCATTCACGGTGGCGGATGCGCTGGCGGTGGGCGACCCGAAGGGCCCCCGCACCCGGACGTCGGAAAGCGTCGCGCGCCCCCCGCCTCGCAGGCCCAGCAAGGGAAGCAGTGGCTTCAGATCCTTGTCGACCGAACCCGACAGGTCCAGTTCGCCCCGGTCCAGGTCCACGGTTCCCCGGGCCCGCACCACGTCCGACCCGGAACGGGCTTCCAGCGCGCCGACACGGATGGAGGGCCGCGTGAAATCCCCGGTCACGTTCGCCGAAGCATCCAGCGTCACCGACACGTCGGAACCCGAGAGCATCGTCCCGGGCGACAGCAGCCCTTCGACGGAACCGCTGACGTGGGCCGAAGCGATCCCCGTTGCCCAGGACGCAACCTCAGCGCGGACCTGCAGGCGGCCCGACACGGACCGGGGCAGCGGCACCAGGGGCGCCAGAGGCGCGACCCCCAGGTCCTTCAGCAGGGTCGATACGCTCAACCCCTCGGTTTCCAAGGCGAAGGTGGCATCCGTGGCGATCCCGTCGGCACTGCCGAACGGGTAGAACACCCCGCCATCCAGTTTCACCTTCCCGCGGGCCGAGTCGGTGACGAATCGGATTCCCTGGAACGCGTACCGGCCGGTTTCCTCGCGGCCGCCCGTCAGCGCCACATCGACCCGCCCCAGGTCCACGCCCGACAGCGCCGCCCCGGGGGAGTCCACGGTCAGCGTGAAGCGGGGGTCGAAGAAGTCGCCCCGGCCATCGACCTCCATCCGAAGGGGGCCCTTCACCAGGCCGCCGGAGGCCGTCTGGATCAGCGGGCTGCCGTCGGCGAATTCCAGTTCGGCTTCGCCCTCGTAGCGCAGGTTTTCCGACCAGGCGAGGAAGCCGTCGCGGGTGTCCAGGTCCATGCCCGGGAAGGCAAAGGTCGCGTGCCGGTAGGAGATGCGATCCCAGTCGTAGATGAAGCCATCGACGACGCCCACGCCCAGGGCGACTTCCCGGGGGATGATCGAGGCCTGCGGCACGGCCCGGATGTGCCCGATCCCCTGGGCCCACGACACGCGGGTTGAGGTCACCTTGACGTGCGTCGATGGCGCGGTTTCCAGTTCGAACCGGGCCTCCAGCGCGATGTCCTCGACGCGGACGTCCCACTCGGGAAACGACACGCGGCAGGAACCCCGCTCGCCAACGACCCGGTCGAACACCAGCCGAACGGCCTGCTTCGGGCCGGTCGATGGGGGCTTCGGCGGGGCGTTCGGATCCTTCGGCGCGCTGAACGCGTCCACCAGCTTCAGGTGGGTGTTCGCGTCGAAGTCGATCATCGCCTCGTAGTCGTAGAGGCGCACCTCGGGCAGGTGGACCACGATGTCCGGATCCTCGCCGGCGACCCAGCGCAGGAGGGGCATGAGGTCCACCGTGACCCGCAACGTCCCGACCGCGATGATGGATTCGCCGTCCGGCGCCCGGATGCGCACGTCCAGCAGGTCCACCTTCCAAGGAACCGGGGCGATCTGGAGGGTCCCGATTTCGATGGTCCCGGGGAGGACCGTCCGCAGGAAGCGCGTCAACTGGCCCGGGAAGGGACTGGAGTTCAGGACGAAGTACACGGACGGGACCAGCACGGCCACGACGAGGATCGCGCGCGTCACGGCCATGTACAGGCCGACCGCCACCGCCCTCAGGAATCGCCGTCCCTTCCCCATGAATCCGGTTCGAATGGGTCGGAACGAGGATATCAGACCCCCCGCCGAAGGGTTACATGGCTCCCGCGCGCGGGGCGCATCCGTGGATCCGGGTCATGGGCTGTGCTAGGTTGGATGGGAACCCCGGAGCCATCCACCGATGCCAATCCACAAGCGCACCAGCGCCTACAAGGACCTCCTCCTGTCGGCGCCCTACGAGATCTGCATCGAGCGCGCCCGCTACACCACCGAGTCCTGGCGGGCGACCGAGGGACATCACCCGGCCCTGCGGGCGGCGCTGGCGTTCCGGAACACGTTGCAGAAGATGACGGTGACGCTGCTGGACGAGGAGGAGATCGCCGGGAATCGCACCAGCAGGCTGCTGGGCACGGTCCTGCCGGTCGAACGGGGCGACGCCAACCTGATCCTGGAACTGGAGCTGGACGCCCTGCTGTCCCGCGAACGGCAGCCCTGGAGGATCGCGCCCGCGGACCGGCACGAGCTGGAGACGGCGATCCTGCCGTACTGGCGCGGGCGGACCGTCCGCGACCGCCGGAAGTGCCTGTCGCACGCGCAGGGCGGCACCGTGTGGCCCGAGGTCGGCCCCCGCAGCCTGTACCGCAGGTGGCGCAGCCTCGATATCGACGGGCTTCGGCGCAGCGCGGCGCAACCGGGCGGGATCCGCCTGACCCGCCTGGTGCGCTTCGCAAACGAGCTGCTGTTCAACAACCCCGCGTTCGTGATGAACGTGTTCGATGTCCAGGGGCACCTGATCCTGGGGATCCGGAACATCCTGCGGGAGGGGTTCGCCGGGGTGAAGGCGCGCGCCGAAACGCGGCTGGCGGCCGCCCAGGAGGCGGGTGACCACGAGGGCGTGTCGTTCCTGCGGGCCGTGATCCTGTGCTGCGACGCCATCAAGGACTTCGCGGCGCGGTTCGCGGACGAAGCCGAGCGGCAGGCGGCGGGCCCCTGCTCGCCGGCGCGCCACAAGGTGCTGAAGGACATCGCGAAACGGTGCCGGCGCGTCCCGTACCAGCCTCCGCGGGACTTCCGGGAGGCGGTGCAGGCGCTGTGGCTGACCGAGGTCGGGGCGATCCTGGCCCACGGGATGCCGGGGATCTTCGCCGTGGGGCGGATCGACCAGCACCTGTACCCGTTCTTCGCCCGGGACCGCGCCCGGGGGCGGCTGACCGACGACCAGGCCGTGGAACTGATGGAAGAATTGCTGATCAAGTTGGGCACCAACCTGCTGCTGCTGCCCACGGCGGGAAAGAACACCGGCAACGAGCTGGGGGCCGACAGCAGCGCCCCCACGGTCGGCGGCCTGACCCCGGACGGCGACGACGCGACCAACGACCTGTCAGGGTTGATCCTGGATGCCTTCGAGAACGTGAAGTCCATGGGGAACAGCTTCACGATCCGCCTGTCCGAAAGGACGCCGCAGGCGTTCTGGCGACGGGCCCTGGCGACCTTCAGGACCACGTCGGGCGCGGCGCTGTTCAACGACGAGGTCGCGATCGGCGCGCTGGTCGGGGCGGGCGTGGCCGAACGCGACGCGCGGGACTACGGCGTGATCGGGTGCGTGGAGCCCACCGGCGACGGGGACACGTTCGGATGCACGTCGGGCAACGACATCTCGTTTCCGGCCGCGCTGGAAATGGCCCTGCTGGACGGGCACCTGCGGATCATGGGACGGCGGATCGGGCCGGCAACCGGGGACCCGCGGACGTTCGCCACGTTCGACCGCCTGGTGGGGGCGTTCAAGCAGCAGGTCGCCTTCATGGTGGGTCTGGTGGCTGACGCGGTGAACCTGAAGGACCGGGTCTACAAGGAGGGCTTCCCCAACCCCTACGTGTCCGCGACGCTGACGGGCTGCGTCGAGGCGGCCCGGGACATGACGGCCGGCGGGGCGCGGTACAACTTCGGGTCGATCAGCGCACGGGGCCTGGGCACCGCAGCGGACTCGCTGGCGGCGATCCGGCACTGCGTCTACGGGACCGGCGAGATCCCGATGGCTGACCTGCTGGCAATGCTGGGCCGGAAGTTCGACGGGGACGACGCGGTGCGGGCGCGGCTGCGTTTCAAGGCGCCCAAGTATGGCTGCGACGACGACCGGGCGGACGACCTGGCGAAGGACATCACGGAGCACTTCTGCCGCGAGGTGGCGCGCCACCGGACGATCCGCGGCGGCCCGTTCCGGCCCGGGTTCTTTTCGTACGGGATGCACGTGCTGGAGGGCCTGTTCCTGGGGGCGACGCCCGACGGGCGGGGGGCGGGCGAGCCGCTCAGCAACAGTTTTTCGCCGACCAACGGCGTTGAGCGGAACGGCCCGACCGCGATGCTGCGGTCGGTGGCCAAGATCGACCACACGCTGATTTCCAACGGGTGCGCCCTGAACGTGAAGTTGCCGCCCGCGATGTTCGAAGGCGAGGAACGGCTGGACAAGATGGTCGCGCTGGCGAAGGGCTTCTTCGCCGAGGGCGGCATGGAGCTGTCGCTGAACGTCGTGTCCAACGACACGCTGAGGGACGCGCAGGCCCACCCGGAGCGCCACCGGGACCTCGTGGTCCGGGTGTCGGGGTACTCGGCGTTCTTCACGGATCTGGGGACGCCGCTGCAGGACGAGATCCTCCGGCGGACGGAGTTCGGGCGGCTGTAGCGGCCGGCGGCGGGTTGGACGCGATGGGACCGGCGTCCAACCCGTCCAGCCCCTGCAGGCCTTCGGCGACACGCAACCCACCGTAATGCTGCAGAACCCAACCTGGCACGCATCGTGAACCTCCTTCCTTCGGTCCGCGGGGAAGGAGGCCCGGGTGAACGTCCGTGTCCTGTCGGCGGTGCTGAGCGGGATCGACGGGATCCCGGTGGACGTGGAGGTCGATGTCCATCCGGGCGTGGGCCACTTCGACATCGTGGGCCTGCCCGAGGCCGCGGTGCGCGAATCGAAGGTCCGGGTGCTGTCCGCGCTGCGGAACCTGGGGTTCCGGGCGCACACGCGCTGGATCACGGTGAACCTGGCCCCCGGGGACGTCCGCAAGCACGGGTCGCTGTTCGACCTGCCGGTGGCGCTGGGCGTGCTGGCCTGCCTGGACGCGTTCCCGGCGGCAGCGCTGGACGGGCGGCTGATCCTCGGCGAGCTGTCGCTGGACGGCCTGGTTCGGCCGGTGCCCGGCGTGCTGCCGATGGTGGCCGCCGCGCGGGACCGCGGGATCCGGGAAACCATCGTCCCCGCCGCCAACGGCCCCGAGGCCGCGCTGGTGCGGGGAATCCGGGGATACGAGGCGCGGACGCTGACCGACCTGATCGAGGCCCTCGCGGGACGCGCCACCCTGGACGAGGTCCGGCCCGAGGACGCGCCCAGGCCCCTCGCCACTCCGCACGCCCCCGATCTGGCCGACGTCCGCGGCCAGGCGCACGTCAAGCGCGCGCTGGAGATCGCCGCCGCGGGCCGCCACAACCTGCTGATGGTCGGGCCGCCCGGGTCGGGGAAGACCATGTTGTCCCGGCGCCTGGCCGGGCTGTTGCCGACCATGACCAACGAGGAAAGCCTGGAGACCACGAAGGTCCACAGCGCCGCGGGCCTGCTGCGACACCGCGCGGCGCTGATCGCCGAGCGCCCCTTCCGGGCGCCCCACCACACCGGGTCGGCCGCGGCCATCGCGGGCGGGGGATCGCGCCCCCGCCCCGGCGAGGTCAGCCTGGCCCACCACGGCGTCCTGTTCCTGGACGAGCTGCCCGAGTGGCGCCGCGAGGTGCTGGAAGTCCTGCGCCAGCCCCTTGAGGACCGGCACGTGACCATCAGCCGTGCCGCGGCCACCGTCACCTACCCCGCCGACTTCCTCCTGGTCGCGGCCATGAACCCCTGCCCGTGCGGCTACCTGGGCGACCCCCGGCACCGGTGCACCTGCACCCCGCCGGAGGTGGCCAAGTACCGGGCGCGCGTGTCGGGCCCCCTCATGGACCGGATCGATCTGCACGTCGAAGTGCCGGCGGTGGCGTTCCGGGACCTCGCGACGCCCTCGGGTGGCGAGCCCTCCAGCGTGGTCCGGGGCCGGGCACAGGCGGCAGCCGACATACAAGCCGCGCGCCTGGGCCCCGGGGGAGCGAGGTTCAACGGACGGATGGACGCGGCTCAGGTCCGGGCCCACTGCGGGGTTCCGGACGACGCGTCGCGGCTGCTGGAGGCGGCGATGGAGCGCCTGGGCTTGTCGGCCCGGGCGCTGGACAAGGTGCTGAAGGTCGCGCGGACCATCGCGGATCTGGACGGTTCCGACGGGATCCGCACGGTCCACGTGTCCGAGGCGGTCCAGTACCGGTTGCTGGACCGGCCTTCGGGATGAGGGCCGGCCAAGGTGCACGGGGACGGGAGGGAAGAGGAGGTTCCATGTCGAAGAAGAGCGAGAAGCTGGGCGAACTGGAAGGTGTGATTTCCGCGATGGACAAGCAGTTCGGGAAGGGGACGGTGATGCGGTTCGGCGACGGGCCCATCGAGCGTGTGCCGGCGTTCCCGTCGGGATCGCTGATGCTGGACGCCGCGCTGGGCATCGGCGGGGTGCCGCGCGGGCGCATCGTCGAGGTCTTCGGTCCGGAGTCGTCGGGCAAGACGACGCTGGCGCTGGAGATGATCGGGCAGGTCCAGCGCACGGGCGGCACCGCAGCCTTCGTGGACGCCGAGCACGCGCTGGACCTGGGGTACGCCCAGAGGCTGGGCGTGGCGATCGAGGACCTGCTGCTGAGCCAGCCGGACTGCGGCGAGCAGGCGCTGGACATCGTGGAGGCGCTGGTGCGCAGCGGCTCGCTGGACCTGATCGTCGTGGACTCGGTCGCGGCCCTGACCCCCCGCGCCGAAATCGAGGGCGACATGGGCGACTCGCACGTCGGGCTGCAGGCGCGCCTGATGAGCCAGGCGCTGCGCAAGCTGGTCGCCGCCTGCCACAAGCAGAACTGCACCGTGATCTTCATCAACCAACTGCGGATGAAGATCGGCGTGATGTTCGGCTCGCCCGAAACGACCACCGGCGGCAACGCGCTGAAGTTCTATGCGTCCGTGCGCCTGGACGTGCGTCGCATCGGGTCCCAGAAGACGGGCACCGAGGTCACCGGGAACCGGACCCGCGTGAAGGTCGTCAAGAACAAGATGGCCCCGCCGTTCACCGAAGCCGAGTTCGACATCGTGTTCGGCGAGGGCATCAACCACACGCTGGAACTGGTGGACATGGGCGAGCGCCTGGGCGTGATCGAGAAGTCGGGTTCCTGGCTGTCGTTCGGCGGCGAGCACATCGGCCAGGGGCGGGAGCAGGCCGACCGGCGGCTGCGGGCCGACGAGGCGGTGCGCACGGCCATCGAGGACGCCATCCGGACGACGCTGGACACGCGAAGGGAGGCGGGCCTGGCGCTCACCGCGCCGGCGACGACGACCGCGACGACGACCGCGGCGGCGTGATCGCGGCGCGTAGAGCAGGCGGGCAGGGATCAAGGCGGCGACGGCCGGGCGCCGGGCCTAGCGGACGCGCTCGGCGAACTTGCCGTCCTTGGTGGACACCCGGATCTTTTCGCCCTGCTGCACGAACAGCGGCACCTGCACCCGCATGCCGTTGTTGAGCACTGCGGGCTTGGTCACGCCGCCGTGGGCCGTGTCGCCGCGGGTGCCGGGCTCGACGTCCACGATCTCGTATTCCAGCGTCGCGGGCAGTTCCAGTTCCAGCACCGCGCCCTCGAAGAACAGGGCCTTCATTTCGAGGCCGTCGAACAGGTACTTCGCGTCGTCGCCCAGGTCCGCGTCGGTCACCAGCACCTGCTCGTAGGACTCCTGGTCCAGGAACACCCGGTGCTCGCCGTCGTCGTACAGGTACTGCAGCGGCCGGCGCTCCAGGTCGGGCTCGTCGAAGCGCTCGCCGGTCCGGAAGGTCTTGTCGAACACCTGGCCGGTCTTCAGGTTGCGCACCTTGACCTTGGCCAGGGACGACGCGCCGCGCGCCGACGGCGTCTGGACGATGCTTTCCATGATGGTGTAGGGGTCGCCCTCGATCAGGATCCGCAGCCCCTTCTTGAAATCCGACGTGGTGATCATCGTGTGCTCCAGGACCCCGAACCCGGGGGACGGCCGGACCGTACCAACGATCGGGAACCCGGTCAACGGCCTCGTCAGGCCGGCGGACGGACGGCGATGCCGGGATTGGCGCCGTGAGCCTGGCGCCCCTGGACACCCGGACGGAGCAGGGTTCATCCAACTTTTCGAGTCCTGGGGGGCCGCCGGCCGCCACCACCCACTCGCAACCCATTGATTTTCCCTGCAACCTCCCGACATAGAATCGCATGGCACGCCGCGTGCATCGGTACTCGTCCGTCAGCCGCAACGCGGCTCTGCGGAACTCGGGAAGCCCAACATAGAAAGGGAGGAGGTCACTATGTACCGCACAGGGAGAAGTCTGTTCATCGTCGGGCTCGTCGTTCTGGCGGGCGTCCCCGAGGCCTTCGCGGCTGACAAGAGCGTTTGCGTGGACGTGGTGCTGCAGAGGCCCAGGGAGCCGGCGCCTGCCGGTACGCCCGGGACGGCCGCCACACCCGCGGCGACGGCGACCGACGCGGCGACCCAGGCCGCGGCAACGGCCGTGGACCCCGACTCGGGGTCCCAGGACCGCGACGCGCTGTCGTTCAAGGGCGTCGCCAGCCTTCCGATCGGCCAGCGCCCCCTGTCCTACCTCAAGCGCCTCATCGAGCACTTCGTCACGCACGAAAAGGGCTTCGTCGCGGTGCAGGAGAAGTGCGACGAGCACATGGTGGTCGAACTGTACCCGCTGAAGGTGGGCTGGACCGCGTTCGCACGGTACAGCGGCACGGGGCGGGAGGAACGCGTGGACATGCTGCTCCCCACCGAACTGAGCCCGTTCGCCGAGCGGGTGGCGCTGGCGCTGCTGTATAACAAGCCGATCGGCGAATCGATCAACCGCGAAAACGTCCTGACGGCGGACTCGAAGAAGAACACCCAGCGCATCAAGGGCACCAACCACTTCCACATGGGTGTCGGCACGCAGGTCCGCGTGGGCAAGCTGGGCACGGCCGTGACCGACTCGGGCAGCGCCGACGTCGGCAAGGCCACCAGCCAGTATAGGGTCGCCACGCCGGTCACGATGTTCCTGGGATATCGCGGCAAGTTCGAAAACTGGGGCGTCGAAACCAACGTACTGATCGGCATCGGCACCAGCAAGACCGCGGCCTTCAAGAACCCCGCGGGCGGGCACGTGGACTTCGGGGGCGACGCGGCGCTGCAACTGCACTTCCTGCACTACTTCGACCCCCGGGGCCTGACGTCGTTCTACATGGGCGCCGGCGCGACCTTCGAACTGCTGTGGTTCAACATGATCAACGCGGAAAAGAGCCGCAGCGGCGGCGACCGGAGCACCCTGCTGGGCGGCGGCCTGGACGTCGACCTGGTGGCCGGCTGGGAGTTCATGCGGGCCTCCAGCGTGCAGTTCTACCTGCAGGGGGAACTGCAGATGCCCGCCTATGCGCTGTCCAACGAGAACAGCGACGGCAGCATCCACACATGGTTCCCCGCGGTGGCCGTGAAGCTGGGCGTGGTGTTCTAGGGCGGGTCCAAGGAGGCGAGCCGTGAGGACCGCAACCCAGAGCCTGTTGCTGCCCCTGGTCGCGCTGGCCGTGGCCCTGGCCCCGGGCACAGCGTCCGCCGAGGTGCCGCTGTGCCTCGACGTGCGGGCCCCGGCTGGTGACCTCGAAGGGCTTCGCACGCTGGTCACCAGCGAGGTCGGCCGGCACCCGTCGCACCGGATCGTGGACCGGGACTGCCGATCCAGCCTGCGCGTGGAACTGTTCGAAACCACCGGCGTCCTGTACCTGACCGCCCAGGTGGACCGCGAGGTGCCGGTGCGGTACGCGGTCAAGCAGCGCGCCGACCTGGCCGACAAGCTGGCCGACGGCCTGTCCCTTGTGCTGCACAACGACCCGGTCTACCTGTCGGAGGACATCACCCACTACAGCGCAGTGCAGCGCATGGGACACGCCATCGGCAAGGGCGGCCGCAACACCTGGCGGCTCGAGGTGTTCGAGGCCGTGTCGCGGGGCGGCACCAACGCGGTGTTCGCCCCCGGCGGAGCCTTCTCGCTGTCCCGCGGTTCGGGGAACTGGCAGGTGCTGGCGCGCCTGTACCTGGCCGGTTGGCCGGCATCGACCCCGGGGACCGACCGGGCGCTGAAGGTGATGACCGGGGCCGATGCCGGCCTGACCTACGAATTCCTGGACCTGGCCAGTTGGTCGCCGTACGTGTCGGTGTGCGCCGGGCTGCAGTACCTGAGGTACGCGGGCCGCGAGCAGGCGGCCGACAAGGGCCTGGCCTACGTGAACCAGTTCGGGGTGACCCTGTCGGCCCGCGTGGGCATCCGGTTCCTGCGCACCAACGACTTCGACCTGGACGTGTTCGCGCAGGGCTACCTGCCGCTGTTCAACACGAAGGACACGGACAACGCGCTGTTCGGCGAAAAGGGACTGTACACACCCGCGCTGCAGATGGGGCTGGGCGTCGGGTTCTGAGGCGCCCGGACATCATCGACGCCCGTCAGCGCACCCCCGCGATCTCCCGCGCCAGCATCACCGCGCCGACCTTGTCCATGGGCTCGTTGTTGTTGCCGCACCGGGCGGACAGGCAGCAGGCCGGGCACCCGGACTCGCACGGGCACCGGGCCAGCAGGTCGCGGGTCATGCCCACGAACCGCTCCAGTTCCTCGGCGGCCCGCTCGGCGAGGCCGATGCCGCCCTCGTAGCCGTCATACAGGAACAGCGCGGGCCCGCCCGAGTGCGGCGCCTGCAGCGTCGAGAACCCGGCCATATCGGCTGGGTCGCACGAAATCGCCAGCGGCGCCAGGCCCACCATCGCGTGTTCCAGCGCGTGCAGCGCGCCCAGCAGGTCGGCCACGCCCGGCCGGGCGCCGGTGGGCACGTCCAGCCACAGCGCGGTGGTCTGGAAGGTCCTTTCCGGGAGGTCCAGGGGCCCGCCGCCGATGACGCGGTCGAACCGCTTGCGAAGGTACTTCGTCACGCGATGGGTCATGCGGATGCTGCCAGTAGACACCCGCACGGACCCGGCGGCCCGCGTCCCGTAGGTGTCCACGATTTCGGCCGTCTTGTCCGTCACGGCGACGGTCCACCAGTCGATGTCCTGGCGCCGCAGCCGCGCGATGCCCGCGACGAGGTCCAGCGATTCGACCAGCCACGTCCGCGCGCCGTGCAGGTACACCGCCCCCGGGAACGCCTCCCGCAGCGCCCGTTCCAGGTCCAGCGTTTCCAGCAGGTCATTGGTTGCCGCGTCCACCAGCGCGACCTGGGCGTCGCCGATGCGGTCCAACTTGACGGCTTCCTGGGGCCGCGTGGGACCCGCGTAGATGTACCCGGCCTCGGTCTTGCGCAGCAGGCCCTTGCCCGCCAGGCCCCGCGCGACGCGCCCCTCGGGCTCCGCCGCCTCGTCCACCTGCACGGGCAGTTCCGTCGCAGCGCACAGCATGTGGCCGGCCAGGATGTGCGGGTTCTTCAGGTCCACCGTCGCCCGCTCGAAGCGACGCCCCAGCAGCACGTCCGGGGTGCGCAGCACGTACTGGTCCAGGATGCCCTCGAAGGCCAGGTAGATCGCCAGCGCCTCGCCGCCCCGCCGCCCGGCGCGACCCGCCTGCTGCCAGAACGCGCTGACGCTGCCCGGATAGCCGGCGACGATGACCGCGTCCAGGTCGCCGACGTCGATCCCCAGTTCCAGCGCGTTGGTGGACACCAGGCCCAGGATCTCGCCGTCGCGGAACGCACGTTCGACGCGGCGGCGCTCCTCGGGCAGGTACCCGGCCCGGTAGGGGGCCACCTTCAGGTCGGCCCCGCCACGGCCCTTGTGGATCAGGCTGGCCACCAACTCGGCGCCCTTGCGCGACTGCGTGAAGCACAGGGTCTTCAACCCCTGCCCCACCAGCCGGATCAGCAGGTCGCGCGCCTGGGTGAAGGGCGACGGCGCGCCGTCGATGGCGCCGTTCCAGAAGACCACGTGGCGCGGCCCGGAGGGCGACCCGTCGTCGTCCACCACCGCGCAGGGGCGGGAGGTGAGGTTCTCGGCGTGCTCGCCCGGGTTGGCGATGGAGGCCGACGCCAGCACGACCGTCGGATGCGAGCCGTACGCCTCGGCGACCCGCAGCAGGCGCCGCAGCAGCTGGGCCACGTTGGACCCGAACACGCCGGTGTACCGGTGGGCCTCGTCGATGACCAGGTACTTCAGGTGCGACCAGAAGCGCCGCCACAGGTGGTGGTAGGGCAGGATCTCGTGGATTTCGTAGGGGTTCGACAGCACGATGCGCGATTCCTGGCGCACGCGGGGCCGCCGGACGCGGGGCGTGTCGCCGTCGTAGACCGCGGGGAACAGGTCCACGCCGGACGCCCGTTCCATGGCCAGCAGCACCTCCAACTGGTCGTGGGTGAGCGCCTTCAGCGGGTACAGGAACAGGGCGGTCGCGTCCGGGTCCCGAGCCAGCGCATCCAGCACCGGCAGGCCGAAGGACAGCGTCTTGCCCGACGCGGTGGAGGTGGCCAGGATGAGGTCCCGGCCGTCCAGGCCCAGGCGGAGCGCTTCGGCCTGGTGCGAGTACAGGGCGGGGATCCCCCGGTGAAGCAGGTAGCGCGACACCGCGGGGTCCGCGCCCTCAGGAACCGGTTCGGTCCGTGCGACCCGCGGCGGCACCGTGCGCACGTCCGCCACGTAGGACCGCGTCGCCGGCGCCGCGCGCAGGTCCAGCAGGACAGTGCCGACGCCGGTGCCCTCGACATCGCCGCCCTCAGGCATCCGCGTCCCCCCGGGCCACGAGGGCCCCGAACAGGCGAACCGTTTCCTCGACGTCGTGCCGATTGTGGACCGCGATGGCGGCCAGCAGCCCGGCACGGTGGGCCGGATCGTCGAGGTATTCCCGGTAGAACAACGGCACCAGCGACCCGGGCAGGTCCTCGGCCCTGTGCAGGCCCAGGACCTCCCGGGCCAGCGTCGACAGGCGGCAGTCCGTGGTCTTCCCGCGCCAGGCACGCCGGGAGAAGGGCAGGAGGTCGAAGTGGGCCGGGTCCGAGCGCACGGGGCGTCCCCAGAACGCCGCCCGCCCGCAGATGTAGGGCCAGTCGAAGGATCGGCCGTTGAAGGTCACCAGGGCGCCCCGCGAGGCCGCGGCATCGGTCACTTCAGCCACCAGCGCCGCCTCGGCGTCCGGGGATGCGGCGATCCACTGGCGCACCTGCAGCGCGCCTCCGGTCGCGTGGGCGAGGCCGGCGACCACGATGGGGCTGCCCCCGAAGAGGCCCATCGTTTCGATGTCCAGGAACAGGAGGTCCGACGGGTCCAGCAACGAGGACAGGGCCAGGGCCAACGGCGCGGACCGCCCGAGGCGGGCGCCGACGCGATCGACCAGGGTCGCGGTGTCGCCTTCGCGGATCTGCCGGCAGAGGCGGCGGGCGTGGGTGCCAAACCGCTGGTGGGCGCACAGGGCCTCGAGGTCTGCGAACCCTTCGTCCCGCAGGCGGGCGGCGGTCGCCTCGCGCACGCCGGGGACCAGCGCCAGCGTGCCGGCCAGGCGCTGCTTCACGTCGAAGGCCTCGCCGGTCCCCACGCGCACGGTCCGCAGTTCGAGCACCTCGATCAGATCGCGATGCTGCCGGGAGGGATGGCCGCCCACCGCCTCGGCCGGGCTGGCGCCGCGATACGCTTCCAGCCACCTCGATCGAAGCGCCTCGACCTCGGCATCGGCAGGACCTTCGAAGGTCGGCACGGCGGCGCGGGCCTGCAGGCGCGCGCCCATCGATTCCGCCACCTCGGGCGTGGCGACAAACACCTCGCCATACCGGGGGATCGAGGCTTCCGGGGCTGCGTCCACCGCCGGGTTCACCGGGCTGGCCGCCGTGCGCCCGCGGAACCGGTCGAGGCGGCCCAGGTCCCCGTCCCGGACGCGGATCTCCTCCAGCTTGCTCTTCAGCAGGTCGGCGATCCGGTCGTGTCGGGGGTCGGCCACGGCATCCTCCGCCGGCATCATGCGATCCTGTCCCTCCTTAATCAACCGCCGGGCGGCACCGACGTCCGGTGCAGTCCCGCCGACCTCGCGCATTGACGGCGGGCGGGACGCGCCGCATGCGCCCGCCTTACTCTCGCACGTTGGTGCGACGCGAACCCGCTGCCCGGCTACAATGGCCGCGCGTCTCACGCGGGTGATCCGTGACGGGCTCGATCGGCGAGGTGGCCGCGCTGGCCACGGCGTTCTGCTGGACGGCCTCGGCCGTGTCCTTCGAAGCCGCGTCGAAACGGGTCGGTTCGGTCCCGGTGAACCTGCTGCGCCTCCTGGCCGCCTTCCTCTTCCTGACCGCCTTCGGCCTCCTGTTCCACGGCCGCGCCCTGCCGCTGGACGCGCCCCCGGAGTCCTGGGCCTGGCTGTCCCTCAGCGGGCTCGTGGGCTTCACCCTGGGCGACCTCTGCCTGTTCCGCTCGTTCGTGCTGGTCGGGGCCCGCCGGTCCCTGCTGCTGATGTGCCTGGCGCCGCCGTTCACCGCGATGATGGGCACCCTGTTCCTGCACGAGAACCTGTCACCGTTGCAGATGTTCGGCATGGCCCTGACGATCGGCGGCGTGGCCTGGACCGTGCTGGAAGGCCGGCGCGAACCGGATGCCGAGCCCGCCGGTCGCCGGCAGCGGGCCTGGGGCATCGCGCTGGCGATCGGTGGGGCGCTGGGGCAGGCGGGCGGCCTGATCCTCAGCAAGCAGGGCATGATCGGGTTCGACGAACCCTTCGGGGCGGCACAGATCCGCGTCCTCGCCGGCACCGTGGGTTTCGTCGTGGCCTTCACGTTCGTCGGCGCCTGGCCCCGGGTCGCGGCCGCCACGAAGGACCTCCGGGCCCTGGCCCTCCTGACCTCCGGGGCCGTGTTCGGGCCGTTCCTGGGCGTGTCGCTGTCCCTGCTGGCCGTGCACAACACCGAGGCCGGCGTCGCATCGGCCATCATGTCCGTGACGCCGATCCTGATGCTGCCCATCGACCACTTCCGGGGCGAACGCGTCAGCGTGCGGGCGGTGGCGGGAACCCTGCTGGCGGTGGCCGGGGTGGCGGTGCTGTTCCAGGGCTAGGGGGCATGTCGGGATGCAGGCGTTTTCGCAGTAGAGCGGAATCTCCCGACAGGCTCCTGGAAGGACCGCGACGGAGTCCTGACGACCGCACGACCGTCAGCGAGGCGCATCCCTCGCGCATCTGAATCCCACGTGGCTGTACCAGAACGTGGGCTCGTGCCAGTCGCGTGCGAACGTCTTCAACCGGCGCGCATATTCGCGGAACGATCCCCCCCGGACCGCACGGCCCGCCGCCGTCGGCCCGACCACCGGGTCCATCGTGTCCTCCGGGTCGTATCCTTCCCGGTACCCGTCCGCCACCCACTCCGACACGTTGCCCGCCTGATCCAGCGCGCCGAACGGCCCGGCGCCGTTCGGGTAGAAGCCCACCGGCGCGTCGTATTCCCACTGGTCCCGCACCCACAGGTTCCTGGCCAGCCCCTCGCCCCAGTTGGCGCGGAAGGTCCCGCCCGCATCCGGCGCGTCGCGGCCCCATGGATACGGCCGCCCGTCGGTGCCCCGGGCCGCCTTCTCCCACTCGGCCTCGGTCGGCAGTCGCTTGCCCGCCCACGCGCAGAACTGGATCGCCTGGTCCCAGGTGACGCAGTTGATCGGGAACGAATCCCGCTCCTTCTCGCCGAAGTTGCATTCGCCCGCCGCGACGGCCTGCGAGCAGGAACCCGCCTTGACGCAGGCGGTGAAGGCCCCGACCGTCACCTCGGTCGCGTCCAGGAAGAACCCGCTCACCCAGACCTGCCTGGAGGGACGCTCCGCCGCCGAGCACGGCCCATCGGCCGCCTCGTCACAGCCCATCCGGAAGCCGCCCCGGGGCACGTGCACCATGCCCTCGGGGACCTCGATGGCCGGCTGGCGCACATCCTCGTCAGGAGGAATCTGGAGGTTTTCGCGAACGATCCGTTCCGGCGCCGTCGATGCCCGTTCCGCGGCAGGCCGTTCGGCCTTGCACGAAACGACGCCCGCGATCAGGGCCGCGGCCAGCCACAGTCCGGCGGATCGGGGGATCGTGGGCATCGGGTTCCGCCTCGTTTCGCAGGACGACGGCAGCGTAGCCCTGCCGGTCCGGGTCGTCAAACCAGCGGCTCGCCGCCCAGCCGGCGGACCATCGCCTCGACTTCCTCGGCAGCCCGATCCACCGCGTCCGGATCGACGCCGCGAACCACCAGGCTGACGCCGATCTTCCCGGCCCGGAAGTAGGGATACGAACCGATGCTGACGCGGGCGTGACGGGCAACCACCTCGGTCAGATCCGCGGCGAAGTCCCCCTCGGGGATCCGGCACGACACGGTGCGGGACACCACCGGCGGGCCGCCCGTCAGCCCGGGCGCCAGGGCGTCGAACATCGCCTGCGCGATGGCGGGCACGCCGGCCAGCACGAACACGTTCCCGATCCGGAAGCCCGGCGCCGTGGACACGGGGTTATCGACCAGGATGGCGCCCTCGGGCACCTCGGCCATCTTCAGCCGGGCCGCGTTGACGAACCCGTCGCCGTAGTGGGTACGTAGGCGCCGCTCGGCCTCCGGATCGCGGACCACCGGCACGCCGAACGCCTTCGCGATGGCCGCGGCCGTGATGTCGTCGTGGGTGGGCCCGATGCCGCCCGTGGTGAACACGTAGGTCACCCGCGCCCTCAAAGCGTTGACGGCCTCGACGATCCGGTCCTGGTCGTCCTGCACCACGCACGCCTCGATCACCGGGATGCCCAGATCGGCCAGGCGCGCCGCCAGGAACCCGAGGTTCGCGTCCTGCGTCCGCCCCGACAGCACCTCGTTCCCGATCACCAGCACGGCCGAGGTCAAAGCCGCCTCCATCGCCATGATCGCCTCCCCTTCTTCGTCTGAAAGGATCGCACGAATCCGTCGGACCGCCACCCCATTTCGGGGGATCGCAGCGTGGAAACGGGAATTCGGCGCCCGCCTTTCCCGGCAGCGAGCATCGGGAAACGGCATTGTTCCAGGCGTCGGCCCTTGCGCCAGGACGCCGTGTCCATTAGGTTGCGACGCGTCGCGTCAGGAGGAGGCCGATGAGCCCCCGGTGCCGCTCGACCTCGAACACGACCGTTCTTTCGATCGCGCTGGCGGCGCTGGCGCTGTCCTGGTCGTCCACCGCCCACGCCGACGTGACCCTGCACGAAATGGTCCCGATGACCGACGGCACGCGGCTGGACACGATCGTGATGCTGCCGGATGCGGCGGGAGCGTACCCGGTCATCCTGGTCCGCACGCCGTATGACGACCAGGACTTCCAGTCCCAGTTGACCATGGCGGTCGGCTTCGGGTTCGCCGCGGTGATCCAGTACACCCGCGGCAGCGGCGGCTCGGAAGGCTCGCCGCAGGTCTTCCGGACCGACCGCGACGACGGGCACGTCGCGCTGGACTGGATCCTCGCCCAGCCCTGGAGCGATGGCCGCATCGCCATGGGCGGCCTCTCGGCCCTGGCGATCCCGGCCTACCTGATCGCCCCCGGAGCCGACCCTCGGCTGCAATGCCAGATGCTGGCCATCGCGACCGGCGACATCTACGCGGACACGGTGTTCAACGGAGGGGTCTTCCGGCAACGGGACGTGAAGACCTTCCTGGACTGGGTGGGGGGCGACGATTGGCTGTCGAACCTCAACTCGCACCGGCTCTGCGACTCGTGGTGGGACCCCGTCCGCCTGGCGCCGTCCGAAGGTCCCGCCATCCGCACCGCCGCCATCCACTTCGGCGGCTGGTACGACGTCTTCACGCAAGGGACGCTGAACGGCTACACGCTGTGGCGCACGTCCTCGGACCCGGACATCGCCAACCGGCAGTACCTGATCATGGCCCCGGCGGACCACTACCACCCGGGCGGCAACGTCGCGGGCCCCCGCACGTTCCCCGAGAGCGCGTCCATCGACTTCATGGCCACGACGATCTCGTATTTGCAGTGGTGCTTCGA
Source organism: uncultured Myxococcales bacterium (assembly GCA_903857665.1). Lineage (GTDB taxonomy): Bacteria > Myxococcota_A > UBA9042 > DTJE01 > DTJE01 > CAIZWN01. The sequence continues at coordinate 96,505 of CAIOFV010000069.1, forward strand.
CGGCTACAACGACGTCATCGATTCGTGGCCGCGCGTCCAGTACTACCTCATGGGCGCCGACGAGCCCGGGGCGCCAGGCAACGAATGGCGCGGGGCGCCGGACTGGCCAATCCCCGCGGACGAAACGCGCCTGTTCCCGGCCGGCGACGGGACCCTGTCGGCCACGGCGCCGGCCGAGGAAGGACGGGTTGCCGTCTCGATGGACCCCGACAACCCCTCGCCCACCGTCGGCGGACGCAACCTGCTGGGCAGCCTGGGCGCGGAGGATCAGGCGAGCGTCGAATCCAGGCCGGACGCCGTGATCTTCACGTCGGAGCCGCTGGCGAAGCCCCTGGAGGTGGTCGGGCACCTGTACGCCAGCCTGCGGGTCCTGGCCCAGGGCGCGGACGCCGACGTGGCCGTGCGCGTGACCGACGTGCATCCCGACGGCCGTTCCATCCTGATCACCGACGGCATCCAGCGCCTGTCGATGCGAAACGGGTGCGCCGAGGCGGCCGAGATGACACCGGGAACGCCAGTGGACGTGGACGTGGACCTGTGGAGCACGGCCTACGTGTTCGCGCCGGGCCACCGCGTCCGGATGATCGTCACGGCATCGAATTCCCCGCGCTTCGAACTGAACCCCGCCCTGCACGACAAGCCCGCCGGGACGGCCTTCACGCTGATGCTATCGACGACCGGCGCGTCCGCGCTGCGACTGCCTGTGCCGCGACCCGCCGACCCGACGCCCGAGGTCGTGGAGTTCGCGGAACCGTCGGACCCGGGGGACGTCGTCGAGGCCGACCCCGACGCCGCGGAAGACGTCCCGCCGGAACTGCCCGGTCCCGACGCCCTCGCGGATCTGCCGTTCCCGGACGCTCCCCGGACCGACACGATCGCACCTGCAGAACCCCCGCCGGACGCCGCGGCGACCGAGGATGTCCCCGTCCCGGCCGACGTTCCCGCCCGCGACGATGGCGCCGACGCGATCGGACCGGAGCCCACAGCGGACATGGCCGCGATCGACCTCCCGACCGGCGATGTCGCACCCCAGTCGAAGTCCGGCGGCGGGTGCTCCGCCGGGGACCCGCCCCGAACCCCTGCCGCTTCGCTGCTCGCCCTCGGGACCCTCTTCGCCCTGGCCACCGGGCTTCGCCGGCGCCGGCTCTGAGGCCGCCGCTCCGAAAGCGGGTCCTGGGCCACGGAACGCAGGTCAGAGGCTGGAGATGAAATCACAAGCTCAATCGAAGAAGGCGTGGCAGTCGGGATCCGGCGTGACGTCCACGGTCGCCGTGCACTCCTTGAGGGCGACCATCAGGTCCTGGATCATCGAATCGGCCGGCACCAGCGCGCCTGGGGCGGACCCGGTGCCGTAGGTAGGGGACGAGGCCACCCCCTCGCGACTCAGGTCCACGCGGGATACCCCGCCATCCGCGCAGCCCGGGCAGCCGTAGACGTCCTGCAACAGGACCCCGACCAAGGCCGCCGCGATGCCGTCGGCCTTCGCACGGCCGGCCTCGGTCAGCGTGCCGGGTTGGTCCGTATACAGCATCGCGTCGTTGCCCGTGATCCGGAAGTGCACCACCGATCCGACGATCGTGACGTTGCGGACGCACTGGCCCACGCACTCGCCGTACGACGTGCCGCCGCCCAGCAGGGCCGTCGATGCCAGGGGAACGTCGGCGATCGGCGCGTCCGGGGCCGGAGCGTCCGAGGGGATCGGAAGGTCCGACTGCGGCACGTCGGCGGCAGGAACATCGGTCCCGGGCACGTCCGCGGCGATCGGGACGTCGGACGTGCCGAGGTCCGCGTCCCGGCGCCCGGTGTCGCTGTCGAATGCCTGGCAGGCCCCCATGCACGCCAGTACGCCCAGCGCCACGCCCACCCGCATCGTCTTTCGCATCCGGCTCCTCCGGCCACGCCTGGAAAGGATTCCAACCGTTCGGACAGCCGATCGCCGGTACGCTACTCGAACACCTTCTCGTCGGTGTCGTCCGCGTGCTCGGCGTCCGGTTCGGAATCCCGCGTCGCCCCGGACGCCTGGAGGGCGTCCTGCTCCTTGTACCACTCGGTCCCGATGATCAGGCTCATGATCTCGCTGGAGCCGGTCCAGATGCTCGCCAGGCCCAGGTCGCGCACGATCCGTTCGATCGGGTACACGTTCGTGTAGCCGATGCCGCCCATCACCTGCATCGAGTTGCGCGCCACCTGCTGGCACGACTCGGTGACGAACTTCTTGGTTTCACTGACCAGGCGCCGCACGCGGTTGGGGTCGTCCCCGGCGTCCACGGCCCGCGCCGTCACGTAGACCATCGCGCGGCAGGCGTCCAGCAGCGTCGCCGCTTCCGCCACCTGGAACGACACGCCCTCGAAGTCCTTGATGGGCTTGCCGAAGGCCCGCCGCTTGCGCGTGTAGCGGGTCGCGATGTCCAGCGCCGGCCGCGCCGCGCCGATGGTCATGGCCGCGGTGCCCAGGCGCTCCGGGATCATCATCGGGTAGAAGACGTCCGTCGCCCCGTGGACGCGACCCAGGATGTTCTTGTGGGGCACGACCACCTCGTGGAACCGCACCCGCGCGGTACCGCCCCCCCGGCAGCCCATCAGGCCGTACAGGTAGTCGGTTTCCACGCCGGGCCCCCGGTCCACCAGGAAGCAGGTCATCGATTTCGACGGGTGCGCGTCCGGATCGGTCTTCGCGTACACCAGGAAGTAGTCCGCCGCGGACCCCCCCACGATGAACCGCTTGGCGCCGCTGAGAATCCAGTGGTCCCCTTCCCGCACCGCCCGCGTGGTTGCGGCGAAGAAATCCGAACCGCCGCGAGGCTCGGTCAGGCACTCGGCGGCGAACATCTTCCCCGCCAGCAGCGGCTTCACGTACCGTTCCTTCTGCTCGTCGGTGCCGTGCAGCACGATGGCGTCGCAGACCAGTTCCGCGCCCACCCCGAAGGTGCAGGCGAAGATGTAGCCCAGGACGCCCACCTCCTCCATCACCATGCAGGTGTCCATCCAGGTCATCCCGCGGCCGCCCCATTGCCGGGGGTAGCGCACGCCCATCAGGTTGCGGCGCCCGGCCTCGGCCAGGAAGTCCTTCGGGAATTGCACTTCGTCCTTGTCCATGGCCAGGATCAGGTCCCTCGGGATGGTCTTCACGAAGTCGCGGGCCTCGTCGCGGAGGGCCCGGCCGGCAGGGGACAGAAGGTGGTCGAACATCGCGCTTCCTCGATGGCGGACGCCCGCATTGTAGGACGGACCGACGCCGCGAAACACCCCGGGCCTTTCCCCGATAGAACGCTCGTCTGAACCCGGGTGATCCGGTGGCGATGGCCGAACCCGACCGTGGCACCGCGCGCGGATCGGTCCCGCAGACAGCCCGGCGGCGCTCGAGCGGCCCTTCCATCGACCGGGCCCCGGACGGCCGGACCCGTCAAGCCCCTCCCACAGGCCGGGACGCGCTGCGGCGACACGTCGCCCGCCTGTCCTACCGGGAAGGCGCCCAGGCACTGCGTCCCCCGGAAGCCGGCACCGTGCAAGCCACGGTGGCGAGCCGACCCCCGAACACGGCCATCGCCCCGGACCCGCCAGAGCGCGACGCCGCCCGCGACGAACTGCAGCGCTGGTACTCGGACGCCAAGGACGCGATCCAGGCGACCCGCAACCAGATGGGCCGCGCCGCGGACAGGTTCGCGGCCTTCAGCGGGTCCAGCATCCGGTCCCTGAAGGCCCGGGCATCGGTGGCGGGTTCCCTGGCAACCCTGCTGTTCGGTCCGAAGGGCCGCATCGCGAACCTGCTGGCCGGCCTGATCGTGGACGCGGTCGCGAAGGACCCCGGGCCCGGGTTGCGGGCGGAAATGGCCCGCAGGCTGGACGACGAGGCACGGATCGCCGACCTGGAGGTCACGGGCCGGTACGAGTCGCTGCACCTGGAGGTCGTGTCGGCCTCGACCGCGGAGACGCTCCGGAAAGCGCGCGACGACATCCGGGCCGCCCGTCCGGGCCTGCTTCCGACCGAAAACCAGTTGTACCGGGACCTGCTGCTCGACCTCGCGCTGGACGCGAACATGCACCTCGACGGCAGCGCCTTCAACCTTCGCCACGAAGGCCGCTGGTGGAGCTCGCTGCAACCGTCGCGCCCGTTCGCGCTGGATGGCGGGGAGGTCGCGGACGAGCTGAACGCCCTGGATCGCGCGGACTCGCACACCCGGAAGAACTTCGATACCGAAAGGCTCCGCTGAATCCGCTCGCGATGGTGAATCGATCCGTTCGTGCTACCGTAGCGCCATGGACGACGTCCCCTTTCTGCGCGATCTGGCCGTGGTGGCCGCGGTGGCCGTCGGCGCGGTGCTGCTGCTGGCCCGCCTGCGCCTGCCCACCGTGACCGGGCTGCTGCTGGCCGGGGCCATCGTCGGTCCGTACGGGCAGGGCCTCGTGGACGACCCCGCCACGCTGGGCGGGTTGGCCGAGGTCGGCGTCGTCCTCCTGCTGTTCACGATCGGCCTCGAAATCACCCCGGAACGCCTCCGGAGGATCGCCCGCCTGATCGCCGGCGGCGGAAGCCTGCAGGTCGGCCTGACGGTAGCCGCCTGCCTGGTCGCCTCGGTGCTGCTGGGCCGGCCGGTCGCCCGGGGCCTCTTCCTGGGCTTCGTCCTGGCGCTGTCCAGCACCGCGATCGTGCTGCAGATGCTGTCCGAGCGCGGCGAGGTGGACGCGCCCCACGGGCGGTTCGTGCTGGCCACCCTCCTCTTCCAGGACCTGGCCTTCGTCCCGATGGGCCTGGTCGTGCCGATCCTGGGCGGCGGGGAGCGGGGGCTCACCGCGGGCGGGATCGCCCTGGCCCTCGGGAAGGCCGTCGGGGTCGTCGGCGCCGCCGTGCTGGTGTCGCGGGTCGTGCTGCCGCGCCTGTTCGCCCGCGTGGACGCGACTCGCAGCCGCGAGGCCTTCCTGATGGCGGTCGTCGCCGTGTGCATCGGCACCGCCTGGCTGACGTCGCTGACCGGGCTGTCCCTGGCCCTTGGCGCCTTCCTCGCAGGCCTGGTCGTGGCCGGGACCGATTACGCACATCGCGCGCTGGGAGACGTGCTGCCCCTGCGGAGCGTCCTCACGAGCCTCTTCTTCGTTTCGCTGGGAACCCTCTTCGACGGCCGGGTCCTCGTCGAACGTCCGCTGGCCGTGGGCCTCCTGCTGCTGGCGCTGGTGCCCGGCAAGGCCGTCATCGCGACCCTGGCGGCCCTGGCGATGCGCGTGCCCGCCCGCGTCGCCCTGACGGCGGGGGCGGACCTGGCCCAGTTCGGGGAATTCGGGTTCGTGCTGGCCGGCCTGGGCGCTGCCGCGGGCCTCGTGTCGCCCCAGGATACCCGCGCGCTGCTGGCCGCTGGCGTCATCAGCATGTTCCTGGCGCCACTGGTGATCCGGGGCGCCCCGCACCTGGGCGTGCTGGCGCCCGCCCTGCGCCCGCTGGAACGCCTGTTCGGCACGCGGACGGACACGTCGTCCGCGGATCCCGCCCGCCGGTCGGGGCACGTGATCGTCGTCGGCTACGGCGTGGCGGGGCGGGTTCTGGTCGATGCCCTGCGCCGGTCCGGAGTCCCCTACGAGGTGCTGGAGCTGAATGCCGCGACCGTCCGCACCGCCCGGGCCGCGGGCGAACCGCACGTGACCTACGCGGATGCCACCAGCGGGGTCGCCCTGGCCCACGCCCGGGTCGATCGCGCCCGGGCCGTCGCAGTCCTGATCAACGACTACGCGGCCGTCCGGCGCGTCGTGGCCGCGGTCCATCGCCACGCCCCGGACGCGACCGTCTTCGCCCGGGCGCGTTACCTCGCCGACCGGGAGGCCCTGCTGGCCCTGGGTGCGACCGAGGTCGTGGCCGAGGAGGTCGAGGCCGGCATCGAGATGCTGGCCCGCGTGCTGGAGCGCCTGGAGGTGCCCCGGGCCGCCGTCGATGACCACGTGCGCGAGGCCCGCGACGCCACCCTCACCGCCCGGCCGTTCCGGGCGCCTGTCGTCGCGGGCGAGGCGCCGTCGCCCGACGGTTGACCCTGCACCCGGAGGAGACCATGGCCCCGACCCGACCCCGATCGTCCGCCGGCACCCTGGACCTCGGCTGCCACCTTTCGATCGCGAAAGGCCTGCCCGCGACCTTCGACCTTGCCCGGAAGGTCAAGGCGACGTGCGTCCAGGTCTTCACCCGCAACCCCCGCGGCAGCAGCCGGCGCGAGGTCGATGACGCGGAGATCGCCGACGCGAAGGCCCGACGCGCCATCGCCGGCGTCCGGACCCTGATCGCGCACATCCCGTACACCGTGAACCTAGCCAGCCCCCGCGCCCACGCCTGGGCATTCGCGCGACAGGTGCTGCACGCGGACCTTCGGGCCGCGGACCGCATGGGCGCCGACTTCGTGGTGGTGCATCCCGGGACCCACGTGGGCGAAGGGTTCGACGCGGGCCTCCACCGGATCGTGGACGCCGTGGGCCACGCCCTCGACGGGTACGACGGAAAGGCGCTGCTGCTGCTGGAGGGCATGGCGGGCGGCGGGTCCTGCATCGGCGGCACGCCGGAGGAACTTGCCGCCATCCTCGACGGCCTGAAGCGCGACCGGCGCGTCGGCGTGTGCCTGGACTCGTGCCACCTGTTCGCGGCGGGCTGGGACCTGCGCACCCCCGCGGCCGTCGCCGCCTGCATCGCAGCCTTCGGCTCCATCGTGGGCCTGGACCGGCTGCGCTGCCTGCACCTGAACGACAGCCTCAAGCCCCTGGGCAGCCACCTCGATCGGCACGCGCGCATCGGCCAGGGCGAACTGGGAGACGCCGGCATCCGGTCCGTCGTCACGAACCCGTTCCTGTCGCGCCTGCCGATGTGCCTGGAGACGCCCATCGACGACTGGACGGATTCCGCGGCCGAGATTCGCGCAGTCCGGGCGCTGGCCGGCTCGCGTTCCGAGGTTCCCCCGGCCGGCGGAAGCCGCTAGACTCGCCGGTATCGTTTCGCCGCGACAAGAGCGTTGATGTCGGGCCGTTTCCCGAGGCTGCTCGCCCCGCTGCTCCCGCTGTTCCGGGTGCTGGTGCCGGCCGCCTACACCCACGCGATGATGCTGATCCACCTGGACTATGCGTTCACGACGGCGGCCGATGTCGCCCTCATGATCCCCTTTGTGCTCTGGGAGTTCGGGTGGAAATGGCCATCGCTGGCGGCCCCGGGCTCGACCTGGGACAAGCGCATCCTGGCTTCGTGCTTCGCGTTGCTGAGCACGCTGTTCTGGCTTGCCGCGTACGTTGCCTGGGCGGTGCTCGCGCCCATCATCGCAGACCACGAAGTGGAACTGAGCTGGCAGTTCCGCGAGATCCCGGCGGTGCTGTGGATCTACATGCGGGCCCAATGGCCCGCGGCGCTGGCGTTCCTGCTGGCGGACGTTGCCTTGTATTGGCTGTTCTGCGTCCGTCGGCGATTCAGCCCGATCGTGGTGGTCCTGCTGGTCCCGGGTCTGCAGGTCCCGCTGCTGATGGAGGACCTGTACGCGAACGGCGGCCGGGGACATGCCGAGGCGAGCGACATCCGCGGGCAGCAGGACGTCGAGGTCCTGCTGGACGTCGAACCCTTCTTCGGGTTGAAACGGCCGTATCCGCGGGACATCTTTTTCGATGCCGAACGGAACAGCGTGATCGCCGGCTACGGCTGCACGCACTGTTCGCGGGAGGTCGGCTACGGCCTTCCCACCATCCTCCGGTTCGACCTCGGCTCCCGGACGGTCCGGCGCGCGGACGGCGCGATCGCCACCTCGGTGGCGTGGGATCGCGAAACCTCGAAGCTCCTGTTCGCCCCCTGGTACAAGCGCGAGCTGCATCGCCTGGACGCCACGACCCTCGACGACACGACGGTCGATCCCCTCCCGAGCCCGCTGGGCTGGTGGACGCCGACGAGCCTCGCGCAGAACGGCGAGTCCGTGTTCATCACGTCCAGCGGGGTTCCCGCGCTGCTGCAGTTCGACGCGACCCGCCGCACCGTTTCCAGGATCCTGGATTTCCAGGAAATGGGATACGTGTCGCCGGGAGGGACGCTGGGCCCGCCGAAGTTCGACCCCGTGGCGAACCGGGTGTGGCTGGTCGGGGGGCCCGGCAACCAGTTGTTCGCTCTGGACGCCCGGAACCTGGCCGTGGTGCTGGCCCGGCACCTGGAACGACTGATCGGAAGCAGCGTGGCGCTGGACGTCGGCAGGCGCAGAGGGTACTACCTCAGCCATGCGGAAACGTGGATCCGGGTATTCGACCTGGATGACTTCCACGAGGTGGGAACGCTGGAAGGCGAACCCTTCGCCCACGTCGCCGTCGTCGATCCCGCCCGGAACCGCCTGTACGTGCCGGGCTTCTTTTCAGGGACCGTGTTCGCCCTCGACCTCGAAACCGGGCGGCGGGTCTGGACGCGCGCCGTCGGGGCCCTGCCCTCGGGGCTCTGGCTGGACGAAGGGTCGGACTCCCTGTTCGTGAATTCCATGCTGGGGATGATCCGGATTCACCTGGCGGGCGGGGGTGGTTCCACCGGCGAGGACGGTCGGCCGATCGAGGCGGCGAACTCGTCCAGTCGCAGCCGGTAGAGCCCTTCGGACGTCGCGATGTAGCAGTTCTGGCCCGAGTCGTCGATGAACCCGTTCTGGATGCGTCGCGACAGGCGTGTCCGGTACACCTCCTCGAAGGTCGTCCCGTCGAAGAACGCGATCTCCCCCGAGTAGTAGGAACCCGCGACGATCCAGTTCCGCCGCGCGTCGTACACGAAGAACTGGGCATGCAGCAGGCCCTTGTGGACACCGACCACTTCGAAGCGATCCCAATCGACCTCGAAGAGGCGATCGGACTCGCCGCCGGAAAGCAGCAGGCGATGTCGCGGCGCATCCAGAATGACGACCACCGCCGGCTCGGGCAGCGCGACCGACCGCAACACCTCCAGCGACGGGCCGTCCAGTTCCAGCAGCGCCCCCGACCTGTCGATGTCGGTCATGTACATGTTCACGTAGACGCGCGACCCGTCCGGAGTCAGGTCGAAATAGCCCCAGTTGAGGGGCATCCGGGTCTGCAGCGGATGGAACCAGTGCAGCGCCCTGGGTTCCAGCGTCTTCCAGTCGAGACGGGCGAACATCGGCGGGTCGGTCCCGGCAACGAAAAGGTCCGGGCCGTTCTGACGGGCCAGCAGGAGTTCGCCCATGTGCAGATCATGAAGCGGCTTGCCCCGGAGCAGCTGCAACGGGTCCCCCCCGAATTCGAGGATGTCGCCCGAGTGGAAGCCTGCCCCGTAGATGTTTCCCGTTTCCCTGTCCCGGGACAGGTAGCGCATCAGATCCGTGGCCATGATCCGTTCCGTTCCCATCTTCAGGTCGATGTCGAGCAGGCCGCAGGTGGAACCCCAGGACATGACGAGCTTGTTTGCATTCGTGTCGATGACGGCATCCCGCAGGTGCGCCATGCTGACGGCTGGGGGGCGTCCCGGGAGGGGATAGACCCGCGAAAGGCCCGCCATCGGCGGGGGCGTGGGAGCCAGTGGAACGAGGCACACGTAGAACGCCAGGGCGGGCGTGGCGAACAGCGAGAAGATCGCGAACCTGCGCTCGATGACGGGCTGGCCTGCCCAGCCGAACAGGAGCCCCACCACCAGCGGGAGTTCGAACATCAGGACGAAACCGACATCGGTCGGGACGGTGTATTGAGTGAACTTGTACAGCCCTGCCACCAGCGTGATGGAGAACAGCACGAACGCCAGGCGGCGCCCGGTGGCGTGCAGGTACAGCACTGCGGCGACCGCGATCAGGAAGGCGATGGCATAGGGCCAGATGGCCCCGTACAAGGGGAAGTAGTTCTGGGGAGCATGGTGCCAGGTCGGCACCACCCAGCCGGTCCAGAAGTCCTTTTCGACCGACGCCTCGAACGTCCTGCGCTGAAGGCTGATCAGGAGCAGCGCCCCCAGGCCGCAGGCGACCGGGCCTGACAGGTACGCGAGCCAGCGGTTGCCCCGGTCCTTCATCCGGCTGACCATCAGCGTCAGCACGGCGAGCGCGAGGACGTTGGTGATCACCGCGCGGGTCACGGAGTGCAGGCCCAGCCAGGCGAGGCCGCAGGAATCGACGGCCAGGAACACGAAGACCAGGAACACCACCGGGTCGAGCAGGCGCAGCATGACGTGGCGGGGGGCACGGGACGTCCGGTCGATGTGGCTGGTCATGGCCCTGTCCCCGTCGCGCCGAACCGGGCAGTCAGTCTAGACCGAATCCCGCATACCTGGAAGCGGGAAACCCCCGGGCCGCTTGTCAGGGCGGCGGAAGCAGGGAACGGTCCGGAGCCCGGATCGGATCGATCACCGGCATCGTGTACTTCAATTCGGAGGCCACGATCGGCGGGGTCGTGACGGAGCCGTCGGGATAGGCCCAGTCCAGGAACTCCTGGTTCAGCTTCCGGTACATCCAGTACGACTCGATGTGCAGTTCGGTCGCGGCGGCCGGCAACGCGAACGAGTAGTCGTCCTCCGTCACGCGATGGAACTCCAGCGCGCGTGTGACGACCTTCTGCTTGATCTGCCAGACGCGGTCGCGATCGATCGGCTTGTCGTCCTCGCCCAGCATGTAGCCGCCCATCCGGTGGGCGAGCGGGTCGATCCGATGGTCGGGCCCCAGCTCGCCGACCTTCAGAAGGACGTTTCCGGCCTGGTCGGTCACCGTCACCTTCTGCCAGGCCTCGATCAGGTCGAGCGGCCCGCCTGGGAACGCGTGGTCGACGCTGGCGTTGATCGTGATGATCCGCAACTGGAAATCGCGACCCGGCACCGGGTCGGTCTTCGGCATCGCCTTCTGCAGCACCCACAGCATCCGGCTCTTTGCCTTGTCCCGCGGCTCCCAGAAGCTTCCCCAGCCGGTCAGTTCCAGCGGAAGGTCGCCGTGGCTGAACCGCTGGACCATGTCGACCATCCCGGGCTGACCCAGCAGCGCGGGGGCGATGGTATTGGTCCCCGGGAAGACATGGTTCCGTTCGTTGACGAAGGGCGCGTCATCGCCCTCGGTCAGCCCGATCCTGCCGCGAGGCTGCATGTGGCAGTCGATGCACTTCGGCTTGACCAGCGGCGTGTCGCGGGTCGGCTTGATCTGCAAGCGGTGGCAGGCCTGGCAGTACTGGTCCTCGAAATACAGCGGCTTGCGGAAGACCCGGGCGTGCCCGTAAGGGTTCAGCCGGATCAGTTTCAGGTCGAGGCTGCCGACCTGGTCCTGCCCGCCGTCGTTGAACATCCTCAGATGGTTCAACTGCAGACGCACGGTCACGTCGCTCTTCCGCGGGTCGTCCCAGGAGTGCACCGAGTCGATCTGGTGGCAGAAGGTGCAGGAGTAGTTCAGTTCCGTGTAGGAATCCTTCAGCGTCTTCGAACGGTCGAACATCATGCGGTTGTAGTGGCAGCCGCCGCAGGTGATCTGGTTCTGCTCGCCGATCTCCGAGGCAAGGAGCTCGACGTTCTTCTGGAGGTAGGTCGTGTGCATGGATCGGCCGTGGGCCGACATCCAGAGGTCGCGGACCAGGTTCGCGTGGCAGTCGGAACTGGGGTCGCCGCAACTGGACGTGCGGCTGGCGAGGTCGGGTTCCGAGAACCCGGCCGGCAGGACATCCTGTTCGTCCGGCCCGCGGCGTTCCATCCGCAAGGTCGACAGGTGGAACTTGTAGACGGGGTCCTCGGGACGGTCATCGACGTCCAGCACGCCGACGGCGACGAGCAGGACGGCGGACGCCACCCAGAGCGCCAGGCCGACGCGCCGGACCCACGGGGAGGTTTCGGGCAACCCTGCCGCCCGATTCGACCGCCACGCCACGATCTCCCAGCCGATCCAGGCAGGGACGAACAGGAACCCGGCCGCACGGTGCAGCACCAGCACGCCTTCGAGCGCCCGTCCCCCCATCGCGATGGCGAACAGAATGCCGGTCACGGTCAGAACGGTGAAGGCATGCACCGTGAACATGGCGAGGAAGCGAGGCAGAGACCCGCGTCGAACGACCAGCAGGCCCAGGGGCCAGGCGCACAGCACGGCGACGTTTCCAGCCATCGTCGGGTGGCGAGGCAGGAGGACGGCGAAGAGGGTTGTCGATACGAGGGCGGGCAGGATGGCCCGCAGCACCAGGCCGCGTTCCGCCTCGGACGGACGGGCCGACAGGGCCCGGGCCAGGAACAGGAGTGCGGCCACCAGCCCGACCAGCGGGTGGAACACGAGGTTCGCCTTGTAGACGAGCGTCCAGGACTCCGAAAACAGGATCCAGAACCCGGTGACGATCGCCAGCATCATCAGCGGCATGCGAGGCTTCGTCATGCGTCCCGTCCCCCCGAGTCGATGACGAAGGCGGCCACCGTCGCCGTGACCGCGATCGCGGCGGTGATTGCCGCGAGCCCGGAGTAGCCGGCTGCCAGCGCCGGAGGCTTGAAGCACAGCAGCGAGAACCCGCCGCCAAGCAGCCACCAGGCCATGGCGACGTGCTGCAGGCGGTCGGGGACCCGGGCGAGCGCGATCGACAGCATCAGTCCCGCACCCGCACCCGCGACCAGAGGGGCGCCGAATACCCACGAAGACCGCGTCAGCGCGAACAGCGCGGCGAGGCCGCCGGCGAACAGCACCATCGCGATCGTCGCCGTGCGCCGGCTGCGGGCCAGCCGCCCGCCGGCCAGGAACCCGCCGGCCAGGCCGCCCAGGAAGGCCACCTGCAGGACGTCCCACGAGGGGATCCCGAACGGGCCGAGCACCAGCGGATTGTGCGAGGCGAAGATCGTTTCCGCGAAGCCGGTCGCCAGCCCGGCCATGCCCGCGACCGCGCCCCACTTCAGCCCGACCCCGTGGGCAGCCCGGGTGCGGCGGGCGAAGCGGCGAATCAGCAGCAGGAACAACAGCGACAGCACCGCGTGCAGGATCCCGATCGAGATCTGCATGGAGTTCTGCAGGAACGGCCGGTCATCGGTCGTCTTCGAGGACTCCAGGGCTTCCTTGTCCGGAACGATTCGACGGAAGCCGCTCAGGCGATCCAGGTGGCGACGCGTTTCCTCGAGCCGGCCGGTGTCGCGCGAGGCGACGACGAAGACCAGCGGGGAGCCGCTGAGCGGGAAGAACGACAGCGTGGTCCAGTACACCAGCCGGGGCACGTCGGGAGGCAGGCTCGCGACGAACCATCGCGCCTCCTCGGTCGACGAGGATCCCCAGTCCAGGAAGAAGACCCCGCCGGGCTTCAGCAGCCGGTCGAAGACGAGCTGGAAGCCCTCCTTCGTCAGGAGGAAGTGCTCGGCGAAGACATAGCTGCGCGGCAGGATGTAGGTCTTGGTCCCGATCCCGCTGAAGAACAGGTAGTCGAACGTGCGACCCTCGTCCGCCAGTTCCTCGAGGTTCGTGCGGTAGTCGCCGGTCAGCACCAGCGAGTCCGGGCGGTCGAACGCGTGGCCCAGGAACTCGGCGTGATCCGGGCGCAGCATCGAGGCGATCATGGGGTCGAACTCGATGGTGGTGTTGCGGTTCGGGCCCAGGTACTGGTCGACCGCGTTGCCGTTGTTGCCGACCGATCGCCCCACGTCCAGCACGTCCAGGGCCTGCCGGTCGGCGTCGAACGGCCGGGTCCCGGCGGGCTTGCCATTCGCCGTGGGCGAGGTATCGAAGGGGTCGATGATCGACCGGTACATGTATTCCGTTTCGGCCGGGACCCAGTTCGTGTCGCGGCACGAGAACATCATCATCACGTTGTCGACCAGGGTGCCCAGGCAGTAGTCGTCCATGAACGTCAGGAAATCGACCTTCACGTCGCGACCGAAGCCCCCGTTCAGGTAGCGGTACTCCGACAGGCCGAAGTTGAAGAACGTGCGCTGGGGAAACGTCTGGAACAGCCCGACCGTGACCACGATGGCGGCGACCGAGACGGCCGCCGGGATCGTCCTCAATACGGCGATGACCAGCAGGGCCATCGCCGCTGCGAGGAGCAGGTGGGGGCCGACCCAGCTGAAGGAATAGGCCAGCGCGATCCCGACCGCCTGACCGGCCAGGAACGCGGCGATCGCGGTGCGCCTGTCGAGGGCCGAGGCGATCACCCTGCCCAGCGCCCGGCCCAGCGGCAGGAACATCGCGGGCCCGACCACCAGCGTGATCACCAGCGCCACCTGGTTGGCCAGGCCGGACTTCGGCATCGGGACCGGGTAGTAGATCCTGCTGGCCAGCGCCATGCTGGTGAAGTCGCGGTTCACGAAGCCGGCGCAGACGACCGCGGCCGCCGCCACCGCCACCAGGGCAGAAGCAAACCAGCCCTGGCGTCGCGACGCCGCCGCCACGCCGAAGGCGAACAGCGTCGCCGCGGCGGCGCCCTCCAGAATCGACAGGAAATTGATCAGCATCAGGGGTTCGAGGACCTTGATCTCGGAGATCAGCCCGAAGCCCGCAAGAAGGCCGAGGGCGGCGGCCAGCCAGGCCCCGCGCAACGCCTCCCTCCGCCCTTCCAGCACCGGAAGAATCTGCATGGGAGCGACGGTATCGAATGGGGCACTGCCCGTCAATGGTTGACGCAGGAAGAAGCCTTCCGATACCCTCACGGCACACCGCACGATCCGCGGCACCGGAGCATTGGGCATGCCGGAACCGGCAAGCGATGGGGGCGGGCTCAGGTCCCTGCGGCCATCGTCCCCCGCGCTCAAGACGCTGCTGGTCGCGGCCGACTCCCTGGCCCTGACGGTCGTGTACCTCCTGTTCCTGCGCGCCCTGCTCCTTCTGCCGACCGGCTATTCGTCCGTGACGGAAACGGCGGTCCTCGGAGGGGGGCTCGCGTCGCTGCTCCTCCTCTTCCACGCCCTCATGCCGTTCGACGCCGAGCGGACTCACGGGGCCCTCGTCTTCCAGTTCGCCTTCTGGTTCGGGATGGCGACGGCCCTGGCGCTGCTGGCGAATTCCACCATGCGCCCCGGCTGGGACTGGACCTGGCTGCGGATCGAAATGGTGAAGGTACCGCTGTGGGCGGGCATGCTGCTCCCCCTGATGCCCGGTTTCGCGGCGGCGGCGACCGTGCTGTTCGCGGTGCTGATCCGGGTGGCCGTCGTCCGCCCGGCGAGCCGGTGGGTGCGCTGGCCGCCGACCGTTGCGCTGCTGGTGCTCCTGTGGCTGTGCCATTCGCACTTCCCGACCGCCAGCGCGTTCCGGGCCGAGGGATCCGAACCCAGCTGGTTCCGGTTCCTGATGCTCTTCTGCGGCCCGCTGATGGCGGTGGTGGCGATGCTGTGGGCCCGCCGGGCCTCCCTGGCATTCCGGCTGGTGCCCGCCGCCTTCTACTGCTCGATGGTCGGGCTGAACTACATGGCCGTGCTGCCCGTCCACTCCCTGCACGACCTCGTTCCGCAGTCGTGGGCGATCGATCCCCCCATCCTCGCGGAACCGGGCGTCCGACGGGTCCATCCACCCGCCGGGACCAGCCCCGACCGGTCGTTCCTGTTCCTGCGCGGCATGGCAGGACTGCACGACCATCTCTTCGTCAGCTATGGCCCGACCTGCGGCGTGTACGGCTTCGACCTCGCCTCCGGGGCGCTGGCGAACCTGGAATTCCAGGGAACGATGCGCAAGCTGGCGGTCGCACCCGATGGGATCCATCTGTGGGGCCTGAACTGGCAGACCGGCCGCTTCCTCGCCATGCGAACCGAGCCTTCCCTCTCGCTCACCTGCTCGCAGGATCTCTTTCCGATGGGTCTGAGAACGCCGTGGGATTTCGTCGTTCAGGGCGACCGGATGTTCGTGTCCAACGTCACGCCGCCCGTCATCGCCGAGCTCGCCATGGACCGGCCGGGCCAGGGCTGCCCGTTGACGCTCCGGCGGATGATCGACTTCCACGAAAACGGCTACACGGGGTTCACGGACGGCGTGTTCGCGCTGCACCTCGATGCCGCGCGCGGCCGGCTGTACGCGCTGGTCGGGATGCTGGAAGGGACGTCCGACATGGGGTTCCTGGAAATCGACCCCGACTCCTTCCAGGTGCTGCGGGAACTGCGGCTGCCGGCCGGCATGAAGCTGGAACCCGTGGAGGGGCGCGGGACGGTCCTGCTGCCGAACTACTGGGGCCGGGAACTCTACGAAGTCAGCCTGGCGGACATGAAGGTCGTGAGGACGCTCGATGGCGTGCCGAACGTGATGGGAATGGTGTACGACCCTCGGCGCAGGCTGATCTTCGCGCTGTCGCGCGCCGGCGGCGAGATGGCCGTCCTGGACTATGCATCCGGCAGCACCTTGCGGACCCTGGCCGTCGGCGCGAAGCCGGAAGCGATCTGGCTGGACCCGGGCACCTCCCGGCTGTTCGTCGGCAGCAGCCTGGGCATCCTCGAGTTCGACATCGACGCGCTCGTTCCGCCGCCCGCCGACTGACCGGATTCGCTGCGGTCGATCCGCGTTCAGAAGGGGTCGTCACGGGGCCCTTCGCCGGCGGAAACGCCAGATCCCCCACGCCGCCAGGCCCGCCAGGACGACGCAGGCGATCCTCCACGCATCGGGCCCATCCCGTCCTTGGGCCCCGGGCAGGCCGTCGATTTCAGTCTCGAGGACGGCCGGCGTCGCGAAGCCCGAAACGACCTGCCTGCGACAGGGACGTCCCATGAACTCGACGGTTTCGCCGAGCACGGCAACCCCGGCCGGCGCCGTCATCCAGACGCCCAGGCGCGCCCCGTCAGGCGTCAGGAAGGCGACCTCCTCGACACCCGTCCCCACGCGCCACTTCAACACGGTGGGCGCATTCGGGGGCGGGGTCACCCGGAAGGTGATGGCCAGGACCGAGGCGCCCGGTGCGAACTGCCTGTCCACCCTGTACCCGGTTTGCGAATCCGGAACGAGTTCCCTGGGCAGGGCACCGTCGCGCAGACGGACGTCCCTCGCCTCGTCCGGGACGAACACGGGCACCGAAAGGCGCATCGGCTCCGACCCGTCGTTGACGACGGTCGCGAAGACCGTCCCCTGCAACGCCCCCTCGATCCCCTCCAGCAGGACGGTCGGCCGATCCGCCACGCGAACCTGTGCGTTCGCGATGCCGGCGCCGCACGTACAGGCAACCAGCAAGGGCACCATCACCCGTCTGCAACCCACCTCGCCTCGCTCCACGCTATGGGCCATCGATCACGAACGTCTGCTCGCAGAGCGTCCGGATCGGAAACGACCGGGACGTGCCCAGACCGGGGATGGACCGGGTGAAGTCCTTGTTGTACCGCAGGTACTTGAGGCTGTACCGGGCCGAAAGGGGGAACCGGGCGGACGGAGGGACGGGGATCGTGTAGGCATCCTCATAGTCCTTGTCGGGCTCGATGAACTTCCAGTTCACGATGTCCGTGTACGAGAACGAATCCTGCGGCGCGATCTCCCGCCGGTTCGCATCGACCTCGATCCGGCCCAGTCGATGGGCCGGGTCCTCCCGGTTGAACCCGGATCGGAAGACCTCGGTCCCGGCGGCGTCGGTCAGCACCAGTTCGAACCAGATGTCCACGATGTTGGCGAACAGGCTGGATGGGAAATCATGCCCGACATGGAGGCTCCGGGACACCAGGACCAGGTCCAGCGCGGCCTCCTTCCACAGGGACGACTTCACCGACAGGTCGAAATGGTTCCCGGCGCTCGCCACCCGGATCGACTCGGCGATTCCCAGGTACCGATAGAAATACTTCGTGAACCGGTACGCCTTGAAGGTTTCGTCCATGAACGCCTCGAAGCCGTTCAGCACCGGAAGCTCGCCGGCCAGCCATTTTCCGTTGTCGCGCCTGAACGTCTCCAGGCCGATCCGCCTGTCCGCGTCCAGGCCGTCGGGGATGATGACGCCGGACAGTTCCTGCTGGATCCCGAAGAAGGAATGGTCCATCCAGGAATAGCTGTGGTCGTCCTTTTCGATCCGCGGCATGTGGCAGCGGTGGCACGGCATGTCGCTGTTGAAGGACGACCCGATGAACGAGGTGACGCTGTCGATCGGGATGAACTCGTGCCCATTGCGGATCGAACGCAGGGAATGGCACGGGAAGCAGGTTCGCCCGCTGACGCTGGCGGGCTTGGTGACGTCGCCCACATGTTCCTGGACGGCGTAAAGGATGCGGTCCTTGCGGGCCTCGGCCGTGCCCTGGAAGAGGTCGCTCCTGGGCACCTGCAACCCGTAGAGGGCGTTCTTGTCCCCGGCGACGCTCATGTAATGGCAGGTGCGGCAGCCCACCCCCTGGCTGCGGGCCACGTGCTCGGGGTCCACCAGCAGCTCCGGTCGATTCGCCAGCGCCACCTCGGGGTCGTGGCACGCGGCGCAATCCAGCGCGACGTCGGGACCGCGCTGGTCGATCAGGGACTTGACGACCCCCTGGAACGTCACGGTGCGCGCCGCGTTGGCATGAACGCTTCGACTCCATTGGCGGAAGGGGATCTTGTGGCAGTCGCGGCAGAAGCCGTCGTCGGCCAGGACCTCCGGGGGGATCGTGCGGAACTCCACCCCGGTTTCCTTCGCCAGCGAGGGGGACCGGTAGAAGTTCCCTTCCCTCGCCCGTTCCAGGCGAAGTTCCTTGAACCCGTGGAGCGAGCCGCCCAGGACGAGTCCGGCCACCGCGACCAGGCCGCACACGAGCAGGATCCGCCTGGAGGTCCCCGCGCCGCCGGGAGCCTTCCTGCTGATCAGGTACCAGGCCGCTGGCAGCAGCACCGCAAGCGGGGCAAGGACCGAGTGGAAGATGCGCTGCCGCATCGAGAACCGGAGGCTGAGCGGGTCGATCATGGGGACGAAGCCGGTCATGCAGACCAGCACCAGCCCGAACAGCGCGATGGCGGCCGCCACGAGCAGCGGCTGCCGGTCCCGCGGGGTCTCGGCGCGGGCCAGCAGGAAGATGCCCAGCGGGAACAGCCCGAGGTTGAACGCCACGTACGTCGCGAGCAGCGGGCCCGGGCTCATCATGACCAGCACGTACATCAGCGGATACAGCGTCAACAGCAGCACGATCTTCAGGCTGAAGCGGCGGCGGGCCTGCCGGAACAGAAACGCCATCAGGACCGGGAGGGTCAGCAGCCCGAGGATCGAGTGGAACCGGGAGAAGCCGATGTACGTTTCCTCGAAGTCGAGGGTCGAGTATTGCCCGAAGCCCGTCACGCACAGGACGACGCACAGGACGACCAGCGTCATCGACACCGCCCGATCGAACAGGCCGGGCGGGGGCACCACCTTGAACGTCCGGGTCTGCCGCGCGCCGGCGGCAGGCGAAGGGCCGGACGCAGCGTCGATCGGCGCCACCAGCGCGCGCCGGATCCGGTTCAGGAGGATCACCAGCACGACGCTCATCACGAAGGCGCCAATGCCGATGAAGAGGTAGACGGCGACGGGCCCGCCTTCACGAAAACCATCCACCGCGTTCCCGAACAGCGTGATGGGAGCCGTGACCCCCAGGGTCAGGATCACGGCCGCGGCCAGCAGCGCGAACAGCGCGGAAACGATTCTGCCGGCTCCCTTCCGCATCCGCGACGTCCCTATGGAATGAAGTTGTTGAAGTTCTTGGTCCGCCCCAGGGGGTGACCTGCGTGCAGGAACATGTTGAACCCCGGAAGCCAGTGGATCCGGAAGAAGCGCTTTTCGAGGGCGAGCATCAGCATCTGGTAGGGGATGGCGCGGTTCAGGAGGGCGCTGTGCACCAACCGCCGGACCTGGTCGATCGGCAGCCCCGTGACGATCGACAACTGGAACACCCTGAACAGCCGGGTGAACCGCTCGTTGTCCGGGGACTGGAAGCAGGGCCGGAGCTTGAACTTTCCGGCAGCGACTTCCGCCTCGATCGCGGCCTGGGTCTCGACGGTCAGGAAGCCCTCCTCAATCGCGCGGTTCGTCAGGCGGGTGCCGCGGATCGGGAACGTGTAGGTCACCCGGGGGACCTGGACGCCCAGCTCGGTGTTCAGCCGGATCGTCGACAGGGCCTGTTCGAAGGTCTCGCCGGGCATCGCCAGCATGTTGAACGCGGCCAGCAGGATGCCCGATCGCCGCACCCGCTCGCAGCCCGCGATCAGGTCGTCGTCGCGAGCCGGCCTGCCGAGGATCCGTTCCCGAAGCGCCTGGTCCCCCGATTCGATCCCGACCGCGACCCCGTGACACCCGCCCTCGGCCAGCAGCGAAACGGTCTGCTCGGTCAGGCTCGCGGGCGTCGCGTTGCAGGTGAACGGCACCCCGACTTCCCGGCGGTAGAGCGGCGTGAAGGCGCCGAGCCAGCCCGGGTCGTGCGTGAACAGATCGTCCGCCATGTGGACGTGATGGGCCGGGTAGCGATCCAGGGACGCCGCGATCTCGGCCACGAAGCGCGGCGCGCTCTTGCGCCGCACATAGGGGCCCAGCGCGCGGGTCTGGCGGCCCATGCTGTCGTTGTAGCAGTAGCTGCAGCGGTTGGCGCACCCGCGTCCGGAAACGAACCGACGTACCCCGAACCGCAGGAGGTAGGGGTAGGGTTCGAACAGCGACACGTCGGGCGCGGGCAGGTCATCGAGGTTCGCGACATAGGGGGCCGGCGGATTCCGGTGCGCAGTGCCGTCCTCGTCGCGCCAGCACAGTCCCGGGACCTGCTCGAAACGCCGCCGCCCGGAGGAGAGTTCGTCCAGGAGGGCCGGCAGCGACACGTCGCATTCGCCGGGAAGGACGAACCGGAACTCGGGCCGGCCCAGCACGCCGTCGGGTTCAAGCGTCGGGTAGGTTCCCATCAGGACCAGCGGAGCCGCCATACCGTGCACGATCCGGTCGGCGAGGGCGAGGCCCCAGTGGTGGCCGCCGATGTCGATGGCCATCAGGACGACGTCGGGCTGGAAGCCGCGCAAGGCGCCGAAGAGGTCCGGCTCGTCGCGATCGATGAACAGGCGGGTCACGTGCCCGTCCTGCTTGAGCGAGGCGGACAGCACCAGGAGCGCTGCGGACTCGTTCATCCCCGAGTCCTGGACAAACGCCACGCGCAATTCGGACCTCCAGGTGCCCCCGCCAGAGGCATCATCCCCGGACGCACGGAGCCGTGTCAAGCAACCCCCGGGCACACGGGATTCCGGCGGACCCGGGCGCTCGTGCGGATTCGGCGACCTTGACCCGGGACTCGAACATGCCTGACAATGGTTTCAACACAAGGACCGACAGATGGGGCCGAAACTCGCTCTGGTAATCCCCATGATCGTCCGCGGGGGCCCGCGAGGCGCCACGCGGGCATCGATCCCTCATCTGGGTGTCGGCTATATCGCCGGGAACTTGCCGGATTCGCTGGCCGAATGCCGGGTCTTCGACTGCCAGGCCGACGGGCTGTCGGAAGACGCGCTGCTGCAACGCCTGTTCGAATTCGACCCGGACGTGGTCGGGTTCACCGCGTATACCCAGTCCATCAAGATGGTGTCGAGGATTTCGGCCGCGCTGAAGTCCAGGAAGCCGGACACCCTGACCGTCGTCGGGGGCACCCACGTGTCGGCGCTGCCGGTGGAGACCCTCGAGTCCTTTCCGGCCCTTGATGCCGCCGTGGCCTTCGAAGGCGAACGGGCCTTTTCGGAACTGCTGGAGGCCTTCCGCGAGGGCGGCCCCGGGACCGACCTCGCCCGGATTCCCGGTGTATGCGCCCGCCACGACGGCACGGTCCGCATCGGGCCGAAGCGTCCCCCGATCGAGGACCTGGACTCCGTGTCGTTCCCGGCCTGGCACCTGCTGGACCTGGATCGATACTCCGGCGTCTACCACATGCTGGACCGGGCGCGACGTGCGGTCCCCCTGACGACCGGCCGGGGCTGTTCGTTCCATTGCTCGTTCTGCTTCCGGGTGAGCGGCCCGACGCAGCGGCTGCGCTCGATCCCGAACGTGATGGAGGAGCTGCGCCACAACATCAACGAATCGGGGGTCCGCGAGGTCGTCATCCTGAACGAATCCTTCCTGGCGGACCACGAGCACGCGCTTTCCTTCTGCGACGCCGTGATCCGGGAGGGGCTGCACCGCCGGTTCCGGTGGTCGTGCCAGAGCCGCGTGGACCAGGTGTCCCCGCAGATCCTGAAGATGATCCGACTGGCCGGCTGCCGCTCGATCTCGATGGGCATCGAGTCCGGCGACCCGGCGGTGCTGGACCGGATCCGGAAGCGGGCGACCCTGGAACAGGGGATCTCGGCGGTCCGCATGGCGCGGGAAGCGGGCCTCAGGACCGACACCAACTTCATCCTGGGACTCCCTGGCGACACCCGGGAGTCCATTTCGCGGACCATCGATCACGCCCTCCGGGTCGATGCGGACATGGCAGGATTCGCCCGGTTGACGCCGTTCCCGGGAACGGACATCGCCGGGATGGCAAGGCGGGGGGAAGGCGGCCTCCGGATCCTCAGCACGGACTTCGACGACTGCGACAAGCACGCCGGGACCGCGATGGACCTGGTGAACGTTCCGCACGAGGAACTGGATCGACTGCAGCGTTCGGCCTACTTCCGCTTCTACCGGAGGCCGAAACGCTGGCTGTCGGCGCTCCGCATGGCGAGCCTTTCGGTCCTCGCGAGGACGTTCCTGCTGGTGGTGGCCTGCGGGCTTCGAAGCCTCTTCCATCGGCGGCTGTTCGGAAGTCGATCGGGCACGCTGCGACGCCTGCCCTCCCCGGGGGCCGTCCACCCTTCACGCGTCGTGCCGTCGGGAACGGGGCACGTTCGGGCGCGTCACTGAGGCCGGGTCACGACGGGCGGACGCCCGACAGCGCAATCCGCAAGACCAGCCGCGCGACGTCCCCTGCGCTGCGGCCCGCGTAGGCCAGCCACTCCGGGTTGTGCCGAAGGATGTACATGGCCGTGCGCAGGGCACCCCCGCGAAGCCCGTAGTACTCCAGGAACGCCTTCCGGCACAGGCCCTGGATCTCGGACTGCGGCAGCGCGCACCGCGCCTCGACCGGGATGCAGTCGACCAGATCGCTGCCAGGGAGGTAGTCGAGGGGATGGAAATCGACCAGGGTGGGCCGCACGGCCGTCACGAAGTCGACGTTGCCGCGCAGTGTCTGCAGGGTGTCGCCGGGCAGGCCGAAGATGTAGGTCAGGACCGTCGCGAAGCCCATGGCGTTGGCCATCGGGATCGCTTCCCGCAGCGCGTCCGGCTCGTCCGGAGAGCGACCGATCGTCTTGAGGACCGCCGGATCCGCGGACTGGGCGCCGTAGTTCACCATCTGGCAGCCGGCCTTCTGCAGCATCTCGAAGGCCTTGCGGCGGCCGGACCCGAAGGTCAGGGGATGGAGGGTGATTCCCCACGAAAAGCGGAGGCCGCGCCGCTCGACACCCTCGCAGAACGCCTGCAGCCAGTCCAGGCGCAGCGCGAACACGTCGTCCAGGAACCGGATGTACCGGGCGCCCCGGGCCTGCACCAGGAACTGGACCTCGTCCAGCACCTGCTCGACGGGGCGGACCCGGTATTTCCGGTTCCAGTAGCGCCAGGTCACACAGTAGGCGCAGTGGTAGGGGCAGCCTCGCGAGGCCATCACGACGTAGTAGGGACGCTTCATGGAGACTTCGAACAGGTCGCCGGACAGCGGGTCGTATTGCGACCAGTCGGGGATCGGAAGCAGGTCCACCGGCGTCGGAGGAGGAGCGGCCGTCGCGATCCTCGCGCCGGTTTCGTCCGTGAAGGCGATGCCCTTCACGGCCTCGAATCCCGCTCCGGCCTCGTAGGCCCGGACCAGCGCAAGGAGGCTCTGGTCGGCCTCGCCGACGACCACGACATCGACCCCGGCGTCCAGCAGCACTTCCGGCTGCGACGAACAGGGCCCGCCCGCGATGATCCGACCGGCGTACAGGGATCGATCGAGGCCGGCGACCACGCCTTGGACCTGCCCGGCCGAGGCGTGGGTCGCGCTGAACCCGACGAGGTCGTACCGCCCGTCGTTCAGTTCGCGGGGAAGGTCGTGCGTCCGCCGGGAGTCGAACAGGCAGTCGAAAAGGTCGACGGCAATGCCCTGGGCCTTCAAGGCCGCCGCGAGGTAGCGGAGCCCCAATCCGGGCCGCTTCTGGAAATGTTCCGGCATGAAGGAGAAGGGGTAGTCGTCCGACGCGGTGACATACACCAGCGCGACGCGCCGAATCGTGCGATCCGCTTTCGCCTGGAGGCCCCGTATTCCCATGGGCTCGCGCCGTGACTCGAAGGGAGGGTATCGGGTGCCGGCGAGGACTGTCAAGCCGATGACCCGCGCAGGTACCGGTCATTGCTTGACACCGGCGAAGCCAGTAGCGACAATTGCACCGTCTTGGCATGTAGGTTTGCATCATGACGAATTGGCGCCCGGCACCCAAGCCCGCTCCCCGGCCGATTCCGAGACCCCAGCCGAAGCCCTAGGGGCTCGACGGTTTCTTCGGGTACCCCCAACCTCCGCTGATGCGGTTGGACAGGGTTGGGCCACCCATATCCCGTCACTGTGGACCGCCGCCTACCAACGGTTGAAATCCCAGGGATTACCGAAAGCATGAACGTCCTGCTCGTGGCTCCGCCGCGGCTCCTCTGGCCCTACATGAACGAGCAGGACAACTTCATGATGCCCCAGTCGCTGCCCTGCCTGGCAGCCGTGCTGCGGGCCGCCGGCATGCAGGTGTCGGTGATCGACTGCCTGCCGCAGAAGGTGGGCTGGGCGACGCTGGAGCGCCGGATCCGGGAACTGGCGCCCGACGTCGTCGCGGCGGGCGAAAACCACGCCCTGTACGCGGGCGAGGTGCTCAAGCTGGTGGAACTGGTCAAGCGCATCGACCCGCGCATCGTGACGGTGCTGGGCGGCGCGCACTTCACCAACCTGCCGGACCGGTACCTCCGGTCGCACCCGATCGACTTCATCGTCCGCGGGGAAGGCGAAATCACCTTCCGGGAACTGCTGAAGGCCCTGGACGCGGGGACGCCGACCGGGGACATCGAGGGCATCGCGTACTACAGCGGCGGTGCTGTCGTGCAGACGCCGCCGCGGCCGCTGATCGCGGACCTGGACTCCCTGCCGCTGCCCGCGTTCGACCTGATGCCGATGGACCGGTACGGCCGGGCCAAGCTGCTGTTCAATTCGGGCGGCGTGACGATCCATCACAGCCGCGGCTGCGGTGCCCGCTGCTCGTTCTGCGTCTGGTGGACCCAGATGGGCGAACGCAAGATCACCGCCGGCCAGGAAACGCTGACGCCTCGCTGGCGCACCAAGTCGGTGGAACGCACCCTGGCCGAAATCGAGGTGCTGCACAAGCAGTACGGGCGGCGGGGACTGGTCTTCGTGGACCCGACGTTCAACCTGGACTCGGAATGGAACGACGAGTTCGCGGAGGCCCTGCTGAAGAAGGGATGGCCCATCCACTGGTTCGCGTTCATGCGGGCGGACCTGGTGCTGCGGGACGAGCGGCTGGGGATCTTCGACAAGCTGGTTCGCAGCGGCCTGGCCCACCTGTGCATCGGGGTCGAGCGGGCCGAGGACGCCGACCTGAAGGACTGGAGCAAGAAGTTCTATTCGAAGAACCAGTCCGTGGAGACCTTCCGGCTGCTGAAGACGAAGTATCCCCAGGTGTTCAGGCAGGCGACCTTCATCCTGGGGACCCGGAACGAGACGCCGGAGACCATCGAGCGGCAACTGGACTTCGCCCGGCTGATCGACGCCGACTACCCCGCCTTCCACGCGGCGACGCCGTTTCCCGGCACCGACTTCTGGCGCGAGGCCAACGACAAGAAGTGGATCGAGGTCGAGGACTTCGACTACTTCGACATGTCGACCCCGGTGATGGGGTCGGAAACGATGACCCGCGAGGAACTGGATCTGGCCATCATCGAACTGAGTCGGCGTTACGTGGGCGTGCGCTGGCTGCTGAAGGGGCTGGCCTCGCGGACCCCCTATCGCAGGAACATGTACCTGTGGTGGCTGCTGGTGTCCGGGCGCATCTTCATTGACTCGGCGCGCCACTTCATCAACCCGTTCAGCCAGGAACAGTACACTCGCCTGGTGAAGCCGGACTGGTACGACCACTGAGCGAACGAGGACAACCGTGAAGGTCCTGCTGATCAACATCTTCCGATCCTACGGCGAACTGGGCGGCAGCTACAGCCGGGTGCTGGCCCCGATGCCGCCGATCACGATGGCCTACCTGGCCGCGGCGCTCGAGCGGGCCGGGATCGATGTCGAGTTCTTCGACGACTCGCTGACCCGCGGCGACGACGCCGAGCTGGAACGGGTGCTGAAGCGGGTCGCCCCCGACGTGGTCGGCCTGTCCCTGGTCACGGCCACGATGGCCGGCGCCCCCCGGGTGATCTCGGCCGTTCGACGCCACGCCCCGCGCGCCCGGATCGTCGCCGGCAACATCCACGCGGAAGTGTATTGCGAGTCCCTGCTGCGCTCCGGGCAGGTCGATATCGTGACGATCGGCGAAGGCGAGGCCACCTTCCCCGAACTGGTCCACGCGCTGGACAAGGGGACGCCCGCGCTGGAAACCGTGCCGGGGCTTTCCTTCCTGGCCGAGGGACGGATCGTCACCACGCCCCCCCGCACCCGCCTCGCAGACCTGGACACCCTGCCCTTCCCCGCATGGCACAAGTTCCCGATGCACCGGTACAAGATCCTCAGTTTCGCCCGGGTGCAGGACCCGGGGATCCTGGTGCTGGGGTCCCGGGGCTGCCCGTACAACTGCTCGTACTGCTCGCTGCGGGTGATGGGAAACGTGCGCCGCAAGCGCTCGGCGGCCAACATCGCCGACGAGTGCGAGTGGGTGTACGAAAAGTTCGGCATCCGCCAGCCGTCGTTCGTGGACGCGATCTTCCCGTTCGGGAAGAAGGAAGGCCTGGACTACGCGGCCGAGCTGATCCGCCGCGGCCTGCACAAGCGCCAGGTCTGGATCACGGAAACGCGGACGGACCTGGTGGACCTGGAACTGCTGCAGGCGCTGCGCGAGTCGGGCCTGCGGCGCCTGATGTTCGGCTTCGAGGCGGGCGATGCCGAGGAGCTGGCGACGCTGAAGAAGGGCGCCAGCCTGGGCAACGCGATGAAGGCGGTGGAGATCTGCCGGAAGGCCGGGATCCAGACCGTCGGGTTCTTCATGCTGGGCGTCCCCGGATCGACCCGGGCATCGATGCAGCGCAACATCCAGTTCGCGAAGACGCTGGATCTGGACTTCGCCAAGTACACGGTGTTCGTGCCCTACCCGGGAACTCCTCTGCACGACCAACTGGAGGCCGAAGGGAAGATCCTGGCTCCCGGGGACTGGAAGCGGTACACCACGTATCCCTGCCGCGAGGTGCCCCCCGTCTACGTGCCGGACGGCTTCACCGCAGACGAAATCATCGCCCTGCAGACCCGGGCGCACCTGTCGTTCTACCTGCGCCCGTCGATGATCGCCCGGCAATTGTTCCAGGTCCGGTCGTTGTCGCTGCACGACATGGCCGATGGCCTGCGGACCATGGCCACGGTGGCGCTGCGGGGGCGGTTCCAGCGGGGCGGGACGGGCGGGGACGCGGGATAGGGCGCGGGCAGGACGCGGGCCAGGCTCAGGCGCCCGGCGCGGGGTCGATGGCCTTGCCGGGCGACATCATCGGCGACTCCTTCAGCGTCAGCGCCAGCACCCCGCTGAGCATCGTCAGGCCCACGAAGGCCCACATCACGGTCTGGATCCAGGCGTCCTTGCCCATCGCCTCGACGAAGACCAGGCCGCTGACCTGGCCGGCCAGCAGCATCAGGCCCTGGGACGTGGATTCGGTGTTGGCGCCGCCGACTTCCGCGGCGTACTGGAAGCCCACCGGCCCGGCGCCGGTCACGAAGAACCCCACCAGGAACGAGAAGGCCATCACCACCGCGAAGTCGGTGAACAGGGCCAGCCCGGCCAGTGCCGGCACGACGCCGATCAGCGCCGCGGCCAGCACCGCCTTGCGGCGACGGATGCGATCGCTGATCAGGGGCAGCACCACCGCGCCCACGACGCCGCCGACCAGCATGATGGCGCCCACCAGGCCGCTCTGCTCCTCGCCCATGCCCTTGACGCGGCAGATGCTGTCGATGCAGGTGGTCACCGCGTTGAAGATGCCCAGGCCCACCAGGAACAGCAGCACGGTCCGCCGCACGTCCCGCAGCGACAGGATGTGCCGCACCCCGCCGAAGAAGCTGCGCACGCCGGCCGTGGGGTCGGACTGACGGGCGCCGGCGCCCTCGCGGAACAGCCCCAGGCACACGACCGCGGCGCCCAGGCAAGCCCAGCCGTACCAGCGCATCACGACGGGGATCAACGCCGGGTCCGCCTTGTCGCCGACCTGGATCGCCAGCGGCGTCACGATCATCACCAGGATGATCCCCACGAACTGCGCCAGCGACGCGATGCCGACCGCAGTGCCGCGCTCGTTGACGGGGAACCACTGGGACGCGACCGCCGTCGGGGCGTTGATGATGAACGGCTGTGCCACGGACAGGGCCACCTGGGCCCACAGCACGACGACGTAGTTGTCGGCGTACAGGCCCTTCACCAGGCCCGCCACGCCCAGCACCGCCGCGCCGAACCCGACTCCGGCGCGCGTCCCCAGCCGGTCGATCACCCACGAGGCCGGGATGCACGCGACCAGGTAGACCAGCATGTACATTTCGGCCAGGCGGTTGATCGGGACCACGTCGGTGAAGCCGAAGAACCGCATCGCATCGGTCGCGATGGGCGCGTGGGCCAGCCACTGGATCTGGGACACCATCGTCACCAGGAACAACGCGAACAGCACGACCCAGCGGTACCCGCTCGAGCGCGGGGAAGGTGCTCCCGTGTCCACGTCCGACCTCCTGCTGCGATGGAAGGAAACGAATCCGTCGCCAGTGGACCACCGGCCGCGGGGGGTGTCAATACTGCCTCGGAGGCGCGTTCACGCCGCCGGCAGGAACACCCGGAACGTGCAGCCACGACCCTTGTCCAACACCACGACGATGTCCCCGGCATGGCGACGCACGATGGAGCGGGAGGAGGGAAGGCCCAGTCCGGTCCCGCCCTCCTTCGTCGTGAAGAACGGATCGAAGATTCGCGGCAGCACGTCGGCGGGAATCCCGGGCCCCTCGTCGTGGACCGACAGGCACACGTACTCCCCGGCGGGCAGGCCCGGGCATCCGTCGGGCGGCCGGGTGGCGTCGCCGCAGTTCATGACCTCGACCGAAATCGTGCCACCGCCCGGCATCGCCTGGCGGCCGTTGATCAGGAGGTTGTGCAGCACCTGCGTCAACTGCGCCTCGTCGGCGAGGACCATCCGAAGCCCCGGTGCGACATGGATCTGCAACTGCGCCCTGGATCCCCGCAGCGCGACCGAGGAGGCCTCCTTCACGACGCGGCCCAGATCCACTTCGCGCCGGTCGGGCGTCCGTCCCCGGTAGAACGAAAGCAGGCGCTGGGCCAGTTGGCGCGCCTGGTCCGCCGCCTGGCCGGCCTCGTCCAGCCGATCCCGCACCGTCGGGTTCCCGTTCAGCGCCTCCCGCGCCAGCTCCAGGTTGCCGATCACCGCGGTCATCAGGTTGTTGAAGTCGTGGGCCACGCCCCCGGCCAGCAACCCGATCGACTCCACGCCACTGGCCCGGACCAGTTCGTCCTCGACGCGCCGTTGCTCGGACAGGTCCTTTCCGACCAGCACCGCCCCGATCCAGTCCCCGTCGCGGTCCAGGATCGCGGAACCCCACAGCCACACGGGCATCTGGGTGCCGTCCTTGCGCTGCCAGGACAGTTCCAGCGGGAACGCCGACATGTCGACGTCCCGCGTCGACTGGAGCGCCTTGCTAGCATTCGACTCGCCGCCGAGGATCCGGCCCAGGCCGCCTCCCACCAGTTCCTCGCGCTCGTACCCCAGGGCCGCCAGGGTCCGCGGGCTGGCGTCCACCACGCACCCGTTCCGATCCACCAGCAGCAGCATGTCGCGGACGCTTTCCAGGATCTGGCCCGACGCCGACTCCGGGCTCAGCACCATCAGCCGATGGCGCGTCATCGAGTACCCGATGCCGACCGCCCAGATCACGCCCAGGATCGGCGCCATCGGGGGGATCACCGTACCCAGCACGAGCTCCGCCAGCATGTCGACCGCGAAGCCCAGCGCGAACGCCGTGGAGACCGTGATGACCAGCGCCCACGCCTGCTTGCGCTCGCGGACCAGGTCCGAGGTCCGCGCCCAGCCCACCAGGACCCCCAGCGCGGTCCCGACGAACAGGATGAGGTAGAACTCGTAGTACACGAACCACGGCAGGATCCTGTCCGCATCCGGCATCCAGCCCAGGGGCAGGCGCTCGTAGTCGATGTCGGTCCCGAGGTCGAACAACTGGTACCGCGTGAACATCACCAGGCCGGGCAGGTACAGCAGCACGAAGGCCCAGGGACGGGCCAGCCAGTGTTCGCGCCGCGCAAGCATCAGGCAGCTGTGCAACGCCAGCGCCGGTGCGAAGGCCCAGCCCAGCGAGGCCACCCGATCCCAGGCCCAGCAGGTTTCGCGGGAAGCCGCCGAGTACATGAACATGAACCCGAAGGACCAGATGGCGTAGGCCAGGCACAGGGTGGCGAACACGCGGTTCAAGGGGGCCCGCGGATCCCGGCGGAGCACCATCGCGCACAGCCCGAGGTAGATCACCGTGGCGACCAGCGCCAGCATCGAAAGCGTGTTCATACGCCTTGGATTCTAGTCTCTTCGGGACTCCGGAACAAACGGTACAAGCGGGAACCTGAACTTTGGGAAGTCGGCCGGGCTTGTCCCCAGGCCAACTCCCTTCCGGGCAACGCGGGACGCCCGGTTCCGTTGACGGTCGCCCCCCGCTCCCCTATCGTGCCCTTGACCTCACCCGGGTGGGCCTCATGCGTTTCGTCCAGTTGCCCGTCCTGTACGCGTTGGGCCTTCTGCTGGTGCCGGGCGGGGGCTGCACCTCCTCCACCAACGGGGCCGACGCGTTCGGCGGGGACCTTCCCGCGCCGCTCGACCTGTCGGTGTGCGACCCGGCGAACGGCCCCTTTTCGCTGGTCATCGACACCGGGTTCTGCCCGATCGTGGTGGGCGCCACGTGGGCGATGGAAGGCAAGGACGGGACCAACACGGTACACATCGCGTGGACGGTCCTGGACGCGACGGAGGCCATCGAGGGCGTCACCACGCGCGTGGTCGAGGAGCGCCAGTCGGTCAACGGCGCCGTGTCCGCCGTGCTGCGACACTACTTCGCAGGGGCACCCGACGGAACCGTGTGCAATTTCGGGCGGGATGTCGATGTCTACTCCGGCGGCACGGTGAGCAGCCACGAAGGCACCTGGCGCGCCGGGGGCGCCAATCACCCCGGAATCCGGATGCCCGCCTCGCCCGCGCTGGACCAGTCCTGGGCCATCGAGTATGCCCCCGGCGTCGCCGAAACGAACGCCATCGTCACGGGCGCAGGCGTGGTGGTCGCGCTGACGTCGGGGACGTTCACCGACACCCTGGTCACCTCCGAATGGACGCCCCTGGAACCCGGCCGCACCGCCCGCATCTATGCCCGCGGCGTCGGGCCGATCGCGCAGGGAACGCTGAAGCTGCTGCCGAAGTGACGACACGAAGGGGTTGACCGCGCACGAGGCCCGAAGCGGGACGTCAGCCGGGCGAACCGCCGGTCGGCGTGCCCTTGCCCGCGGCGGGGAGGCCGGCCTTCAGCGCGTCGGGCTTGTCCTTGAACACCATCCACAGGGCGCCGGGCAGGGCCGTGAAGTCGGCGATCATCGACAGCGCGAAGGCCACGGAGGCCAGGATGGCGAACTGCCGGATCGGGGGCAGGTCCGACAGGGCGAACGCCAGGAAGCCCAGCGCGTTGATCAGCGTCGCGAAGAAGATGGACCGGCCCGCGATCAGCGTCGTGTGGCGCAGCCCCTCCTCGGTGGTGCCGTGGTGCTTCTTTTCCAGGAAGTGGTAGAAGAAGTGGATCTGGTCGTTTTCCGACGTGCCCAGCACCGTCGATGCGATCAGGATCGTCGCCACGTTCAGCGACATCCCGGCCAGCCGCATGATGCCGAACATCACCAGGATCGCGAACAGCGACGGGATCATGGCCATGATGCGCGCCGCGCCGTTGCGGAACACCAGCAGGAACACGCTGAAGATGATCGCGACGGTCAGCGCGAAGGACTCGGTCAGCGTCGGCACCAGGTTGTGCCCGACCTTGGACTGCAGCCGCACGGCCCCGACCATCTGCGGCGCGGCGGTGCCCAGTTCCTTCAGCGCGGGGTGATCGGCCAGCGTCTTCGCCCAGATCGCCGCCACCCGCTTGTCCAGTTCCAGCCACAGCGGGAAGTCGTTGATGCGGGTCACCAGCGTGATATGCGTCTGGGCCATGTCCTTCGTTTCCACGAAGCGTGACAGCAACGGTTCCTGCCCGACCGCAGTTTCCAGGCTGTCCGCGACGTTCGCCATCTCGTCCGGATCCGAAGGCAGCACGTCCCCCTTGCCGCCGATGTACCGCATCATCCGCAGCACCGTGGTGACGCCCACGGCCGAGCCGACCATCGGCTCCTTCTCGAGCGCCTGCTGGAAGGCGTCCAGTCCCGTGAGGATTTCGGGCTGGTTCAGGCTGCCGACCTTGCCCTTCAGCCAGACCTCCGACATCGACAGGCCGGGCATCAGTTCCCCGACCCGGCGCGTGTCCTTGTACAGCTGCGAATCGGAGTTCACGTAGTCGATCGGGTCCGTCAGGATCTTCATCGGCTGGACGTAGCCCGGCAGCCCGAACAGCGCCACCGCGCCGGCCGCCGACAGCACCAGCGCCAGGCCGACGGTCGTCCAGCGCCACCGGTAGGTGACGGGCGGCATCCACGCTGCGACCCGAACGAACCACTGGGCCGCGGTCTTCCGCTCGACCTGGGTGGGCGTGTGCAGGATCTTCTGCAGCGCCGGGAACAGCGAGAACGACACCAGCCACGTGAACACCAGCCCGATGGCCAGCCACACGCCCATCTCGCGGATCGGGCGGATGTCCGACACCAGCAGCGCCGCGAAGCCGGCCGCCGACGCGAACACCGACGCGGTACAGGGCAGGAACTTGTTCGCCAGCGCGAAGACCTGGTGGTCATCGACGCTGCGGTCGGCCGGCTGCTCGACATAGCGGGAATGGATGTATACCAGCGTGGCCAGGCACGTGACCATGATGGTCATCGGCACCATGACGGACACGATGGTGAACGTCCCCCCGACGATCCCGATGTACCCCACGCACAGGGCCACGTTGACCAGCATCGACACGACGATGGCGATCAGCGCGCGGCCCGACCGGTAGAGGCCCCAGCACAGCACGATCACGAACAGGCCGAAGACCGGGAACAGGCGCATTCCGCCCGACGAGGTCTTTTCGTTCAGGTAGCTGTTGACGTAGGGCTCGCCGACCTTGCGCAACGCGGACAAGGGGGCCGGATCCGCGACGAGGGTGGCCGCCGCCGCGTCGATCGCAGCCAGCGCCTGTTCGCGCTCGGCCCCGTTCTGCACGTCCAGGATCAGCGGCAGGCCGTAGAAGTGGTCGCCGACCATGCCCTGCTGGCGGAACAGGGCGGTGCCGGTCGCGAAGGCCTTGAAAGCGCCGGGATCGGCCCGGGGGTCCGCGTCGGGACGCGCCCGGTGATAGATCGACAGGATCGAGTTCGACGACACCTTCGGGATCCCCGACAACCGCTTGTCCAGCGCGTCCACCGCGGCGATCACGTTCGGCGCGAAGGGGTCGTCGGCCTCGGCGAACAGGACCACGAACTCGCTGGCCCCGAAGACCTTCGAAAAGTCCTGGTTCGCGATGAAGTCCGGGTCGTCCTTGACGATCAACCGGTCGATGCCGTTGTCCTGATCGACGCGGATCGCGAAGGGGATGGCGATCCCCAGCAGCACCGCGTAGATGCCGACGACCCACCACCGGCGGGCGACGATGAAGCGGAACACCTTCTGGAGGAATACTTCGCTGCGTGCGCTCATGGGGCGGAACTCCGTGTCGCCGGTGAGGGGCCGGCCGGGCTAGTCGCCGAATCGCTTCTGGGCGGCGTCGAACACCGTCGCGTCGAGGGGCATGAAGCGGCCGATGTGCATTTCCTTGCAGATCGCGCCGCCGTCCGATGTGCTGCACATGCCCTTGAGGGACTTGACCAGGGCGTCCCGATCCGCGGGCTTCAGGTCGCCGCCGAACAGCACGACGGGAATGGGCGGCAGCGCCGGCGAGGAGTAGATCGCCCGCAGGTCCTGCCCGCCGGTGATTTCCTTGGACTTCGCCAACTGCTCGTCGTCGAGGATCGTCGCTTCGCAGTCGCCGCGGATCACGGCCTTGGCACCGCGCAGGGCCTGGCCGATCTGCTTGAGGCTGAAGGCCGTGGCCGCGTCCACCTTCCCGTCCAGGACCACCTTCGACAGGTAGGCCGGGGTGTCGGCGAGCAGCGTCCACACGCGCTTGCCCTTCAGGTCGTCCAGGGTCCGGATGGCCGGGTCCTTGACCACGACGTTGAGCCGCGACGACACCAGTTCGCTGCTTTCCAGCTGCAGGATCGGCTGCAGCCCCCAGGCCTTGCGCATCTCGAAGTACAGGGACGGTTCCAGCATCCCGATGCCGGGCTTCGTGCCCGCAACGAAGGCCACGACGTCCTTCCGCGACACCAGGAAGGAACCGTTCGTCGATCCGGCGGTCCAGCCGACCTTCGATTCCATGTAGCGCAGGAAGCGGTCCACGAACGGCTGGGCGGACACCGTGTCGCCTCCCAGGCGCGTGACGTGGATGGCGACGTCGGTCGGACCGGCGACCGCGACCGCCGACTGGAACAGCAGCAGCGCCACCATGGGCGCCAGCATTCGATTCTTCATGGGCCTCCCTCCCCCGGTTCCCGGGGCCGAATCATACTACCGGCAGGCCCGGACTCCTAGGCCCGCGCCGATTGGACGGACGCACGCCCGATCCATTCGACACGATTCGACGAGGCGTCCCAGGCGGTGTCGCCGGAAGGCGGAGCGCGATGGATCAGTCGAAACACCAGCCCTGGTCGCGAACCACGTTGACGCACGCATCGACCACTTCGGCGTCGTACCGCGTTCCCGATCCCGCGACGATTTCGGCCAGCGCCACGTCGATCCCGAGGCCCGGGCGGTAGGGCCGGTCGGACACCATGGCCTCCACGACGTCCGCGACCGCCAGGATCAACGATTCCTGGAGGATCTGCGTCCCCGACAACCGGTCGGGGTACCCGGACCCGTCCACGCGTTCGTGGTGCTGCCGGACCATGGTGGCGATGGGCCAGGGGAAGTCGATGTCCCCGATGATGTCGGCCCCGAGGGCCGAGTGGCTCTGGATCAACTGGAACTCGGTGGCGGTCAGCCGGCTCGGCTTGGACAGGATCTCGGCGGGCAGCCCGATCTTCCCGACGTCATGCACCAGGCCGGCGTAGTACAGCCCCTCCACCCGCGACTTCGTCATGTTCATGAACTGCGCGACGGCCCGCGCCAGTTCTGCCACGCGCCGCTGGTGACCGGCGGTATAGGGGTCGCGCGTCTCGACGGTGCGCGACATCGCCAGGATGGTCCCTTCCAGGGCCTTCCGGATCCGGTCGTGGGTTTCTTCGAGGATCTTCGCCGCACGCACCTCCTGCGTGATGTCCCGGATCACGCCGTTCAGCAGCAGGCCGTTCTCGTCCTTCCCGCTGCACGACACCCGCGCTTCCAGGATGGCTTCCGTCCCGTCCCGCCTCCGGACCGGAACCGTCTGGACGACCGGTTCCGCCTGCACGCCCAAGGGAAGAAGCTCTTCGACGATCCGGGCCAGCAGCGCGGGCCCCGTTTCCGGAGGGACGAACTCGTCGATGCTGCGGCCAACAAGCCCCCGGGAATCGTCGAAGCCCATCATCTTCGCCATCGCCGGGTTCGCGAACCGGATGATCCCGTCCTGGTTGGCAGTGCCGATGCCGTCGCTGACGTGCTCCACGACGTTGCGATACTTCTCCTCCGCCTCGCGCAGGGCCTGGACCGCCAGGCTGCGTTCGGTGATGTCCGAAATGAAGCCCTCCAGCGCGACCAACTGCCCGTCGATGAAGACCCCCGATCCTCGTTCCCACACCCACTTCGTTTCGCCTGTCGCCGTCCGGATGCGGTACTCGAACGTGAACGCCTGCCCCGCCGCGATGGCCTTCTGGATTTCCGCCCAGACCCTCGCCTGGTCGTCCCGTTCGATGATGTCGGCGAACGACAGGACGCGATTCCCGACGAAGTCCTCGGCCGGATGGCCCGTCAATTCCAGCGCCCCCCGGCTCACGTACTCCATCGTCCACTGCGGGTCGTTGGCGCACCGGTAGAACACGCCCGGCAGGTTGTCGATGAGGGTGTTCAGCTTGCGGTGGGCTTCCCGAAGTTCGTGATCGCGCTGTCGTCGCTTGGTGATGTCGCGAACCGTCGACAGGATCGTGGGCCGGCCCTCCAGGTCGAACAGGTGGTTCCCGATTTCGACCGGGATCCTGCGCCCGTCCTTCGTGACGTGCACGCCTTCCCACATCGCGACGCCGTCGGCCCGCAGCTTCAGCATCATTGCCGGGATCAGTTCCAGGCACTCCGGGGCGTCGATGTCCATCGGGACCATCGTCAGCAGTTCTTCCCGCGAGTAGCCCAACCGCCGGCACGCGACGTCGTTGACCGCCGTGAAACGCTCGGGGCGCCCCGCGTCCGACAATCCATGGACGAACACGGCGTCATTGATGCCGTTGAACAGCAGGCGGTACCGATCCTCGTTCCGGCGCAGCGCCTCCTCGGCCCGCTTCCGCTCGACGGCATACCGGACGATGCGGGTGAGGCTCGATGCCGTCGTCCGCTCCCGGAGGACGAAGTCCTGCGCGCCCAGCCGCACCGCCTCCAGCCCCATCGCGCGGTCTTCCAGGCTGGTCATGACGACCACCGGCACGTCGGGGGCCGACTTCACCAGCCGATCCAGCGCTTCCAGGCCGGGAACGTCGGGAAGGCCCAGCCCCAGCAGCACGATGTCGGTGCCGCCCTGCCCGAGGTGATCCAGGCCGTCGGCCAGCGTGGCTTCATTCCAGACAACGAAGGACGCCTCGTCCGCACCGGTCAGCAGGACGCGCATCCTGTCCACGTCGGCCGCCCGGAATTCGATCACCAGGACACGGATGTCTTGGGTCATTGCGAACTCCCTTGGCGCAGGGTCTGCCCGACGCCGGAGGATGCCACCGGATTTCCGCGATCGAGTGTGTCCCAGATTCGCGACCGATGCCCAACAAAGGACATGGGGCAGGAGGGCGAAGGAACGGCACGGGAGCGACGACCCGCGGACGGGCCCGATCGATTCAGTCGATCCGGATCGTCGAAGGGTCGTAGTCGAGGGGCGGCAGCTTCAGGTCCAGCGTTTCGAGGGCATCGACGATCGCGCTGGCGACGACGAGGTTGCGATACCACTTTCGGTTCGACGGGACCACGTACCAGGGCGCCCAGGGCGTCGAGCACTTGCGGATCACGTCCTCGTATGCCGCCATGTAGTCGTCCCAGTGCCTGCGCTCCTCCACGTCGGCCGGGTTGAACTTCCACTGCCTGGAAGGGTCGTCCAGCCGGTCCTGCAAGCGCGCCTTCTGCTCGTCCCGGCCGATGTGCAGGAAGAACTTCAGCACGACGTACCCGTCCTCGACCAGCATGTGCTCCCACTCGTTGATCCGCTTGTAGCGCCGGGACCACCGGTCCTTCGGCACCAGGTCGTGGACCCGGACGATCAACACGTCCTCGTAGTAGGAGCGGTTGAAGATGCCGATGCCGCCCCGCGGCGGAAGGGCGTTGGTGGCGCGCCACAGGAAGGGATGCCGGGCCTCGTCGGGCGTCGGGGCCTTGAAGCTGGTGACGTCGCAGCCCGCGGGATTGACCCCGCGGAACACGTGCCGCACGGTCCCGTCCTTGCCGCCGGTGTCCATGGCCTGGAGCACGATCAGCAGGCCCTTCCGGCCGTCCACGAACAGCGCTTCCTGCAGCCCGTCCATGCGCGCGACCAACTCCTCGGTCTTGCGCAGGCCCTCGGCCTTGCCCTTCACGCCCTTCGTCGAATCCGGGCCCACGTCGTCCAGCCGGAACTTCCGGCCGTCCTCGATGCGATGGATCTGGTGCATGGCGTGCCTCCGGGTTCGCGAACGCGGTTACCCTGGCAGCATAGGACCTCGGCGGGACAGGGGCAACGGGAGGGGCGCGGGGGGGCAACGCCGGGGCCGTTTCACGGGGCAGGCCACGGACCGGGGGCCCGCGCAGTCCGTGTGGCCGACGCCCTGCTGGTACAATCGGGCGGGCGGCACGCGGAGGCATCATGCCGTGGTTCATCCTGTTCCTGGCAGGCCTGTGCGAAGTCGCCTGGGCGGTCGGTCTGAAGTACACGGACGGCTACACGCGCCCCGTTCCAACGGCCATCACGGTCGTGTTCATGGTCCTCAGCGTGGTCCTCCTGGGCATCGCCGTGAAAAGCCTGCCGCTGGGCACCTCGTACGCGGTCTGGACCGGCATCGGCGCGATCGGCACCGTGGTGCTGGGCATCGTGCTCTTCGACGAGTCGGCGTCCTGGCCCCGCCTGCTATGCGTCGGGTTGATCCTGGCCGGGATCGTGGGGTTGAAGCTGGTCACGCCGGGGCAGGGATGACGGGGGCCTAGTTGCAGGACACGTGGAGGTCGGCCTCGGTCCCGGACCAGCTCTCCTCGTACGCGAAGTAGTACGGGCGCCCGGCCTCGGCCATGAACGTGACCAGGGCATAGAAGCCCCAGTCGGAGGCGATGCAGGTGGACGGGTTGCACGCCCCCGAAAGGACGTACAGCGAATACGTGTCGCTGCTGCTGAAATCCGATGGGTCGATCCGCACCGTGACCTGCCGGGTCACCGGGCTGACGAACTTCCAGATGATGTCGTTCCCGGACAGCGAGTCGCCGCCGCACGCGGCGCTGGCGTGGCCCGTGAGGTTGTCGCCGTAGGCTGTCAGGTAGTACTTCGTCGTGCCGCACGCCGCGGTGCCGTCCACCTGGGTGCAGGTGTCCGGGGTGCACGGCGGCAGGCCCTGGCAGTCCGGGTCCGCACAATCGGTCAGCCCGTCGAGGTCATCGTCCCAGCCGTCGGCACACAGCGTTTCACGGGTCGGGCAGGCGCCGCCGCAGTCCGCAGGGCACGTCGCACAGGTTTCCGCGGGCCGCGCGCAGGTCCCGTCGCCGCAACGGGGGCCGGGGACGCACGCCGAGGCGGCGCACCGGTCGCCGAGGGTCGCCGGGTCGCCGTCCTCGCAAGGTGCCGTGTTGGCCGCGTGCAGGCAGGCATTGGCCGGGCAGGTGTCGTCCGTGCACGGGTTGCCGTCGTCGCATTCCGCCGCGGTGACACACTCGCAGACCTTCAGGCCCGGGACACAGGCACCCGAAACGCACGCGTCCGGCGCGGTACAGGCGTTGCCGTCGTCACAGGCCGTGCCGTCCATCACGCTGGTCCACGCGTCGGTGGCGGTCCCGGGATCGCACACCCGGCAGACGTTCCCGGGTTCGGTCGCTGGCGCAACGACACAGGCCCCGGCCACCAGGCACGTGCCGGCATCCAGCACGTGGGTGCAGGCGCCCCCCACGCACCGGTCGGCCGTGCAGGCGATGCCGTCGTCACACCGGGCGTCGCCATCGCACTCGCAGACCCTCGAGCCCGGCACGCAGGCGCCGTCCGCACAGACGTCGCCATTCGTGCACCCATCCCCATCATCACAGGGCGCCGTGTTGAAGGGATGCTGGCAGTGCCCCTGCACGCACTGGTCGTCCGTGCACGGGTTCGTGTCCGGGCATTCGGCGTCGGCATGGCACTCGCAACCGACCACGCCCCCCACGCAGTTCCCCTTCACGCACGTCTCGCCGGTCGTGCAGAAGTCCCCGTCGTCGCATTCCTGGCCTTCCAGGAATCCCGAATCGAGCACGCAGTGCCCGGTGGTCGGGTTGCAGCGGTTGGGCCGACAAGGCTTGCCATACGCGGGGTCGCACTGCGTTTCGTCCTCGCACCAGCACGTCACGGACCCGGGCGGGCAGGCGCCTGCCACCAGGTCGTGGCCGACGTCGGTGGGTCCCGGGTCGGGAGGCTGGTCACCTGTCACGTCGGCAGGAAGCAGGTCGATCACGGGCGCGTCCGGGGCATCCCCGGCAAGGTCGGTCACGCCGAGGTCCGGCGCAACATCAGGCAGCTCCAGCGGGGAGGGGACGTCGATCGGTTCGTCGGTGGCGCCGTCGTCGGTGGCCGGTCCGGGGTCGGTCGCCAGTTCCTGCGGGACGTCCGTCCTTGCAACGTCCCGGGACGGCGTATCGCCCGTGTCCCGGGTTCCCGGGTCCTGGACGATGTCCCGGGTCGGGATGATCACGATTTCCCCGAGCACGTCCCTGGAGGTCCCCGACCCTCCCGAGCAGCCGACGGCCAGCAGCACCAGTACAAGAGCCCCCGCACGTCCCCTGCGCATCGAAACCCCCTCGCGGCCGGGATAGGATAGCGGAACTCCTCGGATCCTGGGATGGGCTTTCGTTCGGGAATGACGGGCGGCCGATCGGCTAGCCGTGCGTGTCCGGCGGCTTGTCCGACCGCCAGCACCCGAGGAGGATGTCCACCTTGGCCTTCGGGTCGCCGGTGACCGCCGTGCAGGTGACGGGGCACAGCAGGATCTTGTTGGGCTGTGCCGGGGCGTCGTAGTACCAGCCCCCGGTGGCGCCGCAGTCGGCGGGCGAGGCCACGTACCCCTCCTGGACGGGCAGGGCGCCGGTCAGGGTCACCTGGACGTTGACCTTCTCGTAGTTGATGGCCTGCCCGACCGGATTGGGGGCCGGGATCGCGTACGTGCACCCCAGCGCCTTGCCCTCGATCGCCTGCAGGGCCGCGGTGAACTGTTGCGTCACGTTGCCGCCCTGGTCGACCACGAACGCCTTCTGCGTGCCGCCGCCGAAGGCGATCTGGTCCATGCTGCTCAGCGACGAGCCCACTCCCACCACGAAGGTCAGGATCGCCGGGGTGCCGCCTGCCGCGGTCGATGCGACACCCGCGATCGTGGGGATGTCCTGCGGATCGCATTCGGTCGGCTCCCCGTCCGTCGCCAGCACCACCACGACGGTGTGGGTCGGGTTGGCCATCGCGTGGGACCTCGCGAAATTGACGGCCCCCTGCAGCGCAGGGTGCGTCGGCGTGTTGCCGTTCGGACCGTGCGCCGCCATCGAGTTGATGATGGCGGTGGCATTGCCGGGGAGCACCTTGATGGCCGTTTCGGCCTGGGCATAGTCGGCGACGTCGCAGGACTCGGACGTGAAGATGAAGCTGCCGGTGATGATCGGGAAGTACTGGATGCCCACGCCGATGCCCGCGGACCCGGCGTCCGTGACGAAGGCCCGGAGCGCCTCGGAAATGGCATCCCACTTGCTGACGCCAGATCCGGTCGCCTCGTCCATGGAAGACGACTGGTCCATCATGATGAACATGTCCAGCGGGCTGTTCGCTGCGGCCTGCGTAACGGACGCGCACACGCAGGCGCCGTGCACGCAGTCGGCATCCCCGCATTTCGTGAAGCAGTTGCCGCAGTGGAGGGGATCGGAGTTGGTGTCGATGGGGCAACCGACGGTCGGGTCGAGGGTGCAATTGGCCGTGCCCGCAGGGCAGACGGGCATGCACACGCCGACCTCGCAGACCTCGGCACCACCGCACAGGTG
This sequence comes from uncultured Myxococcales bacterium, assembly GCA_903857665.1. GTDB lineage: Bacteria > Myxococcota_A > UBA9042 > DTJE01 > DTJE01 > CAIZWN01. Next base: position 138,091 of record CAIOFV010000069.1, read on the forward strand.
GATTTCGATCTGGCCCAGCGTGCAGCGTTGGGCGCGGGAGGCGTCCACGCACTGCCAGTCGATCGGATCGACACAGTTCGTGCCGGCGACGACCGCTTCGGTGCCGTCGGACCCTTCGTCGGCGGCGCAGGAGCCGCCCTCGCACTCGGACTCGGCGCCGGGATCGGCCGTCGGGAGGTCGGCGCTCGTGCCCTCGTGCGACGACTGGTACGACAGGTCGAGGGCGGCAGCCCGGACGTCCGCGCGGGGCAGGTCCTCGGGCTTCCCGCCTCCGGAGCAGGCAGCCAGGGAAAGCGCGAGCAGGAAAAGGTGCGGGAACCCCGTGCACTCCCGGACCGAGCGTCGAACCGCCATGCCTTCCATCCCTCCGTGGGCAAACAGGATAGCGGCTCTCCGCGAAACATCAAGGGCCGGGCGGGCAAGCCACGACCTACTGCCGCGTGGCGGTCAACGATTGCGTACATGTCTGTGTCCCGCCCCCGCATCCGCACTGCCCTTCCGTGCACCCCACGCAACCGGCGATGGAACTGGCGGCGGCGATCTGGGTGCAATCCCCGTTGGGCGTCGCGACCACGGTATCGAAGATCAGGGCGCAGGTGGGGTTGTTCAGGAACGTGAACGTGAACGCGCCGCCGCTTTCGGTCATGGGAAGGTCGACCTCGCTATGGTAGCCGCAGACGCGGGTCGTGGGCAGTTCGATCGGCCCGATCGTGAAGCTGGCCCGGTACTGCCCGTCGGCGGTCTTCGTGAACCAGAGCGTGACCGTGGCCGTTCCGGTGCAATCCTGCCTGGGGACGCTCAGCACCCACGCGCCCAGGGGGCAGGCGAGGCCGTCGCTCCCGGTCAGCGTGCCCGTCGTGGAGACGTCGGTCTGGGCGACATGGTTGTCCAGGTCCACCTGGATGCTGCCCAGGTCCGCATCGGCGGTGAGCGTGAGGGTCTGGCCCCGCTGCGCGCCGCTGGTGAAGATGAGCGTCGCCACGCCCTTGCCGTCGGTGTCCAGCACGAAGCACCCGAAGGCAACGCCCGCGGCGTCGAGGTCGAGGGTCACCTGGCCTGTCGCATCGGCGGTGCCGCTGGCCGCCGTGGGCGGGGTGGCGAAGGTCACGCAGTAGAGTTGGTAGCCGACCAGGGGGTCGCCCGACGCCAGGGCCGAACGCTGCTCACCCGCCGGCAGCGACGCCGGCAGGGACTGCGGAATCGGCGAGGCCGACGCGGCGACCTGGGCGCCGGCGACCAGCCTGCCGGACAGCGTGATGCCTGCGACGGTTCCATCCGTGGCGACGCCGTCCAGGCCGCCCGCCACGTCGTTCGACGCCGAGGTCCCGCCGCCACATCCCAGCATCAGCAGAAGGCCCAGGGCACACAACGTGTCGCGCATTCCAGCCCCCTGCATGTGCCTCGATGATAGGCCTTCAAAGGCACCGGGTCGAGGGGGGGGCAGCACCGCAGCGCGGACTCAGAATCCCAGGTGGAACGCGACGGCGTCCCGCTGGACTTCGATGTCCTTCAGCAGCAGGCGAGCGATCGCCTCGACGAACTTGTCGGGGTCCAGGGTGTACACGTCGTACCGCTTCACGGAATCGCGCAGCACCTCCGTGATGATGCCCGCGGAAAGGTCCGCGATGTCCTGGGGCAGCCCCTGGGCCTGAACCTCCCGCAGCGCGAACTGGTGCAGGAAGATGGTGCCAGTCTTCCGGTCGTAGCCCGGGGCCACCGAAAACGCCACGCTTCCCGACCAGGACCGGCCCAGCATCTGAACCTTCACCGGCATCGACAATCCGATGGAGTTCTCGTCCGGCAGCAGCAGCAACTGCGCCGAATCCACCTGGATGCTCCCCAGCAGTTTCAGGCTGCGATGGATCGGGAATCCCCCGGCCCGGTCGATCCTCTGCTGCAACTGCGCCGCCGTCACCCGGATGCGGATCCCGTCCGGATCCGCCCTCACGGCACTGGAGCACGCGGTCGCCGCCAGGCAGAACGCAGCCAGGAGCCGAATGGCATGCGCGCGCATCGTCCCTCCAGGGCAGGTGCCAAGGGAAATGTACCACCGCGCGGGCCGGTTCAGGTGCGTCGCCCGGTTCATCACCGGATGGGCGGGCACTCCCTCCCCAGCGACTCACCGGACCGGCGCGGCCTCGACGATCAAGGCGGGACCGGTCACGATCACGCTGCGGTCCGCGGCGACCGTGATCGGGCCGGCCGCACCGGACGCGCTGTCCGCGGGTTCCGGCCAGGCCACCGTGGCCCCGGCCGGCATGGGAATCACGATCGGGGCCGCGGTCCGATTCGTCGCGATGATCGCGACGGTCCCGTCCGGGCGGCGGAAGCCGGTGACGTCCAGCCCGGTTCCCGCCGCGAACGCCAGGCCGATGGCAGGGTCCGGGGTCGAGCCCGGGAGCAGCCCCGCCAGGATCTGGAACGCATGGGCCGCCGGCTTGTCGCCCGCCGTGCGATAGGCCACCCCGAAGAACCCCTCGGAGTTCGACGGGTCGGTCACGTTCACGGGATCCTGCCAGTCGTACGACGCGAACATCCAGTTGGCGCGCACCCCGAGCGGCGCCGCCCCGGCCTGGAAACGGATCAGACGCTCGGCCTGCCCGTCGAGGCTGGTGGCGGTCGGGTAGGTCCCGCCCGTGGGCCATCCGTACTCGGTCAGCCACAGCGGTTTGTCCAGATGGTGCTGGTAGAGCCAGTCCTGGACCACCCCGATCGTGTCCACGGAACCCTCCGCGTCCAGCCAGTAGGGGTGGAAGGACACCGCGTCCGCCTCGCTCACCAACCCTTCCGCCTCCAGCGCGTCCAGGTAGTCCAGCCCGGCGCTCGCCAGGCCCGCCACCGACACCGGGACCCCGGGCGCGGCCTCGTGGACCGCCTGCACCGTCACCTTCGCCACCGCGACGAATTCGGCAACCGAGCCCTTCCAGAAGATGTCGAGGTTCGGCTCGTTCCAGACCTCGAACCCCCACGCCCGGTCCTTGTACCGGGAGGCGACCGCCACCACATAGGCCCGCCAGTCCGCGAGATGCGCGGCCGAGATCGAGGGCCGCACCTCGCCCGGGTCCTGGAACCTCTTGTTGTCGTAGCACAGGTCCACCAGCACCTGGATGTCGCGTTTCTCGGCCTCCGCGAAGTAGCGGTCCGGCCACGAAAAATCCAGCGTCCCGTCGTCGTTGGAGATCCATTCCCAGAAGAAGCCCTCGCGTGTCAGCTTCACGCCCCAGGCCTGCACCCGGTCCCACTCGGGGATGTCGGGGTCCGAGTCGATCGGGCACATGCCCATGTAGTCGAGGGGAAGGGGCGCAAGGGGGGGGACGTCCGGGGGCACGTCCGCGGGCACATCGACGAGCGCGTCGGGGGGGGCGTCAGGGGCAGGGGCGTCTGGCGCGTCGGGGGCGTCCGGGGCATCGGCCGTGTCCATCGCGTCTGCCGCCGCGTCTGCCGCGTCGGCAGTGGTCGCGTCGGGAAGATCCGCCACCGGCGCCGGGCCCCTCGAGCAGGCGGCGAGGAGGAGGCCGCACGCGAGCAACGTCGGTATCCGCATGGTTCCGCTCCCCGTGGAAAGGCAGGCGCTGCTTGAGCGCGGCGGAAGCCTACCGGTCGGAGTTGGCGAGGTCAACGGCGATGCATGGACTGGCCAGGGCTGCATTTCGTGAAGCGCCACTTTCCATTTCAGACTACTCGATCGACACTTCACTAGTGTACTCCGCCACAAATGCCTAGAACTGTGCTAGAGTCCCCCTGACGAGACGGGGGATCGAGATGCGGCGTGCGGTTGCGGTCGTGCTGAACGATGCTCAGCGGGCGAGACTGGAAGGGATCGTGCGGGCTGCGACA